>CAZIAZ010000037.1:0-29236 GCA_964536835.1 uncultured Planctomycetaceae bacterium | reverse complement strand
CAGCGTGGCCAGCCGCGAATACGGCCGCCATATCCTTCCGACCACGGCCTCTGGGGCAAACCCACGATTATCAACAACGTGGAAACATACGCCAACATACCCGTAATCATCCTGTACGGCGCACGATGGTTCAGCCGCATAGGTACGGAAAAATCCGGCGGCACGAAAGTTTTTGCGTTAGCCGGCAAGGTAAAACACACCGGCCTCGTCGAAGTGCCGATGGGTACTACGCTGCGGGAAATCGTATATGATATCGGCGGCGGCGTAGCCGGCAAACATGAACTCAAAGCCATCCAGACCGGCGGCCCAGCCGGCGGCTGCATACCGCAAAAATATCTCGATACGGTCGTCGACTTCGACAGCCTCATGCAACTGGGGTCGATAATGGGTTCAGGCGGCATGATTGTCATGGACGACACGGACTGCATGGTGGACATCAGCCGCTTTTTCCTGGCGTTCATACAGGACGAATCATGCGGTAAATGCACCCCCTGCCGCGAAGGCTCGACTCGTATGCTCGAAATACTCGACCGCATAATCGCCGGCCACGGCGAGCCGGACGATTTGATAAAACTGGAACGGCTCGCGATGCTGATGAAACGTGCGTCGCTCTGCGGCCTTGGCCGAGCAGGAGCGAATCCTGTTCTCAGCACGCTGAAATATTTCCGCGACGAGTGGGAAGCGCACGTCGTTGAAAAACGCTGCCCGTCGCACAAATGTACCGCGCTGGTACATTACGAAATCATTCCGGTAGCCTGCGTCGGCTGCGGTGCGTGTGCACGCGGCTGTCCGGTCGCGTGCATAAGCGGCCAGGTCAAAAAGCCGCACGTCATAGACCAGTCCCGCTGCATCAAGTGCGGCCGCTGTTACCGGGCATGCAAATTCAACGCAATCGCCAGAACCTGAAAAACACGGGTGCAAAACATGAGTGAAGAAAAGAAAACGGTCACGATTACAATCGACGGCAGAACGGCAGCCTTTGAAGAGGGCCTGACCATCATGGAAGCCGCCGACCGCATAGGCATACACATACCACGATTGTGCTTTCATCCTGAACTCAGCCTGGCCGGCTCATGCAGAGTCTGCATCGTCGACGTAAAGGGCATGGGCTTTTTCATGGCCTCATGCAGCGTGAAGATAACCGACGGCATGGTGATTGAAACGAACTCGCCAGCCGTCCGGCAAGCCAGGCGGGATATCGTGGAACTGCTGCTGGACAATCACTCCAAAGACTGCCAGACATGCGAGCGGGACGGAAATTGCGAACTTCAGAATCTTGCGTACAGCACAGGCGTTAGGGAGCGGCTTTTCGAGGGGCGACGCAAAGATCTGCCGGCTGACGAATCCGGCAGGTCCGTCATTCGCAATCCCAACAAGTGCATACTTTGCGGCCGCTGCGTCCGCGTGTGCGCCGAAGTACAGGGCGTCTGCAACCTCTCGCAGCAGGGCCGCGGATTCACAACATACGTCAGCCCCGCACACCTTCAAGCCATGGATGAATCAGTCTGCATACAATGCGGCCAATGCATCAACGTCTGTCCGACGGCTGCCTTTCTGGAAAAACGTCATACGCAACAGGTATGGGACGCCATCGCCAACCCCGACCTGTTCGTCGTCGCACAAACCGCCCCGTCTATACGAGCCGCCATAGGCGAGGGTTTCGGACTGAAACCTGGCACGCCATGTACGGAATTGATGGTTTCATCGCTGCGGCAGCTTGGTTTCAACGCGGTCTTCGACACCGACTTCGGCGCGGATTTGACGATTGTCGAGGAATCCAACGAATTCATCAACCGGCTTAACGGCCACGGCCCTCTGCCGCTGCTCACGAGCTGTTCGCCAGGCTGGGTGAATTACCTCGAAAAATTCTACCCTGAACTTATCCCGCACGCATCTTCGTGTCGCTCGCCGATGTCCATGATGTCGGTGCTGATAAAAACCTACTATGCGGAAAAAGCTGGCATCAGTCCGGAAAAAATTTACGTCGTCGGCATAATGCCCTGCGTCGCCAAAAAATATGAAGCGGCCCGGCCTGAACACATGATGAAAAACGGCCAGCCGTACACCGACGCCGTCCTTACTACGCGCGAACTCATATGGATGATAAAAAGTTTCGGAATCGAATACTGGTCGCCGGCGGATATGGATGCGAAGAAAAAACTGCCGAATATGGAATTCGACGCTCCGCTGGGTATTGCAACCGGAGCAGGCGATATCTTCGGCTGTACCGGCGGCGTCATGGAAGCCACACTACGCACGGCATATGAAAAGTTGACCGGCAAACCGTGCGAGAAACTCGAATTTTACGATGTCCGCGCCGTTGAAGGCCTGCGGCAGGCCACCCTAGACATCGCCGGCAGAAAAATCAATATCGGCGTCGCAAACGGCCTGGTCAACGCAAAAACGCTGCTCGACAAAGTAATCAGCGGCGAAAAGCAGTTTCACGTCATAGAGATAATGGCGTGCCCGGGCGGCTGTATCGGCGGCGGCGGCCAGCCATATCCGGCTCACCGTTCAAAAGTACGCGACGCCGAACTTATGCGTCTCAGGGCACAGGCTCTTTACAGCATCGACGAACGAAAAACGCTCCGCAAAAGCCATGAAAATCCGGCTATAATCGAACTGTATAAAAACTATCTCGGAGACATCGGCGGCAAAATGGCCCACGAACTCCTTCATACTCACTATTCGGCAAAGTTGCCGCGGGGTATAAAATGAACCAATGCGCCGACAGCAAAACCGACAATCGTCAACAGGTACAGGCTGACTCCCAAGCCGCGCTTACACCGGAAATTGTCACCCTCATCGAACAGTGCAGGAAAGAACCTCACTCAGAAAGCCAGCTAATCAAGGTACTTCACAAAGTACAGGAAGTTTTCGGATACCTCTCGCCCAAAACCCTGGACGCCGTCGCACAATTATTGCAGGTGCCCTCGTCAACAGTCAGCGGCGTGGCGACGTTCTACCATTTTTTCCGTACAGTCCCCAAAGGCAAGCATACAATCAACGTCTGTCTCGGTACGGCATGTTACGTCAAAGGCGGGCAGGCTATCGCAGATAAATTCCGCGAAGAACTTGGAATCGAATTCGGCGAAACGTCGGGCGACGGCATGTTCTCCCTAAACGCCGCCAGATGTCTCGGCACATGCGGCTTGGCGCCGGTAGTGATGATAGACGAAGAAGTGCACGGCCAAGTCACACCTGAACAGGTACCGGCACTGCTGGACAAATATCGCAATCAGCCGTAAGCCAAAAAGTGAATCTCTACGGGTTAAAACCCGTAGCATCATATTCATCAGGCTTTCGCCTGTCCGCCTCACGGCGGATACTTTCATCTACGGTTTAAAAACCGTAGAATTACGAAGGACATATTAAAAATTCCTGAGAGCCGCCCTATTCTTTGGTTTTATTTCCCGAATCTTCTGAATCCAACTTCATTTCCTTCAGAAGTTCCTCCGCCGCACTGGTAGTCGTATCTTTGACACTATCCTCGACATTGTCAACTTTTTCCACTACCGGCTTTACTTTCGCATTATTGGTTTCGACGTCGCTAACCTTTTTTTCCTCATAATCCTTCAATAAGTCGTCAAGCTTTTTACAGAACATACTCTGTGAATTTTTATCTTTAAAAGCATCGACTTTTCTTTTTAGAGCATCCAGCCGGCGACGGTTTTTTTTCTGCCACTCACCGTAATTTTCGCCCTGTTCAGGAACAGGAATGCTTTCGGAATATTTCAATACCGACTGGTAAGATCTTTCGGCATCAAGGTCTGACTGAAATTCCTTATCTTTCCTGCACTTATCGAGCAATTCCGATGCTTCTTCGGCATATTCAGTTCCGGAAAAATCCCGCCTGATTTCCGTCAGCATTGAAACCATTTTCGACGGCAGAATTTTTCTCTGTTCCTTAGCCGCAGCCATCTGCTGCGAGGCGTAAGCCTTCAGCCTGCCGAGCAATTCTTTCGCCTGAGAAGTTCTGTCGTTATCGGCATCTTTCGATGTCTCACATTTTGCAATTGCCTGTCCCATTCTGTGTTTCTTCACCAGCGATTCAATATCGGCGATTCTGGAAGTATCAAGGTCATCGAACAATTCATCTATGGATGATGATTCGTCATCGGTATTATCATCCTGCAGGCTAGCCTTTTTAGGCATTTTTTTCAATTCTCTTTGCAGTATCGCCGCCATCTGCGATTGTGCAGGCATACACGGGCCTTCCCATGCAATCATTCCATCGGCGCCATAAAGTATGGCATACGGCAGACGGTATGCGTTTCGTGTATTCGTGACGCCTTTTCTGTCACGGCCTTTATAGGTAACACGGGCATTCTCGTAAACAGGGAAACGCGCATCGGCACGGCTCACGTTGTCAAGAGCCTTGCTTTTGGTCGTCATGATATAGTGAATGGCTATGATGACTGCGCCCTTCCGCCGGTACAATCTGTCAAGCTGGGCCATATCTTTCAACGTCTTTACGTCGGAGGACGACGACTTCAGAATTGTCACCCACACGACTTTGCCCTCAAGCTGTTCCTTCGGCATAGCCGGGCCTGACCACTGTTCGCCGAAGCTGGATACGCCCAGATCGGAACTGCGCCACGACGATTCATCCGTGTTGGAATTTGAGTCTGCCCTTGCAAAGCCGGCCCCGAAACCTATAATCATAACCATCCAAAATAACAGCAATTTATTCATAAGAATATCTCCCACCGAATTTATGAACATACTGCTCATACATTCATTCAAATTCAAAATAAAACATCCCATGATTAATTCTACACATATCGTATCTGAATTTAAAGCCAAATATCGTATCCGGGCAGAAAAGAGGTTTATAATTTTCTGTCCAGCCGCCGATACTGGATAGCTTCGGCGATGTGATGAGGCGCTATGTCGTCAGATTTCTCGATATCAGCGATAGTGCGCGCGATTCTCAAAACCTTGTCATGCGCCCTGGCACTGAGGCCCAGTTCGGTCATCGCCTGCCGCAGCAGCATCTCGCATTCACCGTTCAGCTTGCAATATTCGCGCAGCTGTTTTGAATTCATCGTCGCATTGGTGGTGGTTGAGGGGGCGTTTTTCGCTTTTGAAAAGCGTTTGCGCTGTATTTGACGTGCCTCGCAGACGGCTTTGCGCATTTCCTCGCTGGTCATGCCGCCGTTTGACGCGCGAAGTTCCTTCCAATCCACCGGCGGCACTTCGACGTGAATGTCAATACGGTCGATAAGCGGGCCGCTTACGCGGGAAAGATATCGCTCGACCTGGCTCGGCGAACACATGCACGGCCGCTTGGGATCGGTATAATAACCGCATGGACACGGGTTCATCGCAGCCACGAGCATAATCTGTGCAGGAAATTTTATCGTACTGTGGACGCGCGGTATCGTAACGCAGCCGTCCTCGAGCGGCTGACGAATCATTTCAAGCGTGGTTCTGGCGAATTCAGGAAATTCGTCGAGGAACAGAACGCCGTGGTGCGCCAGCGACACTTCGCCAGGCTGCGGAATCGCACCGCCGCCGACAAGAGCAGCCGACGAACTCGAATGATGCGGCGTGCGAACCGGCCGACGGGTCATCAGGCTTTGGCCGGCGGAAAGAAGGCCGCGGGCTGAATATACGCGCGTGGTTTCAAGCGATTCTTCCACCGTAAGCGGCGGAAGTATGGTGGGAATGCGTTTTGCCAACATAGTTTTGCCGCTGCCTGGCGGGCCTATCAGGAGAATGTTGTGATGCCCGGCGGCAGCCACCGTCAACGCGCGTTTGGCTGACTCCTGGCCGCGTACATCGGCAAAATCCATGTCATAGGCCGAATCGACATTAAAGATTTTTTCAATATCCTCACAGGCGGCATCAAGCGGCAGAACCCCGCCAAGAAAGCCCACCGCGTCCGAAAGATATTTTACAGGTATGACGTCAACACCTGCGACGACCGCAGCTTCCCGCGCGTTATCAGCCGGCAGAATCACGCCACGCTTTCCCAGACTCTGAGCCAGCATGGCAACAGCCAACGCCCCACGTACCGCACGAAGTCTGCCGTCCAGCGCAAGCTCGCCCATAACCAGATATTCATCCGCCAGGTCACTCTGGAAAATTCCGCCGGCAAGCATGCATGCGACGGCTATGGGCAGGTCAAAGGCTGCCGAATCCTTGTGTACATCGGCTGGCGCCAGATTTATCGTCACTTTGGGGCCGGGCCAGCGATATCCGCTGTTTCGCATGGCAGCCTGTATGCGGCTGGTCGACTCACGTACCGATGCGTCCGCAAGTCCGACAAGTTTTATTTCGCCTACGCCGCCCTTGGACACATCAGCCTCTATTTCGCACGCCGACGCATCAATGCCCTGCAGAATGGCAGAATGAATTCTGGAAATCATTTGATAAAAATCTCTCCGTCATTCACCCGTAACTTTTAGCAAAGAGTGAACACGGTATTTTGCCAGCGCCTTGCGACCTGGAATGAACGTCAACTCTATCACGAACGGACAGCCCACCACTTCGCCGCCCAGCCGCTCAACCAGCCGACACGCGGCAGCCATCGTTCCGCCGGTCGCAAGAAGGTCGTCGACCATCAGTACACGCTGGCCGGGTTTTACAGCGTCGGTATGTATTTCTATCGTCGCACGGCCATATTCAAGCTCATATGATTCTTCAAGCGTTTCAGCGGGAAGTTTGCCGGCTTTGCGTATCGGCACAAAACCTACCCCAAGACGGTTCGCAATCAGCGAACCGAAAATGAACCCGCGGGATTCAATCCCGCAAACCAGGTCGATTTTCTCATTCGCAAACGGCGAAAGAAGAAGAGACACGGTTTCATCCAAAGCAGCATGGCTGCACAACAGCGGTGTTATGTCCTTGAAAACTATCCCGGGCTTGGGAAAATCACGAACATCGCGTATATATGATGCAATATCAACTTTCGACATCAATGTTCCTTTCGCTTTTCATTTGAATTTCCACGTTTATTCGCAGTCAACTTCGGGTCATTGTATATGCCCTTGTCATACAAGTACTTGGCCATGCCGTAAATGGCGTGCATACGGGTCAGAACCCCCAGCGTTTCAACGCCGGCAGGGTCGTATTTTTCACTGACGGCGAATTTGTCCAAATTGTATAATATCGGCCGACTTCGCGGCGGCTGAATCACCAGGCTGTCGCCGTAGATGAAGCCCATCCGGTCATCCTCCCGCAACAGCGCAAAGCCGTCGTTTTTCGGCACTTCCAGAATATTACGGCCCAGAAAACAGTGCTCGAAACTGCCCCCAAGCATCGAAAGCAGTGTGGGGGCAATGTCGGTCTGACTGGCGATGGTATCGAGGACCTGCGGCTTGATGTTAGCAGGTGAATAGAAAAGACATGGAACACGGAAACTCACGGCATCGATTATTTTCGTCTTGTCGAACGCCACTTCCCTGCCGGTGTCGGCGACAAGCACGAAGATGGTATCGCGAAACCACGGCTTGCGGGATGCCTCGTCAAAAAAACGGCCCAGAGCCCAGTCGGCATATCGCGTGGCGTTCTTTATGCGGTTGGCATCGTCGTCGAGCGGAAGCATTTTGACTCTGCCGTCAGGCACGTCAAACGGCGGATGGTTGGATACGGTCAGAATTATGCCGAAAAATCTCTTATCCCTTTTCGCCATATCGTCAAAAGTAGTCAGTGCCTTGTTGAAAATAAATTCGTCCGGCCAACCCCAACTGCTGCCCGGCTGCGTAGCTGTAATCTGTTCCTGGCCTATCATTTTTCCAACGCCGCCAGCACCGAAGAACGGCCCCATATTGTCGAACGACATCTGGCCGCCATAAACGAACGCCGTTTCATAGCCGCGTTTTTTAAAAAACGTCGGCAGAGTCAGGAAATGCCCTATCGCATTAGGCCGCATAAGTACAGTCTTCCAGCCGAGGTCGGGATAGCCGCATAACGTCCCAACCATGCCGCGCGACGTACGTGCGCCAACAGCATACAGACGGCTTAAAAACAGTCCTTCGCGACAGAGTCTGTCCAGGTTCGGCGAGCAGCTTTTCGCGTTCGGATATTGCAATGCGCCGATAAGTTCGCCAGCCATGCTCTCCATGACTATGACCACGACATTGCAGTCAAGCCGTTTTCTGCCGGTATCCGTCCTTCGCCACAAGGGATTAGCCGTATCGTGCAGCGGCTGGTCATCCGCCTGATACAGCATCCGGACGGCAACAGGAGCGGCGTATCGGTGCGACATGAGGCCGAACATTTCCTTTTCATCGGAATTCCGGTCGTCTATGAGATTTTTCGTTCCGTAAAAAAGCGTATAAGAGTGATTTTTGGCTAATTCCGCAAGCAGCTGATTATGCGTATCCTTGTAAACCGTCGCCATATTCAAGGGTCTGTTGCCGAAACCGCCGCGGCAGGCAATTATGCACAGCAGAAGCACCGCCGCCACCAACGCCGGCCGTCGCCAGCCGGGCAGAACAGGCACCGACTTGCCCCAGAAAAGATTGCGAAAAAATGTATAGAGAAAATAGAACAGCACCGGAAACATGATAAAAGACAAATACGCCCAGGGATAAACCCTGAAAATATATCCGAAAACCTCATGCGGGCTGAGAAGGTAATACGGCGCTATCCAGTTGATACGTTGGCCGTAATGCAGAAAATAGAAAAAACCAACGGTCTCAATAAACAGCAGATAAATCGTCATCAATGTAAGGTAACATGTAATTAGACGATGAAACCAGTTGCGTTCAAAAATCCAGGCTCTCGATATCGTAAGGAGTACCGCCAGCGGAAGAACAATATAGCCGACTACCATACTGTCAAAGCCAAGCCCCACCCAGAAACAATGCACTATCTCGCGAACGGAGACTTTTTTCATGGCGACGAGTGAAAACAGGAAAAGCAACAGCCGGAATATGAAAAAAATCGCATAAGATTCCGCAGCCAGCACCCACAGCGGCATTATCCGGCGGCTGGTCATGAGATTCTTGAATTCGCGCATGAATTTACCACTGCAGGCATCATTATTATTGCCGGCAGAGTCGTCTTGCAGATTTTCAGCATCGGAAATGTTCATTCGACAGCATTCGCATTCTGATAAATGACAATTTTCCCAAAAAATGACAGGCCTTGCGTTTATATCACTCAAAAATCACACCTGTCGTACGGCTGACGCAATGTAACGTCAAAAACCATTTTCATTATTATTTACAAAAGCAGCCTGTTTGCAAGAAATATGCGAAACTTTATTAGAACCTACCCCAAACACCCTGGCTGCCTGCAATTAACAGCCGCCGTCAAGCCAAAGGATTCAATTCCCCGAACAGGATGAGTTCTCCGGCAGAAGTTATGGTCACATCGCGGTATGTATCGGTCGACGACTCAGGGCCGTCGAAAATTACAATATGATCGCCGCGCGTTCTGCCCATCATCTGCATGCGTCGGGCGGTTCCGGGTGAATCCTGACGGTCACTGCGGCGGCTTGGCCCGGTTACAAGAACTTCCAGAGTTCTGCCGACAAACGCCTCGTGGTGTACAAGTGAAACTTCTTTCTGAACAGCCAACAATTCGTTGTTGCGATTTTTTTTGGTTTCTTCCGAAATATCGTCGGCATACTTTTTAGCCGCCAACGTACCCGGCCGCGGCGAATATTTGAAAATGAACGAATTTCTGTAACCGGTACGACGGATAAGCTCTGCCGACGCGGCATGGTCTTCGTCCGTCTCGCCAGGAAAACCGACGATAAAATCGCCGGCAAAAACCATATCCGGCACAATCGAACGGGCTGTACATATGAGTTCGTCATACACGGCGGAGGTATATCCGCGATTCATGGCTTTGAGCATGACATCAGAACCGCTCTGTGCAGGCACATGCATATAGTGACAGACATTGGGCAGGTCGCGCATAGCCGTCAAGATATTTTCGTCAAACGACATCGGATGACTCGTCACAAACCTCAGACGCCGCAACCCGACGATAGGAGAAAGCATGCACAACAAGTCGGCAAAACCCGTCGTCACGCCGCCGGCTGAATGATGATAGCTGTTGACCGTCTGGCCAAGAAGGGTTATTTCACTTCGGCCGGCATCGACGAGACGGCGAACCTCCTCATAAACGTCGTGCGGCGAACGGCTGGCTTCAGGGCCGCGGGTATACGGCACAATACAGTAAGTGCAAAAATTGTCGCAGCCGCGCATAACGCGAACAAACGCCTGGCTGCGGCTGGGCGTAACAGAAATATCGCGTAAAATATCCATCTCATCAATGGCTTGCCTGGCAGCCTCGTCGACGGGTTCGTTGCGCTTTGGGTCAAGTGCAATCTGAAGGCCTTTCGATGAAGCTGCCTGCGCAAGCATATCGCACAGCCTGTAAATCTGCCCTGGCGCACAAATAATATCCACTGCCGGATACCTGGCCAACCCTTCACGATCCTTTTGCGCCATACAGCCCAGAACGCCGACTATCAGTTTTTTACCCGCCGATTTCCTGCGAGCATCGGCACCGAGCCTGGAATAGACCTTCTGTTCGGCATGGTCGCGAACGGAACAGGTGTTATATAACAGCACGTCAGCTGACCGCGGGTCATCCGTAAAGGAATAACCCTCCGCGCGCAACATGCCGCCTATCAGCTCACTATCGAGCCGATTCATCTGACAACCCAACGTTTCAAGATATACTTTCATGGCAAGACGGATATTGTACGCAAAAAAATCAAAAAATGAAAACTCATTTCGCAGTCCGTCTTACACGTGGTTGAACACGAAATAACGCAACCACAAATAGCAGGTACATATAACAAGGCTAAGCACCATCATGGGCATGCCGAGTTTCGTGAAACCCATAAACGTTATGTTATAGTTGTTGCGTTTGGCTATCTGACATATGACGACGTTAGCCGACGCACCAACCATCGTACCATTGCCGCCCAAACACGCCCCAAGAGCAAGCGACCAGTACAACGGATCGGATATCAGAATCTGCGCCTGATGCGAAGCGACATCGAGTCCCATATTATGCGCGAAATCGGGTATTATGGATTTGATGAGTGGTATCATGGCAATTACCAGCGGAATATTGTCCACAATAGCCGACGCAATCGCACTGAACCATAACAGAACTATTACCGTCATAAGAAGATTGCCGTTCGTCAGCCACAGCATTCCCTGTCCCATTTTTTCGAACACGTGATTCACTTCAAGCGAGCCGATGAGAATGAACAGCCCGACGAAAAACATTATGGTGTTCCACTCGACTTTGCCCAGCACGCGATGAATCTCCACCCGACAGACCAGCGCCATAAGCATGCCGCCGGCCAATGCAACTATACCCGGTTCAATATCAAGCACTCTGCCGAGGAAAAATCCAGCCAGCACCAGAGCAAAAATGCACAGGCCTTTTATCATGTTGTTGCGGTCGATAATCGCCAGTGACGGATTGGTTTTCATTATCTGTTCGCGAGCGCTCTGTCGCACCTTGAACTTGCGGCCAAACCATAGATACACTACCGCAAGGGAAATTATCATCACAATTACTATTACCGGCGTAAGGTGCATTATGAATTCATTGAAGCTCAATTTAGCCTGCGAACCGATAATAACGTTCGGCGGGTCACCAACAAGCGTCGCCGTACCGCCGATATTTGAAAACAGCGCCTCGAATACCAGAAACGGTATCGCCGGCAGTTCGAGCACCTGGCAGACAAGTATTGTAATCGGAGCAATCAGTATGACGGTCGTGACGTTATCCAATACCGAAGAAATGACGGCGGTGATTATGAGAAACAGCATGAAAATCAGCAACGCATTGCCGCGCACCGCTTTGGCGATAAGCGTCGCCAGCCATTCGAACATGCCAGTCTTTGCAAGTATGTTGACTATCATCATCATGCCGATAAGCAGGAAGATGACGTTCAGGTCGACTTTTTCGAGTGCCTCTTCATATGGTATGTAATGCAGGCCGATGACGAGAGCCGCGCCAAGGCCGGCAGCAATGGTCTTATCCATTTTCTCCGTCGCGATAAGGCCGTAAACCACCAGGAATATTACTATCAGCGATACAGGCAGGGATGCTGCTAACATGATACACCTCTTTTAACCTTTTTAAAGGTTAAGCACCTTTTCTAGAACTGCGATACGGTCAATTATGCCCGCGCGTCTGCCGTTGCGAGTAACGTAAATCTTTGAATAGTTTTTCACCGCAAGCAGGAAAATTATTTCCATCATGGTGGCGCTAACGTCCAGAGACGCAAAATCTTCGCTCATGACATCGCCAGCCGTCGAATGAGCCTCGTGCTCAAAATAAGCTTCAAAGGGGTCGAAATCGCGTATGAACGCCACGCTGGCCAACTGTGAAAAGAAATCCGGCACACCCTTCTTGAAAAGCGCATTGCACGTAATCTCGCCGACAACATGTTCTTCGTCGTCGAGCACGCAGCATGCATCGACGTTATGCTTGAACATCTGGTGTGCGACCTGGCGAAGCGGCGTATGCCTTTGGATTTTCAGCATATACGGCTCACGCATAATCGTTTCAGCCGTTATGGAACTGTCCAGGCGAAGGCCCTTGGAGTCTATGAGGTCAAAGACTTTCTGCGGGTCGGCGGCAGAAAGGAAAACGTTTCTGACGGCTTCATCGCCGAGCAGTACAGCTACAGTGCCCATGGCTTTTAAGCCTATCGCAGGAGAATTTTCCGGCGTTATTGCCATGCATGCTATCTGCACAGGCTTGTTGTCCATTGCGTTATAATCAATCGGCTGTTTCAGGACGGCAATGCAAAAAGCAAATCCGTTAAATCCGCGGACACGGGCGTGGGGAAAAGCGAAACCGCCGCCAAAGCCCGTCGGAGTGGTTTTTTCGCGATTCATGACTTCCTGGCGTATGGCATTTTTCACGTCAGCATCCTGGCGGCTACAGATTTTACCCTGCAGTACGCTGTCGACCATTTTGTCCAGTAACTCCCACTTGTCTTTCACTTCAAGGCCCAGGAGTACCTGCTCGGGGCTGAAATACCTTGTCAGTTCCATACTTCACCTATCGTAAAAGTTCCTGTTTTTTTATAGACGCAGACCGTCAGCTTACATGTATTGTTTATTACGGTATTTTCTATGCGCAAGAGACGCAGAAAGAAGCATGATACAAATATTTTCAAAATAGTCAATCATGATTGCAAAAAACGCCGGCATACTTAAAATGTACGCAGACGGAGAACGACATGAATATCCAGGTGATAAAAAACAGCGAAAAAGATTTCAGACAAAAATGTCGGTCCGTAATCAATCTGCTTCGTCAGGGCGGATTGACAAGCGGGCCGACGGCGATAAACATCCCGACAATAGTTGCGGACATCATCGCCCGGGTTGCTTCTCGCGGCGATGATGCTCTGATTGAATATGAAAAGCAGCTTGACCGCGTCACGCTCACGTCACAAGCACTTAGAGTGCCTGGAGATAAGATAGCATCCGTCCATCGCCAGGCACAGCCGGAATTTCTTTCACTGATGAGGCGGGCGATAAAAAACATACGTGAATATCAGCAACATATAAAAATATCCGCCCCTGCGCCGTTACGGCGAGGCGGCCGTTCGCTCGGCGTTCGTTATACGCCGATTGAACGCGTCGGCTTATATGTGCCAGGCGGCAAGGCGCTCTATCCGTCGACGGTACTCATGACGGCAGTGCCGGCGCAGGTAGCCGGCGTGAAGGAAATCGTCATGGTTTCGCCGCCGAATACGGACGGCGATATCAATCCAATGGTACTTGCATTAGCCGGCGAACTAGGCATAACCGAAGTTTATCGCCTCGGCGGAGCACAAGCCATCGCCGCTCTCGCCCTCGGCACTCAGACCATAAAACCGGTCCAGAAAATCGTCGGCCCCGGCAATGCCTTCGTCGCAGAAGCCAAACGCAAACTATTCGGCAAGGTCGCAATAGATTCCGTCGCCGGCCCAAGTGAAGTGCTCATATTAGCCGATGAAACGGCCGACGCAAAATGCATAGCGGCTGACATGATGGCTCAGGCGGAACACGACCCTGGCTCAGCCATACTCATAACCACGAGTGAACCGCTCTGCAAGACAGTCATCGACGAACTCGCCAGCCAGATTAAGCTACTCTCACGCAGCGACGCGATAGCCGCCAGCCTTGAAAAATACTCAGCCGTCATATTGGCAGCCGATATTGACTCGGCCTGCGAACTTGCAAATGACTTTGCCGCGGAACATCTGCAGATTATTACGGCGGACAGCCATGCGACGCTGAAAAAAATCCGCAATGCCGGCGCAATATTTTTGGGCCACTACACACCCGTGCCGGTGGGCGATTATTACGCCGGCCCAAGCCATGTCCTGCCGACAGGCGGCGGCGCAAAATGCTTCAGCCCACTGAGCGTAAACGATTTTCTGAAATCGTCGAGTATCATCGAGTACGACAAAAAATCACTCGATGAAGACAAAGCCGACATTTTTGACTTTGCTTCCCGCGAAGGCCTTACCGCTCACGCCAAAAGCCCAATGAAACGATTTGAAAAATAAAGCGGCCAGCCTCGACAATCAAAGCAGAAATACCTGTTTTTTTATATCTCTGCCGAAAAATCTTTCGCTGATATTTTCAAAATTTTTCGGGAAATGTTTTAATTTTTGAAACAACGTCAAAAAAAAGGCGTCATTCCGTGTAAAAACGGGAAATGACGCCTTTTTATAAATTTATCGTTAACTCTGCACTTTTCGTTCGGACGCTGTTTACTTACGCCTTGACGATATTCTTGCGGCTGCCTTTGACATTAGCAGTTGCATTGCGCGTATCCATAACGAGCTTTGCATTTTTCACAATCATGTCGTAATCATACTTGGTATGGTCGGTACTTATTATGACGACATCGTATGATGCAATCATGGCGGGCGAAAGTTTTTTGGACTTTATGCCGGCTAACTCAGCATGCTCGCGTGTCATCTGAATTTCATGGCAGTGCGGGTCGTTGTAATCGACCTTCGCCCCGCGTGCCATCAGAAGTTCTATCAGGTGATATGAGGGGCTTTCCCTGTCGTCGTCGACGTCTTTCTTGTATGCCAACCCCATAACCAGGACCTTCGAGCCGTTGAGGGCTTTTTTACGCAGGTTCAGAGCCTCCATCGTACGATGAACGACGTATTCCGGCATGGCACAGTTGACCTCGCCGGCCAGTTCGATAAATCGCGTGGACATGTTATATTCGCGGGCTTTCCACGACAGATAGAACGGGTCTATCGGTATGCAGTGACCGCCGAGGCCGGGCCCTGGATAAAACGCGGTAAAACCGAACGGTTTGGTCTTGGCCGCGTTTATCACTTCCCATATATCAATACCCATGCGGTCGAACAGAACTTTCAGTTCGTTTACAAGTGCGATATTCACGCACCTGTAGGTATTTTCGAGAATTTTGGCGGCTTCGGCGGCTTCGCAACTGCTGACCGGCACAACCCTGTCGATGGCAATCTGGTAACACGCCTTGGCTGCAGCCAGCGAATCACGGTCATAACCGCCAACTACCTTTGGTATGGTTTTGGTAGAATAATCTTTTCTGCCAGGATCTTCGCGTTCAGGGCTGAACGCCAGGAAGAAATCCCTGCCGACCTTAAGGCCGGATCTGGCGAGTATCGGCAATACGACGTCGCGGGTCGTGCCTGGGTATGTCGTGGATTCCAGAACGATAAGCTGGCCTTTGCGGATAATCGTAGAAATGGTATTTGCCGTCGCTTCAACATATTGCAAATCCGGCTCGCGCATCTTGTTCAGCGGCGTAGGGACGGCTATGAGTATGCAGTCAGCCTTGGCGAGCTGTTTGGGATTGCTGGTGGCAGAGAACCTGCCGCCGGCCAGCATTTCCTGAACCGTCGCTGACGGAATATGTTCGATATAACTCTTGCCAGCCATCAGGGATTTGATTTTCCGCTCGTCCAAATCAAAGCCCAGAACATTAGCACCGCCGCGTATGAATTCCCTGACCAGCGGCAGGCCAACGTAACCCAGTCCCATGACGCCGACGACGACCTCACGTTTTTTTATCTTTTCCAAAAGCTGTTTCAACATTCTTTGTCTGTCTCCAATAAAAGAAAGTCTGCCCGTAACATTACAAGTGCAGACCTGTATTAAAGTAAGAAACTGATATTTTCCAAAAAAAAACGGAATTGTCCAGCCAAAAGTCGCCCTATTTTCCAGAAGGCTGACTGACTGGCGTTTTGGATTTCTGTGGGATTATTATGATAAGTTTGTCCTTCACTTTGCCGCTGGCTCTCATGCCATCCCACATAATGGAGACCGCTTCTTTCAATTCTGAATCCTGGCTGAGGTCGTAGGCATTCTGTAAATATTTGCACGCCTCAGCCGTTTGGCCGTTTCGCCATGCAATATATCCGAGAATAAACCATGCCTGTGAATCGCGATTCTGAGACTCCAGATATTGTTCAAGTCTGACCTGATCCCGCATGAAGTCACCTTCACGGCCGTAAAAATATTTCGGATGGACGTCTACCAGCGGCAGTTCCGGAAAATATTTGAGCGATAATTGCAAATAATATGACGGCAGAGAGTACGACAACCCCGACGACGCGGCAAAACTTGCATGAAACAGGCTCAGAAGCACTTCCGGACTTCGAGGCGATATGCGTCGCGCGAGCTTGAACAGACTCAGCGATTCCTGGTAAAGTTCTCTCTTGAAATCATCCTCGCCGCGTTTTATCAGTTCCGCAAACTCGCCGCCGTTTTTGGGCACGAGCGTGGTTATATGCGACGAATCTGCGTTAACGTCAAGTGTCGATTCTTTTACGTAGCCGCTGCCGGCAAGCGCCTCTACATACGCATTCGAACGGGCAATACTGGCATCGTTCCTGATGCCGTATTTCTTGCCGACGGTCAACTGGCTCTCAAGCGTATCCTTCCTGTCCCAGCCGATGTCTCCTACCGCCGTAATTTCATATTTTCCCACATTAAACGCCATGCCCTGCTTCATTCCGCGAATCATGTTGTTATAATCCGAACCAGGTTTATAAATTCCCTGGTCGGTCGGCTTGAGGTCACCTATGGTTTTGGGGGTATATTTCGTGTTGCTCGACCCGAACGATACACCTCTGCCTATATTTACCGACGAGCTTGATGATGGGCTGACGTAAAGTCTACCCGACATTCCACCGACATTTGAGGAACGTCCGCCAGACGACGGACCAGCATACGAACCGACTCCGGTTCGATTCATATCGGAATCGTATTGAAGGGAGCGATTAAGCAGGCCGGTTGAACTACCCAAGCCTCCCAAACCCCAAGAACCGCCCATTTGCGACCTTTTATCGGCATCTGTAGTTATTCTCAGACCTTCCCCAAAGGCGACTCCCGCCATGATAAGGATAATCGCAACCATACATAAAACTGGTCTGAAAACGCCTCGTAACATCTAAAAATACCGCTTCCTAATATAACATAACACCATAGCTTAGCGCTGTTCCCATGGAGGTTCATTCTAGAGAATTCATTATATCAAAATAAAGCAAAAACCCCAATTTATTATAAAAAAATACCCTCTTATCACAAAGAAGGTATTTAAACGTCAATATTAAGGAATTCAGGAACAGGGTTTGTTTTTATATTCCAAGGTCGTCTTTGCTGAGAATGTACCCGAATTCGTAGCCGGCATTTTCCACATTTTCCTGCGCGCCTTCCTGCCGATTTATGGCGAAAACCAGCCGTTGAATAATCGCGCCTGCCTGCCTGAGAACCTCAGCCGCCTCCAATGCCGCCCCAGCCGTAGTCCCCACATCTTCCACCAGCAGAATGCGTTTGCCCCTGACATCCGGCCCTTCCAGGAGTTTATCCGTACCGTAACCTTTTTTGCCCTTGCGGACTATTGCAAAAGGCTTGCCGCTGGCCATCGACGTGGCAGCCGCCAATGATACCGCACCCAATTCAGGGCCGGCTATCATATCAACGTCGGCTGCGTATTCCGAGAATCGTCGGCCAAGCTCCGCCAATATTTCGGGACAGCTGGAAAACAGATATTTATCCAGATAATATTTGCTGCGTTTGCCACTGCGAAGAACGAAATCGCCCTCCAGCAACGCCACTTCCTTGACCCTGCGGGCCAGTTCCGCCTTATCCATGAAAATTTCTCCAATAGCAATTAGCCGTATAAATTCCGCCTGCATGCACACAGGCAAAAACGATATGGAGTTCCTATCATTATCCGGCTCTCAAGTCAATGTTTTTTGGCAATTTCGCCAAAGGCCAGCCGAATCGGACGAACACAATTTAAAAACAGCTTCCTATAATTTCTTTTGATTATTCGCTCTTAAGAATTTATTTTATAATCATAAGTTGTTTAAAGGAGACACGCGAATGAAAAAACGGATACTGTTATTGCTTGCTCTGCCGGTTATTGTCTGCGTCGCTTTCGCGATTACCATGCATCATAACGCCATGGCAGCCTCCGATTCGCAGTACATCAAAACAGGCTACTCGACACATAAGTTCGCAGAAGTCAAATCATTAAAGCTTAACAGCAACTATCTGCTTTTTCTGCCGGAAGATTACGGCAAGCCGGATAAAAAATTTCCAGTGATTCTGTTTTTGCACGGTTCAGGCGAGCGCGGCTGCAATCCTGAGAAACTCAAGGAATTCGGGCCGTTCACGCAGGCGGCAAAAGAGTCGTCGTTCCCGTTTATCGTAATTGGCCCGGTCTGCCCAGCCGGCCGATGGTGGTCGGATGCGGAGGTGAGTCTCTCGGTAATGGCACTGCTGGAAAAAATATGCAAGGATTATGCAGTCGACCGTGACCGTATTTATCTCACGGGCTTGAGTATGGGCGGCTTCGGCACATGGAGTCTTGCGGAGCAATATCCAAACGTATTTGCAGCTATCGCACCGGTAAGCGGCGGAGGCAATCCGTATCGGGCTAATGAAATAAAACACATTCCAACCATGATTTTTCATGGCAAAAACGACCGGAACGTGCCCGTCTGGCAGGCACAGCAGATGGCCATGTCTCTCACGCAAGCCGGCGGCGATGCCAAGCTGCTGATATATCCCAACATCGGCCATAATATATGGGGACTGGTATATTCACGGCCGCAGTTGTACTCGTGGTTTATGGAGCATACGAAATCCGCGCCAAATACTCCCGCAACACCTGCCCCATGATTCACCGTTCCGCCGGATATATCCCTGTACAATATAAAGACACAAAAAAACCGTACCCTTAGTATCTGGTACGGTTTTTATTTTAGAGTTATTTTCAAATCTGTACAGACTCTCCATGCATGCCTGACTTTTAACAGCCAGACGCCCTTCAGGTCTGCATCCACCATCCGCAACTTTCAGTATCGACCTACTTTTTATAAGCCGTACTGTTTTATCTTGCGGATGAGCGTAGTCCTGTGGATGTTCAGCATATCAGCCGCCCGCGAACGATTTCCGTCACATTGTGCAAGTACGGAACGAATGGTTTCCGTTTCCGCCTGTTCCAATGAAGCGTTCGTCGCCGCAGGAGCTGCCGCCGAAACCGTTGCCGGTGAAGCAGCGAAAGAGAATGCCGGTTGTGCTTCCGCAAATGCCGGCTGAGCCGGAACGGCCGCATAAACGTACTGGTCGTCCCACATCTCATTCGTCGGCGGTACTGGCGGAAGATTGGCTGCATACAGCCGTTCAACCCAGCAACTCAGCTCGCGGACATTGCCCGGCCAACCGTAAGTACGCAACGTCTCGCGGATTTCCGGAGCGATGTACCTGACGGATTGGCCGTACTCGGCGGCAAAGCGTTCGAGGAAGAAATCAAGCAATGCTTCGACATCTTCCGGCCGCTGCCGCAACGGCGGGACATGTACGCGAACCACGTTCAGCCGGTGATACAGATCGCGGCGGAATCGGCCGTCCGCAACCGCTTTTGCGAGCGAACGGTTGGTAGCCGCCACAAATCGCACGTCAACCTTGTAGGTTTTCGTATCACCAACCGGCGTGACTTCCTTTTCCTGCAACAGCCTGAGCAATTTTGGCTGTAGATGAATTGGCAATTCGCCAATTTCATCAAGGAAAAGCGTACCGCCGTCCGCCGCGCGAACCATACCCAACGTGTCACTGGCTGCACCGGTAAACGAACCTTTCACATGGCCATAAAACTGGCTTTCAAAAAGGGTTTCGCTCACCGCGGGACAGTTGACGGGAATAAAGGGATGTTTCGCACGAGCTGATTTTTCGTGGATTCGCTGCGCTATCAACTCCTTACCCGTGCCGGACTCGCCTTCCAGCAACACTATACAGTTGTTGCATGCGACCGAGTCCACGACGGCAAGAAGCTGTTTGAACGCAGGCGAACCGCCCACGAGCTTCTGCTCTTCGCAGTCCCACCCAGCCTGAACCGGCTGGGCCTTTCTGTTCATGACGCCTCCTCCAGCTGTCATTTAAATAGCCTTTCTGCAGTTGAGCTACTGCAAAAATATGTCTGTACACCATGTGCACATCCACCATGCGCAAACGCTACGCATGTCTTGTCAACACTTCAATGAATCGAGCCAAGTGGTGAGTCCCTGAGCGGGGACTTCCTAATTAAGCATAAGTCAGTATAACACCTATATCAAATCTGGCAAGGCTTTTTTAGGCCAAACAGAAATTTTTTCTCCGGGCCAGTCTTTTTGTCAGGTCTATACCTTAAAAAATATCAAAAAAACCATTACAAATATGGCTTTCGTATGATAAAAGTTTTTCTTTACAACGGTTTTTGTATTTTGTTTTGATTTTTGATTTTTAATTTTCGATTTTTCCGGTAGATTTGTTTTTGAAATCCAAGGAGAATCCACATGATAGCTGAACTTGTCAAAAAGAATCGCAGTTACAGACGTTTTGCCCAGAACTCGGCCATTTCGCATCAAACGCTTGTAGAGCTTGTGGATTTGGCACGCAACTCCGCCAGCGCCGCCAACCTTCAGCCGCTGAAGTATTTCATATCATGCGACCCAGCCACCAATGAGAAAATTTTTCCTACAATGTTCTGGGCCGGCTATCTCAAGGATTGGGACGGGCCGGACGACGGCGAACGTCCTGCGGGGTATATCGTATTGTTAGGCGATACGACAATTTCCCAAAAATGCGACTGGGACGCCGGCATTGCCTGTCAGAGCATTTTGCTTGGGGCGGTCGAAAAAGGTTTTGGCGGCTGTATTTTGGGCAGCATCAATCGCAACAAATTAAGGGAAGTTTTGAGAATACCAGATTATCTGGAGATAGTTTTAATAATCGCGCTCGGCAAGCCGGTGGAATCCGTAACGCTGGAAACGGCTCAGGACGGCCAGATAAAATATTATCGCGACGACAGTGCCACACACCACGTTCCAAAACGTCCGCTTGAGGAAATTCTCTGGCAGCCGGAATAATAACGGCATCCGTCAATATCGGCGAATCAGTCGCAGCAAGTCTGTCGCATGATTTCAGTTATAATTTGTCTGCAAAGCGATGGTTGGCCGGCGTCGAGTGCGGCGGCTGATTTCAGGAGCAATTTTTTTTGACGTTCGGTAAATGCCGCCGGCTGGCCGGGAAAAATTTTATCCAGACCAAGTCTGTTGAGAATCTGCTTTTCGAGTTCAACAATGCCCTGGCCGGTCAAGGCACTGACGGATAATATATCGTCGCGTGTGGGGGTGAATTCGTCGGCTTTTGTAAAAATCTTCAGAACACGGGCAGACGGTATTTCAGCCGGCAGTTCGATATCAGCTCCGCCGCAGCCGGCGAGCAGCACAAGGTCCGCCTGTCGAATCTGCTGCCATGCACGGCTGACAGCCTGCGAGTCGACATCGTGCAATCCTGCCGCATCCCACAGCCCTGCCGTATCGGTCAGCCAGACAGGTCTGCCCAAAATCATCGCTCGCTCTCTTACCCAATCCCGCGTCGTGCCGGCCATCGGGTGAACAATGCTCACATTCCGTCCAACTAACGTATTAGCCAGCGTACTTTTGCCGGCGTTAGGACAGCCGGCGATTACGACCTCCGGCCAATCCGTCAGCCGCCTGACAATATCAAACCGCTCAGCCGCAGCCCTCAATTCAGCGGCGGAAAACTCGCCTGACAACAATTCACTCAAGCCGGCTGACCACTGCGAAGTTATCACTCCCAATGCAAATTCGCCGCAAATACGCGGCAGAATTGCCAGCATTTCGGCACCGATAGCCGAATTGTCAAAAGATGGATGCCTGGAGAAAATTGCCGGCCTGACTTCAACTGCCGCATCATCATGCTGCGATATGCGGCATCCGCAACCGGCCAGCGTCTCAAGCGCCAGCCGCCCCACCGCTGAGCCGCCATGAATGTTGATTTCGAATTCATCGTCGTTTACGCAGGCAAGTATTGCCTCATCCACGACCTTGCCGGCTGAGATTATTTTGCCGAATCGCAGTTCCCCTGGTGCAACGCCGGCTGCATTTGAAAAAACTTCGTCAGCCATTTTACGTGCCATTCCGCCGCGCAGGCGGATTACGGCTATTCCGCCCAGGCCGGCCGGCGTCAGCATGCACGCACTGGTTGGCGAAATTGTGCTCATTTGAGCAGACTTCGATAATACGCCATCGCCACGCCGCGAATAGTAAGGT
Organism: uncultured Planctomycetaceae bacterium; assembly: GCA_964536835.1. Classification (GTDB taxonomy): domain Bacteria; phylum Planctomycetota; class Phycisphaerae; order SM23-33; family SM23-33; genus DAONFI01. The sequence goes on along the minus strand of CAZIAZ010000037.1, from coordinate 6,672 downwards.
CCGGCACGACGGCTTGTACGAGTTCGCCGGACGTCGTATCGCCGAAAACCAGTTCAGCGTCGCCGCCGGTAGCTATCACAACCGGCCAACTGCCGAGCTGTGTGGCATATGCCTCGATAAAATATCTCACCGCGCCGCGTGCTCCGCAGACCACGCCGCCAACTATCGCCTGCGAAGTATTGCAGCCGAAAACCCATGTCGGATTTTCCAGCTCAACGTGCGGCAGCATCGCCGTGCCGTCAGTAAGCGCCTTGGCTGACATGGCCAGGCCTGGCAGAATCGCTCCGCCGCGAAACACGCCCGCATCGTCAACGCAGTCCACAGTTATCGCCGAGCCGCAATCCACAACCACGCAAGCCATCCCTATGCGGTCAAATGCAGCCGACGCGGCACAGACGCGGTCGGGGCCGAGTTTAGCCGGCTCTTCGACAGCCGTATCGAGCGGCAGTTCCAAATCACGGCCGACGACAAGGATTTTTTCATTCAGCGATTCCGCAGCGGCGGCTTCGATGGCTTTGAGGGCGATTGGATTCACGCTGCACGCCACGACACGTTTGGGTTTGGGCATCTGTTCCCAAATTGTCAGCAGCTCCGCTCCGAGGCCGGCGGCGAGCTCGCCCAGCCGCAATTTACGAACCTCACAAACGCTCTCGCCCTTGACGTGAGCAAATTTTATAGAGCTATTGCCGCAATCGCACGCAAGGATTGACGGAATTTTTTCATTATCTGTATCGTCGGTGGCCATAGGTCATTCTCCTGGTTCAGGATGAAGTTTGTTCCATATTTTTTCGCAGAGCGCGTCAAGGCCCTGGCCGGTAACGGCGGAAATGGCCAACACTTCCTGGCCGACTGCGCGGCTGAATACGGCAAGCCTGTCATCATTCTCCGGTGCAAGATCCATCTTGTTGACTACGACAATTTGAGGTTTTTCGGCAAGTTTGCGGGAATACGCAGCCAGCTCGCGATTGATGATAAAAAAATCTTCAACAGGGTCGGTTTCGTCAACCGGATAAAGGTCGACCATGTGCAGAATAATGGCTGTCCGTTCTATATGTCGTAAAAATTCGTCACCCAGGCCGGCGCCTTCATGCGCGCCTTCTATAAGGCCGGGAATGTCAGCCATCACGAATCTGCGAAAACCCGCCAACTCCACCAAACCAAGCGATGGTTTTAGTGTCGTAAACGGATATGCACCGATTTTCGGCCGCGCGGAGCTCAGACGGCTGAGCAGCGTACTTTTGCCGGCGTTCGGCAAACCTACAAGGCCGACGTCAGCCATCAATTTCAACTCCAGACGCAACTTGCGATGCTCGCCAGGAGTACCCATCTCAAATTCGCGAGGCGCCTGGTTCTCAGGCGTCGCGAACCGCGCATTGCCCCTGCCGCCTCTGCCGCCCTTGGCGATAACCACTTCCTGAGTATTGTACGTCAAATCGAAAAGCAGAAAATCGTGCTCGGCGTCATAGACAAGCGTGCCGGGCGGCACGTCGATATAAAGATTATCGCCGCTTTTACCGTGGCAATTCTTGCCCAGGCCATGTGCGCCCCGCCGAGCCTTGTAAAGATGATGACCGACAAGGTGATGAAGCGTATTTAGCGATTCGTCGGCTCGGAATATCACACTGCCGCCGTTACCGCCGTCGCCGCCGTTAGGCCCACCTTTGGGCACAAATTTCTCGCGACGAAACGACATGCAGCCATTGCCGCCGTCGCCGGCTCGAACCTCCACGTCCACTTCGTCGACAAATATGGCACGCGATACCGTATGTTCATTATGTATCATAATTTTAGCGCTACCTAAAACCGCTTCCGGCAACAACCGAAAAAACAATAATTTTCAAGAAACAGGAAAACAACTTACAAGTAACGTCAAAAAACAAATTCCAAGTTTTTTATGATAACCGTCAGTTATACGATACTTGAAAATTGGAACTTACTCATATTTTTTGAATCTTGTTTCTCGAATCTTGCCACTTTCACCGTAGTAGTTCAGACACTTCGCCATGCTCAGCATTACACCAAATATAAAATTTTTAAGAACCGCTCTAATCCGGTTCACAAATATCCCATGATATTATCCAGATAAAAAAAAAGATGGCGGAAAAATACCGCCATCCCGTAAAAAATCATATTGCGGTTGTCATATCACATCTACATAGCGGCCACGGAACTGAACCTTGCCGCTGGTCATCGCAAAGAGCGTATAATCCTTGCCTGTGCCGACATTACGGCCTGCGTGGAAAGGCGTGCCGCACTGCCGCACTATAATCGTGCCGGCTGTTACATCTTCACCGCCGAAGCACTTGATGCCGCGGTATTGCGCATTGCTGTCGCGCCCGTTATGGGTCGAACCTTGTCCTTTTTTATGTGCCATTGCTAAACTCCTTGCATCTGACTACTTATCATCATTCAAGCCGCCGTGCGGAATTCATCTTATTCTTGTGCAAAAGCGGCGTAGGAGCGGTAATAATACACTTTTCATGCTGTTTGTCAACAGTCTATTTCAATTTTAACCCAAGAATAGTGATTCCCGTTTTGCGACAAAAATCACAAATCAGCGCATCACCCATTCTTTGCCGAGAAATTCCACTCTGGCGTTCGTCCGGCTGGCGGCAGAACCGCCGACCAGGTATTCCAGCCGCAGAGTTTTGTAGAGGGTTATTTCTTCCGTATCTACTTCCACGAGTTTGCCGTCGGCATTGACTTTCTGCACTTTGACGGGCACGGGCAGCTTGACTTTTTGCGAATTGCTGCACAAGCCGCCGATAAATATGTCAAAACTGCCAGCCTGCGGGTCGAAATCCTTAAAAATGGCCAAACCTTCCTTGGCGTTATCTTCGCCTTGCAGCAGCTTGCCCGACATCCGTGATTTGTCCAGCAGAAGGTCATTGCCGAGAGTTTTTTTAATCTGGCTGAATACAGCCGGATTTATGCCTTCGTCGGCTTTTATTTCCTGGCCGGTGTTGGTGTAAAGACATATTTCAGGCGTAAAATAGCGATCTTCGCCGGTCTGGTTTGTGACGGTATATGTGATATACCAGTAAAGCTGCGGCTTTGCGTCGCCTGGCAGCGTCAGCAGTATGCTCTGCGGCATACCGTACTGGATGTCGAACTCCCAGCCGTCGTTCGCCGGGTCAGGCTGAGGAGCAGCCGCCATCACGGGCATAACAGCCAATAATGCAACAAGTCCGCATACTGCCGACAATCTCACCCAAAACTTCAAAGACATAATTGCTCTCCTGCTATCCACAATTTCACAGAAAACCAAGATAAAAATATTCGCAAAATCCCGAAAAGTCAAGGATTAATGCACAAACATCGCATATTCCCGCTTAGAGCATTTTAAATTTGAGATGCGTCATTTCTGCTGGCTGCAACTTCGCTCTAATACGGAAAATCAGTACACAGTGAGAAAATACTCCATGAGGTTGCAGCCTTTTTCCACATGCAAATCAGACTGGGCAGCCTGAGCCTCGGTGAATTTCCGCTCAGCCGGGCCGCTCTCTATGCCGCGGCCGGCGATGACAAACGGCACAGCCTCACGGGTATGCGTGCGAACATCACACGGCGTAGGATGGTCGGGCAGAATCAGAATCCGCCAGTCGTCGCCCTCTTTTTTCAGACGTTCAAGAACAGGGGCTACTATATATTTGTCTATCTGCTCAAGGGCGTGGATTTTGCCTTTGAAATCGGCGTTATGGCCGGCTTCATCCGTACCTTCAACATGCACACAAACCATGTCGTAATGGTCGAGAGCCTGTACGGCCATGCGGCCTTTGCCCTCGTAATTCGTGTCCACGTAACCTGTTGCGCCTTCGACGGTAAGCACGTCCCAATCCATCAGCCGCGCTATGCCGCGTACAAGATCAACCGCTGAAATGGCTGCGCCGTGAACGCCGTATTTCTGGAAAAACGGGTCGAGCTTCGGCATTTTGCCCTGGCCCCACAGCCATATGTCGGTAGCCGGATTCTCGCCCAAATCTTTACGAACGGCGTTGATATCGCAATCCGCCAAAATATACCTCGCCCTGTCCATAAGCGCAAGAAGCACTTCCGAACCTTCGCCGCGCGGCAGATGCCTGGCGATACCCTGGCCGAGAATATCGTGCGGCGGAGTGGTAGTAACGTCCATATCGCCGGAAACGGTCATGATATGACGGTACGCCACGCCGGGATACAGGTGAACGCTGGTGTCGTTGAGCGTACTCTGCAAAGCGGCGATGATAGCCGACGCCTCTTCCGTTGAAATATGGCCGGCGGAATAATCTTCCATTATGTCGTCGATAATCGTCACCAGGTTACAGCGGAATATCCATTCGTCGTCGGTAACTTTTATGCCCATGGCGGCGGCTTCCAGAGGAGCTCTGCCAGAATAATATTCGGTCGGGTCGTAGCCCAGAAGGGACATGATGGCGACGTCGCTGCCGGCGGGATAGCCGTCGGGCACGTTCCTGACCGTGCCGAGCCGGCCCATGGCCACTATCGAATCGATTGTCGGAATTTTGGCAGCTTCAAACGGCGTTCTGCCGCCAAGATCGTCCAGGGGCAAATCTGCCGCCCCGTCCGGAATTATAATTGCATACTTCATATGCGGCATGATATCCGCACGAGGGCGTTCTTACAAGTTTCCATAAAAAACTATTTGACAAAATTTAACGCGCTGGCCGCTATATCTTCCAACAAAATTTAACGCGGCAGCGCGGCAAGGGGCCGAATACAGCGGCACTTTGCCAGACGCTCCTGGTCATTCAAAGATTATCGTGCCGAATCTTTCAGGCAGATGAAAATTCAATTCACTGCCGATTTCAGTCCACGACGCCCAATGAGGATGTGACGTTTTGTCGCCGCATTTATAAAAATTCGCCCGCCACGTCTGACCGCCAAGCCGGCCGAGTTTTTTATCCATATATTCCTCAAATAACGCTACCGGAGCGGAAAACTGTATGGTCCAGGTAGTCGGCTGCTGGATTTCAGGTTCGACGACGGTCGGCATGGAATGTTTGATGTGCAACTCCGGCAGCCATTTTTCGTCGACCAACGTAAACTTCGCCAGAGGCCCAAGCGGCTTACGGCTGGGGTCTTCGACGTAACTCAGATAAAGCGTACCGCCGGCATTTATCTCGAAATTGAAATATGCGCCGGTCGGATTCGGCGGCATCACGAAAAATTCCACGGAACTGTCACGGCTTACAGGATCCTGCATCCGGGTGTTGACGCTACGAACATAGTTGTCGTCTACTTTGAAAAAAATGTGTATCTGGTCGCCGGAATGGGTTGCTTTGCACAGAATCACAGGTCGATGGCTGGTACTACGGACATGGAAATTGTCCACCTTGACGGCTTTGACATCTTTCCAATACGCCCCATCCCATTTCTCACCCATCGCCGGAGCTTGCGATTTTGCGGTTATTACATATTTTTTTTCGTCCATTTATTTTGTTCCTTATCTTAATTTTAAAACAGTTCACAAATACAATAATATCGTCGATTGAAACAACACAAATATAATACGGTACATCGTTATTTCCACAAAAAAATCAACCGCCGTCAATTTCAGCTTTTTAACACAGTTTTTTAAAAAAATATTCTGCCGTTTTTCTGACGCCGCCAGACTGCAAAAAAGCTGATTGCAGGCAGCCAGGGTTTCGGGGACAGGTTCTGCAAACCGTTACGGAAAACGGGTTTTTACAGACAGATAACGCGGCTGATAAAAAATACATTCTTGACTTTTTTCACTCAACGGCGATACTTTCTGCCCTATTAGAGTGGTTCATAAAATTTTTTAAGCGTCAACAAAAGGTTTTACGATACAGACGGACACGTGAGCCGACAAAGTTTGCAGCAGGCTAAAATGAATTTTCCCCAAAAACGCTCTATAATAGATAATGACCATGAGCATCTATAATTCAAATATCGACGGGATGATATTAGCAACTACGACGATAACTGCGTCGCTTGTGCTGTTATTGTCGTTATGCCATTGTTTTTTCGGCTACATCCTATTCAGAATCAATCTGCTGATTGACGGCCTGCTTGTCGGGCTGTGGTTGGGCGCTGCAATAATAACGTTCAAAAAAGCCGACGCCTCCGGCCTTGACATATTCGTGGCGTCAGGGGTTTGCGGCGTACTGCTGGCGATACTGGCGTGGAATTTTTATCGTCTGCTGTTCGCAGTGGGCGCGGCTGGCGCGGTTTACGTAGCCGTTTGCGGCGTATTTGGCCTGCCGGCGTCGACAGGCGGCATAATTCTGGGGATAATCGCCGCGTTAATCATGCTGGCTTACGCATATGCCAACGCAAAAAAACTCGTGGTTTACATAACAGGTATCGCAGGCGCGGCGGCTTTTTCGTTAGCCGTCATGGCGATATGGGCTGGCCGGCCGGTACATCCATATGCCATCACCGGCGAACAGCTGCCGATGCTCTTTACCGGCATCATCATCGCCGTAATACTCGCCGCACTGGGCATATTGGTACAAAAGCACACCATGTACCTTTTCAGCCCCAAATTTTCGCCGGAAGGCCAACGCCAGAAACGCCGCCAGGCCGGCGATATAAAACTGAGAATCGTACGCTGATTTCACGCACATAACTGATAACACCGGAGGATGCCACGTGAGCGAAAAAGTCCTGTTTTCCCCCTTGCGCTCGACGACCACGGAAACGGACGTG
>CAZIAZ010000036.1:0-29493 GCA_964536835.1 uncultured Planctomycetaceae bacterium | reverse complement strand
CTGCAATCGGGAGTTTTTTGGATTGTACAGGTCATCATTACGAATATACATTTGGAATTGCCTTTGGACTGGATTGTCTGGCCTTTCTTGTAGGAATTTCTCTTTATCGCGGTTTTATCGGTTTCGGCGGATTCAAGAGTTACGTCCCGCCAGAGCCGGCCACTATATCTGCCGTGGCAACATCTTCATCAAAAGCATCGGAATAATTTTTATATAGTTCCTACATTCATAATAGTTAACACTTTGGAAGTTTTTTAAACCTAAAGTAGCTTTCTAATCGGCACGAAAGGTTTTTAGATATGATAAAAACAGGCTTGGTTTCCATTACATTCCGGCAACTTGGCGTTCAGGAGATAGTCCCCCTTGTTCATTCTGCGTGACGCGGCGGTTCTCAAGTCTTTACAAAAGGAAACGATATGATGATTAATGTAGTTTTAGCCGGCATAGGCGGTTATGGAGAAGGCTATTTAAATGCTCTTTTGAACGATGCCGATACACACAACGCACGGCTGGCCGGCTGTGTAGATCCCTTTGCAGCAGCATCCAAACATATTGACGTTATACGGCAGCGTAATATTCCGGTTTATGACAGCCTTGAGGAATTTTACAAAAATCATTCCGCCGAACTTGCGGTAATATCTTCGCCCATACATTATCACAAATCCCAGACTATAACGGCTCTGCAAGCCGGCTCGAATGTATTGTGCGAAAAGCCGGTAGCTGCATTGGTCGAAGACGCATTAGCCATGGCTGATGCGGCAAAAAAGGCCAAACGGTTTGTGGCCATCGGTTATCAATGGTCGTTTTCACCAGCCAATATTGAATTGAAAGAGGATATACTGGCCGGCCACTACGGCAAACCGAAACGATTCAAAACCTGCACATGTTGGCCGCGATGGGAATCCTATTACAAACGCAATAACTGGGCTGGCCGTATTAAAACTGATAATGGTTTATGGATTCTGGACAGTCCGGCCAATAATGCAACGGCTCATTATCTTCATAACTTGTTTTTCATGGCTGGAACAGCAATAAATAAAAGTGCCGAACCGGAAAAGATGGAAGCTGAACTTTATCGCGCCAAACCATGCGAAAACTATGACACTGCGACAATGCGGATGATGACCGATGCTGGTGTAGAGATTTTCTTTCTTACAACGCACGCTTGTCAAAGTACTGTAGGTACGATTATGAAATTGGAATTTGAGAAAGGCGATGTTTCATTCAATCCAGATGATTCCATGCTTATTGGTATTACGTCTGAAGGAGAAAAAAAGAATTATGGGAATCCTTATGATGATGAAATGCACAAATTATGGGAGTGCGTTGATGCGGCACGCGGCAGCAAGGTTATACCATGCGATGTTTATACGGCACTGCCGCATTTAATCTGCATTAACCAGGTTCAAAAGATGCCGATTCACGTTATGCCTCAAAGTATGGTGAAAACCATCTGCAAGGATAATAACACATTGGTATACATCGAAGGCATAGAAGAGTGCTTTAACAAATGTTTCGAAACATATTCTCTGCCGTCTGAAGTGAACCCTGATTATAAGGCGTTGATTAATTCCAGATAACCGATTGCGAATGGCGTCATTCACAGGCCATATATTTAAAAGTGTCCAGATATTTTGCGTTTTGTTAAAGAGATTTTTATTGCCTTAATTGACAAGTAAGTGTGAAAAATGATAATTTATGGAATAATCGTAGGTTTATTGTCGGCTTTGTTGCAGTCGGTATCATACCTTTTTGCACGCAAATTTTCATCGGAGTATCAGAACTCAAATATACGTCTGTTGATTTCAAGCCAAATTCTTATGGGAATAGCGGGGTTGATTGCACTGCCGTTCTGTTGGCCTACACATATTGACTGGAACTGGAACTGGATACAGTCTGTAATATTGTGCGTATTTTTTTCTCTTGCCGGCCAACTGCTAATATTCTTTGCCCTGCATTCAGCCGAAGCATCAAAAATTTCGCCGCTTTTGGCATTAAAAGTAGTCATGCTTGCGTTCCTGACTTGGTGGATGATGGGTATACCATTGAATTATCTACATTGGCTTGGAGTATTACTATGTCTGGCAGGTACGTTTATATTGAACTTTAGTGGAGGCGGAATAAGTCGCCGAGCCATAATTGGCGTACTTGGCGCCTGCCTGTTTTATTCATTGTCGGACATAAATATCACGATATTAGTAGAAAACCTAGAAAATCAAATGTCAAGCCGTTGGGGAGCAGTATTTTTCAGCATATGCGCAATATATATTCTGTGCGGTATTTTATGTTTCTTTTTCATGTTTTTTGTAAAAGAAGCAAGATGGTCCGATATCAAAAGTTCCGCAATCGGTTTTTCTCTGGCATGGCTGGTAGCCATGGTTTTTATGTTTGCGACATTTTCAATCGTTGGTGCAGTTTACGGCAATATATTGCAGTCGATGCGTGGAGTGATTTCAATTTTTCTTGGTGTACTGATAGCTGGCATGGGGCATCAGCATATTGAATCACATATGTCAAAAAAGGTTTTTTGGCAGCGATTAATCGCAGCACTGCTGATGACTACTGCCATAGTCGCTTTCGGTGCAGGAGGATTAAATGCGTAAAGATGGGTTAATTATAGTAAATCTTAAAAGTATTGATAAACAGTCTGTCATTTCTCCTGATATTACTCAACACATAGCGTAAACTGTGAACGGTTACAATCTTTCAGCTTTGCTACGACGAAAACATGGCTTTTGAATCCTCCCCAAGACAGAAAAGCACTGTACTGTAGTTATGAATTTCTGATGTTTTAACAGTGATTACTGCACCGTCCAGGACTCGAACCTGGGACCCGCTGATTAAGAGTCAGCTGCTCTACCAACTGAGCTAACGGTGCGAATTGCAAATGTAAGGGGATAATTAAACCCTTTTGGGGCAATGAGTCAAGGAAAAACTAACGCGTAGGCAATTTTTACTTTCATACGATAAAAACTTGACGTAATGAGCTGTTTGTGCAAGCCGGAATTTACGATAAATTTTCAAAAATTTTGACGATGTAGTAAGAAATTACGTAGCCTGATTTTTGATTTATACAACATTTGCTGCAATAGAACCAGAATATGACGTGTAAAAAATCTTTAAGATATGACACACAAGCTGTCACCCCTTATATGTTAACAATGGAAGTCTGACTTGATTTTGCGTCTGTGGAGCGTCAGTTCGCAAGGCAAGTTAAATTTCGGGCTTTATTGAGTGCCCGGCCATTTCTTACAGAGCGGGGGCTGGCGGCGAGTGTGTGATGTGTGACAGGCCATTGTTTTGGGTGTGTAAAAAGTATAGCCGTCCCAGCCCCCGCTGAAGGTTGCGTGAAATCGACACAAAAAGACCCAGATTTCACCGCAAAAAACAGCCTTTAAAAAATCTGGAAATTGGTCTATGAAAAAGACTTGCATTTTGGGGCGATTCTTTGCAAACTATGAACGGCTTGGCGGCATAGCTCAGTTGGTTAGAGCGAGGGATTCATAAGCCCTAGGTCACTGGTTCGAGTCCAGTTGCCGCTAGTTTGTTATGGCGGAGTTTTAGCGCGGCGGATGTGTCGCTTAAAGTATTTGTTTAAATGTTTTTTATGAGGAGATATCCATGTTGAACGCAGGAATTCTCGGCGACATTTTTGGTTCGGATGGCATTATAGGCTGGTGGCAGATACTTGGTATTATTGTGCTTATCGGCATCATCATTTTTTACGTGCAGTATCGTAAGAAACAGATGTAATTTTGCCGGCCTGCCTACGGCAGTGCGGTTTTTAACCACCCTAAAAACAAGAGATATGCCTTTGTAACCTGTTGCTTTTGCGGCAGAGGTTGTGGTCTGGTTGTTTTTTGGATTTCGGCAGAGGCATTGTCAGAACTGACTTGATGGTCAATATTGGCCGTCAAGTCAGTTTTTTTATAGAACCTATACCAAAAACATGGGCGTCGCCGAAATCGAGCAATTTTGCGGGCTGATAAGGAATAAAAGCGGCGACAGACTTTTTTGGTGATATTCTACCTTTTTCTGATGCAGACTAAGCCGCAAAAGAACCCGGTTGCAGGCAACTAAAAAGTTTTGTGGATGGATTTTTAAAAATTCATGCAATACCAGCTGGAAAAATGACAATCCTGTCAGATTAAGTGCTATAATTACAATATGGACATTAAGAGCGTTAAATCCGATGACGAGACGTTGGCTTCATTGGAACGGCAGACGCCGGCATGGGAGATACGTTGCTTAAGGTGCGGCATGCGTGAGCCGTGGGAAAAATATGGCATTCGCAAGTTTGCAGCGGGCAGAAAATATACCGTGGGACACTGCTCCCGTTGCGGACGATTCTGCTGCCATGTCATTACAAAACTTGACGGCTCGGTCGCACTGGCACAGCGGGCATGACCGCTCGATAGCTACGCCACGTTTAAAGCTTCAGGCCTTTGAATTGGCTGTGAAGGGGGTATATTAACGATTTTCTAGAGCATGTTAAATTTGGAATTGCACCTTGTTGCGTCGTTGAGGACGAGGCTGGCAAGGAAGGCGAAGCAGGCAACCTTATATGGTTTCCGATGCAGCCTGACGCAGCCAGCCAACGCCGCAAACAGCAACAAGCGCAAAGTCAAGTTTAATATGCTCTAATACAAATCTTCATTACAATGGGCATGAACTCTTTACGATGACTTTCAAAAAAAATCTTTGGCTGAAAAGTTCGATAGTTGTTGCCGCTGACAAAATTAAAATCCGAACCCATTGCAATTCAATTCGGTTTGCATTCAAGCAGGATGCTCAAAAAAAATTCGAAACGGAAATAGTTCATATGCATAATCTCACAGCACGGAATTGTCAGTAAGGAAATATCTGTGCTGATTTTTGGGCTTAAGCCTTGATTTTAATGTCTCATTTGTGCAGAATATGCACCTTGTTTCGGCCCCATCGTCTAGTGGCCCAGGACACAGGGTTCTCATCCCTGCAACCGGAGTTCGAGTCTCCGTGGGGTCAGTTTCAGCCTTCTGTGGCGGAAGGCTGAAAGGCCATCGCTACATTTTTACCGTAACAGTCTGCCGCATGGAAGAGTCGGTTACTTCGAAAAATTCTTCCGGCTGGAAGCTGAAAAGGCCGGCAATCATGTTTGACGGGAAAACCGCTATTCGGGTATTGATGTCTCTGACGTTGGCGTTGTAGAACCTTCTCGCCGCCTGTATTCTGTCCTCTGTATTGGTAAGTTCTTTCTGCAATGAAAGGAAATTTTCCGACGCCTTCAATTGCGGATAATTCTCCGCCAGCGCGAAAAGATTGCCCAATGCGTTTATGAACAGATTTTCGTCCTTTGCCTGCTGAGCCGGCGTTCCATTGTTGGCTGCTGCCCGATTACGAGCTTCGATTACCATTTCCAACGTCTGCCGTTCATGTGCGGCGTAGCCTTTTACTGTCTCGACGAGGTTTGGTATCAGATTGTAACGGCGCTTGAGTTCGGTTTCTATGCCGCTCCAGCTTTCCCTGCATTGCTGTTTGAGCCGGACGAAAGAGTTATATGTGCCGATAAACCACGCAATTACAATAAACGCCACTATTAAAACTGCCGCGTAAAGTACTGTCATTGTCAGCTCCGTGAGTATTTTTTATGATTGCATCTGCTTTTTAACGTAATCGGGTATCATGTCCAGCAGGGCGATTATGGTATCGACAGCCTGTTCGATATCAGCCGGCTGCCACGTTGAGTCTGAGCGGCGGATAAGAACTTCATCAGTTGCGAATTCAATATAATATTTGGCAGCCTGGCGGTTGAGCAGAAGTTCCATGGCGCGGCTGTGCAGAATGTCATAAGCCCATTTCTTTTCCGGTGCTTTTACGAAAAAACGGCGGCTGAATTCTGCCGATTCGAAGTCTATATCGTCCAAGCCGAAGAATTCCGTCAATTTGTCAAAAAAACCTTCCGGCCGAATTGATAGCGGCTTTAGCGGGAACGGGGATTTTAGTATTATGCATGAGAACAGATGCGTCTGGCGGTTTTTGCCTGAGCCGGTAGTGTAGTGATAGTCAAATGCAGTCATGTCCCAGCCGTGCCAGTCGCCGGTTATGATGTTGAACGCATAGCGTGAATCACCGTATTTGAAGCATTTGAATGCCGGATGGACGTGTTCAAAACAGCTGTTCTTTTCGGGCGTGAATAGCAGGTTTCTGGATGTAGCCCATTCGGCGAGCATTTTGCGACGTTTTCTGGCGGACATGAACGACAGAACTACAGCCGCTATGAATATCGCTATGAACAGTAGTGGTATGAATGCCGATAAATCACTGCTGGCCAATTTGTTCTCCTGTTGTTGAGAAAAAATCCTGAATTAACAAAATTTGCCGTAAGTATAGGTTTCAGGTGCTGTTAACTAACTTTCTACTTGTAAATAATTTACGATACTTAAAAGTTGAAAATTGTTTGTCGTTTAGTTCTTGAATTCTGTTATTTTTTCCTGTAGCGCTGTTGCGATATTAAAGTTGCGGGGGAATGGCTTTTCCCTGAGCGGGTTTATTGTTGAGGTAATGTTCAAGCATGACTCCCTTGTATGGTGAATCGATGGGCAGAAACGTGAATTTTTTGCCGTAGATTTTCCTGCCTTCGGCGTCGACATAGTTCAGGAATTCGTCAAGAAACGTGCTCGTTCTGTCCGAGACGTGGAAGAGTATGTCCCGCTGCCGTTCTTTGCGGAATTTTGAGACGGACATGTCCTGCCGGAGATTTTTTTTGACGTTAGCCGTCCATTTGGCATCGTCCTTGTACCATGCCTTTAGGAAATCCGTCGAGTCGTGATTCGTCGTCCAGTCGTGGCTGTCGACCAGCCATGTTTCCACCGGCAGGCTGAGGTTTTTTGCGACGAGCTGTTCGTCCATTAAAGTGCGCATGCCGCCGTACGGCACTCGCCACGTTGGATAATACGCGACGCCGGTGCGGTCAAGTTCGAATATCAGCCGTTTGATGTCATCCTGTGCGTCTTTGGCGGACATGAACAGGTTGTGATACTCGTCGTGATTGCAGGCGTGGATGGCTACTACGTGGCCGGCGTCGGCGATTGCCTTGATGCCGCTGAGAAAAGCTGCCCGCATTTCCTTTTCCGAACTTTTGGGCGACCATTTTGGCGCGTCTTCTTCAGGCCGAACGTAGACTGCATAAAAAACGGCTGTCGTGTTGTGTTTCTTGAGCGTGTCGAGGGTTTTGTGAAGGCTGGCGAGCATCTCCTCCTGATTTTTGGGATAAACGCCTTCTTCGACGAATTTCTGATCTATTGGGCCGTCGTCGAATGTCGGTATGAACACCACTTTGCCGTCGGTTTCCTCAGGGGCGGCGTAACGCGATTTTTCCGGCACGACCATTTCACAGCCGCCGAGTATGAAAAATGCGACTAACATGCTGTACATGAAAAATTTCAATTTAGTTCTCCTTTTATATTATTCCGAAGGTTATGTTTCGGCGGCGTCATTCTTCGTCCGGTATGGGCCAGCGGCATACCGTTGAATTGCGGTAACCGCCTACGTAAAAATACCTGCTCTCAGGGCCTGGTTCTATACAAAGGCCGTCGCCTACGGGGCCGTTATAATCGCACAGCATCCTTTGGGTTTTTAAGTCCCACATCACTATATCGCCGCCGAGTTCAGCTGCGCCGAGACATTTCCCGTCCGGCGAAAAGGCGAAAGAAAAATGACCTATGCCGAATTGTTGTGGCATTAGGGTGTAGAGTTTTTTGCGGCTGTCCAGATTCCATATTTCGATGGAATGGTCTTTCCGGAAAGCCATGAGTTTGCCGTCGGGCGAGACTGCGAGGCTGAAAGTCTCAGCCGGCGTCGTCCAGAGTTTTCGGCCTTGTGCTATGTCCCACAAAATAACTTCGTTCGTATAGTTGCTCGACGTCACAAGACGGTTGTTGTCCGGCAGAAATGTCACTGACTGAACGCCGCCGCCCTGGCCGTCCATGGTCTTGATTAGTCCGCCGGTGGCAAAGTCCCATACATACACTTTATCGTCCGATTCAAGGGTTGCGATAAATTTCCTGTTCGGCGAGAGGGCGAAGGGCATGAACCACAAGCCCTCATGCTGGTAGCTTTTTATCAGCTTGCCGTCGTGCGGATTCCAGAATCGCAGTTGTTTATCCTTGCCGGCGGTCAGAAGCGTATCGTTGTCGGCGAATTCAACCTGCATTATTTCGCCGCCTTTGCGAGCAGGAATTTGACATTCCTCGAACCCCCACGGCAGAGAATAAACGGTTACGCCGTATTCCATTCTGGCGGCGGCTAACAGTTTGCCGTTTTGGGAAACGGCTATGCTGGTGACTGCTTTATAGGGCAGGTAGGGCGAGTTCCAGTCTGCCGGCGTGCCAATCATGCGGCAGTGCGGGTCGGTGTCCCTGTCGAGGCTGCAGCCGCAGCCGCCTGCGCAAAACGTCAGAAAAACCACCCCAAAAATAGCGGATAAGAATCTCATTTCGTTTTTTCTCCCGAATCGTCACAGCCGATTTGAAGCATTTTCATGATGATGTTGGCGCCTTGCGAGTGGCCGATAAAGATATAATCGGCATCCTTGTCCTGCAGGGAGTCGGCGAGCAGTTTGACGGGCTTGGCTTTCTGGCCGGTCGGTTTCCATGCAAAACTGTCCTGCCGGACTATTTCGAGTTCCGGCTTCCAGTAACCCGTGAAATGGTGATAACCCTGTATGCCGCCGGGAATTTTTCTGCCGGTAAGCCCTGGAAACATGTCGGGCTGGGATTGCACCATATAAAGCGTGCCGAACTGCCGGTAATATTTTTCGCTGCGGGGAGCCGAAAACTGCTGATTGGGCACTTTATCGCGCGGGTCCCGCATCAGATAAACTTCTATATCGACCTTGTCGGTGCTTTTGGGCGGCAGCGTCTGCGTGCAGGGGGCAGCCAGAATTACGATTATCTTTGTTCTGCCGTCCTTGTTTATGAAGTGTCCCTTGTCTTTTTTGGGGTCTACAAACATTCGCAACGCCCATACAGCCTGTTTTTCAGCATCGGCGTCCAGCCATTTCGGCGTGTCGATAAGATTCCACATGACGCTGTTGGGGCCTTTTTCCTGAGTGCCGCTGGTTATGCATACGTCCGGCTCGGCGCCTTCGATTTTTTCCCTTAAAATGCCGGCGATGTATAATTCATTCGGAATTCTCTGAAAACTGCCCATGCCGCCGCAGACCCATAATTCCGGCGTATAGTCAGCCGGCTGGGTTACGTGGGGAGCTTGCGTTTGTGCCGCCGGCTGTGTTGACGCGGCGTTGCTCATGTCGTTTTTATTGTTGCAGCCGCATAAAAATGCGGCTGATATCAATGCTGGTACGACGAAAAACCTCACTTGCATTTTACGTCTCCTTGAGGATTTCAAACACTTTTGGTCAGAGCATGTTAAATTGGAAATTTCGTTTTAATTGCCAGCCGATGTCGTAGGTGGCAGTATTACGCAATATCAAGTTTAACATGTTCTAAAGTCCCCATGCTTTGGCAAATGCCTCGAATGACCTGTCGTAGGATTTTTCATCCTTGTCGGGAAAACAGCAGCCGGGAAGTTCCCGATTTTTCAGATGATATCGCAGGCATTCGCAGCAGACTCCCTTATTACCGCAGCCGGGGTAACTGCACGTACAGAATTCAAGGTTAGCCTTTTTTCTGCATTCCATATTTTTCGTCTCCATTTGGCTGAGAATAATTTTACATTCCGGCGGTCAATATGCGACATCAAAATTTGCAAATTTTCCACTAGCCGGCGCGGTCTGGCAGGTGGTTTTACGTATAAATCCGTCCATACGGTTAAGAATTTCTTCGACAACCGCCTCAGCCTCCCGTAATTCGCCCTCGATGAGACATTCGACCGTGCCGTCGGATAAATTCCGCACGTAGCCGGTCACCTCATAATTGCGGGCGATATTGCGAGCCGTCCAGCGAAGCCCGACTCCCTGCACATCGCCGATGAAAATATATCGATACTGTTGCATTATTTCAATAAATCCTTGTCGGCTTGAGCGACGTTATGGCAACCGCAACATGGCGATTGCAATTATATGGTATTATAATATTTCGGCTTGTTGATATCGACTTGTTTTGTGCGGCGAAGGGTTCTATAATCTCTGCTGTCGACATGTGTCGGCCTGGAAAGAAGGATTTTTTAATGGCTGTAATCAATGTCTTATGTATTGGGGATGTCGTTGGCAGCCCCGGCAGGGCGTATATCGAAAACAATCTGCCGAAACTCATAACCGACCGACAGATAGATTTTGTGGTCTGCAATGCTGAAAATATCGCCGGCGGCAGCGGAATAACCCCGCAACTTTTCAACAAGCTCATCAGCAGCGGCGTGGATGTCGTTACGCTCGGCGACCACTGTTTTCGCAAGGGCGACATCTACCAGCTGATGGGCGAGAGCGACCGCATTATCCGGCCTGCCAATATGCCACGCAATTCCGTCGGCAAATGGTGGACGGTTGCACCTACCAAATCCGGCTCGTTCCAGGTGGGCGTTACATGCGCTATGGGCCAGATGTACATGGCGAGCTGTAATTCGCCGTGGGTAGCAGTTGACGAGGCGCTGGCCAAAATTAACGACCAGACCCGCATAAGCGTGATTGATTTTCACGCTGAGGCGTCGAGCGAAAAGATGGGTATCGGCTGGTACTGCAACGGCAGGGCGAGCGTGATTTTCGGCACTCATACGCATACGCCCACTGCCGACGCGCAGATACTGGACGGCGGAACTGCGTTCATCAGCGACGTCGGCATGACGGGGCCGTACGACAGTATTCTCGGCAGAGATAAGGAACGGGTGCTGAAATTCCTCACTACCGCTATGCCGCAGCGTTTCGACGTCGCAGGCGGCGACGTCCGCATGTACTGCCTGCTTTGCGGCGTACAGACGGAAACCGGCAAAGCCGTCTCTGTTGAACTCATCCGCGTTTAGTTCCGATTAGCCGCCGTTCCGGACGGATAAAAAATATATGCCATTGCCAATCGGGAAATTGCGGACGGGACGGGTTTGATATATACTGATAAGCATTACATGTTTTCAGGAGGCTGAGCCTATGGCAGGAACAAATAAACTGAAGACCGCACTTATCGGCAGTTTCAGATTTCGCGTATTGTTCTGTTCAGTGGGGGCGATGGTGCTTACTCTCGTGGTAACGCTCATGGTGGGCGGAATCGGCATGTACCATGAGTTGGAAAAAAACGCCCTCGTTACGATTAAAAATCACGTCAACTTCATGGCTCACGATCTTAATAGCTATAACGATTCATGCGTGGCAATGGTTCGCACGCTTGCCATGTGTCAGGAAGACGGGATGTTTGGCCGGCGAGAGGAAACCGCCAGAGTTCTACAGACTATCATGCGAGCCGACGAGGATATATACGACCTGTACGTGATTTACGAGCCGAACGCCGACGGCCAGGATGAAAAATATCGCAACAGGCCGAATCATGATGCTACCGGCCGTATGAACAACTGCTGGTACAGACGCGGCGGCCAGATTGATTATTCGCCTGGCGTGGATATGGAGACAAGCCTTTATTACAGGGGTTGCAAAGAACAGTTTCTCAGCGGCAGTTCGCGAAAATATATGATAACCGAACCGTACCTTTACGAAGGTACGTTGATGTATGAGATAACCTATCCGATAGTTGTCAACAATAAGTTTGTCGGGATTGTTGGCAGCGATACGCTGCTTGACCGGATGGCTGCCGATTTACGACGGCGAAAACAGTATGAATCTACTGAATTTCTTCTGCTCAGCGCCGGCGGCAGAATCATCGCCTGTACAGACCGGCCGGAATACCTGACCAAAACACTAGACGAAACGCCTTACGCCCAACTGCTGACAGTGCTTAAGGATAATGTCACCAGGGACGAGGTACTGAAAGCTAAAGTCGGCGATACTGACGATTACTACGCCTGTGCTTCCGTTCCAGTCGGCGGCTGGACGCTTTTCATGAAAGTTCATTCTTCCGACGTACTTGGCGGTGTGCATGACATGCTTTTGATGCAGATGATAATTTCGATAATTCTTGTCATAATTTTGTGTGTTGCACTGGCGGTTGTGATAAATTCCATGCTTCGGCCGATATTCGTTGCTACGGATGTCGCCCAGAAGGTGGCTCAAGGCGACCTCCGTGAAAAGCCGCAGATAACCGGTTCTGGAGAAGCCGCCGTTCTTCTGCACTCCATCCGCGACATGACCGACAATCTCGGCTCGGTTGTGCGACAGGTTCAGAAAACCGGCGTTCAGGTTGGTGCCTCGGCGACGGAGATATTTGCGTCAACCAGCCAGCTTGAAGCGACCACTTTCCAACAGGTTCAGTTTGCCGACAAGGTACTTGAAACGTCCAAAAAAATCAGCGACACTTCGTCGCAACTGGCGACTACCATGTCCGGCGTGTCGTCCATCGCAGAAAAGGCCCGACACTCGGCGGAGACCAGCGCCGATTATCTTGAACGCATGGAGCAGACCATAACCCAGATGGAAGCTGCCTCTACGGCGATATCGCAGAAGCTATCCCGCATAAATGAAAAAGCCGGCAATATCAACGAGATTATAAAAACCATAAACCAGGTTGCCGAACAGACTAACCTGCTTAGCCTGAATGCCGCCATCGAAGCCGAAAAAGCCGGCGAATACGGCTTGGGTTTTGCTGTCGTCGCCAGGGAAATTCGCAAACTTGCCGACCAGACGTCATCCCGCGTGCGAGATATTCGTCGCGTAATAGAGGAAATGCAGTCCGCAGTCTCTACCGGCGTCATGGAAATGGACAAGTTCACGCAGGAAGTCACTCACGGCGTCAAGGAAGCCGGCATCGTCGGCGAAAAACTTGGCGAAATCATCGAGCAGGTTCAGGAAATAACGCCAAAATTCGAAATGGTGAACACCGGCATGCAGGATCAATCGCTTGGCGCTGTTGAAATTGCCGATGCCGTCAGCCGGCTGCATGAAGGCGCCAGACAGATTAACCAGGCTTTGAGCGAATTCAAGAACGTCACGCAGCAGTTGAAGGACGAAGCGTCAAACCTGCGGGATGAAATCGCCAAATTCAAGGTGTGAAAACCGGCGAATTAAAGTGGTTCTCAAAATTTTCTTATTTTTTGAGAACCACTTTAAATGCTATTAATGAGACTTCGTTTTTTGTGTTACTTTAGAGCATTTTAAACTTGATATGCACCATTTCTGCTGGCTGCAACTTCGCTCTGCTGCGTCAGACTGCATCGGAATACGGGCAGTATTCCTGCTTCGCCTTCCTTGCATAGCTCGTTTCGCCAACGCATAAAAGTGTCGCATTTCAAGTTTAAAATGCTCTAGCTTCTATTACAGGCCCATCATGAATTCAAAGACTTTGTCATCCCAACCCGGCAAGGCTTCGTGTCCGAAGTCCGGATAAACTTCAAGCGACTTTTGAGACGTTATCATGTTGTATGCCGCGAACTGTGTCGATGGCGGACAGATGGTGTCCATAAGGCCGACTGCCATCATGATTTGGGCTTTTATCCGCGGCGCAAGAAACTGGTTATCGATATAGCCGAGCTTTGTGAAGATTTCGTCTTCATTCTTGTGCAGCGGATCGAACATGCGGAAGAAATATTGCAGTTCTTCATAAGCGTCTTTTGCGAGATCCATCTCCCATACTCTGCGGTAGTCGCATAGGAATGGAAACGCCGGAGCCGCCCGTTTGATTCGCGGTTCTAGCGAGGCGCAGGCTAGAGTGAGTCCGCCGCCCTGGCTGCCGCCAATAGCTCCAACGCGGGTTGGGTCAACGTCCGGCATGTTCATGACTATTCCGGCCAGTTGTGCCGCGTCGAGGAACAGCCGCCGGAAGAAGAGTTTTTTGGGATTTTTGTCTGCAAGGCCACGCACGATATGGCCGCGGAAGTTTGTGCCTTCCGCAACGGTAGCGTCATTCGAAGAACCACCCTGGCCGCGGCAGTCAAGCGCGGCTACCGTATAGCCGGCTGCTGCAAAACAGGCATAATTAGTCCATTGGCCGACATTGCCGCTGTATCCGTGAAATGCCACTATCGCAGGATGTTTGCCAGGCTTGGGATTGAGCGGCTGAAGCAGTTTTGCGTGGAGTCTGCCGTTTTCAACGCCCGTGAAATACATATCGCTGCACTTGGCGAAAGTCTGTGGAAAATCGGCAGTGATTATTTCTATCTGCGGGTCGACGCCTTTCATCTCGGCGATGGATTCGGCCCAGTATTTATCGAAATCAGCCGGTTTTGGGTTGAGCCCTTTATATTGCTTGAGCTGTTCCAGTGGCATATCTATAAGCGGCATTTTTCAATTCTCCAATTTTTGTTTTTTTAAAAAGATATAATAAATAAAGCGATTTTCATAAAAAAATCATGAAGAACCGCTCAGGACATTTTTAAAAATGCAACTGCGCGAGGTTTTATCACGGAAAAGTGTCTTTTTCAATCTTTTGGTCATAAAATTTCAAAAAAGTTTTCATGGATGACGAAGTTCTTTTGTAAAATGCCGGACAGCCATCGGGTTATTCGGCTTGGAATTTTGATTATGTGACAATCATTATGAGTGAAAAATCACGACATATTTTCGTTTCCCGCGCTGGTGAAAAGTTGTCCGCCGCATTGGATGCTTTTGGTATTAATCCAGCCGGTTGGACTTGCGCTGATTTCGGAGCGAACGTGGGCGGATTTACCGATTGCCTGCTGCAACGTTCTGCCGCGAAAATTTATGCCATCGACACAGGTTACGGCGACCTTGCCTGGAAACTTCGCAACGATCCGCGGGTTGTTGTGATGGAACGTACCAATGCGCTTTACGTTTCACCTGTCGATATTGTCGACATGGTTGTCATAGACGTCGCCTGGACGCCGCAGAAGCTGGCTGTGCCGGCGGCGGCAAAGTGGTTAAAATCCGGCGGCAGAATAATTTCGCTCATAAAACCGCATTTTGAGCTTTCAAAAATTAAAGGCCGCAAACCGCATCAACTGCTCGACG
Organism: uncultured Planctomycetaceae bacterium; assembly: GCA_964536835.1. Taxonomy (GTDB): domain Bacteria; phylum Planctomycetota; class Phycisphaerae; order SM23-33; family SM23-33; genus DAONFI01. The sequence goes on along the minus strand of CAZIAZ010000036.1, from coordinate 14,495 downwards.
AAGACGAATATGAATTGGTTCTTTCCAGCGTCAGACAAAACGTGGCAGACGAAGGGCTTTGCGTGGCTGGTGTCATTCCATCGCCGATTCTCGGCAAAGGCGGCAACAGGGAATACCTGATGATGGTTACTACCAGCGATAGATTCTAGAACCTATCCCAAAAACATGGGCGTCGCCGAAATCGAGCAATTTTGCGGGCTGGCAAGGAAGAAAAATGGCAGCATACTTTTTAAAAAAACATATTCTGCCGTTTTTCTGACGCAGCCAGGCTGCAAAAGAGTCGATTGCAGGCAGTCAAGGTTTTTGGATAGGTTTTAATTAAGTTTCATACAAATTCGTCTGTAAAGCTCGACATCCTGATGGTAGTTGTTATAATCTCGTACTGGTTATCGGAGTTGGTTTTGGTTTAAAAATTCAGTAAGGAAGTTTTATGTCATCATTAATGGCGCTGCAGGACAGGTTGGGACGGAATATAGTATTTACGCTCGTGATTCGCGTGCTGGGCGGGGCAGACCCGAAGGGTACGCTAATTGCCGCATTGCGAGACAGCGGCGTCAAAATTGCCGACGTGGAGCTTACTGAAATCGAGGACTCCACCAATAACCTCATTTATGAAATAACCCTCTTTACTACTGGCGACGAACAGATGGCTTCCGCACGCAAAGCGGCTGATGGTATCGAGGGAATCGAGGTTGTCGAGGTTATTGACGTAGCAATGGAAGCCCACCGCGGTGGATCATGCAGAATGGTTGCCGCCTCGCCGATAGAGTCCAACACCGACCTGCGAATTGTCTATACGCCAGGTGTTGCCCGCGTGTGCAAGGCTATTGAAGCCGACCCATCGCTGGCTGACGAATATACCGGCATAAACAACACCGTCGCCATTGTGACCAATGGCACGGCGATATTGGGACTCGGCGACATCGGCTGCATAGCCGGCATGCCGGTTATGGAAGGCAAAAGCGCGATTTTCGCCGAGTTCGCCGGCATAAGTGCGATACCGATGCTCGTCGATACGAAAGACCCTGAGAAATTCGTCGAAACAGTCTGCACTATCGCCAAAACTTTCGGCGCCATTCAGGTTGAAGACGTAGCCGCCCCCGATTGTTTTTACATCACCAGCGAACTTGACAGGCGTCTGGATATACCGGTGATGCATGACGACCAGTACGGCACAGCCACGATAGTGCTTGCCGGCTTGTATAGCGCACTCAAGAAGACAGGTAAGAAAATCGAAGCACTGGAAGTTTGCATTCTTGGCGCAGGAGCAGCTGGAACAGCCATTTCCGACCTGCTTATAAAAGCCGGCGTGAAAGACGTGGTTCTCTGCGACCGCTATGGCGCGATATGCAAAGGCCGCAGTAATATGAACTCAGCCAAGCAGTCTCTGGCCGGATGGACTAATAAAAAGAATCTGCAAGGCGATATTGCCGCCGCGATTAAAGGTAAGGACATGTTCATCGGCTGTAGTGGGCCGAACCTGGTGAGCAAGGATATGATAGCCTCCATGAACGACGAGCCGATAGTGTTTGCGTTGGCTAACCCAGTCAGCGAGATATCAAGAGATGATGCATTAGCCGGCGGTGCAGCCATCTACGCCGACGGCAGAACAATGAACAATGCCATCGCGTATCCTGGAATCTTCCGCGGTGCGCTGGATGCGAAATCGAAGGTGATAGATATCCCGATGATGATGGCTGCCGCCAAAGCGTTGGCTGATATCGTTCCGGAAGGCCAACTCCTGCCTGAGATGATGGACCCGAAAACACATCAGACTGTGTCGCAGGCTGTCATGAAATGCGTCAAATAAAAAATCAGTAGATATGTACGCCGAATGGAAAAAATGAAAATTACACATATTTCAGGGTCGGGCAAGGTCGGTGGCATAGAGACGCATGTGATGGCGCTGAGTATGGCACAGCGCAAACTTGGCCACGATGTTTCGATTATTATTGCCCAGTCCGCAGGGCCTGTTAGTGAGATGCTGGCGGCTGAGGGTTTTGACGTACGTTATGCAAATGGAACAAGCGGGCATGACGTGATGTCAATGCTGAGAATACGTAGAATTATCCGACAGATTAATCCTGATATTGTTCATTTGCACGGCTTTTCAATATTATCATTTATTTCCCTGGCCGGAATACCGTTCGTCAGAGTGTGTACGATTCATGTTCTCGGCAGAATTAGAAAATCAGGGCTGGTTAGACGATTTTTGTCGTTTGTGAACAATCGGATTGTTCGATTGTATGATGGGTTTATCGCAGTTTCAGCCGATGTGCGAGACAGATTTCTGTCTGACGGATGTTTTACCCGTACTCCGTGGTGCGTGATTTTCAACGGCATCGACGAATCGAAATTTTTTCCTGATGATAGCTTGGTATTGCCTACTTCGGCAGACGGCCAGCCAATAGAATTGCTCGTGGTCTGTCGCATGGAGGCAGACAAGCATCCGGACGACGCAATAAGAGTGACCGATATTCTGAGAAAAAAGTATGGGATGAATGTACGCCTTACGCTATGTGGGGACGGCGGTATTCTGCCGGCGTGTAAAAAACTTACCGACGAACTTGGCATATCGGATTTTGTTACAATCGCAGGCCGTCGTAACGACGTTAATGAATTTATGCGAAAATCACATGGATTATTATTTCTGTCGGATTATGAAACATTCGGCTTGACGCCTATTGAAGCTGTTGCGAGCGGCTGTCCGGTTTTTTGTTACAGGGTCAGTGGAGGACTTCACGAATGGCTGAAAGCCGAAGGTTGCGGAGGAGTCATTTCTGCCAAACGTACGCCGGAATCGTTGGCTGAGGTTATTGCAACGACCTTGTCAAACCATGAACTATGGCAAAAACTTCGCAATGATGCTATTGCCTGCTCATCATCTTTCTCATCACTGGAAATGGCAAAAAAAACATTGAATTATTATCGGTCTTTGCGAGGCTGATATTTCTTGTTATACGACGGCTTTCAGTAGTGGTATTTTTCTGAATATCAGAACCATCGCCAAAGTTGCAAAGTAGACTGCAATCGTCATGGTTGGCACAAGTATCCACGAATTTATTTTGCAGTTTTTGGTAACGGCATCTATTACATATATTATGATAGGGTGAGCCAGATATATTCCTAATGTAAACGGGGCATAACGGCTGCAAATGTCGTTGATTTTCTGATTGTTATATTCGAGCGAGATGAAAAAACATGTTATGAAGAATGCCTGCAACAGAACGTACGGCGACGTGTATTTGCATTCAAGGAGTGGTATGTTTTGACCGAGGTAATCCGTGTGATATCTCAAATAAAGAATAACTAATGAAGATATGATGAAAGCCGTTAGCCAGATTTTGGGTAATTTTGGCAGATTGACAAAATATCTGAGATAATAGCCCATAAGATAATAACCCATATATCTGAGAAACCATAGCAGGAACAATGGATTTTCAGGGTTATTCATGAGCCAGTCGTTTGTCAGCGTCAAAGACCATATCACCACAATCAGCCAGAGGGTCTCCCTGCGATTCATTCCTCCGAGCATTTTTTGCATGAATGGTGTCACCAGATATAGTCCTGTCAGCATGAAAATATACCAAGTATAAAAAAAAACTTTTCCATCAAGAACCGCCTGGATATATATCATAGCATTATGTGGACGGTGAGCTTTATAATCGGCGATAAATCTTATTCCGAGATAAACTAAAATCCAGAAAAAGCACGGTATAAGAAGTTTTATTCCACGTTTTCTGTAGAACTCAAAAAGTGTCGTTTCGTGTTTTGATTTTAACAGTAATGCCCCGCTTATAATGACGAACACTGGTACGCTCCATCTGGAAAATGAATTGAGAAGCGTGCCGGATAGCCATACAGACAGGCCTTCTGTGTTTAGTGAAACCTTGCTGCTAGAGCAATGAATTGCCACTACTGCGAAGGCGGCAATAAATCTTGCAGCGTTTATCCAGATAGTTTCAAAATTGTTTATTTTTGTAGCCATGATTGTAATTCACTTGTTATAGAATAATTAAACTATTTTATTGAGTAGCGGAAGTTTTTTGCACATCATTACAAATATTAAAGTTGATATAAAAACAGTCGTAGTCATAAGAATGACGTTAATCCAAGCATTAAATGAATAATTTCTCGCTATCATATTAAATATATAAATGAAAAATGGGTGTGCGAGATATATTCCAAGAGCTAAAGGGGCCATGGATTTGAATATTATGCATAAAGTCTGATTTTTGTAACTTATTGACATGAAAAAACAGGTTATAGATAAAGACTGTAAAATTACATATGGCGATGTATATCCAGAACCAGTTAATGGGTCGTTTCTCGTAAGATAAAACGTATTATAGCGTATATATAGGACTAACATGGATGATATAAAAAAACATGACAACCATAATAGGGGTAATTTTGGAATTTTTGCGAAATATCTTAGATAATACCCCATAATATAATATCCCAGATAATTCATAAACCATAATATAAAGATATTGCTTTTGGAGTTATTTATAATCCAATCGTTTAATATTGTTAAAAACCATAAAATACAGATTAAAATAAAAGTTTCTTTTTTATCTAAGACATCAAGCAGTTTTTGACAAAATGGAGTGAAAAGATAAAGACCGAAAAGCATAAATATATACCACAAATGTGAAAACACTTTTCCCTCAAGAATTGCCTGTATATATTTTGTAGGTTGTAGTGGAAGTCCGGCTTTATAGTCAGATCTGAAACGGATAAGCAGATAGAAGATAATCCAAAATGTAAATGGAATAAGAAATTTGGTCAGTCTTTTGCTATAAAAACTCATAATTGATATTTTGGACTTGGGTTTTAGCAGTAGTGCACCGCTTATGATGACGAAAACAGGTACGCACCATCGGGAAAATGAATCTAAAAGTCCTCCCGAAAGCCATACAGAAAAACCCTTATCAGTTGTAATGGAATTTTGATAAGCACAATGTACAGTTACAACCGCCAGTGCAGCAAAAAATCTGGCAGCATTAACCCACATGGTTTCCGGATTGTCTATTTTTTTAGTCATGATCTAGTTCAAGCATTATTTCAAGATATTTTCAAACATATGATAGTAATGTTTTGCTATAGTAGTCGAAGAAAAAATTTCGGCTAATTTACATGATTGACTGTTATGGTTATCCAGTATTGATTGTCGCAGGGCCTCCTTTATTTCATCGATGTTTCGAGAAGCGCAGTATCCTCCTCCGAAATCATCGATATATTGACGAATGGAACTTTTTTTTGGTGTAATAGCGACTATGTTGTGTCCATTGACTGAGTATTCAGCCATTTTACTCGGCAGGTAGGGGCTTATGATCATATCAGCTTCGAGCAGAAGCAGGGACTTTGCCTGTTTTATGTATTCATTTGCTATAGAGGTTGGGACTTTACCCTTGAAAATAAAGAGATTTTTGCGTTCTTCTTCGGTTGTCATGTCGACGAAACTTTGCTCGACATTGCCGACGAACAACAAGCCGCTGAATTTGTCCGGCATTTCTTTATGTAATAATCTTGCCGCTTCAAGCAACTCACGACAGCTTCTGGCTTTGTCGATAAGACCGATATGTACTATGCGATTTTTAAGAAGCTTAGTGTCTATGGCAGCCGATTTATCTATTAAGAATGTGTCTCCAACGTGAGGGATGATATAACTTTTGGATGAAATATCTATGCCGAGTTTTTCTGACATATACGAAAATGCTAATTCATTAGACATTACTACAGCATTGCTTTTTGTTAATGTTTGTATAGTAATATTGCGTAATTTTCTGAGCCATAAAAAATTAGTGGGTTTCATTTTTATGGTATAAGGATATGGAGCGATGGATGGCGGCATTATATCACTGAAAAAAGCGGCCCACGGTATTTTTTGTTTTTTTATAATATTTAATGTTACTTTATGACAGTCCAATGGGCTGGATGCCGACAGAATTATATCCGGCTTGAACGTTTGGAGAAGATTTATGGCAACGGCTGAAGCTTCTGCTATCCAGGCGGATGTACGTTTGAGATTTTGTCTCGCGTTTTTTATGCGCCTAATAAGACTGGTGTTGCAAGGTGATGTCCAATTTTCATATTCGACATATTTTATCGGGCAATCAGAATTTGCAGGTTTATCCCCTTTTGGTAAGCCGGCTAAAATTTGAACTTTGCAATATTCACCGTGAACGATAGATGCAACTACTTTAGCCATCTGAATCGCTCTTGCCGAATTTTCCGGTGGATAAAACTTGCTTATGATCAAAATTTTCATAATGTTTATCTGCTTTATATAAACTTATTAATTCTAATTCAAACTATCGGTAATTTTGGAAAAACCTAATAAGCCATATCTCGATGCTACCGCATTGATTTGCTGATCATTTCCACCGTCGCTCCAATTGCCAGTCCATAAAGTTTTATTATTTTTAATTTGCAGTGGTTTCAATATCATGGTGTTTTTGGAGGTTTTTTTACATAATACATTGTTTAATAATGACATTGCTTTGAACCAGACATCATCGGCTTTGGGGCATATTTCAAGAAAGACTTTTTCATTCAGAACTTCTTCATTTAAATGATGGGGGGCATAAATTACGCCTCCGGCACCAGTCGGGAAAATGTCCAGTGACGGTCCTTGGTGGCCTATAGCATTTAAATCCCATTCAAGATAAGGCAGAGGTTTTTTATTATTCGCATATTTTATGAGATGGGCTATGTGACAGTGTATGTATTGAGGCTCATGCAGATAGGCGTTATATAATTGTTCCAGCCAATTTTGCGGATAAAGCTGATCATCGTCAGCCGTTACAATCAGTGCGTTTGGATATTTCCGTATAGTTGGTATCAATTTACAGTAAGAGCCGATGTTTTCACACCATTCTATTACCAGTCCGCGTTTTTCAAGTCGCGTCAGACTTTTTGGCAGATCGTTTGACGACAATTTTTTATTGCCGTGTTTGTCTTTTTCATTTAACCATAATGTTATTATATCCGGCTTGATACTTTGTGATAATAAACTCTCGATGCAAAGGTGCAGCGTCGGAATACGTTGTGGGATGGTGGTCAGGCTGACAATTAATTCCGGATTACGTTTTTTATAGGTTACGCCCATTTTGTGAGAAAATCTTGCAGATAGTCTATAGGGCAACACAAGTTTTTCATATCTTATTTTACGATAGATTCTCGCTATCGGTGCACGAATCCCAATTAATTGCAGGACGCTTTTCAGCAAAATCGCAAGTGTTATTTTGGATTTCTTGTCATGATTCATTCAAATTCCTCATGTAATGACGCATTAAGAACTATTGCAATGTTTCTTTTAGAAAAACTCCAGCGTCAAAGGCAGTCTGTGCGTAACTGGGGATGACTTTTCTAAGGTATTCTCGAATAGAGTTTTGGTTTTTGTCCAATTCGATAGCTTTATTGATTACATTTTGTGCCATTAGTTCTGTCGAAGGAATAACCCAATTTCTATGGCCGAAAATGTCCTGATTGATTCCCTCGGATTTGGTACTGTAGCCTAATGAAAGCGTTGGTACAAATGTAGAAAGCGATGCTATTGTTGAATGGGTTCTGGCGCCTATAAAAAAGCTTAACTGTGAAATCAGCCATTTCATATAAGGTGCGTGATATGGTTCTATCAGAAAAATATTTTGTGAATGGACGGTTTCGACAACTTTGCTAAGGAATGTATAATCATTGGAATGTGTCATGACATGTGGAATCAACATGACTGGCCTTTTGAAATGGATGTCGATTCCTTTGACGATTTTACATGCAATTTCAAACCATTTTTCAGGATTGGCGTGATATTCACCTATAAGCGGTGATAAATTTATGCCTATCGCACCATCGCTTAATTTTGATTTGATATTTTCAGGCAGTTCGAACTCAATAGGAGACATGGCAAAAGCTGGATCAGCTGTCTGACGCACATTGTTGACAAGGCCAAGATTTATGAGATAATTTTTACTCAACGATTCTCTGACAACTATCAATGCCATGCGTTCAAAAAGATTTTTCATTCTTTTTTCGTATTGTGGTTTCTTGTGGAATGAGCCGGTAGATGCACCCCAGAGAACAAATCTGACACCTTTATCAATCATTCTTTTTATAAGTATGACGTAATGTTCCGGATATCCATAGTCCAGCGTAATGTTGTCGCCGCCGAGAAAAAGAACCGCTTGTGACTGCATGGCGTTTCGCATTAAGTCTTCTTCTTTTTCATAGGCGAATTCTTGGTAATATTTCTGTCTTAAAACTCTGCAGACGAAATGTCGACGAAACCATATGGGTGAGTATCTTTTTGGAGGAATACCGCAAGGAAATTGTTCCATGGTCAGATTGGGCAGGTCGATGCAGGGTTTTTCCGTACGATCACGATTTTCCCATATTTTTCTGGTCACATGATAGTCATGATATTCGCAATTTCCTTGTCCGAATGCTTGCTCAATAATTTTATGAGTTCCCAGTAAAATAGCCTCGCAGCCTCGATTCAGACATGAACCATTTCCATAAAAAATTATTTTGTTCCTCATGCAAATTTCCTAATTTTCATGTAAACTTTGACGGGTAGATTAATTATCGATTCGATTATATCGTATTTTTTCATTTTTGCTTCGAATTCTGGAACTGAATTTGTGCCTGCGAATATGCGGCTCGATGCAAGCAATCGTTTCATTTCATTCTTGACTCGCATATTTTTGCGAAAGCCGAGATTCGTTTTTTCTTTTGACATATATATTGGAACATTCTGGCCCAAGGAATGTGCCAGATAACATCTGGTTTTTATAAGGTTGATTTTATAATTTATCAAGCCGTCTTGACTTTTACAGACCAGTTCGGGGCTAATATCAGAAACTTTTAAATCTGATGGCTTGTCCAATAAAGTTGCCAATTGCTGGTTCCTGATTATCCATAAGCTGTGTCCCCGATAATCGTCACGATATCCGTCCAGCCATGCATCCATGAAAGATATATCAGCGTAATCGGCGAAAACATCTTCGCAAAACTGGCATGAATTCAACATGAACCATTTTCTATACCAGACGGAATCCATTCCATCGTGCCTATAAATAGTTTTGCTTTCATTATTAGTCATTAAAAACGAAAGACCAAAATTGTTAGCTGTTTTTGTTTCATTTTTAACCCTGAATTGCAGCCCTTTGAGATGTTCCGGCGCAATGCCGTGTTTTTGGGCGAGATATTGTGCGAAAAAAGTTCCACGCTGGCCACCGCATACAAGGCCGATGATATATTTCATACGTTCTTTCAGCCAAGGGAGTTTGTTTGCAGCATGCCTTAGTGCTTTGGCGAGACATGGCAGAGCTGTAATGGCATAGTTGCCGGGATTGTTTTTTATATATCGTAATATTGAGCTCAACTCCACGGGATAATAGCTTGATGTAGATGAATTCTGCAGGTCCTGCGGCGTTTTGCAGACATGGAATAGTCTGAATGGGGAAGAAGTATACTTTCCGACACATATTACCGAATCAACCCATCCTAGTTCAAGTAGCTTTTGGACGAACCATGTTGCCACTCCGCCGGAAGCTCCAGTTAATCTTTGCCGCTCTTTCAGTGAGTAACCCACATAGGTGCCGCAATGTGGGCCTATGATTGGCGTATTATAACAGCAATTTTCCCACAGTTCGTGAGGGTTGATTTTTTTTGAGTTAAATGGACATATGGAAAGGCATAATCCACAGTTTGTACATTTATGGATGTCGGATTCGATTGGCTGATACTCACCAAGTTTGTTTAATTTCATTGTCAGCGCGTTTGCAGGACATATGCCTGCGCAACTGCCACAGCCGCAGCATAAATTCTTTTTAACAATCTCTGAGACAACATTATTTTTTGGTGAAGATTTTTCCGACAATTTCTCTTCCTATCTTTTTGCCTGGCAGTAATTCATTCAATGTAAATGTTGCTATCAATATGGCTATAGCTCCGATTATAATATTATTTCCCAAAAATGTGAAATAAACGGTCAGATTTGCAATTGCGGCTATTATAAAACTTCTGGCAATAATTATGCAAAGATTCGAGAACATTATGGACGTGCCTTTGATAATGTAGATAAGGCAAGGAAAGAATGTAAACCATAGTCCGATAGATCTGCCGTATGATGCTCCGACGATTCCATTGTGCCAGAAACCTAAAAGAAAACAGACTGGATATATCCAGAAAGATATTATACGCCACCTGAGCAGCATATCGGGCTTGCCGGCAGAAATGGCAACGCATCCTGTCAAGCCGGCGAGCGGCTGAATTATTCCTCCTACACAGAAGCCTTGAAAAATTGGAGCTGCTGCAAGCCAGTCTGCGCCCAGGAAGAATGTTATGAATTTTTTTGCATTCCACATAAGAAAAATGACCATTGGTGTAGTCAGGATGGAAAGCAGGCTGTTGATTTGCTCATAATAATTTGCATATCTGGGTTGTTTGTATGAAATGCGACTCATTGCGGGAATAAGTACTGCTGTTATTGGTCCCTTGATATTGTTCAGAGGAGTCATGAGCAGGCCGTATGCTTTTGTATAATAACCCAGCTCTGTAGCGCCGGCGTACTTGCCGACTATTGCCTGATCGAATACTGTTATAAAATAATTAAGGAAATTGAAGCCGGTCAGATGGCCGCCGAATTTGAGCATCTGACGAACTCCCGTTCCTTTGAGTGGTTTTTGTGGAAACCATGGGCAATACAAAAAAATCATCACTATATTCAATAAGGCTTGAGCCATTATGCTTATGACAAGTGCCCAGTATCGCCAGCCTATGCTGGCAAGAATTGCGGCTACTATCAGGCTGAATATCTGTGTGACTATATTGATGTAGGCAAGCTGAGTGAACATCATATGCCTGCGCATCAGAGCCTGATGTTGAATAATCAGGCCGCTTAAGATGAATGATATCGAAAGGGCTGCGGTTACAGCCGTCAATTCTGTTTTTTTGTAAAATATGGACACTAACGGTGACGATACGAGAACGCATAGGCCGAGAAAAATACTTAATGTGACATTGCACCAGAAAAGCGTACTTATCTGACGTTCGTTTATTTCATCTTTTTGAACCGTAGCCATCGACAAGCCGGCGTCCTTGAACATGCCGGCAAAACCTACCACGACCATGGCCATGCATATTATGCCGAAATCATCTGGTATCAGCAGGCGGGCTAATATCATCGTACGAATGAGGTTAATGATAAATCCCGCACATTCAGCCGACATTGTGGTAATCCCGCCGCGGACGGATTTCCGGCCCAGATCCTGCTTCAAATGCCCGGATTCGAAAAGCTTGTCGGTTCTGATACTACTTAATATGCGCATATCGTGTTGAATTACCTTAATGAGAATCTGTAAGTGAAAACAATCTGAGGACTCCTCCCAGAAACCTCAGTCTAGAGCATGTTAAATTTGAAATTGCGCCTTGTTGCGTCGTTGAGGACGAGGCTGGCAAGGAAGGCGAAGCAGGCAACCTTATATGGTTTCCGATGCAGCCTGACGCAGCCAGCTGACGCCGCAAACAGCAACAAGCGCAAAGTCAAGTTTAATATGCTCTAAATGCCATATCATTATAACTGGCGAAATATATGCGGTCAACATAAGACTTTATTGTCAATATGTTAATGGCAGATGAATTGCAAACAAAAAGCCCGTTGGTTTTGAGGCCAACGGGCTTTGGGGAGTAAACCGAATTATTTTTTTAAAATATTACGCCAGTACTGGTACTGGGCCGGCGAGGGCTTCGAACTCGGTGTTGACGTACTGCTTGCCGGCGAGGATGGTTTCCTTGTTGGCGCGGAATTCGGGCATACGCCACGCCATCCAGTGCTTGAGCACCGAGAACTTGCGGGCCGCCATCTTTTCGTCCACCGAACTGTTGGCCTGGTCGGCAAAGAGCGTGCCGCAGACGAGGAATATGCCCATGTCCACCAGCTTGCGAGCCATCAGGTCGCGGTACTGAGTGGATTGTTCCTTGATGAAATTGATGGCTTCATCGAGGCCGTCGAGTGCTGCGACGATTTCGTCGACATACGGCTTGACCTGGTCGGACCATTTTTCCGCGCGGGACGGTTTTGACGTGAGTTCCTCAACAACGCTCTTGCATGTGCCGCTGAGTACGCCGGCTACTGCGGCGATGACCTGCAACTGACTTGTGCCTTCGTATATGGTCGTTATGCGGCTATCGCGGAGATGACGCTCGGACGCATAATCCTTCATGTAACCGCTGCCGCCGAGTACGGCGATGGCGTTGTTGGCCACCCGCATGGACATTTCCGACGAATAATATTTGGCCATCGGCGTAAGTACCTTGCAATAACGGCCGATATGACGCAGGAATTTTTTATTGGCCTTCTTGGCATCCGCGTCAAGATTGCCGAAAGCGTCCTTCTTGGCGGCATCGACTTCGAGGTCGACATTGAACGTGGCGTAGTAGGTCAGGCTGCGGGCGGCTTGCAGGTCGACCTGGCTGTTGACGAGCAGTTCGCGGACGGCGGGGAAGTTGTCTATGGTCACATCGTATTGCCGGCGGCTGTTGCCGTAGTCGCGGGCTACGCGATAGGCTGCCTCGCCGATGCCGACGGACTGCGACGCGATGCCGATGCGAGCACCGTTCATGAGGCTCATGACGTACTCAATCAAGCCGCGCTGACGTTCGCCGACGAGCTGTGCCGGCACATTGTCGAAAAAGATTTCGCATGTCGGACTGCCGTTGATGCCGAGCTTGTGTTCCAGCCGGCGAATTTTGACCTGTGGGCCGTTTTCGCAGACGAGAAGGCTAAGGCCGCGGCCGTCTGATATTTCCGGCTCAGTGCGACAGAGCACCAGCAACACCTTACCGCAGCCGTTCGTGATGAAACGCTTTACGCCGTGGATATACCACTGGCCGGATTCATCCTGATAGCCGCGAACCTTGACGGCTTGAAGGTCACTGCCGGCGTCCGGCTCGGTGAGTACCATTGCGCCGGTCCATTCGCCGGCGGCCATCTTTGGCAGGTAGTGGGCCTTGATTTCTTCGCTGGCGAAGGCATTTAACGTATCGGCGTTGCCCTGGAGGCCGTAGATGTTCATCAACGCCGCGTCGGAACGGCTGACGATGTCGTTGGACATGGTGAAGACGAACTGCGGGCAGTTGATGCCGCCGAAACGGTAGGGCAGCGTAAAGCCCATTGCGTCTGCCTGCGCGAAAAGCTTGAGGGCTTTTTCGATGCCGGGTGCGTAAGTTACGCTGCCGTCCTCATTGAGGACGTTGCCGACGTTGTCGGTCTCTTCAGCCGTCGGGGCGATGTGGTCGCCGCAGATTTCGCCGATGTTGGCAAGCATACGCTGATAGTTGTCTATGGCGTCGGCTGCGTTTTCAGGTGCGTGAGGGAATTCGGCGTTGAAGCGGAAGCCTTCTTCCATCAGTTCCGCCAGCCTGGCGACATCGAAATGCTTGAACAGGAACTTGATGTCGTCGTTGTCATTGTAAAAGTTGGCCATATCGTATTTTCTCCATTATTTTTAATTTCAAATTGCCAATTTCAAATTGTCAACGCTTGCATGTGCTTCTGCTTTTTTTTGCAGATTTCCGCGTTGCGGTTGTTATTGCCAATATTTCTTTGGATTCACTCTGTGTATTTTTCAATTAGCAATCTGTAATTTACAATTTGCAATTTTCGTTATTTCGTTTTAACGCTCATGCCGTTACGGATTGATTTAATCAGTAGTGGTACGACTTCGTTAAGGTCGCCTACTATGCCGTAATGTGCCACGCTGAAAATGTCGGCTGACGGGTCGGAGTTGATGGCCAATATCTTTGCCGACTCCTGCATGCCCGCGAGGTGCTGAATCGCACCGCTGATGCCGACTGCAATGTAAAGCGCCGGACGCACGGTCGTACCGGTCTGGCCGACCTGGTGGTCGTGGTCTATGAAGCCAAGGTCAACGGCTGCTCGGCTGCCGGCGGCTGCTCCGCCGAGACAGTGAGCCAAATCCCATATGAGCTTGAAATTTTCCTTGCTGCCGACGCCTGCGCCGCCGGCGACGATGATGCGGGCGGCTTTGAGGTTGACCTTCTTGGCCTGGCGGTGACATTCATTGATTGTCAACGGCAGAATCAGGTCGCCCAGGGCTGCTTTGATATCGACGATTTCTCCCTTGCGGGCCGCGTCCGGGTCGCTCATGGGCATGACGCCTTCGCGGACGGTCGCCATTTGCGGCCATCGCTTGGGATTCACGATGGTGGCGATGATGTTGCCGCCGAACGCGGGACGAATCTGGTATAACAGGTTCGAGTACGTAACGTTGTTTTTCGTGTCTTCGTGGTCGCCGATTTGCAGGTCGGTGCAGTCTGCGGTAAGGCCGCAGCGGACTTTGCTGGCGATGGTCGGGGCGAGGTCGCGGCCTATGCTCGTCGCACCGAAGAGGCAAATCTGCGGTTTCTGCGATTCGATGAGGTCCGCGATCGTCTTTGTATAACTGGCGGTCTGATGATGTGCGAGTTTG
>CAZIAZ010000035.1:0-29642 GCA_964536835.1 uncultured Planctomycetaceae bacterium | reverse complement strand
CGTGGAAACTCGGCAATGTGATTTTCGCACCTTGCGATTCTCTGCCGGTTGAAAAACAGTGTGACGAAATATTGGCCCGCCTGAACCGCGGAGTATGGATAAAATGATTTTTAATGAAACAGCACTGACGGGCAAACTGAAAAATCTGCTTCTGAATCCGCCAGCTATTTTAACTGATGATGAAATCTTTGGGCATATTGCGCCGTATTTTAGCCGCGCGGCTGAGTTCCTCGCCCTTGCCGACAAATTCGGTACGCCGCTGTACGTCATCGATTCCGCCGCGATTGCCAGCCGTGTTTCGCAGTTTATGAACGCCTTTGCCGGCTTGGCGGGAATGCGGATTTATTATCCTGTGAAAACAAATTCATGTCCGCAGGTTGTGCGGGAAATGATAAATTGCGGCTGCGGGATAGAGGTTTCAAGCGGTCAGGAACTGGCGATGGTACTGGGGCTGGGCTCTCAGGATATCATATTCAACGGGCCAGGCAAACAGGCGGACGAATTGCGGCTTGCCGTCAAAAATCATTCCTGCGTGCGCGTGCTGGTTGACAGTTTTGAGGAACTTTCACTGCTGGGCCGGCTAGCCGGGGAGGCTGGCTGCGAAGTGAATATCGGCGTACGGGTGACTTCAGGGCCGTCATGGAAAAAATTCGGCATACCGCCGTCAAAACTCTGCGAGTTCATCGACTGTTGCGACGCTTTTGCCGGCGTACGGCTGGAAGGCATACAGTTTCACACGAGCTGGAATATGAATCCGTCGGCACAGGTGGCGTTCCTGTCGGTACTCGGCGATGAACTCAAAAAACTCTCCGCCACTCACAGAAACAGGATAAAGTTTCTGGATATAGGCGGCGGCTTCTGGCCTGAACAGGGCGAATGGCTGACACCCGAAGGCACAGCCCTCGGCAGAGTGCTCAAGGAACTTGCACCGGAACTGCTGGCCGACGACCGTCGCCGTTTCAGGATTCCAGCCGTGCCAATAGAGGATTTTGCAGGCGCAATAACGACCGGCTTGCGAGAATACGTCTTTCCTTACGTGGAGTGCGGCATTTACGCAGAGCCGGGCCGCTGGCTGATAAACAGCGGCATGCATATACTCATAAAAGTGCTGGACGTAAAAGACGGCGGCAATATGGTTATAACCTGCGGCGGCATCAACGCGGTCGGCTGGGAAAGATTCGAAACCGATTACTGCCCCGTACTGAACCTGAGCAGTCCGGCCCCAAACCGACAGTATTGCGAACTCGCAGGCTCACTCTGTACGCCGCATGACATCTGGGGCAGAGAATTTTGGGGAAAGTCCATAGCAAAAGGCGATATTCTGCTTATCCCTGAACAAGGCGCATATACATACAGCCTCAAACAGGAATTCATAAAACCGCTGCCAGCCTGCGTCGTAACGGAATAACCGTCACTTTATTTCGAATTGACCCACTACCCAACTTTAATTATGCATTAAAACCGCGGCTGGAACGCGAATCGCCACTGTCACCCGAATCTCCATAATCACGGCGATGACGACGCTTGCCGCTGTCGCGTTTTTTACGGCCGTCGTTGCCATCATCATCCCATACGCCTTCGTCAACTTCAAAAAATGCATCCGATTCCGACTCGGATATTCTGCGTTTCTTGTCCTTCATACGGATATCCTCAATTGCATTGCACGAAAATAAACATATGCTCAAACGCCGGGTATGAACATATATTTTATACCAGAATCGGCGAAAAACAACGGAATTTTTCACTCGGCTGGCCTTACGGCATAACGCAGGAGTCAGCAAATTATTTGTTTCCTAGCCTGCCGCGAGGTATAATTTCGGGAATGCTTTTTTATATTCTGGATTGCCGTGCGTTTTATTTATCATCAAAGCAATTACGTCGGGTGTACCGGCGCAAATATGGTATTTTCAGGAGATGTAGAAATGAAAGCTGTAAGAATGATTCTCGTGGCGAGCCTGATATTGGGTTTCACGACGTGTGCCGTCCAGGCTGAAGGCAACGGAAACAAAAAGGCAAAATGCAAAATGGTCGCCGGGACAGTTTCGGCTGTCAGCGCAACTTCTATTACAATCAAACCCAAAAAGAAAGATGCCGAAGACGTAACCATTGCCATAAATGATGAAACGAAAATTAAAGTTAACGGCAAAGAGGCTGCAGCTAGCGATATCAAGGAAGGCATGAAAGCCACCATCAAACATATCGACGGAACTGCCACGCAAATAAATGCAAATGACAAGAAAGACAAAACCAAAAAGAAGGAAAAGCCTGAACCCAAAGAATGATTGTTTTAAACTGGCTGATTCAAATTTTCAACGCCATGACACACAACGCTATTCTGCAATGGAATCTGCTCAATCAGCCAGCAGCGCGACGATTGTTTAAAATTACAGACTGTATGCAAGATAGTTCTTTATCGAGCATGATAATCTGAAATCAATCACTTTGAGTTAGTTGTTGAAGAAATTTTTAAAGTGCGACTATTATTGCCAACTACATGATAGCCGCACTTTTTTTATCGCTATTTTGAAGTGTAAATGAATGCCGTGGACAGAGTTTGGTATCCTCCCGGGCAGCACGCAAATCTGAAACGGCATCAGAACGGTCAGTGAGTTTTTGGGATAGGTTCTGAAATCATTCGCCGCGGTAAGTGCATCTGGACGTAGCAGATTCCCACACCGTTATCGCCGAAAGCAGCGGCATTGCGGGTTTGATTCTATCCCATAGATATTTGGCGAGCATTTCGCTTGTGGTATTATCAAGGCCTTCCACTTCATTGAGATTGGAATGATCCAGCCGGTCTATCAGCGGCTGAACGAGCTCCTTGAGCATGCCGAAATCTATCACCCAGCCGCGCTGCGGATTGACCGGCCCTGTCACGTGCACGTCAACCCTGTACGAATGGCCGTGAAAATTACGACATTTATGGCCATCAGGCGCCCTGTCAAGCGAATGAGCCGCCGCAAACTCAAAAGTCTTTACAAGTTCAACTTCCATGATTCACACTCCACGCTGTATGTCGGGCCAGATTATTTTATGCAGTTGCAGGCCGAGTTTTACGTCGAGACCGCTTTTTATTATCCATTCTGCCAGGTCACGCGGCGGCATATCCGGCATGACCGGTGAAAATACAACCTCGCATATCGAGCATAGGTCGTATTTATTTATAATACCGGCGGCATAATCAAAATCTTCACGGCCGGCAACAACGAATTTGACTTCGTCGGTCCGCGTAAGCTGTTTGACGTTCGACGGAAAAAATGAATCAGCCTGGCCGCTCAGGGGACATTTTATATCCATGATTTTCCGTACCCGTCCGTCAACGCCTTCCAGGTTCATGCTGCCGTTGGTCTCGATTAAAACTTCGTAACCCGCGTCGCACAACCATTGCAGAAGTTCGGGCGTCTCCTTCTGAAGCATAGGCTCGCCGCCGGTCACTTCAACACGCCGGCAGCGGAGTTTTTCAACCTGCGACACGATATCATCAAGCGACATTATCGTAGCATCGTCGGTCGTACGAGAATAACCGGTATCGCACCACGAACAGTTCAGGTTACACCCGGCCAGTCGCACGAAAATGCACGGCAGGCCGGCTCGCGAGCTTTCGCCCTGAATACTCTTGAAAATTTCGCATACAGCCAGCGTCACAGCATGCTCCTTCTCGCTCCCAAAACCCGCGGCCGCCAGAGTGAATCTATCACGGGCGTAAAACAGCACATTATCAACACGGCAATATACGCAGGAATGGGTGTATTTATGTAAAGTTTCATCAGCATGGCCAACGCGCCGACAAGTGCACCGAAAATGAACTGGCCGCCGGTTCTCACCGGTCGCGACGTCATATCTGCGGCGAGGATGAACGCGCAAAGCAGCAACTCGCCGCTGAACAGTTGATAGTTCACATACGTGAATCCAACTTCCAGTCCTTCAGCGAGAAGCGGATACCAGACAATTTCATCGCCGGCCGGCCCGCACAGGCGTATTGGTGCGACGGCTGCCGTCAGCCATGCCGCCGCCAACATCGCGACCGACAGCTGCCATTTAACGTAATGGCGATATATCAGATAAATGCCGGCTGCTATAATCAGCAGCGTCGAAGTTTCTCCCAGCCCACCCGGCCTGGCGCCTATGAGCATGTCCCGCAGCGGCGGAAGAGTAGCCAGCAACGCCGGCTTACGGTTGTTGATGTCGCTGCGAACAATGCCGATGGAGCTGTACCGCGGCTCAGACGAGTCGGCCATGTCCGTCAGTCCGAAAAGAGCCGCCGACGGATGTTCCAGCAAAAAACCGCTCGAACCGTCAGCCGCCGTCGTTTCCTTCCAGCCCTGATAATCCTGCAGCGAAATTTCCCGCGCATTACTTATGTTGCCGAGTATTGCATCGGATTGGGAAAGCAGCGGCCAGTCATCCGGCACGACGACAGCCGACATGCCGATAATCGGCAGCAGTACGGCAATCGAAAGTCGGCCGATAAGCGCCGGCGGCCAGATATAATGGCCCACTCCGCCAAAGGCGGCTTTGCCGACGATTATGGCGAAACCGCCGGCCATTATCACCGCCCACCAGGGTGTAAACGCAGGCAGCGTCAGAGCGAGCAGCACGCCTGTGAGATACGCATGCCCCTTGCCGAGCAGCGACGGCAAAGACGTCACACGATAATACATCCGCTCGAAAAACACGCACGACGCAACAGCCAGCAGCGAAACGACAATCGCATGCGTGCCGAAGAAAAATATGCCTCCCAGCAGCGGCAGACACGCCGCACCGGTCATGACGGCAAAAATAGTGCTGCTGCGTTCAGGTGAACGGATGAACGGCGACGAAAATTTCTGCGGCATATCATTCATCGACGGCCCTCCCGCAGATGAAAGAGCGGCAGGGAATTGGTCATGTCGTTTATTGTACTCTTCAGGCGGCCCATGCGGTCTTTGAGCGGCAGTTTCGCAGGACAGACGTAGGAACACACGCCGCAGTTTATGCAGCTTATCACGCCGAGTTTTTTCGCCCTGGCGAGATTGCCCGTCTCAAAGGCGTTGTTAAGTTCGCTGACATTCAGCCGCGCAGGGCAGTGGTCTATGCACCACCCGCAACGTATGCACTGTGTCGAACGTTCCGGCGAGGTCATTTCTATCACGAGCAGCGCGTCAGTTCCGTAATTTACGACGTCGTCCGGCGTGCACAGTCTGCCGTTCATCGGCCCGCCGTGAATCACAGGCTGACGTATCGGGCCGAGCAGGTCGTATACACCCATGCCGAACGGAACAAAATAATTGCCCGACTCGCAGCCTTTGTCAAACGCCAGCGTCACCAGCCGCCCACCTAACCTCTGCTCACATACGATAAGCCGATATAACAACATGCACGTCCAGGGATCTATTACGGATGCTCCAGTCTGGCAGGAATTTCCGCCGGCTGGTATCTCTTTTTTGCGAAGCACCGACAGGAGAATTTCATCTTCGCCTATCGGATATTTGCGGGGCAGTGCCACGTGTTCGATATTGAATTCCGTCAACGTGTCAAGCAGATGGCCGTAATCGTCCGTGCGGTCGGAATCCACCACCAGCGTCATGCGATTAAACACGCCGGCACGGGCTAACATGACCATGCCGTAGAGCGACTCTCTGCCGAATTCGACCAGGGTTCGATGTTCGGACGTCACATACGGCTGTGTTTCCATGGCGTTCATTACAAGATGGCCGCAGTGGTAATCTATCGCCCGCTGCAGCCAGCCGGCTAACGTTTCAACGCGACCGCGCCGCATTATCGCCAGCGAGGATGAAAGAACTTCGTGCCGCAGGCGTTTCATATCCAAAGCCTGCCATATCATATGGCCCTGCGGCTGGCCGGGATGCTCCCATCTTTCCACCTCTTCCAGTACAATCCCACCGTCAGTTATTTCAGCCACCGTCGCCTGTGCCGGAGAAAAGAGATTCAGACCCTGGCCTTCCGGCACTCTGGCCAATAATTGGCCGGCAGAAACTTTCTGACCGATTGAAACCTCCGGCGATGCCTGGCTGAAACACAGACGGCGGAATTCCAGCGTCAGACGTTGCGGAATTTTCGCAGCACGAACGGGCACGTCGAGCGTTGCATGTTTTTCCTCCGGCAGATCTATGCCGCCGGCAAAATATCCGTAGCGTGCAGGCATTTTACGTGAATATTACTCTGCGGCTTCATCGGTTTTCTGCAGCCGCTTTTCATTCTGGGTACGAAGTGTCGGGTCAACAAAATCTATATCCGCGGTCTTAATCAGTTCTGCCAGATATTTCTGCCGTTCCTGCTGAAGTTTGGCTTCGCGGACGAGGGCTGCAAGTTCATTTTTGACGTCATCGAATTTGACATCCTGCGGAGGCGTCATTGCTTCCAGTTTGATGATATGGAAAGTCGCGCCAGCCATCACGGGCTCGGACACTTCGCCGACTTTCATCGAACGGACAACTTTCACTATAGCCGGCGGAACCCAGTCCGGCGAAGTTTTCGCACCAATCTCAAAAAGTCCGCCATTGCCAGCGGTAGGACTTATGGACTCCTTTTTGGCCAGAGTGGCAAAATCAGCCTTATCGTCATTCAGCGTTTCGATTATGCCCTGAGCCTTGTCGAGCGAAGAAACCTGTATCAGCCTCGCCGTATATTTGCCGTCATATTTGCGGAAAAACGCATCCTTCAGTTCGGCATCGGTCACGGGAATGTTCTTTTCAATCAGGCGGGACAGCAGCACGTTACGAGCCATGGTCTGATTCCACTGCCGGCGAGTATAGCGATAATTTCTCAAAAACTGGCCGAGTATGTTTTCAAACTGTTCGTCGGTGATGTTGTCTTCCATCGGGAAAAGCATCCGCATGGCTCGCATGCTTTCACGATTTATTTCCTGGTCAGTCACCTTGTCGGAGATATTTCGGCTGGCCAGCACCTGTCGGACGACTTCATCGGCGACGAACTGGCGGGCAATCGGCAGGCCGTAATCCGAAACCAGCGACTCAGTGAGTTTTTCCATATATATGGGCTTGCCGTTGACGTTCGCCATTATAGGCCTGGCATTTTCAACCGTGAACTCAACTTCCGAAGCGCCGGACGTGGCAGCAACGGCGGCAGGGACAGGCATAGCATCATCAGGCGAAGTCACAGCCTTAGCCGGCGTAGTCGTCGTCGCAGGATTTGTCGCAGTTCCACTAACAGCCGCTGGCTGAGAGGTTGACGGCTTAGCTACGGTTTTCTTCTGTTGAAACATATTCATGTCGCAGCCGCCTAAAAACATCATCACTGCAACAACAAATATAGGCATCTTTTTCATATTCATAAAAAAATCCTTTCAATTTTTTAATATATCTGCCGTAAGTTTACGTTTTTAAAGCCGTGTAATAATATATCCATCGTAATTTATGGTTTTAACACATGGAAATTTAATATATCTGCCGTAAGTTTTAAAATCATATACCCAAAAGCCTATTGTTACTCGTCGAGCAGGTCTTCCGCGGATTCAGGGATATCGGAGATGTCAACCCGATCGGCGGAGGCTTTCCACGCAGGGATATGGCAGCTCATAACGATTTCGTCGGAAGTTTTCCTGCTTTTTTTCCTGAAAGGCCGAAACAGCGACAGGATGAAAAATGCAAAATAAACAAATATCACCAATCCTAGAATCGCCAGGGCGAACAGATAAATACGATAAATTTCCATGACTCAGCCTCCAATGGAAGGTGTCTCACCAGACTATATCCTTTCTCGGATTATCGTCGGAAATATCACGGAACTTCTCAAGCAGTTTTTTTTGCTCATCCGTAAGTTTTTTGGGCGGAGCGATTTTTATTACTACGTACTGGTCGCCTCTGCCGTTTTTTGTTTCAACACCTCTGCCGCGCAGCCGCAATTTCTGGCCGCCGGATATGCCCGCCGGTATTTTCACAGTCGTCATGCCGTCAATCGTCGGCACGTCAATCGTCGCACCAAGTGCCGCCTCGGTTATGCCGACCGGCAAATCGATATAGATATCGTCGCCTTCCCTGCGGAAATACTTGTGCGGATTGACGTGGCAGACGAGCAGCAGGTCGCCAGCACCGGCGGGGCCTTCCTGGCCTTTGCCGCGTAAACGCACTTTCTGGCCTTCCTTGACGCCGGCCGGGATTTTTACGCTTATTGTCTGAACATCCGTCTTACCCGTCTGCGGGTCTGTTACGCTCATTCGCACGTGAGTCTGCGTGCCGCGAATGGCTTGAAGGAAATCCAGGTGAATATCGTGTTCTACGTCTGCGCCTCTTTGCGGCGGCGCAGGACTGCGACGGCGGCTTGACGAGCGGCGTGCGGCACTTGCGGCTCCGCCGCCGAGGGCTTCGAGTATTTCGTCCAGGCCCATCCCCATGAAGCTGGACCCGCCGCCCATACCGCCGCCTCCGCCGCCGAAAATATCCTCAAAATTAACATGCTGTACTCGCTGGCTGCCACCAGCACCGCCAGGCCGCCAGCCGCCATATACTCCCGCTCCGCCAGGAGCACCCTGGCCGGGCCGCGGGCCACCGCCCTGCTCAAAAGCCGCCGTACCGAACTGGTCAAATAATTTGCGCTTTTCCTTGTCGCTCAGGATGTCGTAGGCTTGGGTGGCTTCGCGAAATTTCTTCTCAGCGTCCGGCGCCTTGTTCACGTCAGGATGATATTTACGCGCAAGTTTGCGATACGCGCTTTTTATCTGGTCATCGGTGGCGTTCCTTGAAATGCCTAATACTTCGTAGCAATCCCTCATACCTGTTTATCCTGATATTTCTTCAACTTTTAATTTTTTAATAATTTTGTAAAATCAACTCTAAACATAACCAATAACCGTCGCAGCATCAATTATCGCCGTATAACCGCATCAACTCGGCCTTGCCGAGCCGAGTCCCATACGGTTGGGCGACTGCGGGTCAAATTTCACGTCAAACTCATCGCCGCGGAACGTTCGGCCGAGGTATGTTTTGCGGACGAGTTCGTCATTGACGAGTTCTCGCGGCGGGCCTTCCCTCAGCACATTACCGCTGTCTATTATATAAGACCTGTCCGTAACGGTAAGCGTTTCACGCACATTATGGTCGGTAAGAAGTATGCTTATGCCCCTGTCGCGCAGCCGCAGAATTTCCTGCTGCAAATCCTCGACGGCTATGGGGTCGACGCCGCTGAACGGCTCGTCAAGCAGTATCATCGTGGGATTCGTCACCAGCGCACGTGCGATTTCCAGCTTGCGACGTTCGCCGCCGGAAAGAGTGCGAGCCTGCTGATGCTGCTGCACCATCAGGCCGAACTGGTTAAGCAGCGTATCGCATCTTTCGTTACGGGCCGACCGCGACAGATGCATGGTCTCCAGAATCGCCAGCAGATTTTCCCGCACTGTCAGCCGCTGGAAAATGCTGGGCTCCTGCGAAAGATATCCCATGCCGCGGCGGGCACGTTTATACATGGGCATATCGGTCACGTCCACGCCGTCGAAGAACACCTTGCCGCCGTCCGGCTGAATCATGCCGATTGTCATGCGGAAGCTCGTAGTCTTGCCGGCGCCATTGCGGCCCAGAAGGCCTACAATCTCGCCCTGGTGAACCGTTATCGATACGCCGTTCACGACCGTTCTGCCTGAATAACGCTTTATAAGTTTTTCCGTCTGAAGAAGAATCATCGCGATATTTTACCTCAAAACGACAGATTGAACGTACTGCCAATCCGTCAAATACGGATTATAGATTTTAAAACCAATGCATGCCGAAAGCAATCACCTTATAAATCTCATTCTGCCGGCATTGGGGACGACGGGCATTTCCAGAACCGGCAGGGTAAACCCAGCCGGCCAGAATACGAAAAACGCCCGGCCGATGATATTGTAACGTGGAACAGTACCTAATTGATAGCCAAAGTCGCCTTTTTTATCCATAAGTTTCAGGGTCGGCGCGGCAGCTATCCACGAGCGGCAGTCGAAACTCTGAGATGAATTATCGCCGAGGCAGTAATATTCGTTACGGCCCGAGTCGTCTGGAAACTCCCGCAGCGTTATCGGATTCCCCGTCACGCCCCAGCCGATGAAATTGCCGTCTTCATCGCGTTTCCAGCTGTTAGGCCCCCTGCCGCCCTGTTCGAGCATTTTGCGGACATAATCGTAGTTGGCGTTGTTATCGCGAGGCGTAAAAATGCGAGGCGAGGTATAGTACACGTCTCGCAGAATTTTAACGTGAGCCAATGAGAATTTTCCGCTGCCTGTTATGGATATCGACGGATTCTGATACCAGTCCCAGCGTTGTTTGAGGCTGTCGAATTTTTCCCTTGCGGCGTGTAACTGTGCGGGCTTGCCGGCAGTCTGCAATCTGGCGATGTCCGCCGACGTCTGCCGCAGCAGTTCCGGCATGGCGGCCAACTGCTTGGCGGTATCATAGCCGCACGGCGCAACAGTCCGACCGTCCGCCGTATTAACGGCTAACGTATCATCGACGGCAAGAATCTCTTTCCCGTCAACCCACAGTGAAGTCATCATATCAATGTGACGCAGTTCTACCTGTCGGCCTTTGTCGGCTAAAAACTCCTGCTGGACCGTCTTATCAACCAGCCATCCGCCGTCATCATCTTTACGGCTGCGAAGGCCCATCGCCAATTCAACTTTTCCGGCCAAATCGAACGTCGCACGATATTTTCTGCCCCGCAGTTCAAAATCGAACTGAACCCTGCCGGAATTCGCCCCGTCACCCAAAATAACCGCCGAGAGTTTCCAGTCCGTACAGACGTCAAGCTGAGGAGAAACAGTCATCTGTTCAGCCTGCGGGGGATTGTAGCCGTTCGTCGGCCGCAGCGGGCCAAGTTCAGCATTTTTGTCGCCCGGTCTGAAGACAATCCCGTGATTCCCGATTCCGTCAAAATGGAAAACACGCTGATTTTCCGTTTTTACGCCGCCGGATTTTTCCTTCGACACCCACTGCGGTTTTTGGGAAATGAACTCCGCCAACGAGCCGGCAGGCAGGAAATCATTATCGTACACTACCAGCCACATGTCCGACTGCGCATATTCTGGTTTGCGGCGAATATGAAATCCGGAACTGCCCTTCTGTTTCACGAACACGTCGCCGAGGACGATTTCAAGCGTCTCGCCAGGCAGGCCGACAAGGCGCTTTATGTAGTTCTCTCGATTATTCTGCGGATTTTTGAAGACCACTACATCCCAGGGCTCAGGGCCGGCGAATTCGTAGAGATACTTCATTACGACCACCCTGTCGCCGCCGCTGCCGTGGACTTTGTCGGCTTTCAGCTCGTCGAAGGCATAATGATACCCGCAATTCGGGCATACCGCATTACGCGGAGCACGGGCTTTGCCGAGCGGAACGGAAACGCCATGCTGGCCGGTATCGTTATCGCCAGGAAAATAACCGTAAGCATATTCATAACCGCAAGCCGGACACTGAAGCCTGTAATGTTCGCCGTATAAGGCATTTGCCATCGAACCAGTCGGTATTACGAACGCCTCAATCATGAACGCGCGAAGCACAAACGCCAGAATTATGGCTATATAAATACCCTCGACAGTGCTTCTGAACTGCCACAGGTCATGGCTGTGCGATTTGTCGGAATTTTTAGGCATTTCCATAAAAAGATAGCGATTTCACCCCCTACAGCCAAGCAAAAAAACTCAAAGCCGACAGTAATAAAATTTTTTACTTTTATTTACGTCTCAATTTGACCAGCCGGCAGACAGTCGCCGGCATTACAAACACGTGTATCGTTCAACGCCAACCCATCAGCCTGCACCGGCCAATGGTAATGTTTTAAGACGAATCTTCAATCAGCCCGCTTTGAAATAACCGTCAACCAAACATACAATTAAAATATGGCTTGTCGGCCTGATGACGAAGACTTTTATATATTGGCTCTAAAAATGTAGAATTACGAAGGACATATTAAAAAAAGTGAATCTCTACGGGTTAAAACCCGTAGCATCATATTCATCAGGCTTTCGCCTGTCAGCCTCACGGCGGATACTTTCATCTACGGTTTAAAAACCGTAGAACTACGAAGGACATATTAAAAAAATTAAAAAATTAAAAAAATCCAGGAATCGCCAACAATGTTAAAATTAGCCAGATATTCAATGGGTATAGGCGACAGGTTCGCCCATCAGGGCAAAGCTCAACTCGCAGCGATGTCAAAGGCTCAAAAAACTTTCGGCGTCGAGATTACGCCCGTGTGGAACAAGTCGCACCGCGAGCATGTTACCATCCATACTCAGCCGGCTGACGTACGCAGGGAGGCTGACGCCGCCGTCGTCGCACTCGGCTGGAAAGGCCAATACTTCTGCGACGCCGACCATATAAGCCTCAAAAACGTAGACCTCTTTCTGGATTCATGCGATTTCTTCACGCTTGACGTAGCCGACTTCACCGGCCGCCCCGCAGCCGACGCAGACATAGACGCATTTGCCGGAAAATACGCAAAAAAATACGCCCGCACACTAACCTTGCCAGGCATCGGTGAAATCCGCATCAGCGAAAGCATGATACGTAACATCGCCAGAAAATATCTTTTCGCAGTACAGGAAGCCGGCAGAATCTATCGTCACATACTTGCCGCCAGACGCACCGACAATTTCATAACTGAAATCAGCATGGATGAAACCGACTCCCCTCAAACGCCGATTGAGATGCTCTTTATTCTGGCAGCCGTGGCTGACGAGAAAATTCCGGCTCAGACAATCGCCCCGAAATTCACCGGCCGATTCAACAAGGGTGTGGATTACGTCGGCGACATAAAACAGTTCGAAAAGGAATTCCGCGAAGACCTCGCCGTAATCGCCTTCGCCGTCAAGGAATTTCATCTGCCGGCTAACCTCAAACTTTCCGTCCACTCCGGCAGCGACAAATTTTCAATCTACGAACCCATCTGCCGTGCAATAAAGCAAACCGGCGCAGGCCTTCATCTCAAAACCGCAGGCACAACATGGCTGGAAGAGATAATCGGCCTAGCCTCCGCCGGCGGCGAAGGCCTTGAAATCGCACGCGAAATCTACGCAACCGCACTGGGTCGATTCGACGAACTTGCCAAACCCTATGCAACGGTAATCGACATACATCCGCAAAAACTTCCATCCCTCGAACTTGTCAACTCATGGACGCCGGAACAGTTTGCCGACGCGCTGCGACACGTGCAGGATTGTCCGCAATATAATCCCGATTTCCGACAGTTGATGCATGTGGGCTACAAGGTAGCGGCTGAAATGGGCGGAAGATATCTTGCCGCGCTGGAAAAATTCGAGGACGTTATCGCCAAAAACGTCACGGAAAACATTTTCGACCGTCACATCAAACGAATATTCATAGACTAGAGCAGTTCAATCTTGAGAGTTCCTTTTTTGCTGGTTTGCTTTGTCCGTGGCTGCGTCAGAAAAACTTCAGAATACTGCCAAGTATGCCTCATTTTCCTTCCTTGCCACGAACAAACCCACTGACGCAAAAATATGAACTCTCAATCTTTCAATGCTCTAGCTAAAAACTTTTTAACGAAACGGAATGGTATTTCAACAATTTCGGAATGTCTCTCTAATGCGGCGGCACTTTGTTGGAAGTACCAACATCAGGACATTGGCCGGCGAATCTGCCTAGCTGTTTAACGTCGGCAGGCAATGTGCCAGAAAACTGCCTTAAATTGCGAACAGCCCGCTCCACCTCTGACGCTTCAGGACAATAAAAAGAAACCGTATCGTCGCCGGCAATGACGTTGTCTGGAATCTGCCACTGCCCAATTTTAATCCATTGCCACGGCAAGCCGCCGATATTGTCAGCCGCAAACCATTTGTCGTAAACTATGGCTATTTCGACATCGGCACGTCGGGCTGATTCGTATATTTCCTGCGACGTGTAGATTCTGTTCATTTTAAGCGTCGCAGGTTTCATGCTGCCCAGCCCCCATAAATCCAGCAGCCTGATATCCGCCAGATAGCACGCCGCACCTATATCATTCAGGGCAACAGCTCTGCCATTATAATATTGTCGCAAAAAAAGACCCATCTGGTACTGCTGACCGTAAATATTTTCCGCCGCGCTAGGCGCCGTCAAAAACGCAAGAACGCCACGCTTGACAAACGGAAACGCCGCAAGGACAGCCAGCAAAATCACGGCTGCAAAGCGCGGCAGCGCATCAACGCCAATTTCAGATTTTACGTAATTCCCAAATACGACGCACGCCGACGCGCATGTCACGACGATGCCGATAAACACCAGATATGCCTCGTATCTGAAAAACCAGCCCGTACGCGCAAACTGCATATGCAGGAGCGCCGTGAGCAGAAAAATCCAATTTGTCCAGACAATCGCGCGGCGGCCAGACATGCAAATTTTCCTGCGATAGGCTAACAGCAGAACCGCCAGCGACACCGCCAGTAAAATCAGGATGTGAACGTTATGCTCGACGGCGTTAATTCCGCCGGCCAAAAATTGGATTACATCGCCAAATGTCCGCCCTGGCGTCCTGCCCTTGAGCAAAACAGAATTCGGCAAAAAATACCAGCCGTGCCCGGCACACCAAAAACCGTATATACTCACAGGTAACAGAGAAACCGCCCCTACGAAAAACGCATAAGCTATCCGTCCCAAAAACATCAGCAGCACGCAAACTACGAATACCATGAAAAGGCCTTCGTATCTGCTCAATATCAGCATTGCGCCGGTAACAGACAACATCAGTTGGCCGGCTGGCTGTTGGCCGGCGTCTGCGCAAAACGCCTGCAACGCAAAATATATGAAGCAAATCGCCAGAAATGCATGAAGAACGTGCTCCATCCCGCTTATCGTCAACGCCGGCAGAGGCGCAGCCAGAATCGCCGACGTCAGAATAATGAAAATTTTCACACGCCCGCCGGTATATTTCAAAATCAACTCATACGCGGCAATTACGGCAAACGTTCCGAACAGCAGGTTCAATATGAACGGCAGAACGTCATTCACCCCGAACACGGAATAGCCGGCGGCAAGCAGACCCGTCCACAACGGCGAAGAAGTGGAGGATGAAAAGCCGTATCCGGTCACGCCCCATACGTGATGAAGCGCTACGTTTTTGGCTATGGCCATGTGAATGTATGTGTCGTCCAGAGGATAAATCAAATGACCGCCGGTTTTTCTGACGGACATGAACATCAATACCGCCACAGCCGTCCAGAATATCAGCAACGCACACAATAACGGCCAACTCTTTTTAACGATTTTCTTCATCGCGCTCCAGGTTATCAAGGCTACCGGCTAATCAGCATGGCACTATTACATACGGAAGCTGTTTCAAAAATGGGATTAAAGGTATCGTCTTATGGCGCCAGCCACCGCGCGGCCCATAAGTTCTGCGCCACCGGCGTTATAATGGTAACCGTCTTTGGCGCGAATACCGGCGTTGCCGAAAACCAGCGAATACAGGTCATTCACTTCAATGTCGTACTTCGCCATGATTTTAACGGCAATCTCGTTGCGCCTTATGACTCGCGGATTCTTTTCCATGCAAGGCAGATGCGGTTTGTTGATTTTCGTAACAGGCGTGGAAGTAGCCCATATAAGCCTGGAACGGGGGGCTTTTTCCCTGATAAGTTCAACATATCTGGCCAACAGCCTGCGATAGCCGGCATCCGTCAGATGCCAGCCGTGCAAACCATTGTTAAAATGCACAACCTGATATCTGCAATTTTCCAACGCAAGGCTGACCTCGCCGAAAAGCATCGGATCATCGAGGCTGCGCGAGTTAGCCACTCTGTCGACGTTGACCTTTCCCCTGAGCTTCTTTATCACAACCGGATGATAACAGCAACTTATCGAATCGCCGATAATCAGCACCCGCTTCAACAATTTATCATCGGCATTGTTCCACCAGTTGTTAGACCATTCATATTTTTCATGTACAATCATTTTTCCACCTGCATTAAAAAATAACAAAATACTTATACGAAAACATTTAGGCTGAACGGTTCTTAAAAAATTTTCTTTTGAGAATCGCGCCAGCCGCGAAAACATATTAAAGCATCAGCCTTTGGTTTTGTCCAAAAAATTCCACTTTTCAGGCATCAACTCTGCTGATTTTACGATATTCCGACGGATTCATGCCAGCCAGTTTTCTGAACATCTTGTTGAAATAATGCGGGTCTCGCAAGCCGACATACTGACCGACGCAACCTACCTTCAGATTTGTAATCTCCAGAAGCTCCTTAGCCTTCTCAATCCGCACTGTAAGTATGTATCGCGGTATCGTCACGCCGTAACGTACGCGAAACAGCCTCGCCAGATAGTTTTGCGACATGCCAGCGCGACGAGCCAAAGCCGGTACGCTTAACGGCTCGACGTATTCCGAATCTATGATGCCGGCAAGCCTTTCGGCGACGGAATAATCCAGCCCGCGAACAGCCCTATCGTCGCCGCTATTTACAAATTCCGCCAAATACGCAAGCAGCCGCTGCAAGCAGCTCGACGCAGAAAGTTTCGCATAATCCGACCCCGTCATTTTATATTGCATGAAAGCAACGCTTACCTGGCTGAAAAGTTCAGCCGCCTGTTGTGTCCTGTAACCCAGGCGTATATGCAGCGGCAGCGATATAATGTTATGTGTACGTCGTTGCGGCATGAAATGAATGCATAAATGCCGGCCGCGTTTGGCGAGAGAATAACTCGTTTCAACGCCAGCCGGAGAAACGGTTACATCGCCGGGCTGAATTCCAATAGGGTCATCGTCGTTGAATTTCATCATCGCATCATAAAAATACAAATGTACCGCATGGGTACGATTGCGGTATACAGGCAGAAAATCGCGGTCGTAATGGCAGTAACGGCCGGCCGTGACTATTTCCGGAAAACATCTTGACGGCCATATGAATTCTGATTTCATTGTTGATTTTATACCAAAAATATAGAATAGTTCCAATTGACTGATATCGAATTAAAGCTAAAATATACATATATTCTATACGGCCATGAAATAATGGCAACAAAAAATTACCAATGGAGAATTCCTGACATGAAACCCGCCGAACGATTCAAAACAGCCCTGGAACGCCAAACCAAACCAGACCGGATACCTCATTTCGAACTCGTTTTCTTTCTGACGATGGAGGTTCTGGGCAAAGTTCATCCGACGCAGAGAAATTACGCCCAGTGGCGGCAGATGTCGAAAACTGAACAACGGCTGCATATAAAGGATATGGCCGCCATTTACGTAAACACCGCACAGAAATTTGAACATGATGCCATATTCATCCACGAAAATCCTGGCGAAGTGGAAATCCTGATGCAAATCGTGGATGAAATCAAGGCGATGAGCGGCGACGATTATTTTCTCATGTGCCACGGCGATGCGACATTCGCAATACCTGACGGCGGCAAAATGGAAGAATGGTCGTTCCGCATGATTGACGAGCCGGAGAAAGTCGACGCCAAACTCGCCCAAAGAGTTGACGACGCAATCGTGCGAGCCGAAAAAATCAAAACCCACGGCGGCATGGACGCATTTGCGTTATGCAGCGATTACTGCTTCAACTCAGGGCCATTCCTGTCGCTGGAATGGTTTGACAGGTTCATAACGCCGAATCTCATCCGCGAAATAAAGGCTTACCGCGAGATGGGTTTTTATACCATCAAACACACCGACGGCAATATCATGCCGATACTCGACCGCCTGCTGGCTGCAACCCCCGACGCCATCCATTCGCTCGACCCGCAGGGCGGAATCGACATGGCGGAAATAGTCGCCCGCGCAGGCGACAAGGTTACGCTAATCGGCAATGTGGACTGCGGCAAACTTCAGACCGGCACGGACGAGGAATGCATCGAATCAGCCACGTATGCAATCGAAAACGGCAGGAAAGCCGCCGGCTATATTTTTTCGACCAGTAATTGCATATACACCGGCATGGAACTTCGCCGATATGAACTTATCCGCAATGTGTGGAAAAAACACAGAAATTACTGAACGCAGACATGCTTTATATAAAAGAGATACCCGGTGCGGTATTCTTTGAGGAAGCAAGCGAATCTCTACGGATTAAAACCGTAACATCCTATTTATCAGGCTTTCGCCTATCCGCCCGACGGAGGATACTTTAGTTATCACTTCTCAATCAGCCATAACTGCAAATCGTCTGTATTACAAGGCCATTCTCTAAGCCTCGTCGCACTGGCAAATCCTGCGCTCATTATCAATTCCCTTAATTCATCATCCGATAACGCACGGGTAGTACTTCGATAAATCGTCGTTTTTTCTGTTGACTTCTCTTCAACACGGAAAGTCTGAACTGCAGCATTATATTCCGGCAGCCATCGGTTGCTGGTTTCACATACATAAGGCTCGTCTGAAAATAGTCCCGACTCGGCCTCCTCCCGCGATGATTCACTTCGTCCAATACGACTTA
Organism: uncultured Planctomycetaceae bacterium; assembly: GCA_964536835.1. GTDB lineage: Bacteria > Planctomycetota > Phycisphaerae > SM23-33 > SM23-33 > DAONFI01. The sequence continues at coordinate 11,281 of CAZIAZ010000035.1, read as the reverse complement.
CCGCCTGCGGCGTCGAAATTTCCAATATCATACGGCCGCCATGATTATGCAGGCTATCGCACGACTTCCTGAGAATCGACAATGCCTCAGCCGGAGAAAAAGTATTAAATTCTCCAAAAAGCATCATTATCAAATCATAATCCACACCAAACGTAATTTCGCGAATATCACTCTTGAAAAATATGCAATTCACTCTATCGGGATTGTGCAGGTTTGCATATTCTATGGACGCAGGGCTAAAATCGACGCCGCAACATATATGTCCGAGTTTTACCAACCGATGCAGATACAACCCTGGGCCACATCCCAAATCCATAATTTTCGACGGCTGCCCATCAAAAAGATTTTTATGAATCCATGTCACCTGCCGCTCTATCCATTCAATCCTGCGGCTAGCCATATCATGTTCCTGCGTCAAATGTTCAGCTAACATGCGGCGGCTGAAATCATAATCGTCCCACGGAATTTTATGCTTACCCTGCCATATATTCATCTTATCTTTCATAATGATTTTAACCTGATGCGAAACAAGTATTTACCTTTACACCTAGTACTCTGTAACTGGAAACCATTAAATCGGTCAGTTTGAATAAATTAAAAAAGCCGTCGCGGTTGTTATGCCGCGGCGGCTTTTTTGGCTCACTTGTAAAAACAGGCTTACAGGATGGCAAGCTTTTCAGCCAGGTCTGCGGTGCGGTTCGAGTAGCCCCACTCGTTATCATACCACATCGTAACCTTAGCCATGTTACCGCCGATAACCCTGGTATTGCCGGCGTCGAAAATCGAGCTGTGACTATTGTGAATAATGTCGCTCGAAACTATCGGGTCGGTGTTATATTCGATGATGCCCTTCATTTCGCCTTCAGCGGCGGCTTTGACGGCTTCATTGATGCTTTCAACGTCAACGTCCTTGGCGAATTCGACGGTCAGGTCGGTAATAGAGCCTGTCGGAACCGGTACTCGGAGCGAGTAGCCGTCCAGTTTGCCGTTGAGTTCCGGCAGAACCTTGCCCACGGCAACGGCTGCGCCGGTGCTTGTGGGGATAATGTTGATGGCGGCTGCACGCGCACGATGCGGATCCTTGTGAATCTGGTCGAGAACATGCTGGTCGTTGGTATAGCCGTGGCAGGTAACCATCAGACCTTTTACAACGCCGAATTTCTCGTGAAGAACCTTCACCACCGGAGCCAGCGAGTTCGTGGTGCACGACGCGTTGGAAACGCAGGTGACTTCGGGAGTGATGATATCATCGTTTACGCCCATGACCACGGTGGAGGCAAAACCCTTCGCCGGAGCGGAGATGATAACCTTCTTGGCGCCTGCGTCAAGATGGCTGTCATAACCGGCTTTGCCGTCGGCTTTGGCATTGGTGAAAATGCCCGTCGACTCTATAACGACATCCACGCCCAACTTGCCCCAGGGCAGGTTAGCCGGGTCTTTTTCGGAAAATACCGGAATTTCCTTGCCGTTCACGACAAGGGCGTTCTGCTTGGCAACAATTTTGCCAGGAAAACGGCCCTGAGTGGAGTCATATTTCGCCAGATACGCCAGCAATTCTGCCTTGCCGAGGTCGTTGATGCCTACGATGTCAAAACGTTCCGGCTGTTCGGCCATCACGCGGAATACAAGGCGGCCGATACGACCAAAACCGTTGATACCTATTTTCACTGCCATTTGTGGTTCTCCTTTGAGATACCTGTAAAAACATAAAAAAACTACCGATTAACGCGCAGTCCTATACCGCACGTCCGATTCCACATTGAGATGCAGATGATACACCTCCGTCCAAAACATGTCAAACCCATTTTCCGGCTGAAACACATTAAAGTTGAAAGTTCAGCCTGATGCGTTATCGTGGAAACCTTACCAAAGTCGTAAAATCTGGAAAAACTTTCGATATACTTCTATAATAAAACCGGATAACATGATTTTTCATTTTGCTGATACAGGATTTTTTAAAAAAATGGCTGACAGACGTACTGAACATGACATGCTGGGCTCTCGCGAACTGCCTGCCGGCGCATTGTGGGGCATACACACGCTGCGTGCGGCGGAGAATTTTTCGTCGTTAGCCGGCCATCCGGTCAGGCCGCCGCTGATACGCGCATACGGCGCAGTCAAGCTGGCCTGCGTCATGACGAATCACAACATCGACTGCCTGAGCGACGAACAATACGCCGCACTCTCTGAAGCCTGCCGCGAAATGGCGGACGGCTGTCTCGACGCACACATAATAGTCGACGCACTCCAGGGCGGCGCCGGCACAAGCACGAACATGAACGTAAACGAAGTGCTGGCCAACCGTGCGCTGCAAATCATGGGACACGAACCAGGCTGTTATGAATTCATCAGCCCAAGCGACCATGTGAATCTGCATCAATCCACGAACGATACATATCCTACGGCATTGAAGGTGGCAGCCATCGTTGAACTCGGCGGACTCGAACGAGCCGTCGTGGCACTTCTGGAAGAATTCCAGGCGAAGGAAAAACTTTTCGACGACGTCGTCAAAGTCGGCCGAACGCAATACCAGGACGCCGTGCTGACCACGCTGGGCCGTGAGATGAGCGCATACGCCGAAGCGTTCGCCCGCGACCGCTGGCGGATTTACAAGTGCGTCGAGCGGCTGAGGGTGGTGAATCTGGGCGGCACAGCCATCGGCACGGGCATAGGCGCGCCGCGTGAGTTCATATTCAAGGCTATCGAGAATCTTCGGGCGGTCACCTCGTTGGGCCTGGCCCGCGCGGAAAACATGATAGACGCCACGCAGAATGCCGACGTATTCGTGGAAGTTCACGGCATACTCAAAGCGCTGGCAAGCAATCTTCTGAAGGTATCGGGCGATTTGCGTCTGATATCGAGCGGGCCGGAAGCCGGCTTGGGTGAAATCGCCCTGCCAGCTATGCAGGCCGGCAGCAGTATCATGCCCGCAAAAGTCAATCCCGTAATCCCCGAAGCCGTCTCGCAAGCAGCCATCTGCGTATTCTCAAACGACCAGGCCGTCACGACAGCCTGCTCGCTGGGCAGCCTTGAACTTAACGCCTTCATGCCGTTAATCGCCGACTCGCTGCTGGGCAGCATAGACCTTTTGACGAAAGCATGCGCATTGCTGCGGGAAAAATGCGTCGCCGGCATAACGCCGAACCGCGCGGCATGCCAGGCTCACGTACAGGGGTCGACGGCAAGCGTGACGGCACTGTTGGAAAAAATCGGCTACGAAAAAGCCGTACAGTTAGCCGCCGACGCAAAGGCGAAAAACAAAACCATCCGCCAGGCCGCCGTCGACAGCGGCCTGCTCAGCGAAAAAGAGTTCGACGAACTCACCAGCCCGCAACATGTAACGCAGTTGGGGTCAAGGAAATAAAAATGCAAACAACGCCCAAAGGATTCCGGCTGCAGATAGGCCTTTTCGGCCGGCGGAATGTCGGCAAAAGCTCGCTGCTCAACGCAATGACGCGACAGAGCGTGTCAATAGTCTCCGACGTCGCCGGCACGACGACAGACCCTGTGGAAAAGCCGATGGAGCTTCTGCCCATCGGGCCGGTACTGTTCATAGACACCGCCGGCATAGATGACGTCGGCGCGCTCGGCGAGATGCGCGTCGCAAAAACGCGCAAAATCTTCGACCGCACTGACGTGGGCATAATCGTCTGCGCTGCGGGCGAATGGGGGGAATTCGAGCGGAAAATACTGGCTGAGCTTGTCAGCCGCAAAACGCCGGTGATTATCGCAGCGAATAAATCAGACCTCGCCGGGCCGACCGCCGACATACTCGACAATGCGAAAGCCGACGGCATAACTCTCGTCAGCACTTCCGCAACCAGCGGCCAAGGCATACTCGACCTGCGTGAAGCCCTCATCAAAGCCGCTCCCGAAGAGTTCATAAACGCCCCCACCATCGTCGGCGACCTTCTGCCAGCCGGCGAATTGGCGGTGCTGGTAGTCCCGATAGACCTCGAAGCCCCCAAAGGCCGTTTAATACTCCCGCAAGTACAGACCATCCGCGACATACTTGACACCGACGCATATTGCATGATGGTCAAGGAGCGAGAATTGCGGGACGCACTTGAGCGGCTGAATCGTCCGCCGGCAATCGTGATTACTGATTCGCAGGCGTTTCTGAAAGTTTCTGCGGATACGCCGCCGGCTGTGCCGATGACGAGTTTTTCGATTCTCTTCGCACGAAACAAGGGCGACCTCGGCGAATTCGTCCGCGGCGCGATGGCCATAGAAAATCTCAAACCAGGCGACCGCGTGCTGATAGCCGAAGCCTGCTCGCACCATCCCATCGGCGACGATATCGGGCGCGTCAAAATCCCCCGCTGGCTGCGACAGTACGTCGGCGGCGACATACAGTTCGACAGCGTGCAGGGTCACGATTTTCCTGACGACCCCGCCGAACTGGGCAGGTACAAACTCGTAATTCACTGCGGCGGATGCATGTGGAATCGTCGTGAGATGCTCAGCCGAATAATGCACTGCCGCCGCGCAGGCGTGCCGATAACCAACTACGGAATAACCATAGCATACACGCTGGGCATATTCGAACGCGCGCTAGCCCCATTTCCGGCTGCAATGGAAGAATATCGCAAAATTAAAAATTCAAACTGACCGATTTAACGGTTTCCGGATTACCAGGCATAAAGGTAAATATCGTCAATCGGTCACTTTGAGCTAAAAAATAAGTTTTACGGAGGGCGTTTTTATGGCATTCACATTAAAAGACGTCGTTCCGTGGGGTCGCAGCTTTGACGAATATGTCGCGATGTTCGCCCTGACGGAAGATGACCTGAAAAAACGCATTCTCGGCTGCGGCGACGGGCCGGCGGCTTTCAACTGCACACTGACAAACCGCGGCGGCAGCATAGTGTCAGTAGACCCAATTTATCGTTTCAGCGCCGAGGAAATCAAAAATCGCATCAATGAGACCTACGTGCAGGTCATGGAACAGACAGAGCAAAACCGACACGAATTCGTATGGGAAAACATCTCATCACCGCAGGAATTGTGTGAGCTGCGCATAGCCGCCATGAATGATTTTCTGTCCGACTACCCGGCCGGCCTGGCTAACGGCCGTTATATTGACGCCAGTCTGCCGAATCTGCCTTTTGCGGATAAAACATTTGAACTTTCGCTATGTTCGCATCTGCTGTTTCTTTACAGCGAACATCTGACGGCGGATTTTCACATCATGGCGATAAAGGAGCTCTGCCGTGTCGCCGGTGAAGTGCGCATATTTCCACTGCTGGAGCTTGGGGCAAAAAAATCCAGACATCTCGACACCATAATAAATAGCCTGCAAAATGATAGTTTCACCGTAAACATACGAAAAGTTCCATACGAATTTCAGAACGGCGGAAATGAAATGCTGGTAGCAGAGGCCAACCATTAACAAACGTTTGTAATTAAGCCAAATTTCTTGGGTCATAACTTGTTTTATAAAAAAAAGTTTGGATAATACAAATTTTGCGGAGCAGGTACATGAATCCCAGATATATAAGAAAAATCCGAGGTGTGCGGCCTCTTTTTTTCGCTGGCAATACACTCTATTGTTCGCGATACGATTCCATATTGGCCAGCGACGACCTCGGCGTAACGTTCCGCGAAATCGGCCAAATTCCGATTTTATCCAAATATGCTCCGGTTGCGAAATTTTCCAAGCTGGCCCGTCGAGTTCTGCGCATGAGTACGTATCGTCTTCGCGTGCTGGATGGCGGCAATATAATTTTCACGTTCAAGGGCGGCGTATATCTGCTGCGTGCCGGTGAAAAACAGGCGGTCTGTCAGTTTGTCATAGAGCGGGGCTCAAGGCCTGTGTCGCTTGCGTATAAACCGGGCGGCATGGTAATCTGGGGCGAATATTTCGACAACAGGGAACGCGGGCCGGTCAATATCTACGGCAGTTGCGACCTGGGCGAAACATGGCAGAAAGTATATTCGTTCAACGGCGAAATACGTCACGTTCACGGCATTACCTACGACGAATACGCAGACTGCTTCTGGATATGCACCGGCGACAGGGAAGGCGAAGAACGCCTCATCCGCGCCAATGCCGATTTTTCAAAAGTGGACGTCGTACTCAAAGGCGGCCAGAAAAACCGTTTTTATTCACTGACCGTCACGCCGGACGTGATATGGACGGCAAACGATTCGCCGAATTGCGACAATTTCGTCCGTCGTTATGACAAGTCAACCGGTGAAATTGACGATATCGCCAGGATAGACAATTCGAGTTTTTACGGCTGCATGGTCGGCGAGAGATACTTCTGTTCCACGAATTCTGAGCGGCCTGAACGTAACTTGCCGCGGACATTTTCACAGCCGAACGATTATTCCGCCACTCATGTGTGGATGACTAACTCGCGTACCAGTCAGGCACGCCGCGTATTGTCGTTCCCGACGGATATATGGTTCAAACTCAGCGGCCTGCCGAAAGTGCACCCCGTGTTGTTCCAGTATACTCGCGTCTTTTTTCCGGAAGGCCACAATCCGACCGACAAACTCGTCTGTCACACAATAGGCACAGGCGGCTGCGACGACTGCATGCTGGTATATGACATAAGCGCCCTGGAGGCTGCCGGATTATGAACGTCAAACAGCATGTCATAAACAATATCCCGCCCAGTGCAGAATTCATGTTGCGCTGCATAAAAGCCGCCAAAGACCGGTATGTCCCCAAAAAACCAAAAACCTCAGCCTCCGTACCTCAACAGCCCTGCAGCGCAATAACAACCGACGACCTGAGAACCATCCTGGAAAACCTGAACATATTTCCAGGCGACGTGCTGATGCTTCATTCAAATTCAGATGCAATCAACAGGCTCGGCTGGACGCCGACGGATATGATAGATTTTCTGCTGGAATATCTCGGCCCGTCCGGCACGCTGGCAATGCCGTCGCACCCGAAACTCAAAGAAGAAGACGGCCATAAAATCTATCTGCCTCACCGCTGCCCGTCATACGTAGGCCTTGTCACCGAACTGTTTCGTCGTCGAAAACAGACTCTGCGCAGTCTGTATCCGTTCAGCGCGGCGGCTGCACAGGGCGAACGCGCGGAAGAACTCATCGCCGACCATCGTCATTCGTTCGCGCCGCACGACGAAAAATCTCCTTACGCCAAACTTGCCGTAATGAAAGGCAAAACGCTGGCACTGGGCTGTGCCCTGGACAGGATGACAATCCTCCACGTAGCCGAAGATACCATGCGCGACGTCATGCCGATAGACGATTTCTACGTCAGTGAAGATGTACTCATCAGAACGCCCAACGAAGAATTCACGCTCCGAACGCACTGCCGGGCGCCATGGCTGTGGTGGTATCTGGCAAAATACCAGTGGACGAAACACATGTACCGGCAAGGCTTCGTCCGCGAGAATTGCATATGCGGCGTACCGCTGCGGGAAATTGACGCGACGGCGGCAATCGAGTGGATGCAGCAGCGGGTACGAAAAGGCAAAACAATTTACCCATATGCGAAAATGAACAGGTTTTTCCACTTTAAAAATATGCCAGGAAAAGAATAATTTTTTAATAGCAACTTTTTAAAATGAACCAAGCAAAAAATAACTTTTTAATCGTAACTTTTTAAAATGAACCAAGCAAAAAATAACTTTTTAATCGTAACTTTCTAAAATGAGCCAAACAAAAAAAATTTTAATCGCAACTTTTAATAATACGCCAGACAAAAAATAATTTTAAAATCACAACTTAAAAAAATACGCCATGTAAATAATATTTAAAAAATTGTCGTTAAAAAAAATTCAAACTGACTGATGGAGAGTTTGATGTCGTTTTCAAGAAAAAGACTTATAGAAAAAATGTCCGAAATACGCTGTTTTGAGCGTAAGCTGCTGGAGCTTTTCGCAGCCGGCCGCATTTACGGCACTACGCATACGTGCGTCGGCCAGGAGGCATGCGCCGCAGCATTGTATGCAAATCTCGACACGTCGAAAGACATCGCATTCAGCAATCACCGCTGCCACGGCCATTATCTTTCGTTCGGCGGCACGCCGGAGAGACTTTTCGCGGAAATCATGGGCCGTCGCGGTTCAATTTGCAGCGGCCGCGGCGGCAGCCAGCATCTGTGCGAAGGACATTTCTATTCTCAGGGCATCCAGGGCGGCAGCGTGCCGATAGCCGCCGGCTGTGCATATTACAAAAAACGCATGAACTGCGACGGCATCGTGGTGGCGCAAATCGGCGACGGCACTCTGGGCCAGGGCATACTCTACGAAACGCTCAACATCGCCGGTATTCTGCAACTGCCGCTGCTGATAATCGTGGAATACAACGGCATGGCCCAGTCGACGGAGACGGCTCGCACGACCAGCGGCGATATAGTCAGGCGGCTGGGCGGATTCGGCATAGAAGTAGACCGCCGCAGCGTAAGCGACCCGATGGAACTGGCGGAACATTTCGCAAACGTAACCGCTGCCGTGCGCGGCGGCAAACCGTTCATACAGGTACTCGACACGTTCCGCCTGATGGCTCACAGCAAGGGCGATGACACACGGCATCCGGAAATTGTAAAAAGCGGCTGGAAAAACGACTGGCTGCAGAAACAGCTTGACGAAAAAGACCCCGATGCAATGGAGGCAATGGCGGCGGCACAAAAGAAAATAGACCTCGCCCTGAAGGCAATCGAAAATTCGCCGGAAGTCGAGTTGGGGTCTGTCGCCACGCTAGCCTCGCCGGATAAGCCGTTATTCAAAAATTCCGCCGACCTGCTGCCGCGGCATGATGAAAATACCCGCGTAAATCAGCTCCTCAACCATGCATTGGACCGCATGCTTGAAAAAATTCCGGACGTACAACTGCTCGGTGAAGACATAGTCGACGATTACGGCGGGCCGTTCAAGGTCACCAAGGGTCTTTCGACGAAATATCCGGGCAGGGTCTTCGGCACGCCGATATCCGAGCAGGCTATCGTCGGGTTGGCCAACGGCTGGGCGCTCATGGGCGGCCATCCGATAGCGGAAATCATGTTCGCCGATTTCGTCCTGCTGGCAACCGACCAGATTGTCAACCAAGCCGCCAAAATGCACTTCATGTACGACGGAAAAGTGAACATCCCGCTGACGTTGCGAATCGTTTCCGGCGGATATCGCGGCTACGGCCCGACGCACAGCCAGTGTACGGAAAACTTTTATGCAAACGTACCCGGTCTGAAAGTGGTAGCCCTCTCGCAGCGACACAACCCCGCAGCCCTGCTGCAGGCGGCAGTACTCGACCCCAACCCGGTAATCCTTGTCGAAAACAAAACGCTGTATACCCAAAAACCACTCGCGACGCCGCCGGTCGGCTTTGAATTCATCGCAACATCACCGGCAGACGACGGAGAATATCCGGCGCTGTACTTCTCATCGGCATCGCCGCAAAAATCCGCCGACGTTACGCTGATAACCTACGGCGGCATGACCGCAATGGCTGAGCAGGCAATGCTGGCAATGCTGATGAAGGATGAAATAGATTTCGATTATTTCGTATTGACGGAACTTGCGCCACGCAATATCGACGACATCCTTGAATCCGTCCGACGTACCAGCCGCGTCGTATTCGTGGAGGAAGGCCCGGCAGACGGCGGAGTCGGCACTGAATGGCTGGCGAGGCTGACGGAAGAAATTTCGTCGCCGTTCCAGGCGCGGCGGGTGGGCGCTCTGCCCGTGCCGGTACCAGGTGCGAGAAATATCGAACGAAAAGTCCTGCCGGACGAAAACAGAATATTGTCTGCGATTCTGGAAATACTGGATTAAACGCGGACAATTTATTGAGGACATATCTGAAATGAGCGAAACGCAAATCATACCCGTAGAAATACCGCGACAGACAGCTAACGACGACACGATGTTTCTCCTTGAATGGCTGGTCGGCGACGCCTCGCAGGTACGCGCCGGCGATGCCATATGCAAACTGGAGTCGAGCAAGGCGGCATTTGAATTTTCGGCGCCGTGCGACGGTTTTTTGCACATAATCTCAGCCGCCGGCAAAGACCTGCCAGTGGGCGAAACGATAGCATGGATAACATCTTCAGCCGACCGCCCCGGTCAATGGCCGTCAAAGCCGACGCATAAACAGCAACATGCCGCTGCCGCCATCGAAGGCGATTTGAAAATAACCGCCAAAGCCCGCAGTTTGATGGAGAAACACAATATTGCCGACGACGCCTTCGCCAACTTATCGCTGGTGCGGGAAAAAGACGTCCTTGAATATCTGCAAAAGAATCCGACGACCGCAGTCGACGGCGATAAACTTCAGCCGCATTCGCATCTGCAACTTCAGACGGCGAAAGTTCTCACAAAATCTTTCGGCACGATTCCGCATTCGTATCTTTCAAAACACGTCTCAGCGGCAAGCCTTGAGTCGGCTGTCGAAAAAATCTGCCTTAAAGACGACATCCTCATAAGCCTCAGCGACCTGCTGGTAAGCACCATAGCCGGAATTTTGCGGGATTTCCCAAAAATAAACTCCACGTGGCTGGACGCCGGCCTCATGCTGCACAGGGAAATAGCCCTCGGCGTAGCCCTGAACCAGAACGACGGCACACTCGTAGTGCCGGTCATTCACAACGCCGATTCGCTCAGCCTGACCGAAATCGCCGGCAAAATCCGCGGCTTTCAGAAACGCTCCATCAGAAACCGGCTGACGGTGGAAGACCTCACCGGCGGACATTTTTCCGTAACAACCATGATTGGCACTGGCGTCAGCCAGGTATTCCCGATAATATATCCCGAACAGGCAGCCATCCTGGCTATCGGTGACAGGTGGGGCTGCGATGATAACGAATATTATACGCTGACATTAGCCTTCGACCACAGAATACTCAACGGCGCGGAAGCCGGCTGTTTTCTGAAGGCTGTCTGCGACAGGATGTTACAGGAGAAAAAATGACCCGCGATGAAATAAAGGACAAGGTTGTACGGGCCATCACGGATGTACTTTCCCTTGATTCACAGGAAGAGGAAATTCTTCGAGACGAGAATTACTCCGGCGGCCTTACAAAGTGGACATCAGCAACCCATGCCGAAATAATCGTAGCCGTCGAAGACGCTTTCGACATTGAGATTGATGAAATGCGAATCCCCGGCCTTAACAACGTCGCCAGAATTATCGAATATATACAACAGACCGTCTGAAGCGAATAACTGAAAAGCTGTGTTATATCCACACTTTCCACTCAGAAAATCCGACGAACATCGGTTATTTTGAGTTTTTTTCGAACCTATCCCCAAAATATGGGCGTCGCCGAAATCGAGCAATTTTGCGGGCTGGCAAGAAAGAAGAA
>CAZIAZ010000034.1:9783-30089 GCA_964536835.1 uncultured Planctomycetaceae bacterium | reverse complement strand
GGCAGAATATTTTTTTTAAAAAAATATGCCGCCATTTTTCTTCCTTGCCAGCCCGCAAAATTGCTCGATTTCGGCGACGCCCATGTTTTTGGGATAGGTTCTAAATTTACTTCGTGTTTATGAGTGCCAACCCTTCGCGGACTCCGCTTTCAGCGACAAGGCCTTCGACCTGCCGATGAATCGAAATTATCTGCCGCCGCTTGGCACTTCCATTCGTATTTCTCGCGTCAAAACTTTCATGCCGACAAATCCCTTCACAATACCAAGACACTCTGGCATTCTAGTTTTGCCGCCGACGTTCTACAAGTCAAGTTTAATCTGAAATACGCTGAAAATGTTCAGATTTCATGCCTTCAGACACGGCCATAGCGAGCGACATCCTTTTTCAGAAACCGTAAATATCCCTGTGGTAACGGTGCATTTCTCGCAGGAGGGCTAATGAGGGTTTGAGATTGCGAAACAGGCAACGGCAATATGGAATCAGGTTTGATTTTACCGGCTAACCTGTTCATGATACAGCCGCAACGCGGCCGTGGAAAATATGCGTTCATTTCTTTCCATATTTCAGCGAGCGGCTTTTGAGTACAATTGCCGAATGACAGCGGCATAAAGTCGCACGGGCAGACTTCTCCTGCGGAATCGATGAAAAGATGATTATATCCGGCGCCACAGCCGAAAAACTCATCCGATTCCAGGTAAGCCGAACTTGCCACCGTCGGCCCGCCGGCTTTGGCGGCATTGTTGTCACGATGGAAATTAGCGAGCTTTTCGTGCTCTTCAGGTCGGAGCATGAACGAGGGACAGCCGGCTTTTTCCCCAGTCGCAACAGAAGCAACAAGACGAAACTCCTGCACGCCCCATTGTCGGGTTTTATCGTAAATTTTCTCCAACTCACCTGAAGATATTTTGGCATGCGTACCGACAGTCGAAACTGCCGTGTAAAGGCCGGCATCACGCGCAACACCGATGGCTAACTCAGCCGCCTGGAACGATCCCTCAAAATTTCTGGCAGCGTCGTGAGTTTTCGGAGATGCCGACTCGATAGCGATAGTCAGACAATCAAGGCCGGCAGCCTTCAACTGCCTGGCAAGATCGGGCGTAAGCCCCCAACCAGTCGTAAAGACCATGCTCGTAACATCGCCCTGCAATGAAGCTATAAGTTCCGGCAAATCTTTACGCAATAACGGTTCACCGCCGGTAAACCCTACAATACACGCCCCAAGCCTTCGTATCTGGGAAAGCACATCCAACGTAAGTTCATGAGTCATCTCGGAAGGGCGTCGGCTGGTAACGGAACAGTGCCTGCACCTGAACGGACAGTGCGGCGTAAGAGAAACATATACGCTCAACGGCACACGTCGTCTATTGGCAACATGATCAAAAAAACGACTGAATGCAGGGCTTGGCCATGGCGGGAAAAAACTATTGATACGTACCTGAGAGTCAAATCTGTGCAGCTTTTCGCATTGCATTTTCCGCCAAAAATACCATAAATGCCCCATCGGCACCCTTCCGACAAGTCCGCCGAACATTTTTACAAGTTCGAACATTTTTACAAGTACACCTCCTTCATTCTATAATTCGCCAAAAATGACACGACCCCATAAAAATCAACAAAAAGCCCCGATTAAAAAGCAAGAAAACAGACTCAAGACTCCATTTTCTTTAAAATATATCGGGAAATATGGCTAGAACAAAAAAAATGACGCCCGTTACTTCCCCGTCGCGCTGTATTATAACCATTCACATATAAGGATGCAAAATATTACGGCTAACTATATATGAAAAAGTGTCACTACGAACAGTGGCACTTCCATCAGGTCTTTATATTATTTCAGCAGCAAAACATACCCTATAGCCGACAATCATCGCAGTTCTGCCGCCTGATTCATTCGCAAAACACTCGTTCATTTCACTCCACGTCTTTTGTAAAATATTCTTTCACTTCTACCGGTATCGGCGGAATATTTATGGGAATCGAGCCACTACGCAGCGATTCGGCGGCACAGCAGCCGGCGGCAACGGAGTTACGTGCAGCGATAGCCGACGTCTTTATTTTTCCGCCTTCCCTAATATACCTTATGAATTCGGCAACTATACTGGAATCAGCCCCGCCGTGAGTGCCGTTCACACCTGGAATGAAAAACTGCTGGTCGCCATATGGATTGTACGACTTGCGTTTGTTCCACAGCCTTACAACGCAATCGCCAGGTGCATCATTAAAATTCTCAATACGGCCTTCAGTGCCGATTATTGTATAATTCCGCCATGCGTCAGGCGTATAATGACACTGCTGATAGCTGCATAAAACGCCATTATCCAGATTCATCAGCATCATGCTGATATCTTCTACATTTATAATCGGATTTAAACCTTTCTGGCTGAGCGGCGGCCAGTTGTCATCGCTCCAGCTTGCATCGCCGCGTTCTTTCGGCGAATGCCGGTCAGTTATCTGGTTATATACGCTGAGATTGCCGATAGCCGTCGTACGTACCGTATATCCGCCGCACAACCAGTGCAGTACGTCAATATCATGCGCCCCTTTCTGCAAAAGCAGCGAAGTCGACCTGGAGCGGTCGGCGTGCCAGTCCTTGAAATAGGCATCACAGCCGTAGGCGACGAAATGCCTGCACCAGCCGGCTTTGACCTGGCCGATTGCACCGTCGTCGATAAGATTTTTCATCTTCTGTACAAACGACATGTGCCGCATATTGTGGCCGAGATACAGCTTGAGTTTTTTCTCGAACGCTTTTCTGAGCAGCCGGTCACAGCCTTCTATTGTAATTGTCATCGGCTTTTCAAGATAGACATGCCTGCCCGAATCCAGAGCAGCCATAGCGTGTTCCTCATGCATGAAATCGGGACTCGTCACAAAAACAGCATCTATATCCTTCCGCTCCAGCAGCTTCCGATAGTCTTTCGTAACAAACGTATCGGCGCCGTATTTTTCCTGGAACTGTTTCAAAGCTGAATCAAGTATATCTGCACCAGCGACCAGTCTGCCGCCCACGCCTGGCAAAACCGCATTCTCGGCTACAGCGCCCCGGCCGCCACAGCCTATAACACCTATGCGAACTTCATTCATGGCAAAACTCCTCAAAAAATTTCATCAAAGGCAAAACTCCGTCCTCTATCTGAATATTTATGTTATAATGAGTCTAAATAATAAGAAATCACATTATGCGTAAAAAATTTAACAATATATGCACTAATCCGCTGTCGGAAACAATGGACAGCCTTGCCGACAGCCTATTCAACAATCCCCTGCCGTATACAAACGACGTTCTGCCGACGGCAAAAAATCGCCAGCCAAACCGCGTTCTGATATTCTCGCATAAACAGGGCTTTCGTCACAACGCCACAAGTTATCACGAAAGATTCGTGCTGGTTCTGATGTTGCGCGGCAGCGGTACGGTGCTGCTGGACGGCAGAATGCTTGATATGCCGCAAAACTGCGCGCTGCTGATTTTTCCATACCAATTCCATCAATTCATTCATACGTCTGCAGTCGGGCTGTCGTGGCTGCTGATTACCTTCGAATCGGACGACGCCGATTATCTTCTGCCGCTGCAAAACCGCTGCGTAAGAATAAACGCCGACTGCCTGCGTGAAATAAGTCTCATGTTGCCGGACTTTCGCAACGCAAAAATACCCGACAGGGTAAAATCCCCAATAATGTCCGCGCGGCTGCAAATCGTTCTATATTCGCTGCTGTCGGCAATTTCGCCGAAAAACGCCAAATCGCCGGTTCAGAACGCCTCTCCGAATCAGCCTATGTATAACATCATCAAAAACGTCGCCGAAAAAGTGTCAAAGAATCTGGGCCGCAATTATACCGTAACCGATGTTGCCAATGATGTCGGCATATCCATAAGCTACATTCAGAAGGTTTTTCACAAAATTCTGAGAATCGGAGTAGGAACTTATATTCGGCGGCATAAGATTTTTTATGCTGCCCGGCTGCTCAAGTCGACGAATATGACCGTATCGGAAATTGCATGGAGATGCGGGTTTGACAGCCTTTACTCATTCAGCCGAACATTTAAGACGATAATGAAATCAAGCCCCAGAGCTTTCAGAAACAATTCAGCCTCAAAAGCCGGAAATATTTATAGTTAGGAGCTACCTAAAACATTGACTGGCCGACAATCGCCTGAGTCCATATGACGAGAGAGGCCTTTAGTACAATTCGCTCAGCTTTACGGCTGAGAGTTTTTTGTCGAAAATTCCCTGGAGTTCTTTCCAGACTTTTTGAACTTTGCAAGTTTTGTAATTTTCGCACAGAGGGGGGTTATTTTGACATATGTTCAGGGCTTGAGGGCCTTCGACGGCTTCTATCACTTCCAGCAGCGATATATTTTTCGGATCTCGCGTTAATACATAGCCGCCGTTTTTTCCGCGTATCGGCCGAACTATGCCTGCTCTGGCCATCATGCCGAAAACCCTGGCCAGGTATTCGCGTGAAAGACGTTTGTCGTCGTCGCATATCATACCCAACGTTACAGGCCCCTGATTATGGCGTTTTGCCAAAATCAGTGAGCCTCTTATCGCCAACTCAGCTGCCGGTGACAATCTCATTTTTAGTTCTTCTCTCCACGCCCCCCGTAAAAAAACAATTTTAACTAGCCGGCGATTACCGGCATGAGCATCTCGCTTACCACGCGCTGCCAACTCATTTTATCAGCCAGTTCCAACCCGCCTTCCAGCATTTTCTGTTGCTCACCCATCGACCGCGGCAAAAGGCTGTCAATCTGTCTCGCCAGCCGTCGGCCTTCCATTTTTTCAATCTGGTCGCGCTGTTCTCTACCTAATGATAGGAGGGTTTGGACGGCTTTATCAGGATTTTTCCTATATATTTCATCGGCAATATTTTTCTGCCGGACAAAGTCGCCGACAATCACGTTTCCAGTCGGCTGATTCCGCTCGGTCAATCCGACAAAGCCGGCACAGCCGCAGATGTTCGAAATGACGCTCAACGCACCATAGGTAAGGCCTTCCAGCTGGCTTATGCCAAACGGCTCGTAAACGCTCATGCCGAACTCGATATCACAGCCTTTGCGGAGGTCTGCAATGGTGGTATCGACATCCATGCGTTCGCCGCAAGCCTGGCGGTTAAAGCCCCACTGATTTATGAGTATCGCGTGGACAGCCTGATGCGAAACATTGAACGCGTCGATATTGTCCGATATTACATCTTCGCCGCCGCACAGGTCTGGATATCCCAGCCGATGCGTAACCGGCCAATCGTAATCCTTTTCCATCCGCATAACGTCCGAGGGCCGTCTGACGCCGCCAAGCGTACCAAGCATGAAGTAGACAGCCGTTTCGCCGCGCTGCTGCAACATGGCATCAAGCTCGTGCATTACGCGAAGGTCTCGCCATATCCCCTTGCTCAGCACAGGCCTCGCCACATGCGTGAAAACCCACCTCGGACAATAACCCAGCAGCTTGCGGGCATAATCGCACAACATTGTACGGCTGCGAATCTTGTCGTCCAGTGTAATATGGTTAGACGGTATGCCGTTATAAACAAGATGAACGTTCGACTCGGTAAAATCGCTCGACATAAACTCAAGTTCTTCACGAACGAAATCGCCCACCGCCAACACGCCGTCGCAATATTTAGCCGCCTTGACGAGCCGATGTTTGAAATTGACGGCCACCTCGTCAAAAACTTCCTCCAGAGTCAATCCTTTGCGGCGTGCCGCAGACATGACGTTATAGAACATGGTATCATGGCCGGAGCGTTTTTCGACAACCGGCCGAACGGATGCGACTTCATGGGCATGAAAATAGGCGCGGCTTTCGGGCATATCGAGCTTGGCTTTCAGAACAGTAGGCATGCCCATAAATTCATGGCCGAGAATCACCACAGGATTGCGGGCGCCGTTGATAAGCGCACGCAACGTATCGCAGGCCGGCTCAGCCAGCCGGACATACTGCTCATACTCCCATATATTCTCAAACCTGTCGGACGTCACTCCGAATTTCTCGAACAGCCGGCCCTTGAACGTGTTGAGCCTCTCGATATTCACCACGGACACATCGACAAGAATAACGTCTATCAGCACATTTTTGCCGCTGTAAGGCTCAATTATCAGCCGTCGCCCAAAATCGATTTCACAGCCATACCGTTCTTCGACAGGCCGAATTATTTTTTCATATTCGCCGCCAATTTTGCCATCCGCCCTGCAGTACAGCACTTCGCCATGCGGGCCAAGCCTGTCAGCCAGCGTTTTTTCGCCGGCGAATTTGGGGCCTATCAGAAATGACCTCGAAACTTTTTTTCGATATGCTTCCGCGGTAACAAGGCCGGCGATGACCGTACCTATTCCGCCAATGTTTTCAACAGCTTCGTGTGTTACATGTGCTACTATCATGGGATGAAATATCCAATCAATTTAAACAAAATCCGGCTTGACTAGAGCAGTTCCTGCGGCTCAGCCGCAGCAAACCAGAGGGGTATTATACAAATACATGGCGGGCTGTGTCATTACGAAATTTGAAATGATGCATTTTCTTCCAGGCTGGCAGCCAGAGCCCTGGCGATGCACAAGGCTTTGTCAAGCCAGAGATTATAATTCCATTTACGTTCATCACGGTAAGGCACAGATATCATCAGCGTACCGTCGCCTATTTCGATAAACGCGCCGGCGGATTCAAGGCCGCCGTTGCCGGCAGCGGCAAAAACCGTTTCGGCCAGACTGCCTGAGCCGCAATATTGCCATGGGCCGACGACTTCAACAATATTGTCGGCAGTAAGAAGCGGCATATTATGAACGGTTTTACATTGCGGCCACATCAGCATATGTCCACAGACCGGCACGGCGAAGATTATCACGCCGTATCTATGCGTCGACCTTTCAAAGCCGTCACCTATTTCATAACTGAAATCCAGAGCCTGTACGTCAAACGAGTCCAGCCGGCCATACGCCACGTTATAGGCAATCTGACCATGGCCGCAACGCATCAGAGAAAACGCGGCATATTTAAGAGGTATTTCAAAAGGGTCTTCACGGGAAAATTTCAAACCGGCATCATTCGCCTGGCCGGCAAGCATGCGCTCGCGACGAACCATCTGCCAGCCATGTGCTCCAAAAACGCAAAGCGCTGCAATGAAAAATGCTATCAGGATTAACCCGAAAATAATATGCATGGCTGTATGCTAATCCGCCGCGACGTTTCCGACTGTGCGTCGCTCTTACTATATCATTTCATTATTTGCCGGAACTGCCGGCATCTTCCGACGGAATATACGGCCTGCCTGATACGTCTATTTTCATTCCGAACGGAACTTTGTATTGCAGGTGATAGTTCGGCTCAGGGCGGGTAAGGCTCTGTATCCAGCGGCTGGCAGTTTTATAGGTTTTGGCATTAATGTTCGGATACATGAACGTTATATCCTGATTGTTCACTTTTGGATGAACGAATCTTGCAACTTTCGGATTCAAGCCGTACTGCAAAAGCAATGAGGTGTCAACATCGTCGCGTTCAATCAGTTTGCGGCCTTCACTGTTGCGGAAACAGCTAAGAATAACGAAATTTGTATAGTCGGCTTTTACGTTATTGGGCATTACGAAGAACTTAAAGCCGCCTTTTGGTTGAGGCCCGCCGTGACATTGCGGCGAGGCACAATACTGCTTAACCTGCGGCCAAACTTTCGAACGGAATTCTATCATGAAAGACGGGTCACGCGTAATCTGAACGTCTTTCAGCAGGTCAGTATTGTCAAACTGGTTGCGCAATATCTCCTGCACTTTTTCCGTCGGCGATGCCGCCCTGAAGCGTCTGTCATTACCTATTCTATCCCAGCCGTCTACCGTTTTACCTTTCATCAATTCAATATACCTGTTAACGGCGTTATTCATAAAAGTTACGCTCACGCTGTCCTTAGCCGCCAGCTCCATGAGACGTATCCAGTAAATGTCTTCCTGGCTTATAAGGTATTTGTCCACATCCGCTACCGTGCCGTTGCCGGCGGTATTTTTGCCGGTGGGTTTTATGAGATGGCCTGTAGTAATCGGCTGAGACGACCCATTCAATACGGCATCCACCTGCCTGAGCAGAAGTTTTGCACGTTCGTTGGCAGGGTCGATATTCAGCGATTCCTCGATATCCTCCCTTGCCTTCTGCAGCATATCCGTATCATTGCGATAATTGTCCCAAACCCATCGGGCAAGCTCGTAAAAATCCTTGCTGCTGCTTTCATCGATTTTAGCTTTGCGTGCCGCATACTCATCAGCCTTCGGAGCCACATCCGTCATGGATTCAATCTGGTCGCGTTTGAACCTGACGACGCCGAATTTGGTCTCAAGCTCAATGCCGTCCTTGATTTCACGCACGACGCCGGTCAGGGTTCTGCCGTCTACGAGTTTGACGACCTTCGTTTTGCCGTTGACAGCGGTACTGTCCGCCTGCGCAAAAATAGGCTGCGATGATTTATATACCAGAGAGCCGCCCAAAATCACTATCCCCAAAATAAGCATGGCTGCCTTTTTATTATGCATGATAGACCTCACTCTCTTGCATAACACACCCACGCCGCCTTCAGGGCCATCCATACCCCATGAAAAAGGTGGCGGTGGGATTCGAACCCACGAAATAACGGATTTGCAATCCGTCGCCTTAAACCACTTGGCTACGCCACCGCTTCAGGCTTTTCTTTCTCAAATGCCGTCCGCCGGTTCGGATAGTATAATGAACCGACTGCCTAAATCAATGCCCGTAACCTGTTTACATCAATTTTTTTTGCACTCGCTGGCACGGATACGTTTGCCACCGTCAGCCTGCCGTTTGCAAAAATCTTTAACTTACACGAATAACAGTATTTAAAAGCAAATTAAGGACATTTTCCAGAGAAAAATCTCAGATGCCGGCTTTTTCCTGAGCCTGGGACAATATACGATTCAATCTGCCGCGGAATCGAACGCCGCCCAGGTCCGGATCTTCGCCCTGCAACTGGCCTATGTACAAAGCTATAGCCTTGTAATCGCGGGCATCCTTGGCGTTATCCAACAACGACTGACAGAGTTCTATCTGCGAATTCCAGTACATGCCGTGATCCATGCTCGCCGTCAAGCCGGAAAGCAATTTCCGGTAAAGCTCGATAGCCTTATTGTAATCCTTCAGAACCATGTAGCAGTGCGCCCGGCCGGCAAGCATGCCTGCGTCAAGCGTAGTACTCTGGAACATAGCCTGTTTTTCTATCGCCTCCAGCGAAGTGCGTATAAACCGCTGTGCGCGAACAATCCGGCGGCGATATTCTTCCTTCCAGTCTTTTTCGGAAAGTTTTTTCTCGTCCGGCGTTTTAGGTGCGTCAAGAAATTTCAGGGCATCTTTGGCGGCGATAAAATTGGAATTGGTGACTATCCAGTCCTGAAGCTGAAATTCCCTGGCGGCATCCGTGACGGCTTTCTGCATCGCCTGGAGTTTCTTTTTATCGTCGCCGGCAACATCAAGCGATTTCAACCGCTGTGCTACGGCGTTGCGTACGTTTTCCTGCACCGCAGCCTGACGCGACTGTTCTATCTGCTTCATCTCGTCATAAAGGCCCAGTGCCTGTTGCGCATTGGCGGCCTCATCGCTTTGTGCCAGTGCGTCGGCATACATGGAAAGCAACTGATATTTCTCATCGACAGCCGCTTTGGCATACTGCTGGTCATATACCTGTCTGGCGAACTTGAGATAGGCTTTGCGATAATCGGATAATTTATCCGGATTGTTCCCGCTGGCAACAAGACTCTGAATGCTTTCGCGTATTTTCTGCACTACAAGCTGCATTAGTCCCGATGCCGCCATAGAACCGTATTTCTGTTTAAAACTATCCATGCCTTTTATCGCGCCGTCGATTCTGCCGGAATTGACCTGTGTGCGAACGGCGAATTCCTGTGCAGTCTGCTGCACCGAACTGTCAGGCCATCTAGCCTCAAGTTTCGCAATGCCGTCGATAGCCTTGTCAATCTGTCCCATCGCCGTGGCTGCAAGCCTGTTGGCGTTAAACTCCGCCATAGCACCAAGATCGCGATACTCAGCCTTGCGGGTTTCGTCCTCCGTCTTCTGATAAAGCGACTGCATCTGATTGGCATATGCCTGCAAATCCGCAATCAACTGGCCAGCCATCTGTTTCTGCGTGGCGGCATCCTTGCTTTCGAGCATTCTCATACGGTTGTCAAGCGCATATCCGCGTGCGGCTGCATATTGCGGCGAAGAGGCTGGAACTTTTTCGTAATTCCCGATTGCCTCGACAAGCCATTTTTCTTCGCCGGTATTTTCTGCAAGTTTGTCGCACTGCCACGCAAGGTCAAAATAAAACGGCGCCGCATCTTCATCGTTACCCCAATTTTTCAGCAAAGTACGCAACGACGCAACATATTCATTTCTGAGATTGGCGTCGATGGATTTGTTCTCAGCCTGTCGGGCATCGATGATTTCATAATTAATTTTGACGGCATTAAGCGCGGCTGTCTTCGCTTTTTCGTCGCCAGGGAATTTTTCAACGAGTTCACGGAACGTATGTGCGGCTTTGAGGTTGTTGCCGGGTTCATGGCCCTGCTGCACGTAAAGAATGCCGAGGTCGAAAAGCACCTGCGGCAGAGCCGACTTCGCAGAGTCACTCTGGCTGATGCGTATTTTGTCCAACATCTCGATAGCCTTTTTACGATGCTCGGAAACCTGCTTCTGCAACTCAGGCGAAAGCTCGGCAAAAGTGTGGCCTTTCTGCTCACGGTCAGCCTGCGTGGATTCCATCTTAGCAAGCAGCAGAACTATCACAGGGTCAAGTTTGTCCGGATCTATGCCGCGGAATTTTTTGGCAAACATCTCGCCGACCTGTGCCTGAATGGCCGGATTCCTGTATTGCTTCAGGAACTGCATGAAAGATTCCTGAATTTTCTTGTCGTACGCCAGAGCCTTACCTTCCTGGCCTATGCTGCGAAGCGAAGTGGCCCACTGCTCATAGAGGTAATAATCCAGCACCAGTTTTTTGACGTCTATGCCTATCTGAGATGAAACGGCGGCAGCCTCTTTAACGAAGTTATTTATATCGGTCTGCGCCATTGCGAATTTCTTTTCGCCTTCCGCCACCTGATTCTGACTTATCAGAGAAGCAGCCTGCTCTATCGTGTTTCTGGCAATTTCAAACAGCGTTTCGACCAAAAGTTCCTTCTTGCCTTCCGGCCCTGCCAGCGTGTCGAGTATCTTGCCGGCTTCGACGTAATACTCCATGCCCTTCTTTCGCATTTCCTGAGACGAATCGCCGGAATTCATCGTAACGCCAAGTTCCCGCAGGCAGCGAGCCTGGAGCAGTCTGGCAAAAGGCTGCGCAGGCGAATCAACTTCTGCAATAAAGGGCTTGATTTCAGACAACGCTTTATTCAGGCGGTCTATTCTGACATTGTTCGGTACGAACTGGATTTTACCGGATTTCGGGTCTTTCTGCTGAATCGTAACCGGCATAGCCAGCGCTTCGTAAAAATCCAGAAAGGCTGCTTTATACGTCAGACGATTCTTGATATCGCGAAGTTCCGGAATAAGATAAACCTGATAGCGGGGATTGGTCATAGCCTTTTTTATGTCGGCATCCAACGAACGGTTACCCCATTTCAAACAATCTTCGGCATCGGCGATTCTCTGTTTTTGCGATGCTATTTCACTTATTAAATCTTTTTGTTTGGCTGGATCTTTTTCCTCTTTGAGATATTTTTCATTTTCAGTCAGATATTCCTTGAGTCGTTCAAGCTCATCCGCCGGCTTTGTCGAAGATTGCAGGCTACGAAGCTGGCTGGCTCCTATAGCGGTGAGATTCGCCAGCTCTTCACGGTCGGCATCGCCGCCCAACAACAGAAGAAGACGGTCAATATACGGCTTGCCGCGAAAAACAACCGCCACATCAATCTGCTTCATCCGCAGATTGTAATAATTTATAAGCGCCTCTTCTTTTTCATCCTCGTTCTGAATGCCGTCAAGACGGTCTTCGATATCTTTTATATTCTGCCGCATCAATTCGGCGGCTTGCGCGAGATATTTTTCACGCAGTGCAGGATCCTGGGCGTTGTCGGCTTTCGTAAGAGCCGCCGATATCCGGAGGTTGATGTTATCCGTCCGCTCGGCGAGAGCTTCAAGCAGTTCGCTCATCCGGAGTTTTGTAAGAACGTCCGACAAAGCCTCATCGTCAAGGCGTTCATAAGCGCTTTTACGCTCCTGGGCCAACGAAACGGACGACGCGACAAAAATCGCCGCCAACATTAACATAACCAAATGACGTCCTGTCGTCATTGTAACTCCTTAGCTCCTGCTTTCATTGATTCGTCATTACACCGTAACCAGGCCGGCTGACTCATCCCGCACCGTCGCCGGAAAACGCTATCTTTTTGAATTGTGCGCGAACAGCGGCGTTAAACGCTTCAACTACAAATTTCCACCTGGCAAAGCCGTCGCTTTTTATCAATACCGGAATTTCAGCCGGATCGCCGGTTTTTGCGCGGCTTTCCAGATAGGCGTAGAGCATTTCCGGCTTATCCGTCGGCGGATTGTTATCGACTGTATATACGACCTGGTCCCGCAGGCTGCCCTGCGGCATTATGATGATGCGTATCGGCCGAAACGGCGGCGCCTCCGATGCCGCTCCGCCGGCAGCCGGCAACGACGCCGGTATCTGGCCTTCATCCTTGCGAAACGTACTGGTCAAAAGGAAGTAAAGCAGAAGTTCAAACGTCACGTCAATCATCGGCGTAAGGGGCGGCTGCATGCTCTTTTTGTCCATCTGCCGCTTCTGCCGAGGCGCAACGTAATGCTGCTCTTCCGAACCTTCCTCTATCTGCATGATTTCGTTTATAGGCATTTCGTTCCTCGTTAATCTTATCAACGACAAAACACGTATCGCGGGCAGTTTTACCGCTTCACCCTATGCTCTGGATCGACTAGCGCGGTCATGCTCATTTTGTTTATTTTCGCTTCAGCGGCAGCCCG
The DNA here is from genome assembly GCA_964536835.1 of uncultured Planctomycetaceae bacterium. Taxonomy (GTDB): domain Bacteria; phylum Planctomycetota; class Phycisphaerae; order SM23-33; family SM23-33; genus DAONFI01. The sequence goes on along the minus strand of CAZIAZ010000034.1, from coordinate 17,123 downwards.
CATGACAGGCTCTATATCCTGAAAGACGATGTCCTTGTCGGCACGTATTTCAACGATTATGTCGCCTTCCTTCACATTTTTGATATTCTTGTCCGACAGAATCTGGGCTTTTCTTTCCTTTATCGCAGCTGTCAATGCCTCGATATTGCCGGCATCTATCTTATTCTGGCCAAGCTGGTAACATTCAGCCTTCCCTGCGAGTTCCATCTGACGATTATCATCGCTATCGCCGTATTTGTTCACGACGTTTACGGTTACATTATTCAGATTCGTCGGCTGGTCAGGTTTGTCGGGATCGGCGCCTATCGCCATTGATTTAACCGGCTCAGGCAGAGAGACCTTGGCAAGTTCCTGGCTGGCCATCTGCGCGGTAAGGATGAAAAATATGATTAACTGGAAAGTACAGTCAATCATGGGCGTCAGATTCACTTCCTGTATCGAGCCGGTAATTTGTTTTTTAGCCATAGTGTATCTCCAAAACAATCTTTCAGCAGACAAAGCAGCTCATATAACGCCGGCTTTGTCGATAACACCAGCCGGCATTACTGGCGTTTGGCTTTCGGGCGGAATGCGGATATCATTTCCTGTGCGACCTTAACGGACTCGCTCGTAAGAGCGTCTATACGGGTTCGGAGCATGGAGTAAAGGCTCAACGCAGGAATGGAAACCGTCAATCCCAGAAGGGTCGTAACAAGAGCGATACCAATGGCGCCTGCAAGGTCTTTGGGATTCGGGGCGCCGGCTTCAACTATCTGGAAGAACGCAAGAATCATGCCCCAAACCGTACCAAGCAGACCAAGCATAGGCCCGATATTGCCCATAAGGCTCAGCCATTCGAGGTTACGCAGCAGTTTGGTGGTACGTTCTTCGGCGGCTTCTTCCATGGCACGCTCCATCGCCGGAAAGCCGTAAGGCGCTTCCTTCAACGATGAATGAACTATATAGCTGAGAAAATCGCTCTGCTCAGCCGTAATGTCGATGGCTTCACGATATTGTTTGGCGGCAAACAGCTCATTAAGCTGGTCACGCACCGCATCGGGAGCTATGTTTACGCGGCGAATGCTCATAAAATAGTGAATCGCAAGCGCAACCACGGCAACGCTCATTGCCCATAGGATATAACCTATCGTACCGCCACCAACAACAAGGATGTCAAAGTAATTCATGATATCTCCTTATAGCTTACATCCTGAGTCGCCACACCGGCGACATGTCAAACAAAATATTTTTTTACATCAGCCGACCATACGGCTGCGACTTATCAGTCATCTTTTGCCTGGTTGAGAGCCTGCAATTCCTGCTGAGCTTTCTTTACCCACGGATTGATAGCCTGGCCTTCCTCGGCATAATGCTCAGCCAACTCGGTCAGCGCCGCACGTGCGCCGGCAGTCTGGCCCAACAATTCGTTGACTTTTGCGCCGTAGAACAGCGCTTCGGGGCCGCTTTCACTGTCGTTATATTCAGCATAGACTCTCATCAGATTAAGGCCTGAGTCTATAAGCAGGCCTTTGTCGTTATTCATGCGTTTGGCCTTTTCCATTTGCGCGCGGCCCAACAGGGTAAGCGCAGCCGGAAGCTTTTCATCGTCATACTTGTTGAGGTTTTCCTTGATGGAATCTATGACGACATCATATTTGCCGGCGTTATAAAGCTGTCCCAACACCAGCAGGTCGGCAGTTTTACCGGCTGCGAGCGGTGCAGCCGGCGTGGAAGACGACGGCCTTCGGGCATCAGAAGTTTTTGAAGAATTTTCATCCGAGTCGGCAGCAGATGAGTCTGCCGGCGTAACCGGATGCTCGCCGGTAAGATCCGCGGAATCGATATTGCTCAAAATGACGGCAGTCCTGGCTGCGCCGTCATTGTCGCCCATTGCCTGCTGTATTTTCATTTTCGTCTTCAGCAACGCCTGGATGAATTTGCGATTCGTTTTTCTGTCGGCTGCCAGTCGCTTAATCTGGCTGTTGATAACATCAACGGCGGATTTATTCACACTTTCATTTCCAGGATTAGCCGGCGACAAAGCAAGTATCGCCGAACATGATTCAAAAGTTTCGACGAGTTTTATCCACGCTTTTACGGCGATATCGATGCGTTTAGACCTGGCGACGGCCTGATAGCGGCGGATTTCTATAAGTTGTTTCATCCAGTCGGAGTTGGCTGCTTTGAGAGCCGCGCCGTATGACTTGACAGCTGTGCCGAGATCGCCTGCAGCCAGAGCCTTTTCCGCCTTGTTAAATGCGTCGTCGCCGTTAATCGTCATGGACGCAATCTCCGCCACCGGCTGCTCCAGAGTATTAGCCCTCAGTCTGACAGTAATTTCAAAACTCTGCGCCGAAAAATCCTTTATTTTGCCTTCAAACGCTTTACCATCATTGAGGTTTATCATGTCAGCCGTAGCGACGGCTGAAAGTAGAAGCAATAAAATCGGGCAAATGGCTGCTATTTTCCGCATCAGTCACCCCACTCGATATATTTGTACTGGCCTTTGTTCTGCTCGGCAATCTGCTGCATGACCTGGATGGCTGCTTTTTCTTTCGAACCGAATAACAGCGTATTTATGTTCACTTTTTTATTGGAGTTAAGAGCCCGGATGGCAGCCAGCACTTTGTCGTTGCTAACACCTTCGCCCTTGAACTCACCGTCTGAAAGCAGATATACCAGCCGGCCAGGCTTGACGGCTCCGCGAAGCACCTGGAAAGCCCTGTCCAATGCGGGAATCGGGTTACTAAGGCCAGACCCGCTGTAGCCCGAAAGGAAATCAGCCGCCTTTTTCTTGTTTTTTTTGTTTGCCAGCATAAGGCTGCGTGAGCATTCCTCCGGCTTGCCGGCAGTATAAAGAATGACGGCAAAAGTCTGCTTGTCGCTCAGGCGAGCTATTGACCGATACATTTCGTCACAAACCGCCTTGAACGCACCTGAAATTTCCATCGAGCCGGAACCGTCTATTACATAGACAACGTTATAGGCATTGCCGCCGCCCAAGCCGAAAAACCTGTTGCCAGGCCCGCCCCCACTACTCGTAGCCATGCCCATGTCAGCACCCGCACTGCCAGCCGATGCGCCCTCGACACCAATAACGGAAATGGCGTTCTTCGTCGCGCCGGTATCCGTACTGACCTTGGTTATCTTACGATCGATTTTTTTTCTGGAGGATTTGGATGTGGACGTAGTCCTTACAGACGCGGGATTGGGATTCATCTGGCCGCCAGGGTCATCCGTAAGAAATGAATCAGGTATCACCAGTTGGTCTACCTTGACTTCCGGCACAACGAAAAAAACCATAAACACCAGAATCAGCAGAATGCCGCAGTGAAGCAGAAGTGAAATGACCCACGGCATAGCCTCGGCGAGAAAACGCATCGCCTTTTCACTGCCGGAATCACTGTGTTCTTCACCAGTCTGTTCATCGCCAGCTTCAGCCGACGACACGCCGGCGACAACCTGCGGAGCAGCCGCCTCATCAGCCTGCTGTTCGACAGGTTCGGATGCTTCCTGTGGTTGCGGCTCTTGTGGTACCTGTTCAGCCTGTGCATCAGTTTCGTTCGACATCCGCGAAACTCCTTTGCAGTTATTCATCGTTGCCCGGCTATATAGCCGATATGCCGGACAATTCGGGGACTTTTTTACTTACTTAACAGTCGCTATTGCAACTGGATAAATCTCGAATCATCATAATCAAACGTATAATGCTGCAAATTTGACACTGCGGCTCTGCCGTCAGGGCAGGCAGACCATCTTTCTTTAAAAAAAGATAAAACAAATTACATTACAAATCTCTATCTTCAAAACGATTTTGCGCCAAAATTCGTATTCTTTAACAATTTTTCAAAACGATTTTGCGCAAAATTCGTATTCTTTAACAATTTTTCAAAACGATTTTGCGCAAAATTCCGTATTCTTTACCAATTTTTTAAAACGACTTGGCGCAAAATTTCGTATTCTTTACCAATTTTTTAAAACGACTTGGCGCAAAATTTCGTATTCTTTAACAATTTTTCAAAATGATTTTGCGCAAAAATTCGCATTCTTTAACAATTTTTCAAACGACTTGCGCCGAAGTTTTGTATTTTTACCAATTTTTAATGCGGGTGTCCAGCACAAAGATTTTCTTGTTGCTGCCTTTATAAAAAGTTTGACGGGAATAAATAAACAATGTTCCCTAAGCAATATCTTTTTTTGCATCTTTTCTTTTTTCGTCAGGGTTTACCATACCTTTATAGACAAAAACAACCCATACGGTCAGAAACAGCAGCGAGTAAATGACCAGCGCATAGCGGAATCTTATTTTTATAGCTACCACGTTTCCTATCACCGCCGCAAGTACGGATAAAACGTAAAACAAAAGTACAACCTTTTTTACGCTCATGCCACGGTCGACCAGCTGGTCGTACAGATGGCCGCGGTCGCCTTCGAATATTTTTCTTCCTGCAATCACGCGGCGTACCACCGCAAGACTCGTATCCAGAATCGGCAGGGCGTAGACAACGCAGGCTGCCATTGCCCACCTGGCAAGGCCTTCGCTCGAAAACAGTGATATCATTACTGCGACGAAAAAACCCAAAAGCATGCTGCCGGCATCGCCCATGAAAATGCTGGCCGGCGGAATGTTATACGGCAAAAATCCAAGTATGGCTCCAGCCATCGCCAATGTGATGGCGATTCGCAGTTCATCAGTCGCAGGGAATCGGCCCCAGGTGGCTAACCACGTTGCAAGGCAGAGAAAGCCCAACGCTATTATCGCCGTAACACCCCCGCACAGCCCGTCAAGGCCGTCGAGCAGATTGGTGGCGTTACATGTGCAAATCACCAGTACCATGCATATTATGCAACTGCCCACAACCACCAGCCACGCCGGAAAGCAGCAGCCGCATAGCCCGAACAGCGTCAAAAACAGTTTCAGTCCTACGCCGCCGAGCAGCAGAAAACCGGCGGCAAGCATCTGGCCGAATATTTTGGCGCGAGGAGTGATATTCCTGATATCGTCAACAAGGCCGACCAGCGTTATGATTATGCACGCAACAGCTATCATTATCAGCATCCACAGACGGCTGGTCTGTAATGCCGCAATATCCAAGTGCATCAGGGAATTTTTGAAATATTCCACCTTGTCCGGCGTCGATCGCCAGAAATATACGCCGTAATCGGCAAGGCCAGCCAGAAGGCCTATCGCAATGCCGATTCCACCCAGATACGCTACCGGCCGGCAATGCGGCTTGAGTAGGTCGTCAGGTTTATCGACTATCCTGAACTTGTAAGCAAAACTTCTGGCGACCGGCGTCAGAATAAGGGAAACTACGAATGCTACAAGGCCGAAATACCAATATTTTTCCAAAAGCTGAAAAAAACCGTATTTCTGTATAAACACTTCAGGGGACATTATTTATTCTCCAGGACAAACATGGCTTGGCTATTTTACCTATCTGCTTTAAATAACAACAGTTATTACAAGGAAACAGATTACCAAACTTATCACGCCAGTGCAAGGAGTATCAAAGGCAGCTAGAACCTATCCCACGCATTTTGTCACAATATGCTTTCGGCGGCAAAACGCATCTACCCGACAAACTCGATGGTATAGAATACCATGCGGATTAATAATTTTCGAATTGTTTTTTTTCAGCCAGCTCACGGCTGATGCGCACGGCGCACCAGTCTTTGCCGCACATTGAGCAGTAATGTTCGTCGCCAGCCTGTTTGTCAGCATCGCGATTTCTTATTTCGCGTGCGGTTTCACCGTCGAACGCCAGCTCAAACTGTCTTTCCCAGTTGAATTCAGCTCTCGCATCGCTCATGGCGTCGTCCCATTTTCTTGCTCCAGGCAAGCCGCGGGCGATATCGGCGGCATGGGCGGCGATTTTATATGCTATGCAGCCGGTTTTTACGTCTGCCGGCCGAGGCAGGCCCAAGTGTTCCGTCGGCGTAACATAGCAGAGGAAACTGGCGCCATAAGTGCCGGCAGCCGTCGCACCTATGGCTGAGGTGATATGGTCGTAACCAGGAAAAACGTCCGTCACTACAGGGCCGAGAACGTAAAACGGCGCACCGTCGCATATCTTCTGCTGCCGTTCCATGTTCATCTGAATTTCGTTGAACGGCACATGGCCTGGGCCTTCGACCATGACCTGTACGCCGGCTTCACGCGCACGCTGGACGAGTTCGCCCAATGTGTCAAGTTCGGCAAACTGGGCAGCGTCCGACGCATCAGCCAGGCAGCCGGGCCGTAAGCCGTCGCCAAGCGAATATGCCACGTCGTACTCGTGCATTATGGCGGAAATATCGTCAAACAGCTCATACATGGGATTTTCGGCATTGTGATGCGTCATCCACTTCGCCAGCAGAGAGCCGCCTCGCGAACAGATTCCCAATTTACGCTTCATTGCCAGCGGAATATGCGCCTTGCGAAAGCCGGCGTGGATGGTAAAAAAGTCCACCCCCTGGGCAGCCTGCTTTTCCACGGTCTTTAAGATGTCGTCACGGTTAAGCTCATCGACGCTTTTGTTGACTATCATGGAATATATCGGCACGGTCCCTACCGGCACGGATGAATTCGCCAGCAGATGCTCCCGCGTATCATCCAGATTGCCGCCGGTGGACAAATCCATAACCGCGTCGGCACCGTATTTCACAGCCCATTGGAGCTTGAGCAATTCTTCGTTTTTGCAACTGCTTATCGGCGATGCGCCTATATTGGCATTTATCTTGGTCGTCACTGCCCTGCCGATGCCGCACGGATCCAGCTTTACGCCATGGCCGTCACCCGTGCCAGCCATATGACGCACGTTAGCCGGTATCACCAACCGCCCTGCAGCCAATTCACTGCGAACAAGTTCCGCATCTACACATTCGCGCTCAGCTACGCGGCGAATTTGGGGAGTTATCTGTCCTGATTTTGCCTGTTCGTACTGCGTTTTCATCTTTGTTCTTTCATCATTTCAAGCGGCGCAAAGGCGGGACTACCCTACGGCCTCGCAATAAAAGGATATTATTATACGAAATCGACTATCCATTTTCCACCGTCAACAGCGTTTGATGCGCATAAAAAAGCCCGGACGATTCCGGGCCTGATTTTTTAACATGATTAAAAAACTTGGAGCAGCATGTATTTCATTGCTTATCAGGCAAAAAAACAGGCGGCCAAGGTGGCCCCAGCTCTCTGCGGGCCACCCCAGCCTTGGAGCCTGACGAGAGAGAGAATTTCGTTTTCCACCCGTTAATCCCGCGTCAGGCCCTGTTTTACGTCAGAAAGATTTTTTATATCTGTTATCTGCGTTTTTTGTCTTTTTTTAAAAAACAGGCGGCCAAGGTGGCCCCAGCTCTCTGCGGGCCACCCCAGCCTTGGA
>CAZIAZ010000034.1:0-9683 GCA_964536835.1 uncultured Planctomycetaceae bacterium | reverse complement strand
GCCTGACGAGAGAGAGAATTTCGTTTCGGAATTTCGGCACAGGGAGACCTGCAATCACAGGCCTCCCGGCCGTTTATCTCTCGTGTATCCGACGGCGCCATGCACCATATAAGTCGCCAGCCGGCTTGCGTTTCGTACGCTGCTCACAAGTTCTATTCAGTTTTAAGTTCGTCTATCAGCCGACCCTATCAGCCGGCAGTTGTTGCAACCTTCGGGCGAATTATTTAAGCGTTCTTCCTGCTTCCACGACGTTTGCGAAGCATCGCCAGGCCGCCGAGGGCCAGCAACGTCACGGTAGCCGGTTCAGGCACTTGGGTCTCATCCAAACCCTCAATTCCACGAACCTGACCCTTAAGAAGCGACTCATCCAGCCCTTTGAGGTCTATCGAATTCTGAGTCCCGATGTTTTTGTAAAGATCAACGGCGTCAGTCTTGGCCATCACCATGCCGTCTACAGAATCCAAATCCTCAAGTTTATACGCCGGGCCGAAATCCATCTTCTGCGTCTGAATGCACGGCGTCGCACCGCCGTTGGCAAAAAGACATACTGCAATCGCAAAAAGGGAAATAACTACTGCTGCACTTGAAATTAAAACCATCTTGGCAGAACTTTTTTTGTTTCTCTTGATACTCATGGTCAGGCTCCTGTTCGACGGGCTTTGCGGGCCGTCGTTCCGCTCTTTAAGTAACTCTCTCGTCCTTTGTCAGTCCGGCGATTTTCTCTCTCGTCATTCGCCGTCACAGACAACCTTTGTCATCCACTGTTCGGGCTGTTCTCTCAGGGCAGCCCAAGCAGTTCGTTCTCATCTCAACCGCGTTTGCGGCGATAGTGGGTCATTATTCCCAGTCCGCCAACCGCCAGCAGAGCCAGCGTCGCAGGTTCAGGCACACGGGCGTCCTGCGATTCATCGACGCCAAAGGCCAGGGCCTTTTTGCCGGCTTTCAACAGATTGCCGTTGACAGGCCATTCAAGCGGCTTGATTTTGCTGACAGGAATTTCAACCTTGTCGACGTCTGTCCCTTCCAGGTCGTAAACCTTGCCCGTCTGCGCATTCTGCGTATTCACGGCAACGGGCTCTTCGGTGTTGCCCAGAAACAGCGCCAGCGATACCGCCAGCATCAGGCATGCAAACCCCGCCGAGATATACACTACAATCTTCAGCTGGTTTCTCTGATTTTTCTGAGTTCTCGTCATTTTCTCTCTCCTAAAAATCTAGGCTCTCGTCTCCGCCGGACATGACGTCCGGCCGCTCGTATCCTTCTTGAGCAAATTCCCACAAGCAACTCACTCATGGACATATAAACATTTAAGATTATTTCGCTCTCTGCTCCTATGGGCGGCACATCATGCCATGCATCAAGCGACCGTAGAAAACTCGTGAGGTGTGCGGGGATACACTGTCCCTGACGTTAAGGCTCCTCTTTGACTTTCGTCAATCGGGTTTTCTCTCTCTCGTTATAAGGTAGCCATAAAATGGCTGGCACATTTCGTGATGTTTAATATCCGGGCTCATTCGGACAAACTGCGTAAAACATCAGCCGGCAAAATTTGAAGAAGCGCTGAAATGCAAAAATACAATGAAACTTACAATTTACCTTCCAAAAAGATTCAGGCTCTTCAATCAGCATCGCTGACCGGTGTGCTTTATTTCAATTCCCGTCGTTCTCTCTAACAACGGCAGAGCCAGCTCAGCTCCGTACTGCAAATTGAATAAAAACACAAAATGTAAAATAACATTGAAGAATTGGATTGAGGTTTAAGGCGTGCCTTCTCTCTCTCGGCTCGCAAATCCCGTCCTAGTTCTTCAGGCTCATGCTTAATTATAGCTGTCCCGATTTCGAGGTCAAGTACAATTTTTTATATTTTTGCAATTTTTTACAAAACATATTTTCAGGATTCTCTCATTCCTGAATATTGTACCAGCCTTTAATTATCAGGGCTATCTAATACAATCTGGCGGGGCTCAACCGCCATGAATAATCTTACACTTTCACAATTCATTTGCAAGTCTTTTTGTAATTTTCTCAAAATTATTTTACAGTCTATAACTTATTTCTCATAAAGACTTTATATCAATATACGATATCCGCGGCTCGCAAAAATCTTCTCTGAAACAAATGAAGTATCCTAATAGAGTGGTTCTCTAATAAAGCTGCCGACAACGGATTACGAGCATATGAATCCGCCGCCGAGCATGAAATCGCCGTCGTAAACGACAGCTGCCTGGCCGGGGGTTATTGCGTGTATGCCTTCGTCGAATTCAACATGAAAAGAATCATCGCCGGTCAGCGTCACCGTCGCCGGAGCGCCGCGATGATTGTAGCGTATCTGTACGTTTGCCCTGAACCGTTCTGCCGCCGGCTGGATATGCCAGTTGAGATTCTTCGCCGTAAGGCTGCGCGACATGGATTCATCCCGCGTGCCAATGGTCACATCGCCTGATTCAGGGTCGATTTTGATGACGTACATGGGTACGCCGGCTGCCACGCGAAGGCCGCGCCGTTGGCCTATGGTGTAACGGACATATCCGTCATGTCTGCCCAGTTCGTTGCCGGCGGAATCGATGATTCTGCCGGATTTCATCGCTTGCGGCGCAAGCTGCCGAACCAGCTGTACATAATCGTCATTCTGTACGAAACATATTTCCTGGCTGTCCGGCTTGTCGTGCACATCCAGGCCGATTTCTTCAGCCATTCGCCGCACCAGCGTCTTGTCAGCCTGCTCGCCGATAGGCAGAACTATGCGGCCAATGACGTCGGCATTTATGGCAAAGAGCACATAGGACTGATCTTTTTTGAGATTTGCACCGCGGGCTATGACTGGCCGGCCATCCTTATATATAGTTCGAAGCGCATAATGGCCGGTAGCCAGGCGGGTTATACCCAGAGAATCGGCCAGCTTTGCGAGTCTGCCGAATTTGAATTTCCTATTGCACATCACGCACGGATTAGGCGTTCGGCCGGCGGCGTATTCCGAGACGAAATACGAGATTATTTCCTGAAAATTTTCAGCCATATCCAGTTCGTGCAGTTCGATTCCCAGTCGGCCGGCTACGCGGCGGACATCGTCGGCATCGCGACGGGACGAGCAACCCACTTCGCCATTTGAACTTATGCGCATAAACGCCCCCGTCACCTCATAGCCTGCCCGCTGCAACAGCACCGCCGCCACGGATGAATCCACCCCGCCGCTCATCGCTAGCAATATTTTTTCCGGCATTGCGGACAAAAGCATATCCGCCAGCCATATAATGTCAAGCGGCATAAAAATGTCATTTTGGCGACACGTTCGACGACGGCGGCCATTTTGACATTTTCCTCAAAAAACACACAAACGTTAACACTCTGATAAAAAATAAGTTACATAACTGGCATCGTATTTGCTTATTACCAGGGCAACGGCGAAAAGTGTCTGTCGCCGGAAAGGAGAGAAAAATGACGAAAATAACACTGGCAGGAAGATGGGACCCCTTTGCCGGCCTTCGTGCAATGCAAAGGGAACTCGAACGATTCACGAGCAGGGGATTTTTCGGCGAAGCGCCAAGCCTCGACGCCGGAATGTTCCCGCCAATCAACGTATGGTCGTCGCCGAAGGAAATTGTCGTGGAGTGCGAGCTAGCCGGCATAAGACGCGACGACATCGAACTGTCGATAACCGGCGACACGCTCGTAATCAAGGGCAATAAAAAACCCTCGACCGACGACGAAAATGTACGCTACCACAGGGCTGAACGCGGCGCAGGCGAATTCACCAGGACGATAGTTCTGCCCGAATCCGTGGACGCCGACAAGATATCAGCCAACATGGCTGAGGGCGTATTGACCGTCCGCATGCCCAAGGCTGAATCGGCAGTGCCCCGCAAAATCGCCGTCAAGTAGGCAAAAGGAGGCTAACGAAAATGACTGAAAAAAATGATAAATTACAGGTAAACGCAGAGCCCGCGAAAGTTCAGCCGGACAATGACTCCTATATGCCGCTGTGCGACATCTACGAAGAAGCCGACGGCACGAACATAATGGTCGCCGAAATACCAGGCGCAAAATCCGGCACGGTCGATATCCGCGTCGACAAGGGCGTGCTGACGATATCAGCCGACGGAACGCGGCAGGCTCCGGGCGAGGATTTTAACAGGACTTACGGCGGCTTCGCAGGCGGCCATTATTTCAGGGCGTTCGCACTCAGCGACGATGTGGACAGGGACAGCATCTCCGCCACGTTCAAGGACGGCCTGCTTACGCTACGGCTGCCCAAGGCGCCATCCGCAAAAACCAGAAAAATACCAATCACACACGAATAGTCTCCGTCGACGGTTGACGGAAATCCATTGAACGCGCCCCGCAGGAATTTTTCAGAGCCATCCCCATAATATGGGGTCATGTAAAATTTGAAATGCTCCAAAATTTTTCGGCGGGGTTCGTTTTGCGCAAATCTCGCCGGCAGACCGATTCTGCCAATCGCCCAAAAATATTCAAAAAACAGGAAACGGTTTTTTTAGAATATACCTTTAATAAATGCCTATAATTTCATAAAGAAAGGCCACCCAATACAAGGAGTCCAAAAATGATTAAAATTCTGGAACGCAGCGGCGGCAACGTCATCGGCTATCAGGCAATCGGCAAAATCACCGAAGAAGACATGGATACCTGCATCAAGTATACGGATGAAATCATTAAAAAATACAGCAGGATAAGCTGGCTGTACATAATGACCGATTTCAAGGGCGGCACATGGCGAGCCATCTACGAGGACATGATTTGGCTGTTCAAAAATCTCAAGCACTTCGACAGGATGGCTGTAGTGGGCAATAAAAAATGGCATGAACTCATGATAAAGGCTGACGGCCTGATTTTCGGCGAAAAATATTTCGACATATCACTACTGGAAGAAGCGTGGAAATACGTCGAAGGCAAAGAGTGAATTTTTGACGCGGCAGTGGAACGCCGCACCGCGACCTATACGAAATAAAACCGATTCCTAAAATCGGTCAGCTTTAACAACTAACCAATCTGTACGTTTTGAACGTATCGACGCCGATTTGCTGTTCGGAATGAAGTTGATAGCACGGCGGAAGGTTGTCAGCCGGAAAAAGGGGCAAATCATACTCTGCCGGCGCATTGAACGGCGCGATGTAGGCTTGCGCTTCGTCGGCAAGCCGTGAGTCAATAAACGCACCGTGAACCGTTGCACCGCCCTCCACCAGCAGACGAGTCCAGTCCCGGCGGCCAAGCACATCGAGCAGTGAAGGCAGATTGATTCTGCCGGCGTCGGCGGGCAGAGTTATGACTTCAACGCCGGCATCGCGGAGAGCGGCAGCTTTCTGCGAATCGCCGAAAATTCCCTGCGTCACAACCAGCGTGGAAAATTCGCGTGCAGTTTTTACCAGCTTGCAGTTGTCCGGAATTCGAAGGCTGCCGTCCAACACGACGCGCACAGGCTGACGGCCTTCGCCGGAACGGTTGGTCAACATGGGATTGTCCTTAACGACCGTCTCAACGCCCACAAGTATGCCGTCACAAAAACTGCGAAGAATGTGAACGTCACGGCGGGATGCCTCGCACGATATCCAGCGATGCTCGCTGTGGCGGCCCAGGTCGATACGGCCGTCGAGCGTCTGGGCCCATTTGCATATGACCCAGGGCCGATGAACAGTCCGCAATTTAAGATATTCCTTCAGCAATTCACGGCCGGCTTGTTCGCTGACGCCGACAACAACCTCAATACCCGCATCTCGCAGCTTCTGAATGCCCCTGCCGGCAACCCTCTCGTCAGGATCTGCCACAGAAACGAAAACCCGTTTTACTCCGGCGGTTATCAGGGCGTCGGCACACGGCGGAGTTTTACCGTAATGACTGCAAGGCTCAAGCGTTACGTAAACATCGGCGCCGGCGACGTCATAACCTGCGTCGGCGATGGCATTGATTTCCGCATGTGCCTGGCCAAACTTCCTGTGCCAGCCACGGCCGATTATTCGGCCGTCGCGCACGACAACCGCGCCAACCATCGGATTGGGCTCAACCTCTCCCCTGCCCCGAACTGCCAAATCAAGGGCAATCGCCATGAATTGTTCGCAATTTGTCATTTCGCTTAAAAATTTTTCAGGATTGAGTCAGCTGCAATATTCAATAACAGCTATAAGTAACCGGCAGAACATGATTCTAACGCAAGCTGCCTGCAATACTCATCCATATGAATCACCCTGAGAAGCAATCCCACCTTCCGCAGGATTATAGCTTAACGCAAAAGAAATCGCCATAATCAAAAAAAATTTTGCGTATAGCCGTTTTTTTGGATAAAATCTTGTGGCTTGACGCCATTAAACTTGACTTTATGGGCATAAAGCCTTACCATTCTCCGCCTTGTCACGGCTGGGTAGGCTTTTCTGGGAATCGGGCAGGAAGGCAACGTTGGCCAGAAAAAATGACAATAAAGAAGCGATGTTCGAAGCATTAAGTCGCGGCACAGGGTCGTCGATGCGGCTTCCCGACTGGGCAAAGCCCAGCTCGCCCCAGCCATTTGAACATCCCGAAATGCTGGAACAGCCGACAAAACAAAAAGCGGCAGGAAAGTCCGAACCGCAGGCTGTACCGGAAATTACGATAAAAATCAAAGCGGCGGCTGCGGGAATAGCCCGCAAGCTGAAAAGTTTGAAAACCAGGCTTGACGAAAAACGGCTTGCAGCCGCGGAACGCAGGCTGGCAGCTATAGAAAAGGCTCGCCAGGATGCCGAAATCCGCATGTTTGAAGCCGAACAGGCTCAACTGAAGGCTGAGGAAGAAGAACTCGTCATGGCGGCTGCTACGGCGGCGGAACGGCAGGAAGCTCAGCCGCAACCGAACGAAACAAACGCGGCAGATACTTCCGACGCTGATGAACAAGCTTCAACTTCTCACGACGAAGCTTTTTCGCCAAAAAAAGTTGCTGAAGATGATTTTTTCGAAGAAGAAGAACAGCCAGCCGCCGCGACAGAGGAATATGAAACCGGCGAACAAGCCGAAGCGGATGAGTCTGCTAAAAACGTGGACGAGGCTGAAGACGCAGACCAGAATTTTCCGGCAGAGGAAGAAACGCCTTTCGAAGCGGAAGAACAGAGTCTCTTCACATCGCTTCAGACTGAAGAAGAGCAGACGAAAGAATCTGACGACGCCGAAGAGTTCATAGAAGAAATTGTCATAGAAGAAGTTGAATTTGAGGAAGCGGCTGAAACAAAACCAACGCCGGCTGAAAACAGACAGCCGCCAAAACACGAAAAGCCGCAACAGCCAGGCGAAGAGGCCGGCTTAAAAACAGATGAAATAAAAATACCGCCATCCGTCTCAGCCGACGATTCACAAAAATCCGGACAGCCGGCAGGTGATTCGTCGCAAGACAACGACGTCGCGGCAGGCAAAACCCGGCCTATCGAGGTCATTCCAAGCGTAACGGCGACCTCTATACAGCAGCAGGTAAACCTGGCGGAAGATAACGCACTGATATCGCAGACGCTTTCAGCCAGACAGGCAGCGTTGGAAACTACGCCGGAAGACTCCGTGCATATAACCATAAGCCGCAGGGCATTTATAGGCATAATAGGCAGTGCCCTAGGTATAATCATCGTGGTTTTCCTGCTGGGCATACTGATATCCGGCGGCGATTCGCCCAAGAAGCCGGCGGCTGAACCGGCGGCAGAGGAAAATACGCCTTACCAGGCACAGCCGCAGCCGTCGCAGGAGACTGAGCCGGCAGAAGAAACCGCCGTCGCGGAAGAAAAGCCTGTTAAGGAAACGCCATCTGCCGATGAGACGCCTGCCGATACGCAAGACGCCCCGCTGGTCATAGCCGAAGAAAACAAAAGGGACCCGAAACGGTATTATATTGTAATACAGCAGCTTTTGTCCACCGGCGCAAAAGACCGCACGGAAGCGTTGAATATCGCAGAATTCTGCAGCGAACGAGGCCTGCCGGCGGAGGCGGTCATATTGGACGGCAAAAAACTGGTCGTCTGGAGCCTGGCAGGCTTGAAATCTACAGACGACGAAGTGGCAAGAAAACATGCCCTTGACGTAGAAAAACTGGGCAAGGAATATTTTAAAATAAACAGGACGTATGATTTCAGGCAGCGGATGCGTGACGGAAGGCTGAGGCCTTACTACATAAAAGGCAAACCTTACGCAACATCGGCTGACGGCAAATAAAGATAATACGATTTTTTACAGGAGTTCGTGAAAATGAGCATAGACAGTTCACTGAAGAAACGCGGCAGCCTCCGCGGCAAACGTAGCGTGCTTACCCGTGCGGAACGTATCGAAAAGATGAAAGCCGCCGGCAAATTCAACCCGACAGAAACCAGCCCTCTGGGCATGCCCAAATGCCGCGTTGAAAAAGACTGATTCACGCAAAACAGTCACCACGGATTTTTAAAACAATTTTTTAACATTTTTTTACAATTGCTCAAAGTGACCGGTTTAACGTTATAAAAGGTCAGTAAAGTTTTTAAAAAACTTCAAAAAACTTCAAAAAATTTTAAAGTTTTGATTTTTTGATTTTTTGATTTTTTTAAAAAAGACTTATACACGGTCGCGATATTCATGGCAAATGGTTCATGCGATATTGCCATTGAAAACTGCGGTAATGTATTTTATTGCAAAATAAGCCGTTATCTTTCGCAGCAAATGCAAAACTGTTAAATCGGTCAGCTTGATAACAATAAGTCCGAAATTCTGGAGGGTGAATTTCGGATTTATTGTTATTCAGAATGGTTGTCGTATGATATTGAGGGCAATCGTCATCACGACGTTGGAATAATGCGGGGCCGCCATTTTGAAATGTCAACGAGATAAGGAAATAATGGAAAATGTCACTTGAACCGCTTCAGATAGCTTCGCGTATGGACAAGCTCGACGCATCGGGCATTCGTAAGGTTTTCGACCTGGCGGCGAAGCTCAAAGACCCAATAAATTTTTCCATAGGCCAGCCGGATTTCGACGTACCCGAACCTGTAAAGGCTCGCGCCATCGAAGCCATAAAGCAGGGCAAAAACAGTTATACGCAGACCCAGGGCACGGCAGCCCTTCGCGGCGCGCTAGCCGAGTTGTGCAGGCGTGAATTCGGCTGGGCCGACGCCCACGAAAGAGCCTACCTGGTGGCAGCCGGCGTAAGCGGGGCGCTGCATCTGGCGATTCAGGTACTGGTCAACCCCGGCGACGAAGTGATATTCACCGACCCTTATTTTGTCATGTACGCACATCTGGTGAACCTCGCCGGCGGCGTGCCGGTGACGGTAGACACATACGAAGACTTCCGCATAGACCTCAATCGTCTGGAAGACGCCATAACGCCGCGAACCAGACTGCTGATACTCAACTCGCCGGCTAATCCGACGGGCATGGTCTATACCCGCGAGGAACTCCAGGGCATCGCACAAATCGCCAGAAAACACGACCTGCTAATCATTTCCGACGAAATTTACGAATTTTACTGCTACGATGAGCCGTTCATATCCATGGCTGGCCTGTATGAAAAAACGCTGCTCATTCGCGGCTTTTCCAAGAGCCACGCCATGACCGGCTGGCGAATCGGCTGGTGTACCGGCCCAAAGAAAATCCTGGAAAAAATGACAATGCTCCAGCAGTACACATTCGTCTGCGCGCCGAGCATGGTACAGGAAGCAGCGCGGACCGCCCTTGAAACCGACATGACCGCCTAC
>CAZIAZ010000033.1:0-30808 GCA_964536835.1 uncultured Planctomycetaceae bacterium | reverse complement strand
CTCGTCCTCAACGACGCAACAAGGCGCAATTTCAAATTTAACATGCTCTAAAACCAGCAGCATCGTATTTATCAGGTTTTCGCCTGTCAGCCTGCGGGATTCAGAAAATCATTCAATCGGTTTCGGCCAGTGTTTTTCAAGTATGGTTCGGCGTATGCCCGTCTCAACAGGCGTAAAACATTCGGCGAGTATCGACCAACAGAGGTCAAGCGCGTCGAATAGCGGTATATTTACCGAAAGTTCCATTATTTTCTTTTCGAACATATCGCCGTACCGCAGGAGTTTTAAGTCCCAGTCGCCCATTTCGAAACCCATGTCGCGTTTTTCACGGGTTTCGCGGCACGATGCGTAAAGCTGCAGGCAGCCGTCCATAATCGCCCGATGGTCGTCGCGGGTTTTACCGTTGACCTGCTGTTTTAGACGCGAAAGCGAACCGAACGGTTCGATACGGCCATTGCGGAGATAAAACTGGCCTTCGGTAATATAACCCGTATTGTCGGGAACGGGGTGCGTAACGTCGTCGCCAGGCATGGTAACGCAGGCAAGCAAGGTCATACTGCCTGCCCCGTCGAAATCGACAGCCTTTTCATAACGCCGCGCAAGCTGCGTGTAAAGGTCGCCAGGATACCCGCGGTTCGACGGAATCTGCTCCATCGTGATTGCGATTTCTTTCAGCGCGTCGGAAAACGACGTCATATCCGTCAGCAGCACCAGCACACGTTTACCCTGCAGGGCGTACATTTCGCCGACTGCGAGGCACTGGTCTGGCACGAGCAGACATTCGACGACAGGGTCGGATGCGGTATGGATGAACATAATCGACCGGCCCAGCACGCCGCCTTCTTCGAATGCATTGCGGAATTTCAGATAGTCGTCATGACGCAGGCCCATGCCGCCGAGTATTATTACGTCGGCGTCAGCCTGCAAGCCGACGCGGGCAAGCAGTTCGTTATACGGCTCGCCGGCGACGGAAAATATCGGGAGCTTCTGACTTTCGACGAGCGAATTGAAGACGTCAATCATCGGAATGCCGGTGTTAATCATCTTGTCGGGCATACGGCGTTTGACAGGGTTGACCGCAGGACTGCCGAGTTCAACAGCCATGCCCTGTACTTCCGGCCTGCCGTCGCGCGGCCGTCCACTGCCGTCGAACACGCGGCCGAGAAGGTCGTCGCTGAACGGCGTATCCATCGAGTGGCCTAAAAAACGCACCTTGTCGCCAGTGCTGACGCCCTGCGTGCCGGCGAATACCTGGAGCGAGACCTGCTCGCCTTCCAGACGTATGACCTGGGCAAGGCTTGTGCCGTGTTTCGATGTGATGACCGCCAGTTCATCGTAACCAACGTCGGAGGCGATAACCGTCACAACGTTACCGGCGATACGCGTTATTTCGTCAAAATACTTTCTCATTTCAAATCATCCGGAATAAAAAGTTTTATTCAATTTACGGTTTTTGAGCTTCTACATAAAGGCTGTCGTCAGCTGCCGCGTTCAGGTCAAGCGGTTCGGGATTCCGTATCATTGTTTCGCCGGCTGGCAGTTCAGCCGCACGCTCAAAACCGCACTTTCCCAATAATGCACACAATGACGTGCCGTTATACATCCATCTATGATCCCTGCCGCCGACCAGCATGAATTTCAGCTTTGCCGAAATACCGTCTAAATCCGGCATCGCCATGGCAAGGCTGGCGACGAAGCGGTCGGCGTCCCTATCTTTCAGGTATCTTTCAATCCTGATATCCAGGCTCGGCACTACTATGCGGATAATCCCGCCTGGACACAAAACCCTGTAAGCCTCGCGAAGAAACCTCTCGGCCTTGGCCTTCGAAAGATGCTCAAACATGTGCGATGTATAAACAACGTCGACACTATCATTCGTCAGCGGCAGTTTCGTACAATCCGCACGACGAATTAAACTGCCGAACTTCTTATAGCCGGCTATAGCGTCAACATTTGCGGAAGACAAAACGCGGATTTTGCGCAGCAGCCTGATAAATTCAGTCGGCCACTTGGCGAGAACGATGGAAAGGCTATTGTCATAGTTTTTCCAGCTTTCGCCTACGGTCGGGGCATTTCCGCATCCTATGTTGACTCGGCAAGCCATAATATTTTAGTCTCAGATTTTGCCTTTTTTATCTATGAAATTTTCAATTTTACTTACGAAATCTCTGTATTCTTCGCTTTCGTACGGGGCGTAGTTCCAATTTCTGAGCATATCCTGCAGTGTAAAAATAGTCTGCCGCGCATCTTCCCTGGACTCGAACACGAAGTCCGTATCGCATGCGCGAAGGATGAGGTCGAACACGAACCGCTGCCGGTCAGCCGGCGTAGCGCCGTCGGTCTCATCAAACGCGTTCTGCTGCAGATAGCAGTTGTCGAACATTTCAGCCTTGAGCATTATGGTAAAATCATCTATCGGCGTACCTTCTTCTCCGACGACGGTCATCATCTGCTTGACTTCATTGCCGCGTCGCAGAATGCTGCGCATCCTGTTGACTCTTTCAGGTTCGATTATGCCCGTATATTTGCTCCACGAATCCAGCGGGTCGATAGCCGGATAGCGGCGGGCATAAGAACGTGCATAGCTCAAGCCGTGAAATGCTCCGACGACCTTAAGCGTACCCTGCGTCACCGGCTCTTCGAAGTTGCCGCCCGCCGGGCTGACCGTGCCGCCGATTGTAACGGAAGCCAGTCGGCCGTCGTGCAGTTCAATCAGGCCGGCACGCTCATAAAAGCCGGCTATGCGGCTTTCGAGATACGCCGGAAATGCCTCATCGCCAGGAATCTCTTCCAGCCTGCCTGAAAGTTCACGCATCGCCTGCGCCCATCTCGACGTCGAGTCTGCCAGCAGCAGCACATTCAAACCCATCTGCCGATAATACTCCGCCAGCGTCACGCCCGTATATACCGACGCCTCGCGTGCCGCCACGGGCATCGCCGAGGTATTGCAAATGATTATCGTACGTTCCATGATGCTTCGGCCGGTACGCGGGTCGACGAGCGCCGGAAACTCGCGTATGGTTTCGACGACTTCGCCGGCACGTTCGCCGCAAGCCGCCACAATCACTATGTCCACTTCCGCGTGTCGCGACGTAATATGCTGAAGCACGGTCTTGCCCGCACCGAAAGGCCCAGGAATGCAATACGTACCGCCCTTGACTATCGGGAACATGGAGTCGATTATGCGTACTTTGGTAATCAGCGGCTCGGTCGGCATGAGACGTCGCTTGCAGATGCTCAACGCCTTCTTGACCGGCCAATATTGCTGCATGGTAACGGGAATTTCCGCGCCGTTCTGTTCGAGCGTCGCAATCTGCGTATCGACGGTATAATCGCCAGCCGGCACGATATTCTTGACTTTCGCTTCGCCGGAGAGCGTAAACGGCACCATTATCTGATGGGTAAAGAGGCCTTCCGGCACACTGCCGAGCGAATCAGCCGCCTGTACCACGTCGCCAGTTTTGGACGTAGGCGTAAACGACCATTTTTTTGCCAAATCAAGGCCATGAATGTAATAACCAGGTTTGAGGAAGAATCCGCCCTTCTCGTCTTTGGTAGCCTCCGCAATACGCGGCAATGGATTCTGCAAGCCGTCGTATACCTGCCCCAGCAAACCAGGCCCAAGCACGAGCGAAAGCATCTTGTCCTCAAACTCTACACGATTGCCGACCTTCAAGCCGCGCGTCTCCTCGAACACCTGCAGGTCAACACATCTGCCGCGAACGCGGATAACTTCACTCAACAGCCGCGCACCGTCATCACGACAACAGTAGCCCACTGAATTCTGGACGACATCGCCATCGACTTCGGCGACTATCATGTTTCCGAAAACTGCAACTATCTTTCCAGTCACGGTTTTATCCTTTCACAAGCAGCCGGCGAATACGGAAAACGCCGGTCAGTTTGAACTTTTTTCCGATTGACTCTTTTCCATTTCTTCGGCGAGACATTTCCAGCGACAGGCAATGGAAAGCTTTGCGGCATAGGCAACCAGCTCGTCGTCATCGAAGCTGAAATATCCGCCCTTCTGAGATATCCAGTCCCATCGGGCACGGTCGAGAATTTTCTGAGCTGCAATGGGATTGTCGGTTACTGTATTCAGCCATTCGGCAACAGCCTGTTTGACGTCTATCGAAGAATCTGAAAGTTCATCGGCTACGAAAAAATCCGCAGGCTCAACGCCAAGTGAACCTGCACGAGCTTCAACAAGCGAATTTCTCAGTGTGACTTCAAACGCAATCCATTGTCTCAAAAAATTACCGGCGGCTGTGGGCGAAACGTTTTTTGCGGCATATCGGAAATAATTTTCCCACACGGCGTCGGATTCGATTTTCCTGGCGGTGGGGACATCCGACAGAAGGAAATCCGGCAAGGGCTCTTCGCCTCTCAGAATCTCAGCCGAAAGCACCGCCGGCGAAACCTGCCGAATCTGGCCGGCAAGACATGACTCTCGCTGCAACAGGTCGTCAGACAGGAAAATCAGCCTGACAGCCTGCGTCACCGGAGTATCCGGCTCGAGCATGTCCAGAAAATCTCCCGTCGAAATTTTCACGGGGGACTCAATTGTATCAAGCTCTGCCAGAAACGACTGAATGTAATAATTCTTTCCAGCCACTTTGACATCCGATTATTCAGGGTTTCCCGATGAGCCAGCCAGAATTTTTCGCAATTCCGGCGTGACCATGTCCGAGAGTATATCAACCACGGAATCGCGGGTAACTTCAATAGTACCCGTCTCCACCGAAAATTCAAAACCGGCCTGGTTGAGTTTATCCTTTATCTGAATGCAGGGGCGGAATTTCTCCACAACCGTCTGGCCGAGGGTCTTGAATGCCCATGCCTTCAATTGTTCGCGATTTTGCGGACTAACGTTGATATCGATAAGGGTTTTGCCTTTTATGTCGGCTTTGACGTATTGGTCGACTATTTCCTTGAGTATATCGCCGATAAAATCTATATCGTCAAGTTTCTGCGTCGCGGCTTGCGCGATAATCAGGTTGATGCAATCGCAGAGCGTCTCCCGCAGACGGCCGACAGTATCGCGTGCCGCGAGATTCAGTTCAGTCTTGGAGCGTGCGACCGTACTTTGAGCGTCAGTTTTGGCGTCTGAAAGAATTTTTTGAGCCTGTTTTTTCGCCTCGGCAACGATATCGGCAGCCTGCGATTTGGCTGAGGCGATTATCTCATCAGCCTTTGTCTGGCCGGCTTGTACGCCTTCCATCTGTAACTTAGCAACAAAATCTTCAATTGTCTCAGACATTTCCTCAACTCCTGACACCAAAAACTGCTCGGCAGGGTTTTTTGAAAAACCGTTACAATTTTTCAAATTTTTAAATTTTTTAAATGCCCTAAACTTTTCAACATCTTTTACATTTTTCGTTCAAAACAGACGACAATACGTCATTATAGATTTTTCATCTTTTGTGGCATGCGTAAAAACACCCGGCTTCAAAATTTTTCTTAAAATTTCTATGTCGCCGCCGAAAAGCCTACCTGACCCAATCTTTAAGTTTCATCGCGCGGTAAATCAGCATCGCTATCTGCGAGAGGCTGAACTTGCTGCAATCGAACGTCATTGAAAACGACGGTTTCAGAATGAACTTCCGTTCGTAAATTTTCCGAAGATATTCCCGTCGTTCGGTTTCTTCGCGAATCAGCCGCCTGGCGTCAATTTCATTCAACCCTTCACGAAACGCCACCTGCTTTACCCGCCAGTCTTCCGGCGCTTCCAGCCGTACGCTCAAACCTCGCGGCAAATCAGCCACCGCACCGGTTGAACCCTGACCTATCAGTATCGCCCTGCCTTCAACTGCAAGCTCGCGGATAATGTGCGTCATGCGTTTACGTATTTCCATCCCGCTTGGGATGTGGTTTTTCTGGCCAGCCAGCGTTTTGAAAAAATTCACCAGCAAGTTGGGCCGGTCACGCCGCTGCCGCTCGATAATTTCCATCGCAAGGTTCGTCTCGGACGCGAGCGTCTGAAGAATTTCCTTGTGATATATCTGCCATCCTCTGCCGTCGTCGACTTCATCGTTCAGCAAATCCAACAGCAAAAGGCCCAGCGAAAAACCGCCGCAGCCGTATTCGCGGGATATGGCAATGAAAGGCCCAGCATTCTCCAGATTTTCGCCGGTTGAAATCCGCAGTTCACTCATCTGGGTTGAGAGGGTCTTTTCGGACATCAGATATTATCTCCAAAAAAATTAAGAGACAAGAAAATTCTATATTTTTTTATCCATTATTTATATTGGTTTCGTTTTCATCCGTAGCGTTTACAGATGCCAATTCATCTTCGTATTTGCCGAAAATCATTCGGCCGGCTGATGTCTGCAGCACGCTGGTAACAGTTATATTGACCATTTTGCCCATCTGGCTGCGGGCGTAATCCACGACAACCATCGTACCGTCGTCGAGATAGCCGACGCCCTGACCTGGTTCTTCGCCTGGTTTGATTATTTTTACTTTCATGCGTTCGCCGGGCAGAACTATGGGCTTGAGAGCGTTGGCAAGGTCATTGAGATTGATTACGTCCAGACCTTTAAGCCGCGCAACCTTGTTCAAATTGTAATCATTGGTGATAATCCGTGCGCCGAGATGTTCGCCGAGGGCTACGAGTTTTGCATCGACGTCGTCGGCTCCCTGCACCGTCGGCAGATGAAATTCCACGATATTTACGTCAACCTTATCGCTCATCTGGAGTTTCTGGAGCACATCCAAGCCGCGACGGCCACGGTTGCGTTTGAGTTTATCCTCGGAATCGGCGACCGCCTGCAGTTCCGTCAGAACGAACCGCGGCACGATAAGTTCGCTCTGGAGCACCTTGGTTTCAACAACATCGGCGATGCGGCCGTCGATAATGACAGACGTGTCCAGAAGAACCGGCTGATTGCCCTTGGTATTTTTGGAAAATTCCACGTAAGGAATGATAAAGCGGAATTCATCTTTGGTTTGCAGCACAATGGTGATGCAGAAAAATATCACCGTCGCGCCGAGCAGGTATTTGACCAGCGCCACGATGGGGTCGGTATCCGGCACCTGGAAGACTTCAAGCACAAGGTCGACAATCATGCCCAGTATATACGCCAACGCCAAGCCGGCTAACACGCCGAAAAACAGACCGCCCAGAACGCTCAGCTGCTTTTTACGCCAGAACATATCAACAAACACGATGCCGCACGCACATAACGCAGGCGTAAGGATGTACAACGTTATGAAATTGACCATGTTATCGCTGCTGTAGGTTACCACATCGCTGGTCGGCTGAACGCGTGGAGACTCCAGCGGCTTGACGGCTTTTCCGGTCAGAAAAGGCGACGTCTCATCGGTATTATTCACCTGCTGCATGCTTGCGTCAGTCTGCGTTTTTCTTTCGGCGTTGGAAACGACTTTCATCGCGAATGACGCCGTTATCACCAATACCGACAAAAGGAAAAGACCTCTGACAATGTGAATCATGTTCGTCTCCTTATAAAACTGAACTAAAATATAAAAGATATTAAACCGTCGCCCCTACGATGGGCGAATATATATTTCCACATTATTGTCAATATTTCAACAAAATCAACCAGAGATATGCAATTGGCGCGGCAATAAGCGGCGAATCCAGTAAATCGAGTACGCCGCCGAACTGCGGTATACATGCGCCGGAATCTTTCACTCCAGCCGCCCGTTTAAGCAGCGATTCACATAAATCGCCGAATTGGCCGACGATTCCCAGCGTCAGCCCCATAATCGCAGCAGTTACCGGAGAATTGACAAATAATTCAATCCCGCAGCCGCGAGCCATGTAATATCCCAAAACGCCAATTACCGAGGCGAAAATTAATCCGCCGGCCAAACCTTCCCATGTCTTGCCAGGCGACAGCCACGGTATCATCTTGTGTCGGCCAACAAACGAGCCGGTAAAATATGCCCCGATATCGGTAAATTTCACCATCGCCACCACGAAAACCAGGAAAAGCACCGACCCTGTCATCCGCAGTTGCATGAGCATACTGCCAAGCATGCCGATATAGAGCACTCCAAAAATTGTACAAGCAACCTGCCGTATTGCATCCGCCAGACGATATCGCCACATCTGTTCCAGAAATATCGGCAGGAACGCCACGCCCAGCCACGGCACAAGAAACGACGTCAGCCGCGCAATCCATATAAGCAGATTCTGCAAACTGCCGGCGTGCCGGCACGAATCCAGACCAAATCCGCCGGCAAAATTGCAAATCACCGGCATAAACGACAGCACAAATACGCCGGCAATGCCGGAAATGTTCAGCGTTCTTACGCCGACACTGCCAGCCATCTTCGAGTATTCCAGGTAGCCAATTATCAATACCGGCAGAAAAATCAGGCTCAACAGCACACCGCTGTAATACTCCCGATACATGCCGAGCAGATAGTCGCCTACGAATACGCCGGCAAGCAGCACTATCATTATCGAACCGAAAACAATCCTCTGCAACATGGATTTTTTTATAGCCACGATTACCTCATATGATTCTTTTTTTCAAAAAACCGGATATTTCACATCAGCCGGCAGATTCATTATCTGCCGCCGGCGGTGTTTTCATCTGCCGCCGCTTCGCCAGCCAGTCGGCATAAGTCTGGACGATGACATATAGCGCCGGCACAAAGAACAGGCCTATCACCGTCGCCGCTATCATGCCGCCCCAGACCGCCGTTCCCAGGGCACGGCGGCTGAGCATACCTGCGCCGGTGGCAACCACGAGCGGAAACCAGCCGAATATGTCGGAAAACGCAGTCATGAGTATCGCGCGGAATCGCAGACGCGCGGCTTCGATGGCGGCAGTGAACCGGTCCTGGCCCTGCTCTTCGTGTTTGGCTTTGGCGAATTCAACGATAAGAATCGAACTCTTGCTGCAAAGGCCTATCAGCAGAACAAAGCCAATCTGCGTATAAATATTGTTGTCATACTCCCTCATCCAGTTAGCCGCCACCGCACCGAGCAACGCGAACGGCACAGACAGAATGACCGATATCGGCAGTAAAAAACTTTCATATTGTGCCGCCAGAAACAGATAGACGAATACCGCGCCCAGGGCAAATATGAACGGCGCCTGGCCTTTGGCGGCCTGCTCCTGAAAACTCATGCCCGTCCATTCAAGGCCAAAGCCCGGCAGCTCATGAACCATGTCGGTCATGGCATCCATCGCCTGGCCGGAACTGTAACCTTCCCCTGAATCGCCGAGAAAAGTCGCCGACTCATACATATTGTAACGGGTGATGGTCTGTGGGCCGAAAGACGGCTTGGCGACAAGAAGTGCGTTGAGCGGCACCATGTTTCCGTTTTTGTCACGCACGTCAAGCAGGCCGACGTCTTCAGGATTCACGCGATATTGGCTAAGTGCCTGCATCTTGACCTGAAAAGTTTTGCCGTAAAGATTGAAGTCATTCACGTAAAGCGAGCCGAGATAAACCTGCAGCGTATCAAAAACATCACCGAGCGCTATGCCCTGCGTCATGACCTTATCGCGGTCGATATCCAGGTGTATCTGCGGCACATTCGCACGGAAAGTCGTAAAAACGTCTTTGACTTCCGGATTGCCAGCCGCCATCTGCATTAGCCTGACCGAAGCAGCCTGCAAGTCGGGAAGCGGCATATTCCCATAATTCTGCAACTGCATCTGTAATCCGCCAGTCGTACCCAAACCGGGAATCGTCGGCGGCACAAACGACATTATCCTGGCTTCCTCGATGGTTTTAAACTCGTCGGCGAGTTTTTCAACTATCGCATTAATCTGCAATTCAGGCGTTTTACGCTTGTCCCAATCATCCAGCATCACGATAAGCGACGCCGTATTAGACGATATGGTACTGTCAATCATGGACATGCCGCCGATAGATATTACGTTGGCGACGCCAGGCGTTTTCATGACCATATCCGTTGCGCGGGTAGTCACGGCGGAGGTACGTTCGAGCGAAGCCGCATCAGGCAGCTGGATGACAGCCATGAAGTAACCCTGGTCTTCAGTGGGGATAAATCCTGTCGGCAGCGTTACGAAACCCAGCCACGTCAGAACCGTAATGCCCAAAAACAATATCGCTACAATGACCAGCTTGCGAACGAGCATTTTTACAATTCCGCCGTAAAACCGTTCCGTTGCTGCGAATATCTTATTAAACCAGTCGAAGAAGAAAAATTTAGTTTTGGACGTTGGCCGCAACAGTACGCCGCAAAGCGCCGGACTGAGCGTAAGCGCGTTTACGGTGCTGAACGCCGTCGACGCGGCGATTGTCAGCGAAAACTGCTGATACAGTCTGCCCGAAATACCGCCCATAAACGCCGTCGGCACGAAGACCGACAACAACACCAGCGTGGTTGCGATGCAAGGGCCGATGACTTCGTTCATGGCTGCGATAGCCGCTTCACGCGGCGCAAGGCCCAGTTCGTCTATCTTGCGCTGGGTGTTCTCGACAACCACAATGGAGTCGTCGACTACTATGCCTATCGCCAGCACCAATCCGAACATCGTCAGAGTATTGATGGAAAATCCCAACAGTGCCATGACGATAAATGTGCCTATCAGCGAAACCGGAATGGTAAGCGCCGGAATCAGCGACGTCCGCCAATCCTGCAGGAATACGAACGTTATCAGCACCACCAGCCCCACAGCCTGAAACAGCGTGACGGTAATCTCATTAATCGAGGCATGGATGAACCACGTGCTGTCGTAAGTTACGTTGTACTTGAGGTCTTTGGGGAAGCGCGAGGCCAATCGCTCAAGCTCAGCCTTGCAGCCCTTTTCAACATCGATGGCGTTCGAGCCGGGTAACTGATAGATTGCGATGGTGGCGGACGGCTTACCGTTATACGTAGAATATGAATTGTAAAGCTGACTGCCGAGTTCGACCGTGCCGATGTCTTTTATTTTCACCGGATGGCCATCCGGCCCGACTTTAACGACAATGTTTTTAAATTCCTCAGGCGTACTGAGACGTCCCGTGACGGTAACGGTATATTGGAACTCAGTGCCTTTCGGGCACGGCGGCTGGCCGAGATTGCCGGCTGCCACCTGCACGTTCTGCGAGCGAACCGCGTCAGTCACATCGGTGACTGTCAACTGCCTGGCATGCATGGCGTCCGGATTCAGCCATATCCGCATGCCATAATCCTTGCTGCCGAAAATGGTGACGTTGCCCACGCCAGGCACACGGGCGAGGGTGTCAACCATATTGATTGAGGCGTAGTTGCTCAATTCCAAATCGTTATAGGTATTATTCGGCGAGTAAAGATTGACGGCTAAGACGAAGTTGGTGGATTTTTTCTGCGTCGACACGCCCTGCCTTTGAACTTCGTCCGGCAGTTGCGGGGTGGCGATGGTAACCTGATTCTGCGTCAGGACGGTAGCCATGTCCAGATCCATGCCGACTTCAAAAGTGACCGTCAGCGTATACGTGCCGTCGTTGGCACACGTGCTGGACATATATATCATGCCCTCGACGCCGTTGACCTGTTCCTCTATCACCTGCGCGACGGTATCATTGAGCGTCACAGCGTCGGCGCCTGGATAGGTCGTCGTTACTGTAACTGTCGGGGGCGTTATGTCAGGGTAAAGGTCTATCGGCAGCGCCGACATGGTGACAAGGCCGGCGATGATGATGACGATGGAAATGACCGCCGCCAGTACAGGTCTTTCAATTATGAAGCGACTGTACATGGTTAGCCTTTCTTCTTCGCCTGAACTGGTTTCGTCGTCGGCTGTGATTTTACAGCGGCTGGCCTGGCCTGCGGCGCAGCTGCCGCTTTTTCATCCGTACTGCCAGGGTTGAAAATACCCGGCTGCGGCGTAATCATTTCGAGTTGTACGATTTTCGGCTGACATTTTGCGCCGTTTCGCACATTCTGTATGCCGTTCGTCACAACAATATCGTCGGGCGATAATCCTTTGATTATAGCAACCATGTTGTCATAATTTTCGCCCAGCAACTCAACATGCCGCTGTTCAATTACGTTGTCACTGCCGACTACAAACACGTAGTTGCCCGTCAGATCCTTGCCGACAGCCACCTGCGGCACAAGCAGTGTATTTTTCATCTTTATTATCGGCAGTTGGACACGGGCGAACATGCCAGGCGTCATCAGCCGGTTCCTGTTCTCCAGAATGCCGCGCCATGTTATCGTGCCGGTCGAGGAATTTACGGCATTGCCCTCGAACGTAAGGTCGAGCTTGCCCTTGTGCGTATAACCGGTCTCGCCAGCCAGACGCACTGCAAGGTCTACGTGGTCAATTTCGACGTTTTTATTGTTTTTTGGCGAACGCAGAAATTTCCGGTAGAGAAGAAGATTCTGTTCGCTGACTTCAAAATAAACGTAAAGCGGATCCTGCTGTATTACCGTAACCAGCAATGTCGGCTGGCCGTAACCCACCAGATTGCCGACGTCTACAAGATGTTTGCCAGCCATGCCGTCTATAGGCGAATAAACCTTCGTGTACCCCAGGTTAATCTGCGCCTGTTTGAGCATGCCGTCCTTGGTTTCCATCTCGGCGGCGGTCACCTCAAACTTGGCCAGTGCATCGGAAAGCTCCTGAGAAGTGGCGACATTCTGCTTAAAAGCATACTGAATGCGTTTGTAATTCACGTCCGCGTCATTATGCTGTGCGATTACGCTTTTGAGCTGGCCCTGAGCCTGCTCGACCAATGCCGAATACTGATCCTGTTCGATTTCAAAAAGGAGTTGGCCTTTCTTGACCATATCGCCGTCTTGGAAATTGATTTTCTGCAAAAATCCTTCGACACGTGCGGTAATATCCACGCGGGCAAAAGAATCCAGTCGGCCGGTGAAATAGACATGGCGGATTACTTCTTTTTGTATAGGCCTGGCGGCAGTAACTGCAGGCAACGGCTGAGCCGGTACGGGTTTTTCCTTCCTGCAGCCGCAAAAGCCGACGGCCACCGCGAATATCATCAAAACGGATATTATACGCATCCCAAGCTCCCAGCCGCCCTGCCGCGGCATTCGAAAATTCTGCCAGCAACCCGAAAACTATACGGTTTCAATCCTTGGCGTAAGTTATATACGCCGGCGGCCATTCCTGGTCGATTATCCACGGCGCAATATACTGGGCCGTAAACGCCTTGGAACAGTCGGCAAAATGCGGATTGGCAAAATCGTCGACCATGTCCTTCTTTATCTTGACCTGAAAAAGTTTGGCGTATCTGCCACTAAAACCCACCCGGCCGGCTGACGAGCCGTGACCGCCGTCAAGATTGCCAAAAACGGCTGTTCCGACTTCCAACAATGCAACGTCGTCCGGATTATAGAAATTCACTATGCCAAATTTGCACATGCTCATCGCCTTCGTCAGGTCGTAATCGCTCGATACGCTCGCATCGAGAAGGATAATGCCCTGCAACGGCTTTGCGCCAGGCAGGCTGGCAAGAGTCTCGGCGGCAAATATGCTCACCGCACAGCCGCCCGACTGGCCAATCATGTAAACAGGCTTGTCGGGATATTGCTGCTGATACTGCAATATGCCCTGTGCTATTTCCGCACCCCACGAACGGTCGTCGCGGGTGTCGGTCTCGTTGAGCATCAGGTTTATACCCGGTATCTGGCAGCCCCAGGGATGTATCATCACTGCCATATTTATGCCCGACCCGATAAGAGCCGTCCTTATGTTCTTGTAATGATAATCGACCCCCTGAATGCCGGGCAGAATATATATCATCCCTATTTCCTTCTGAGCCGGCGTGGTGTAATCCATGTTAAGCTGGTCGCCGTCACAACCGACAAGGCCGGCCAGCCCAATCAACAACATCAATGATACATACCGTTTCATCTCAGTTACCTCCGTTTTACTTGTAATTTTTATAAAAGTTACAAAAACATTTTGCATGCTTTATCTTTTTGAGCCGACGATACGCAAAAAGCCTCAGCAGCCTTTTGCTTTCCTGAACAGAAGCACGCTTCTGCCGGTTATACCGACGACTTCCGAGCCGGTTTCTTCGGCTAACCGCCCGGCCGTCTCTTTTCTTTGCCTGCCGGTCTCGTCGTACAGCCTTACCTTAATAAGTTCCGACCGCTCCAATTCTCTTTCGATAAGTGCGACGACCTCTTCGTCAATGCCCTCGCATCCCAGCGATACGCATGCATTGAGAGTCTGGCCTCTGCTGCGCAGAGTTCTTTTTTCTTTTCCGGCAAGGCCGTTCACAGCTGTGCTATCCTTTTGACATATTTTTCGATGTCAGCGAGAGATATTGTATCAATCCCGGCGTCGAATTCCACTATGCATCCGCCCAAAGCGTTGGAATTTATCGCAGCCGCCCGCCGCGGTATCGGAAGAAGGCCGGCGGTTATATGTCGATGGCCGAGCAGGAAAAAATCGACGCCAAGCATTTTTGCGAGTTCGTCGAGCTGTTCGGGCCTCTGGTCGCGGCCCCACAGCATTTCGTAAACCGCTCCGCCGCGTTTGATGTCCGCATCCAGAGTGGGATTGTCCAAAACGGCAGGGTCAAAAAATTTCATTCGGGAGGGCGACGGCAGCGAGTGTGAAACCAGCGTACCGTTATCGAACCTGACGGCAAGCGGCAAAGCGCGCAAAAATTTCATCGCCGCCGAATATACCTCGTAGGCCTCATCGCCGAATTCGTTTTTTACGCCTTCCCTGAATGCCGCGCAGACGCCGCTGCCGTCCTTGGTTATTTCTCCGCCGGCGAACTGGGCCAGATCGTGATTTCCCATTACGAAATATATACGGTCGGGATGCTGGCATTTCAGGCGTGCAGCCTTGAGGAGCAGTTCCGCACTGCGGTCGAACCCGGCTGCATCAGCCGGGCCGTGAATTATTTCCTGGAGTATGAGTATCGGCTGTTCGGACGAATTGAAACGGCTGACAATTTTATTGAGGCTGACACGCGCCCCGTGAATATCGCCGGAAACCATCACCCTGCCGACGCCTGATAAATTGACTACGTTACCGTGTCTCTGCGGGCAATTCATGCAGAGTTCGGCGGCATTGAGGAAGATTTCAGCCGCTGGATTGTTCATGACGCCGGCACCAGAAGTTTTTGAAGTATCAGCCCCAGCCGCATTGAGACCTCTCTCATGCTGGCTGGCCGTTCTACCGGCTGAAGACGAATGCAGTCCAATATCAATCTGCTGAGCAGCGGCGGAACGTCGGCATTCAGTTTTTCAGGCGGCGTCGCCATCGCATTCTGGCCGGGGACGGTCATGCTGCCTGGCTTGGCCAGAATGGTCGGGATGGGCTTGCCAGTCAGCGTCCAGTAGAGCGACGCGCCGAAATTGTACACGTCGGTACGGGCATCCAGCGGAAACCGGCGTACCTGTTCAGGGGCAATATAGTCAGGCGTACCCTGGATACGTTTTTTTATCGTGCCGATGGGACAGCATTGGCCGAGGTCTATTATCTTGGCATTGCCGTTGTCGTCTACGATGATATTGTTGGGCTTCATGTCGGCATGAACGAAACCCGCCTCATTCATCGCCTGCATCGCGTTGGCCACCTGCGCAAAAATGCCGCACGCTTCAAGTATGTCGGTCGGACGATTATCGGCGACGCTCACGCCAGGGCAATATTCCATCAGCATGTGGACTTCTGAAACCACGAATAAACGCCGCACAATCCGCAGGTTATAAACTTTACGGATATTGCTGTGCGATATTTTGGATGCTATCTGGTATTCGTTTTTTATCTGGTCAACGAATCGCTGGTCGGACTTTGATGCCCGGCAGACACGTTTGACGGCGAAAGTACGCCCCGTTTCTATGCATTTTACTTCCCATATGGTACTGGCCGCTCCGTGGCCGAGTATCCGGACCAGATTGTACCCTGGCAGATAAAACACCTTTTTCGGCAAAGAACCCATCGGATTTAACACTCCTTTAAAATACCACCAATTCATAAAAAAATGATAATAGCTCAACTACTCAACTATAAGTGAATTACTGCCAGCCAAAACCTCGAAATTACGAATGACAAACCCTAAAATCTGTACTTTGCGTCATTCGGAGAACGACGCCTTTTTTACAATTTTCCAGTATGCGCAACCGTAGTTATGCTTTTTAGCCGTCATATCTTACGTACGGGAAACGGTTGGAAGCAACTGTTTTCAGGTTGCTGGCCTCCATAATGTCGGCAAAACAGCTTAAAATTGCGCCAAACAGTTTTTTAAGTTTATGTTTTTTTGCATCAACATTCAACCGGCGCGTGCAAAAAAAATTCTTTTGGCATATAATCCCCGCTTATGCATAACTTCGTGCAAGTGAAAGAAATGCCGTGAAAGTACGCAACAGAATACTCCTGATAACGCTTAAGGTACTGCTCGCAGCCGCCCTGCTGGGCTGGGTTCTATCCAAGGCGCACTGGAATGATTATATAGTGTCTGCCGACGGTACTTCGCACGTCTGCCGCGGGCACGACGCCAATGGCGGCCTGCTGGTCTCGCAGGGAATGTTTGACAATACGACGAAATCCGTAAACCCAGCCGCCGGCGGATATAAACCAATTGTCCAGGGAGGCAGCGAATACATACACAAAGGCTTGAAATCGATACTTATCGACATCAATTTATGGGTTCTGATACTGGCGGCTGTGATTTATTTCGTCGGGCTGGTGCTGGTGGGCATACGATGGTGGTGGCTGGTCAGATTGCAGAAACTCGACATGAGCCTTTTTGACGCGCTTAGCTACACATTTCTGGGCCTTTTTTTCAACTACGTCATCCCCGGCACGATAGGCGGCGACCTCGTCAAAGCCCTCTATGCCTCCAAACGCACCAAACATACCGCCGTCCTCCTCGTCACGATATTCACGGACAGAATAATCGGCATCGGGGCGATGGCGATGCTGGCAATCATAATGCTGGGATGGGTTCTATTATGCGGCAATGTAACGGTCAGCCAGGTCAAGCCCGCAATAATCGCAATTTCAATAATATCAGCCATAATCGTCTGCGGGATTGTTTTTGTGCTTTCGCCGAAACTCAGAAGGATGCTGTTTTCCCATAAGCTCTTTAGCCGCATGGTGATATCAAAACATTTCGAGCACGCCGGCAACGCTCTGAACGAATATCGCCGTCATCCTCTGGCGATGATATGCAATTCGATGGTGGGTCTGATGGTACATTTAACGGTTTTCGGCTCGATAGCCCTGATAGGCCATTCACTGCTGCCGAATATTCCGGTCTACCGCTACTTCATATATCTGCCTATAATTTACATAATAGGGGTTATCCCGTTAACTCCTGGCGGCGTGGGTTTTATTGAAAGCATGTACGTTGAGTTCCTGGCGCCGACCGCAGCAGCCGTCACCGGCCTTTTTGCAGTATCGCTGCTTGCCAGAATTATCCCGATAATACTCTCGCTACCCGGCCTTCTGGTAGCAGTCAAAGGCCCAAAAATATCCACTCCCGACAAACTTGAGCGACAGCTTGAGATGGCGGAGGAACTGGAGGACGACAAACGACAGCAATGAAACGAGTCACGGCATATATCGCACTAGGCAGCAACGTCGGCAACAGAGGCCAGACCCTGCGCGACGCGCTCGACATGATGCGGCGCACTTCGGGCATAACGCTGAAACGTGTTTCCGCGTTCATGGAGACTCAGCCCGTCGGCGGGCCGGCTGGCCAGGGCGATTATCTCAACGGCGTAGCTGAAATCGAGACCGAACTTACTCCGCAAGAATTGCTGGCTGCATTACACGCCATAGAATCTTCGCTCGGCCGTGACCGTAGCCGCGAACTCCGCTGGGGCCCTCGCAGCTGCGACCTGGATATAATATACTACGACGACGAAATAATCGATACGCCGCAACTCACCATACCGCACCCACGCATGCATGAGCGAAGTTTCGTACTTGGGCCGCTGGAGTCCATCGCCCCGCAGGTTCGGCATCCTCTAAATTTCATGACAGCCGGCGAAATGCTCAGGAAGCTGGAGAATATAAAAAAATGACGGCTGCCGCACGACTCATCAGTATTATCGGCGCGGTAGGCGCAGGCAAAACCACACTGGCGGAACTGCTCAGCCGACAACTCGACGCGGTATGCATACGTGAAGATTATGCGAAAAATCCTTTTCTCGCCGAAAGTTATATGGGCAACAGCGAACTCGACCTGCCGTCCCAGCTGTATTTCCTGACATCCCGCGCGACACAGTTGAATCTGACAGGCTGGCCGGAAAGCGGTTTATACGTAAGCGATTACGGCTTTTCTCAGGACAGGATTTTCGCCGAGTGGAAACTCAGGGGCCATGACCTTGAGACATATGATTTCATCGCCGGCAAGATGGCCCGATTCGTCAAACAGCCGGATTTCATGATTCATCTCGACGTCGATGTCGAAGTCCTGTACAACCGCATCGCCGCGAGAGGCCGAAATTATGAAAGTGTTTTTACGCGGGAATTTCTTGAATATCTGCGGCAAAAACAGTTTGATATAGAAGTCCCTGAAAATTGCGGCTTTCTGCGGCTGGACGCAACTGCCGGAGATTTCCGAAAGCCGCAAGTTCTTGCAGGCATTGTTGATGTAATAAGAGCATATCGAGGTTGATTCGACATTGTGTCAGTAACGACATTGACTGACGAGGAAAGCGAAGCAGCTTTCGATAATACCCTGTATCAGGGATGAGGTTGTCTGAAATGAGCATACGCGTAACACGGAACATAGATGAAGTTCGCACTGCGGTGCGAGATGCCAGGAAGGAAGGCAGAAAAGTCGGTCTTGTGCCCACCATGGGAGCATTGCACGAAGGCCATGCTTCGCTCGTGAGAGCAGCCGCCCGCGACTGCGGCATGGCTGTAGTGAGCATATATCTGAATCCGACGCAATTTTCTCCATCGGAGGATTTGGACAAATACCCAAGAACGCCGGACAACGATATAAAACTCTGTGAATCATGCGGCGCGTCGTTGGTTTTCATGCCGTCCGACGAAGTCATGTACCCTGCCGGCAAAGACGCCATACTCACCA
This sequence comes from uncultured Planctomycetaceae bacterium, assembly GCA_964536835.1. Classification (GTDB taxonomy): domain Bacteria; phylum Planctomycetota; class Phycisphaerae; order SM23-33; family SM23-33; genus DAONFI01. Next base: position 11,857 of record CAZIAZ010000033.1, on the reverse strand, counting down.
GGATAGAAGTTCCGTCTCTGGCGGCAAATCTGTGCGGCAGGAATCGGCCGACGCACTTCGCCGGCGTATGCCTGGTTGTATCAAAACTCTTCAACATAGTTCAGCCGGACGTCGCATATTTCGGCCAAAAGGATTACCAGCAGGCGGCGATTATCCGCCAGATGGTTCGCGATCTTGATTTTCCGATAAAAATCGAGGCCTGTCCCATAGTTCGGGAAGCGGACGGCCTAGCCATGTCCAGCCGCAATGCCTATCTTTCGGCGGAACATCGGCGACAGGCTGCAGCACTCAGCGACGCACTCTTCGCCGCGCGGGACGCCATACTAGCCGGCGAACTGCCCACCAATGACGACGTCACCGAATTCGTCGCGGATTGCATCCGCACCAACGCTCCAGCCGGCAGAATAAATTACGTCCAGATGGTAGATGCTGAAGACCTGCACGATATAGCTTTTCCTGTCGGCAATATCGTCATCGCCGTAGCCGTGAAATTCGGCCAAACGAGGCTGATTGACAATATTTACATGGAACTGCCGTGATATTTTGTTATAATTGACTGACTTGAGATTTTTATTGAAAAAGGATTCGATGACAGGGACTTGCAGCAAATGACACTAAAGATGCTCAGGGCGAAGATACACCGTGCCACGGTCACTGAAGCGTGCGTGGACTACGTGGGCAGTATCACGATAGACGAAGACATACTCGACGCCACCGGCATACTGCCAGGCGAATGCGTCGTGGTAGCCGACGTCGACAATGCCAGCCGTTTTGAAACCTACGTTTTCCGCGGCAGCCGCGGCAGCGGCGTATTCTGCGTAAACGGCGCAGCCGCCCACCTGGTGAAGGTCGGCCACAAAATAATAATCATGGCATACGCGTACCTCGATGAAACTCAGGCCAAAACACTCAAACCCAGAGTAGCCGTCATGGATGACGCCAACAACATCAAAGAGATAATGACATACTGACCGGAAAGGATTCTGATGCAGCAGATTATCATCGATTTTGGCCGATTCAACATATTTGGCAGTGAGCTGCATCTGCGCATATTCGGGTATGGCCTTATGCTGGTGCTCGGATTCATCTGCGGGATTCTGGTGGCGAGATGGCGAGCCAGGCGATGCGGCGAAGACCAGGAAATCGTGACGCAATGCGGCGTACTGGCGTTGGCGGGCGGCGTAGTGGGGGCGAGAATTTTTTACGTCGCCAGGCACTGGGCCGATTACGCCGGCAGTACGAATCTCATCGCCAGCCTGATTGACGTCTCAGCCGGCGGCCTTATATACTTCGGCGGATTAGCCGGCGGAGCAATCATCGTAATTATCTATCTTCAATTCAAAAAACTGCCGGCTCGACGTTTTTTGGACATAATCGCCCCCAGTCTCATGTTGGGCCTTGCATTCGGCCGGATGGGCTGCACGCTCAACGGCTGCTGCTGGGGCGGGCCGGCAAATCAGGATTGGCTGCTTGGGATGAAATTTCCCATGATTTCAAGGCCGCTGTTGAACTTCGACGGCGATTCGCCGTACAGCCCCGACCAGTCGACGTCGCCGATTTATACCGACCTTTACTGGCAGGGTCTTGTCACGCCGGATGAACGGCTGATAAACACATTCGTCAAGCAGACCCGTCATCTTGAAGACCAGAACCGCGACTCCACGCGGAACATGCTCATACCGCTGTCGGAATATCACGGCCAACTCAACTGCAACCAGGTTGACGTGCTTCTGCTGCCGGCTGACGAAGCGGCAAAGCTGTTTCAAATCTCATCCGGCGGCGATTCGACGATTTCCAGGCATCAGTTTGAAAAATCCCTTGCCGACAAAACCGGCATACTTCGCGGCAGCGAGTCATGGTCGCAGGCTGTCGCGTTCGACGCCGACGGCGACGGGATGTTGAGTTTCGGTGAAATGCAGAAATATATGCAGGCCAGGCTGGCGAATCTGCTTCAAAACTTCGACGCCGACCGCAACGGCCACCTGTCAGCCGCCGAACGCCAAGCCGCCGATTCATGGCTGCGTCAGAATATGTACGACATCCTCAGGACTCAGTGGACGCCGAAACGGCGGCCTGCACAGGTGTTGGGCATAATAAACGCCCTGCTGCTTTTCGGGCTATTGAACCTGTTTTTCCGATACCGCAAATGCGAGGGACAGGTTTTTGCCCTTATGCTGATACTTTATCCGCCGACCCGTTTCCTGCTTGAAAGCGTCCGCGACGATGACCATTTTAATCTTTTTCACGGAAATTGGACGCATAATCAGATAAGTGCATGGTTCATCGTAGCCGCCGGCCTTGTGATATGGCATCTGGTGAAACTGCGGCCGTCAGCCGGCCCATGTGCATTAAAACGCAAGGAATTATTGCATAACAAACCCAAATAGTTAAACTTGGAGAGTGGTTTTCAAAAATTTTTTATTTTGAGAACCTGGCGTTCAGGATGTTGTCGGACGGTTTTGTACATGCGCGTCCGATGCAAGGATTGAAAATCATCTTAAGGAGACGGTCATATGAAATTTGACAGGCGCGTCCTTCTATCAACAATAGCAGCAGTTGCAATTCTGGTTTCGTCGGCAGCCGCCGATGAGGCGTCTTCCACAATCAAGCGCATCGCAGCGGCTACGAAGAATTCCATAGCCCTCATCCGCTGCAAGACTACGGATGAACTTGGCTCTCGCATAACGGTGGGTACGGGTATAAGCATCAGCCCGCAGATAATGATGACGTATGCCGTCGATTCCCGCATCCGCACCGATAAAATCGAATCAATAGAAATCATCGTGCCGGGTGTCGAACGTCAGAGTTTTTCCGGCAAGTTGCTGGGTGTGGATCCTGCTACGGGCCTCAGTTTCGTGCAGGTGCCCTCGTCATATCCATGGCGGCCGATTGCGTTTGCGAAGTCCTGCAAACTCGAACTCGGCGACATGGTCGTATCCGCTGGAATAAACATCGGCGACGCCGAGCTGTCGCAGCGTCTCGGCTGTGCGTATATCGCGAATCTTACCCGCACGCCGACGATGGTTTACAGTGTAACGGGCGGGACGCTTACCGGCCCTGGTTCTGTGGTATTCAATGCCGCCGGCCAGGCTATAGGACTCGTGACATCCCAGCCTTACGTCGACTGCGAAGTGATGATAAGCCGCAAAAACATGAACATGCCGCTCAGGAACGATGAATTTACCATCGCCTTTCTGCCCGTCGATGAGTTCGTCTACATTCTTCAGCAGATACCTCAGGACGGCAAAGCCCGTCGTCTGCCGTGGATAGGCGTCCAGCGTTTCGCTCCCGTGCAGAAGACGCTCATGGAAGCCAAAGGCCTTACCACGCCGGCTGTTATGGTTGATCAGATAATTCCGTCCGGCCAGGCTGCGGCAATGGGTTTGGCCAATCGCGACCTGATAATAGCGGTCAACGGCCAGCCGCTGCAGGCGTTTGCCACGCCGGAACTGGCGGCGATGAATTTCACCAAGTGGCTGATGAGCAGAACCGTCGGCGAGAAGGTCAGGTTTACTGTTTTGCAGGGTTCGCAGAAAAAGGATATAGAACTCACCCTGCTGCCCATGCCCAAAATGCCCAGTGAAGCCGACAAACTTTACGTCAAGAAACTGGGCCTGCTAATGCGGGAAAAGGTAGCACTTGACCGGCACATGGACGACAGTCCAGCCGCCGATGCCCAGGGCTTGCTGGTACTCTCCGTAGTGCCGAATTCGCCAGCCGACCGTGCCGGCCTTAAAGCCGGCGATGTCGTGGTGGGCATTAACCGCAAAGAAGTCCCCACCGCCGCCGACGGCAAAAAGGCTATCGAAGCCGCCATTTCAAACAAACCGCCGCTCGACCTGTTGATGATTGTCCAGCGCGGCGCCGACCGTCTGCGGCTGACCATTGAAACGCCCGACAATTAATCTCTCATGGCTGTAAACGGATTTGCGACAACAGAATTTTTTAAAAAATAACAAAATAACAAAAATAACAATGCAAAAGGAGCGCATCGTGAAAAAGGCAGCCGTTCTGGGCATGATGATTCTTGCGACGTCGAGCCTGGTTTTCGCAGCAGATGCAGGCGTAGAAAAAACGCTTGAAATCAATTCCATACTCGCCGACGCACAGAGTATATATCTTACTCCGGCGGCAGCCGCAAGGGCTGGACGGCTGGTCGCACTAAGCGAATTTTTGGCAAGCCTTAATCCCACCGACGTCCACTCGTTGCGATTCCTGTGCGAAATCGCTACGTCCAGAGGCCTGTTCGACGAAGCGAAAAAATACGCCGGCAGCCTCTTCGACGCCCAGCCGGAATCTTATCAAGCCGCCTGCCGATGGCTGAAATTTGAACTTGACGACCGTCAGACCGCGCCGGCGAGGATTGATTTTCTCGACTCCGTCACTCACAACACCAAATATTCCGCCGCTTTTCGGTCGCATGCAGAGACTCTGCTTTCCGGCCTCTATGTCGCACAGGGCGATACCGCCAGGGCATCTGAAGCGATATCGCACGCATTACAGCTCGACCCGACAAGCGACGAAGCCCTGTTAGGCCGTCTTGCCTTGACGCAGAATCCATCGAATGAACTCAAGGCTGTCACAATGCTCGAAATGCTGCGCGGCAATCCTCGCAACTGGAGCGTCAGCCGTGATATGGCGGTTCTGCTCAACGAAATCGGCCTGCCGGAACTGTCGGCAAAATATTACAGCCTGGCATGGGCAATCGCGTCAAACGGCTTGGCTGAGGAAAAAATGTCGCAGGAGCTGGCAATAGGTTATTGCAACGCGCTGCTGTCTGACTCCAAACCGGACAAGGTTATTTCTCTGCTCTCGAAGCGATTCAAAGATTTTAAGGATACGCCCGCGGTCATGGAACTTTACGTCGAAGCCCTCAAAACATCCGGCGCCGCAGCTTCTGCGATATTACCAATTCTGGAACAGATGAAAAACGCGTACAAATCGCAAATAAACCAGATAGGCATACGTTCGAACATTGACCCTATTATGGACAAGGGCAGAAAAACATCGCCTGAATTGGCTGATGCGATAATACAACTGGGAATTTTCTACCTCACGACAGCCGCCAATCCGGAACTGGCTGAAGGCGAATTCGACCGGGCCAGACAGTTCGGCGCAAAGGGCGACGTGATAGACATGCTCCAGGCTGCCGCCGCCATAACCATAAAGAAAGACGACCCGTCAGCCGTAAAAACTCTCACAAAACTGTCGACGGATTTCGCTTACGCCAATCTGTCGTTGGCGGAGTATTACGCGAAAACCGGCGAAAAGGAAAATGAAAAGAAATTCCTTTCGCAAGGCCTCAAAATGACCCGCGGCACAAGAGTCAGCCGCGCATTGCGTGCCATGTGGAGCTTCACGACACCGATACCCAAAATCGACGACGTCGACAAGGTTGCAGCCGCCGTCAACGGCTTCGACGCACAGGTCCTCTACATGGCGACCAATCCCAATGATTTCATAAAAGTCACGGCATCTGCGATTGGTGCTCCGATAGTTTCGCCTGGCCAGGCGATGAACGTCGCCGTCACCGTTACCAACATCGGCCAACTGCCGGTCTCCTTCGGCGAAACCGGCGTGTTGAGTTCGCAGGTAGCACTGAGCGTGGTTACAGCCGGCAAGGACGGCTTGCGTTTTTATACCGCACCGGTAGTGATTCTGCCGGTAGACAGATATCTGGCGCCTGGCAAAAGCGTTTCCGGCGATGTACGGCTGGATACCGCACAGATATCGGCATACCTGGCGAACGATCCGCTTACGACCATACAGCTCGACATCAAGCCCTGCCTCAATCCCGTATGGGACGCCAAAGGTTACGTTCAAAGCCTCCTGCCGATGATAGAACCCGGCCGAATGACCTTCTACCGTGCCGGCCTGCTGGCCACCGGTAAACTTTCCCAGTCCGGCAGTCCGCTTGTCAATATATCGCCGGAGTGGTATACGCGCGTACTCGGTGCAATGAACGACACGTTAGCCGGCGATAACGTCAGCGACAGATTCCGCACGGCAAAACAGATTGCGGCAATGCTGGCGTATTCCAGGGCAATCGAAGGCGAACTGGCCAAGCCGCTGCCTGAACTGCGAGGCGTATTCAGAGTCGAACCGATAATGGCTCTGGCGGAAAAAATCGTCCAGGACAAGTCGCCTGCCGTCCGTGCCGAATTCGTCGCATCCATGAACAATATTTCCACCATAACGCCGAACATAATCAATTTAATCGGCCCGATTTTCCAGGATTCCAGCGACATTGTGAGATTGAGAGTGGCGGAGTTTCTGGGCAACGTCGGCGGCAAAGGCAATATGGAAATTCTCCACATGTTCGCAGCCGACAAAAATCCATATGTCAGTACAATGGCAAAGGCATTTCTGTTTTATGAGAAAAACAGGCAGGAAGCCCGCTCATCAGCCGGCGGACAGCCGCGCCAATAAATCAATGAACTCCATAAAGCGAGCACAATCCGGAACATTCCGAACAGCCGCCGTAGCAGTATTATTATGGCTGATATGCTTTGCAGCAGTGCGTACGTTTGGTGAGACCGGCGATGGCGATGTCTTTGTGGCGGTGTTTGACTTCTCGCCGCAGTCGGAAGACGCCGCTGCACTTGCCGATGCAGTGCGGCTTAAACTCGCCCGCCAGGATGGCCGCTGGAAAGTCATAGATACGCAATCAATGCGGGAGCTTGCCATATCATCGCCTGACATGAATTCAACGGCCATGTCGCTCCGGACGCTGCTGCAAGAACAGGTAGCCGCACATGCCTGCATATTCGGCGAACTAAAAAAGGCTGGCAATAAATATGTCGCAGATGTTCGCATTTTCAATACCCTCACTAACCCGCAAACCGTCGTCAAAAACACTTTTTCGGATGAAACGGAACGCTGGCGTGGAAACATCGCACAAAAAATCATACAGGCCTTTATCGGCAGACAGACAGAACAACCGCCACAGGCAGGCGATGAACAATTTCCGTCGGCAGACCGGCTTACCGGTCCGATAAACGCAAACCCGTCTTTTGAGCTCGCCGGCCACGGCGGTTGGGAATCTCCGGACAATGTCGCCAGTTTTATCGTCGAGCGTCCTGATAACAGCGGAAAAATGTTGCTGATTCGAACGGATGTCGACAGGGAACAATGGCTGGCTTACCGAAAAGCATTGTCGGCTGGCGAAGCATCCGTCGACTCCCCGCCGCAAATCACATCGGGAAAAAACGACACCATCGCCGGCCAGGAAGGCGTACATTTCAAAAGCGATTTCATTCCAGCCGACACAAACGCAACATACTGGCTAAAAGCATCCTGCCGTTTCATTCAGCCGTCTAATCCGCGTGCGTCTGCCACGTCGAAAGTTTTTATAAAAGGTTTTCGAAAAATACCATTAGCCAACATCAACGGCCTGCCCGAAAGCACATTGAAAAAACTCAAAATGACCCCTGCGGATTTCGCCAACCTGCCGCCGATGAAACAGCGGGAACTCATCGAAGCAGATGCCCGCCGGAATCCGCAAAATTATCTGCGAGAATGTTATCGATGGCATATGAACTGCGAAGTGACGTCAGCCTGGAAAACGTTTGACGGCAAATTTCCTCCGCGCGACAGACTGCCCGATAACGTCCAATTTTTGCAGATTCAGATATACTCATATTGGCCGCCAGGCGAATATTTCTGGGACGACGTTGAATTATATATAGAACCTATCCCAAAAACCTCGGCTGCCTGTAATAGGTAATAATTTTGCAGCCCGGCGGCAGAAAAACGGCGGCAGACTGACGAAGTGAAGAAACCTTACGGCAGAATGTCGGCGTTTCCTTGACGCAGGCCGGCATAATATATAAACTTGTGACGTTAAGAATTCTTTTTTCGGGAATCGGAGACGAAAATGGGCAAAATTCCGTCGGATATCGAAATTTCAATGGCGGCCAAGCCGCTGAACATCAATGAAGTCGCAGCGAAAGCCGGCATTCTGCCGGAAGAGCTCGAACCATACGGCGCCGTCAAAGCCAAGGTCAAGCTGTCCATTCTCGACAGACTCAAAAGCCGGCCGAACGGCAAATATATCGACGTCACCGCCATAACTCCCACGCCGCTCGGCGAAGGCAAGACGACCACATCAGTAGGCTTGACCCAGGCGTTGGGGCAAATCGGCAAAAATGTGTTTCTCTGCATTCGCCAGCCGTCCATGGGGCCGACCTTCGGCATAAAGGGCGGAGCAGCGGGCGGCGGATACAGCCAGGTCATCCCGATGGAAGAATTCAATCTTCACCTCACCGGCGACATCCACGCCGTGAGCATCGCAAACAATCTCCTGGCCGCAGCTATAGACTCCCGCGTCAAGCATGAGGCACACGCCGACGACGCTACATGGGCCGCCACCGGCCTGCCGCGACTGAATATCGATTCGGACACAATCACATGGCGTCGCGTGGTGGACGTAAATGACGGCGCGCTGCGTTTTATTGAAACCGGCCTGAGTGAGAACTGGCTGGACGGCCCGCAACGCAAGACTGGTTTCGACATAGCCGTCGCCAGTGAAATTATGGCGGTATTGGCGCTGTCTGACTCGCTGGCTGACATGCGAAAACGGCTGGGCCGCATAGTTGTAGCCATGAATCGCGACGGCAAACCCGTGACGGCTGAACAGATAGGCTGTGCCGGCGCCATGGCTGTACTGATGAAAGACGCCATCAAGCCGAATTTAATGCAGACTCTAGAAGGCCAGCCGGCGTTTGTTCACGCAGGGCCATTTGCCAATATCGCACACGGCAACAGTTCGATTATCGCCGACCGTATTGCACTCAAGCTGGCTGATTATGTAGTGACGGAGAGCGGCTTCGGTGCGGATATCGGCATGGAGAAATTTTTTGACATAAAATGCAGATATTCCGGCCTTGTGCCGGATTGCGTGGTGCTCGTAGGCACAGTACGCGCGTTGAAAATGCACGGCGGCGGCCCCAAAGTCACGCCCGGTAAACCGCTGGACGAAGCATACACCAAAGAAAATCTGGCACTTCTGGAAAAAGGAGTCTGCAATCTTGTGCGAAACATCGAAATCGCCAGGCTCTTCGGCGTGCCGGTCGTGGTAGCCGTTAATCAGTTCCCCACCGACACGGCGGCTGAACTTGAACTGGTTCGCAATGCCGCAAAAGCCGCCGGCGCAGTGGACGCCCTCGTTGCGAATCATTGGGCAGAGGGCGGCAAAGGCGCAGTGGCCCTGGCAAAGGCGGTCGTAAAAGCATGCGAATTGCCCTCCGATTTCAAGCTCCTCTACACGGACGATATGCCCATACGCGAAAAAATTCGTACCATCTGCAAAAAGATTTATCAAGCCGCCGACGTAACTTTTGAGCCGCTGGCTGAAAAACAGATTGCATCATATGAAGCAGCCGGCCTTGATAAACTTCCGATGTGCATGGCCAAAACGCATCTATCGCTCAGCCACGACCCGCAGCTCAAAGGAGTACCATCCGGTTTTACCGTGCCGGTGCGGGAAGTCCGTGCATCAGCCGGCGCAGGATTCCTGTATCCCCTGCTCGGCACTATGCGCACAATGCCGGGCCTGCCGAGTCGGCCGGCGTTTTTCGATATTGACCTCGACGCGGACGGCAATGTATTGGGAATGTTTTGAGATGAAAGAGGCGAGATGAAAGACATCATCATTGACAGTAAAAAATTCAGCCAGTCCGATGCCACCGTCTATACGGCAGCACCGATGAGCCTTCATTACAGAATTTCGACATGCCTGGCAATAATATTGCTGCTGTTGATTTTTTTGGTGCTTTTTACCGTCAGCGTCAATCTTTCGCATGGCGTCTGGAGGATGGTATTGCTTAGTATTACTGCCGTGTTTGCGGCGGCAAGTTCCGTTTTTGTATTTCTGGTCTGGTTTCTCGGTAAGCCGTCGCAGTTTCAAATATCGAAAGCCGGTCTTGAAATACTCTGGCCCGGCCGTAATCGCAAACTTCCACAACCTGCATTTTATGAAGTCTTTCCGGTTAGTGATACGGAATTGGGTAAACTGCGTCGCAAAAGTTGCATTTGCGGCATTTTCGGCTGTTTCGGATGGACGCAGTCACAATATCTCGGCAATGTCGACGCATATATAACGCGGAAGGAAGGGTTGGTATTCATACGTCTTAAGAACCGTCGGCCGCTGCTGCTTACGCCTGAGCAGCCCGAAAAATTTATTATCGAATTAGCTGCATGTATTTCTGACGGTGAATCTTGACATTTCGTTATGGAACTGTAAGATTTACCTTTCTTATTTTTCGGAGTGTAGCTCAGCTTGGCTAGAGCGCCTGCTTTGGGAGCAGGAGGCCGCAGGTTCGAATCCTGTCACTCCGACTTATCGAGACGAAAGGCCCTTTGGCGAGAACGTCAAAGGGCTTTCTTATTTCCATATCAAGACTTACGTCATTGTCGCAATAGTTCACACAGGATTTCTAATATCTGATGTTTTGCGGTAAAAACTCTGACCGTCTTGAACGATGGCTAACCGAACTTGGGAACATACTCAATCCGAACCAGTTGGAGTTATTCGAGTAATTCCTCAAAGGCGTAGTTGAGGCTAATTCACAAAAAGCAGCGGAAAGTGATGTTGAAAAACAGAGCCGAAGAAGGAAATCAGAGGCCACGGCCAGTAGAAATTTCCCGCCAAACTTCCTCGTAAAAAGAAGATTCGTAATATGCCGGTAAATTAGAGCATATTAAACTTGACTTTGCGCTTGTTGCTGTTTGCGGCGTCGGCTGGCTACGTCAGGCTGCATCGGAAACCATATAAGGTTGCCTGCTTCGCCTTCCTTGCCAGCCTCGTCCTCAACGACGCAACAAGGCGCAATTTCAAATTTAACATGCTCTAAAAAGTCAACGGTCAACCCACAGCCAACAATGAGTAAAAAATCCTTCTCTTAAACGGAAAAAGCTTGACAGATATTCTTTTTGTGGTATATTATTGTTTAACTGTTTGGGTTAACCCAAATAATTGAAGTATAATAATTGATAAGTAAAGAATGGATATGTATACCTTAAGTGCTTTGTAGATAATATATTATGAATAAATTGATTAAAATGCGGCTGGTATGGAATGAATGTTTGTGAATAAAAGTTTTGAATATTGTGGTGAATGTGAACGATAAAATTTATAGTTTTAAGGAGAAAAAAATGAGTAAGTCTAAGGTTTTATTGATGGTTGCATTGCTTGCAGGTGCGAGCGTAATGGCAGATACTGTAACTTTTCAAAATGGCGTGAATGGATACGCTGGAACTGAAGATACGGTACTAGACAAAAATAACCCTGACTATAACTATGGAGGCTGGGGTTATATACCTACTGTAGGGAGTTCGGCTGGTGTTGAGCGAGACGTTCTTTTGAAATTTGATATCAGTAGTCTTAAAGGTAAGACCATAACCAGTGCTACATTGACCTTATATGTACATTATATCACTTCTGGTGCAGCAACACCTGTTTATCTTTATGCAGTAAAATCGGCCAATGAAAATTGGGTTGAAGGAACCCAGTCTGGTGCTGTCGAAACTGGAGCAAGTTGTTGGAATTATATGCAATATGATGCTACAAATCCTGACGCCTGGGCAGGTGGGTCCAATGGATGTTCAATATCAGGAACGGATTATGACACTAGCTATTTGTCGCGGACTGTGGTTTCAGGTACATCTGCTGCGTATTTTGAATGGACAATTACTGATACGGCATTGTTACAGAGCTGGGCTGAGGATGATTCCAATAATTACGGTATGGTGCTACTGAATATGGGTAGCCAAAGTAGCGGTTCAGGTGTTAGTGTTTCTTCTTGTTCAAGTGAATTTTCAACAGTGAGTTATCGTCCGATGCTGACTGTGACATATG
>CAZIAZ010000032.1:0-33523 GCA_964536835.1 uncultured Planctomycetaceae bacterium | reverse complement strand
GCCAGACATTCAACCAACAAGCCGAATGCAATATCATTTTGTTAGACGCTCTAAGTCAAATTTTTTAATATTTTGAGTTATAGCCATCATCTATCAGCGTAAAGACAGTTAGTTTCATACACATTTTTGAAAAAAAAACGTAACAATTAGTGAAACTCTACTGGTTACAACCCGTAGCATCATATTTATCAGGCTTTCGTCTGTTCGCCGAACGATAAATGCTTTTATCTTAGCTTTAAAAATCATCAAATTACGAATGACATATTTTTAAAAAAACAAAAAAAATGCGGACGAGAGGGATCGAACCTTTTTATAAAAATCATAAATACCTGTAAATACTCAAACTGTAACTTTAGCTGTCACTGTTTTTCAAATTCTGTTCTCAAAACGGCTTACTATAAAACCATGTAAGTCATTGTATTATAATATCCTGCAAAAGCAATAAAAAAACCCACGGGTATCTCAACCCGTGGGCCTATCGGAGTGAAACCACCCACCCCAAACCACGCTCATGTTAAGTCTTTCAGTACCTGCCTTATTTCGTCCATGTCAATTTGGCCCTGCATAAACCTGCGGCGAATATCCTGACATCGCTCATCTTGCTGAAACGCCTCATAAAGCCCGCTGGCATTCTCGCCGGCGATATCCTGGCAAATGGGCCAAATCGTATTGAGCCAACACAAATCCATCGTCAGCCCCACAATTGTCGCTGGACGTCTATGCGGAATCGGCGATACCCCATAAATACTTTAAGGAATACCAAGCCAATAATAAGCACAACCGCAGCGACAACGATAATCGCAATAACAAGCGGCCATGCCGAACCCGTCGCCTGCGTTACAATCGCCTGACCGCCAGCAGACGCATCAACAGCCCCTATCGCTGGCTGTTGGCCTATCTGGCTGTCAGTTTGACAACTACAGCCGCAGAACCATGCTGCGGATAGCATCAAGACTGCACCAAAAATCATTGTTAAAAATGCTTTCATATTATTCATCCTCGTCCCAATATGTGTTTTCCCAAAATTTATAATTCAACGTATACCTAAATTGATTGATGGCGACACGGAACTGTTCTATTATTTTTTCCTGTCGAATTATTTTCTGTTCTATCGTCTCACCAGGAATACTTTCCCCAGACCAGTCATATGCATTTTGATGACCAACATATTTCAGCATCATATCGTCAGATATTTCCAGGCATTTTTTAACGTAGGGCCTATCGTTATACTTGTAAATGATGCCTGTGACCTCCACTAAGTCACAATACAACACAGCTATTTGACAATTATATCTATGGCTTTTTTCATGGGATGTTTCGTTCTCTTTCACCTGAAAAGCAGGGCCTTCCATATCTTTTTTTAAATCGATATTAAGTATTCGCCATGCAAGGCCAGTATCGCGTTGATACTGTGCATCATCATTACAACCGCAAATCGCGAAAGCAAAAAATAACGCAGGCATGATGATTGAGAGTTTCATTTTTTTGTTACCTTCTTTTTATATGCGTCAGCCATAAATAATCCAATAATCGGAAAAATAAAAATCATTGCGAGAGATTCATCATCTTTTGATGGTAAGAATAAAGAAACAATTCCCACAATAATAACCAAGACTATAAACAAAACAGCAAGTGGCCCCCATAACACGCCTGCCAGAATCAGTAGTGGAGAATAAAGCCACGCCCGCAATTTCCCATAATTATTTGCTACGCCTTTTATGGCAGCCGCGGCGATTATTATTGCCAGCAGTACATACAAAATTATTCTTACCATAGACAATAAATTCACTTTTTGTCCTTCCCGTAAGCCTCTTCATAGTCGTCTTCCCATGTAGGTGAATCAAAAAACATAGGAGACATCATAAATGCCATCGGAAGCATGGTGAGAAAACCAATAGTAGATTTTCTCTGCTTCCAGAGTTCGGATATTACCGTACCCATGACAGTCCAGTAGCCGACTTTCTTTGAAGCCACCTCACGGCCTATTGTTTTTATTCTGCGTTTCATTCGTTTTCCTTTCCACCGATTGCGGCCGCAAGCATCATCAGCGGCCCGACAATAAATATGCCGAGCATCAGCACGATAAACTCCGCGAGATTGCTGCGGTTTTTCCAGCAGGCTAAGACAAGCTGAGCCACCCCAGCCCAAAAAGAGATGTCAGATTCACTAATTTCCCGACGGATTGTTTTTAATGATTTTTTCATGCCGTGAAGCCCTCCGCAAATGGCAGATTAATCAGGCCGCCCTGAGCGACCGGCCGCTGCGAATAACTATGCAGTGTCATATCGCCACGCATCTGGCATGTGATTTTCACGCAAGATGCCTCGGGAGTTTTCGAAAAATATTGCTCGAAATAATAACTGCCCGCGCCGCGAGGCTCGCCGCCGAGGAAAGTATCCGCTGCCTTCTGATACGACCGGCAGGCAGATATAACCTGTACGCGGTTGAGGCCCTTGAATACTGAGCGGGATTTCAGGCCGCGACTTTTTGCACGGTTAATCCAATACTGGGCTTTTTCCGGCACATGTATCGTTCGCGGGCGGCTTTTATGTTTCAGGGATTTTTCCGCGTCGTAAATTTCTCCGTAGCAGGCGTCAATAAATATTGCCCAGCGGCAGACGGAGTTGTCTATTATCTCTGAAATTTCGTCGTCAACCATACAGTTGATGACGCGGCCCTGCGAGTCCCAATCTACGTCATAGCAGCAGAGTGCCTCATCCATGCCGTCGACCTCGTCGCCGTTCAAGTCGACGGACTGTGTGCCGTGAGACGACCAGAATATAACGGCCCAATCATCTTCGCCCAAATCTCGGCCGGCCCATCTCCACGATTCGCAGTTGTTTTTATACGTGCCGTCGGCATCATATAAAAACCGTTGATTCTTTTTCGGGACATCGTGAGCTACCACAATGCTGCGAGCATGGTTATTGTCAGGCCCGCAACCCTCAAGATTATTGCCGGAAATTTTATATAAATTTCCGCCATAACCGAAAACTTTGTATTTTGCCATGATGCACCTTTTGCCGAATTAGTTGCCAAATATGATTGCAGTCATAGCCGTCAGACCGGCAGTCAGTCCGCCGCTCCAAAGGCCGTTGCATTTGGTTATATACGCCGCATTGTCCGCCGCCAAAACTTTGCCCTCGGCCTGGACGAGAGACAGATATTCATTCAATCCATCTTCATCCATTGCAGACACAAGCAGCTGCTTGGCCTCAAGCGTGTTTTTATTCGACAATGCGGTAATCAGTTCCGTCAGTTCGGTTTCAGATATGGAAATCAAATTCGTAGAATTATTGATGATATATTCCCATATAGCCGACATTCCGCTCTGCAACGCCTCTACTGCCTGCTCTGACAATGCAGACCAGTCAATATCGCGGGCATTTACATCACGCGACGCACGGACGTTATTCAGTGCCATCGCTTTTACTTTGTCTTTTGCAAGTCCCTGCAAATACGGCTTGAGTTGATTGAGCGGCATGACTATTTTGGGCGATATATCACGCGTCATTTTTTTGTCGGTCGGACACGCTTCGCCCTTGACGAGATATTTCTGTATGACGAGCAGATTTTTAACTGCCATCCATCGCGTAGCATTATGTGCATCGCCAGCGGTTTCAATGCGGGTAACCACTGCATCGCAACCGACTTTTGCATCTTCAATGTTTGCATAATACGCAGTTTTTGCGTACACGGTTTTGTCATCAATACCAAAGAGATATTTAAAACTGTTTGGAGTTGCCGCAGTGTACACAGTTCCGATTTCGATTTGACCGCTGGTTATGTCCGACTTAACGATGGCGGTGTCCGATGATATGCCATTCGTCAGCGAGGTTTCGGCAGCCGTGCCGTAAGTTTCGATTGTGGTTTTCATCGCGGAACTGGAATCCACATTTCCGCAGCCGGCGATAAATGCGGCCATAATTGCCAGGGTAAAAATTGCAAGATACTTTTTCATGGTTTCATCTCCAATAAGGGTTCTGGGTGAAAAATCCCACCGCGGGACTTTTCCCACACTACGGATACGGACGGAGATGGGGGTATATTCAGAAGGAGATTGATTCGTCGGACTCTTGACCGAGTCTCGCGGGTTCAAATCCCGCCGCTTTCGCATATTTTTTATTGGGTTTTACCAATATTGACGATATAATTATATATATAAGGTTGCTCGGTCAAGAGTCTGGCGAAACTTTAAATTCGCCAACACAAACCCCGTTTCGGCGGGGGTTTTTATTGCGCCTTGACCCTTCCGGTGCGGATGGTAAAATACAGGCAATAAGGAGATTAGACATGAAACTGCTTTTTGCGATAATCCTACTTGCCGAAACAATAACCCTCGGCCAAACCAGCCAGCCAACTACTCAACCAACATCACAGCCAACCAACATAAAATCGACAATATCAGATGATGATTTGCCACAAGCAATGCGCGAATGCAAAGAAGCAAACAGCGGAAAAATTGAATTTTTTGGACTTGGGCCAAACAAAAAAACACGTAATTTACAAATCACAAAAATTGACATCGAGCTCAAAAATATTGATATGTCCGCAGTCCGCAAAAAAATCATCGCGGAGGCCAAGGCTGAACTTGACAAAAAAATCGCAGTAGTGGATGAAAAGCAGGCCTTGCTGTTGAAGGAAATCAAAAACCTCCAATATCAGAAACAGCAGCTCCAGCGACCCACAAAAAAAGAACGGGTGGCATACTATGAAAAGAAAAAAGAATTCGATGCCAAAATAACGGAAGTCCGTAAAAAACGGACAGCATCAAAAAACGAACTTGCCGAACTCAAAAAACTTGTGCCAGGGAAAAATTATTTTAAATCATTATATTCATGCGGCAATGGAATGGTTGGGCAGACACCTGAAAAATATCTCAAAGTAATTCGTGTGATTGATAATTCAACTGCACTTTGTGAACGCATTGAAGGATATGCAGTTGGGCCTAGTAAAAATCATGAGCCAATAAAAGTTCCTGTTCTCATAAAAATTGACACATCAGCCCTTAAACCAGACCAGAAAATCGATGCTAGCATGCCGTTTATAAAAATCGGTTATTTCAATTGTAAGGACGGGGACTACGAAACCTCTCGCAACATATTACAACCAGTTGATATGTATGAGCACGCTGCAAAGTGATTTTATTTATATGTTAAATCCCACTTCATGATTGCATATCCAACGGAAGAAAACGCCCAACCTAAACCCTGTCGTGAATTATCTGCTGTTGGCTCAGAACACCATGTCGGCATGGTTGAACCATCGCCATCCCCAACCAGATGTTTTGTTGTTTCTGTTGCTGCCGATGTTAATGACTCAGATACTATTTTGTTATATGTATTTTCTGCGTAACCGTAGGGACAATTACCATATAAATAATCCTCCGAACTATCAGAGAATTTTTCCGAAAAAGGATAAATATCAACTGTTTTAGAAATGCCGGTTGGAATACCGGTTACATAAACATATCCAATACAATTAAATAAGTTACTCCGATAATAGCCGGAGCTGTGATACGACCCAGTAGAATATTTTTTAGGAAGAGCACCAATACCTTCTTGTCCCCAGGTTGACTCAGCTACACTTTTTGCCGCTGCCCATGTATACGAATTATTGGTTGATTCCGCGCCGCCATAACTATGTAATGTAGGGTCATCATTATAATTATATTCTTCCCATGATATTAACTTCTTAGTCCAAATTAACTCATTGAGGACATTTTTCAAATCAATCATCGTCTGTATCCACGGCGCATAATAACCTTCGGCCGCATTGCCTTCGCTTGTTCCGCTGTCTTTTTTTCGATACCATGACCTACCACCTAATACGCGGGATTTGATATTATCCCACGTCCACATTTCTATTTCATTTTGGCCATCATAATCAGTAATCGGACTCCCGCCTGAATCAATAGTTGCTACAAATGATGTGCAATTACTTTCAATCCAGGATTGGATATTGCCTATCCAATATGCATACGCCGGTGAAGCACTGCCAACAGTCGGAGCATCCGCAGACGAATGATTAAGTACAAGCCTGCGTTCGTTGTATGCCGCATAAAGTTCCGTCCATGCGCCTGAAACTTTAGGCCAATCAGTACCTTCAGATGGGGGGATATAATTCCAGGCCATAAACACACCTCAATTAACCCACAACCCACGGTTGGAGGGTACTGGTCATTACGTCATTGATGTTAAATACGCCATTATTGCTGCTGATACCCAACCAACGTACCCCAGACGTTGAGTCACAAACCAACACAGATGGATTCGTCGGAATAGACAATAGCTTCCATTGGGACAATGTGGTATTCCATATAAGCATATCTCCACTGTTAAGGCCATCCGGTACTCCGTTAGCCCATTCGAGACCAGAATCTATCGAGGCATTACATTTTAGAATTTTTCCATCATTACCAACGGTTAATTTCCCCCATTTTGGAGTACCACCAATATCTTTACCGACCACAATAGCGCCAATTGATGCATTTGCACTAGCAGTATCATCATGCGAATCAGAATCTAATAAATATTGCTTACTCCAAGTTGGAGCGGATAATGTACTAGCTTCACAATCAATTCTAAGTATATGTTTTCCGTCGCCACTTGGGTTTTTGACCGGCGTCAATCGTTTATCAGAATTATCCCAGTAAAAAACCTGAAAATTTTCAGTGCCGACTGTCGCCGAAACATACTGTTCTTTTCCAGAATCCCAATAAAGCATATCGCCATCATCGTCACCCCATTCGACGTACTGATACCATTCCAGTACGCCGTCAGAATTCATCGTCAGCAAGTCCCCTGTCATGGTTGGTAAATCCATCTTTCCCCAATAGTCAGCATCTTCGCCGCCGGCTTTACCAACTATCAAGGCATTCTCTACAGGCGTTGCGGTTTTCGTGTCGTTGTGAGCAACCGCATCCAACAGATTACAAGCCCGCCAGTCAACATCTCCAGCACCATTAACTTGCAATGTAGTTTTACTAGCTCCCTTTTTTAACAAATCCCAGCCGCCAGAATCGTTACCGACGAGCAAATCACCTTCCTCTGGCGTAGGCCACTGATTATCAAATATCCATTTTCCACTCGGCAAAACAAATACCAAAATATTTGTTTCTTCAGAAATAGAATCATTGTAGTGTATCTCATATGCAGTGCCAGTTCTTGCGTTTGTAGACGACGCAAACATATCAAAATCCTTGTCCCAGTACACCTCTTCAATTTCATATGACCCGTCTTCATTATTTGTCGTTACGTTACCAAAAAACATATCGTATTTCGGCCATATAATAAAATAAACATAACCAAGATTGCTGACCATTTCAGTGCCGAAAACTATATCACCCTCCTGATATGCGCATGAATTATCAATCGAATAAGCAGTAAACGTATACGAATTTCTGGCACTGAATAATTTATAATCTTTACCCTCTGGTTTATAAACCAATTCAGCAATGGTATACTTGCCTTCGCCTTCATTAGTTTTGATTTCGTAGAAAACTGTAAGTATCTGTTTAGGCGTCAGCCGGCTAAGCATGTTTCCGCCGGAACGAACGGCATCTGGCCCCGCCGACCGTGAAATATTCTCAACCGCCTGCCCAAGCCGGTTGTACTGGCTTATCGAAAACTGCGGATTATTAAGAGACATGGGGTTAAACATTTTATGACCCCTCCGTTAAAAGTATATCATTTAAATTAGCTTCAGCATAAGGCTTGTATTCTTCTCCGTCTGAACCATATATCTTCTTGGGAGTTGTACCTGCCGCCGGATAAAAAAGATTCCACTCAGTTTTATTATAATGGAACTTCATGGTAATATCGAATCGTGGTTCGCCATAAATTCCCAAGCAATCACGGATTTCTGCCGATTCATAAAGTATGGTTCTTTCTTTAAACTTGCGATTATAAGTTGGTGAATTCATTTCTGATGAATTGATACACCCCTGCAAATCGTTTATCGCGTCGGGAACAAACGGCATTTGTTTAATTGTATACGACCATTCGCCTTGTGCTATCAAAATCCCTGGGGCTTCGTCCGCACCAAGCTGATCTGTTTGCGTAGCATCCCAAAATAACTTACGCCCAGGCCGTGTTAAAAATTGCATAGAGGGTATATAATTTTCATGGACAAGATACGCCACTGAATTATCAGGAAATATTGAATAATGAGCGGTCAGGATAGCATAATCCCATGACGAAATGCTGCCGCCTCCAGAAACAGCCGCTCCAGTACCCAATCCAAACGGAGCGATAGATACATAGTCACAAACTAGCGAAACGTCGCCAGTCATGTTCGGTAATATCTGTCCTTTCACAAGATTAACGTTCGTGCCGTTTTTATAAGTTTTCGTGACTAATTGATTAGCTAATTGCATACTATTAATCCATGCACATTTGAGCGTCCGCGTAGCCTCGAACATCGTAGCACTATAGTTAACCGTAGGAGATTCCTGCGGCGAGGTCATCTCTTCATAATCCGTTGATACTACACTATCTGTTACAGTCAAATTCATGGTACTATCCTCATGGCGGGGCTGCCATTACCGCTCATTTTAGTAAGAGTTTCATTGACCTTCTGCAACTGCTGCGTCTGCTTCTTGGATTCATCCAGCATCTGCGTCTGCGTCTTGTCGGTATTAAGCCGATTCCACATATCCGCCAATCCGACAAACTGTGATTTAGCACCTTCGCCGGACAATCCGGCCGATGCCATAACTTTATCGCCAGGAGCAAACCCCAAAATACTTTTAGCCGCCTTAAGGTCAATACCTGTGCCTGTTGATTGTGTAGTAGTTGGAGTTTGACCTGATGGAAGCTGATATTTTTTTTGACGGAGTTTTTCAACCAATGCGGACGTATCGTCGATTTTATTTCTAATCGAATCAATATATCGCTCCTGCGTCCGAATCGCAGCCTTAGCCCCTTCAGTATTCAGCCCAAGTTCGGCTCCAGTGCTTTTCGATGTTTCCTCGGCTTGTTGCTCGTTTTGCGATTCCTCCAATAATCGTTGGCGTACTGCAAGTAGTTGCTCTGCATATTTCAGCCGTTCATCGTCATCCTTTGCAGACTTTAGTTTCGCGGAAAGTTTTTTCTCCTTCTCCCGCAATTCAGCAGCCTTCATCGATGCGTTACCTAAATCTTCAATCGCAGCAAGAGCCCTGCGAGCCTGCACAACAAGATAAGCCAAGGCAGCAACAGCGCCGGCCACTACCGCGAATATTCCAGCCCCCAATGCCGTGAAAGCAATTCTCAGGCCATGTATAACGGTTATCGCAACTCTTCCGGACTTGGCGATTCCGTTAAATATTGCTATCCCACCGATAAGGAGTTTTAATCCAACCCATACCATTCCGAGAGCTTTTGCCCAATAAATTATCTTATCAATTATATCCTGGATGTCTTTCTGACTTAAAGATTCCAGATATGCTGCAAAATCACTGAGTCGGTCCATCAATTTATTGACAACCGGTAATAAAGCCTCTCCAAAGCGTTCTCCAATATCACCAAGGCGATTCTTCAACTGTTCGAGTCGACCCGTAAAAGTTTTTGTAGCATCCTGCGCCTGCTTATAACCCTTTGCGGCATATTGTAAAACAATCGCAAATTTTTCTTCGGCGGTAGTAGCTGCACGCAGAGCTGGAATACGACGCTGCAGCATAGTAAATTCACCTTGTGTCGCAAGCACAAAGTCTCGCATTGCTGCATCTGGGGTTTCCTCCATGGCTTTTCCCAAACCTATAGCCGCCTTTGCCGCTCCTTCGAGTTTATCAGCAGAAACGCCGAGGTTTAAAGCCTGCTTCGTCAACCCCATAGTAAATTCATCCCCATAAATGGTCTGCTTTTGGATTTGTGATGAAACTTTTTTGAGCTTCCCCAAATAATCTTCAGCCGCATAGCCGTTATTATCCAATGCAGAACGGAGTCCCTCTTCTGCGTCTTGTTGTTTTGTGAAAAGCCTCAACAACCCAACCGCAGCAGCGGTGCCGGCAAGCAGTATGTTTCGGATGGAATTAGCGGCTTTAATTGCACTGGATTTGACGCCATCAAGTACCTTCTTTAACCTCGCAGCGGTAACTGTGACGTTCTTGTCCTTAAGCGTCAAATCGACATGTCCTTCACCAGCCTTAAAGGCCATATTTCTGTTTCCTCTCGTCTATAGCTTTTTGGGCCGCTGCAGGGTCGGAATATTCTCTCGCCTCGCATGACCCACATTTTTTCAGGTATCCGTCCACCTGCCGAAGCGTTAGATTGCGAACCTGCGAACAGTCGAACTTATAAAGTTCTCCGAAAGTCTTTAACAAAACCTCGAAGCCTTCACGTATCGAGGTTTCGTTTCCGTCCGCTGCAGGTTTAAAAACAGCATCGTTGAAATTAACAATCGCATCGAAAATTCTTGAAAGCTTTTTACCGGTTAAAAATCTCCAACGAATTGATGATAAACTGATTTCCGGTTGATATTTTCGCAGGCTAAGCCAAACTAACAGCCTAACGTCACCCATCGTCAAGTCGCCGTCATTCCCTTCCAACGCATAATAATCGGCGATATCCCCGACGGTAAGTTGACTTAGAAAATATCTCCGCCATCCAACTTGAACCAACCGCGGCGCAGCCATCGCTTCCGCCAGAGATAATCGCTTTGCAATATCAGCCATGTCTTATGACGCCAAATTAGGTGCAGCACCCCATGATACGTCTACTTCGCAATTTCCGCCCTCGCCTATCGGTACTTTATAGTTGGCACTTATGATAACCGCCATACCGTTATACAGTGTATTTGAACTGTCAGATTTCATAAGCAACATTCCGTTTTCGCCTTCCACGAACAGTGTCGTGTCGTCCGTCAGTGCGGTAAAAGAACCCGACGCATCGGAATGCCCAACCGTTCGACCTATCTTGCCATCAGTGCCACTGGAGGCATACTCGTTGACCTTGACGCTCTTATTGACGATTAGGTCGGTAGCATCTACGACCGCAGTACCTTTCCAACTGACAGTTCCATTTTTTGCCGATTTTGCATTACTTGTAACAGCCATAATATTTTCTCCTGAATTTCTTGTAAGATTTCTTATTGAGCAGAATTAAACGGCTACTTCGCCGATTATTACAATGTCGTATTCGAGCGTGCTTTCGCCGCTGCCGTCGTGGGCGAGCTGAAGCTGGTCCGCCGTATCCGCGGTCACCGCGTAACCGCTTGCGGAGGCCGTCGCCCACACCAGCAGCCGCCCGCCAGGGGCAAGCACCATCTTGTCGGCGGCGTCGCCGAATAACGCGGAAAACGCATTCGACGCCGCACCGCCGATAACCAGATTGGCGTCGCTCGATTTGTTGTACAGGTACAACGCTTTGACGTTTGCGAACGTCACCGTATCCCCGAACGCGTCAGTCAAACCGCCCGCAAGGTCAAGTGTTTCATTGGCCCCGTCCGCAAGTGTGCGGGTATCAGACCAATGCTGGTTGGCATTACCAGCACCCGTCCCGTTCGAAAAAGACATCGATGCGTTTATACTAATGTCGTCTTTCGGGGTAGACATATCGAGAACTTTGCTTCCGTTAGAAATTATTCGCAGATTCAAACTGCCTGTGGTATTCATTCCAAACTCCTACGTTAAAAGATTTTTGGTAAATTTCATTTTCACGTTTACTGATATCATGCCCCGCCATCCAAGCCGGCCGCGGTTTTCGTCGCCAATTTCGATAACGTCCTGGCAATCGGTAACGTCAATATCCATCACGTAATCAAGGCCAAGATTATTTGATGTGTTTGCGAGAGCTTTTATCAATGCCCATTTGAGGCGGAATAAAACCAGTGCGTTCAACTCGCCGGTAACCGCCCTGATAAAATAAACCTGTTCGACAAAATGGCTCGTCGACGTGGCAAACAAGTTCGTCTTGCCGCCGCCTGGAATTATCTGCACTTCGGGTAAGTCGGAATCCTGCACTGAATCCTTGAACGGGTTGACGGCAGTGCCGGTCAATTTCGTGCGATTGCCAACCTTGACCAGATTGGTAAAGTCGTCCCTGCTCTCCAGCAGTTTCCATAATTCGTTTAAAACTTCGATAAATGGATTTTCTGTCATGTAAAGGATACGAAACCAGCCGGCGGTTTATTCAGTGTCCGACTATCCTGTCGATGCATCGGTTCACATCGGACTGCATGCCTCGGATTGTAGAATCGTCCGGCTCGACAAGAATTTGCCGCTGCGGAAGGCGGCCTTTGCCTTGGTCATGGAATATGGCAAGGTCACGGATAGTCGGCGGAACACCCTTGACTGGATGTTTGGCGTCAAGGTGGCGGGCCGGCCCGCCAAAGCCCACGCGGATTCCGTCGCTGATATATTCAAAAAGATTGCCAGGAAAACCAATTGTAAGGGCATTGAGCAACGTTGACGTATCATTCAAGATGGAGAATTTTCTGCTCAAGGCTGCGGCAATTTGCTCCGGAGTCCTTCGCTTTCGCCTACCGTGTGCGGGTTTTTTACGCTTGGCATTAGTTCTGGCAAGTTTCGTAGACCGTTTAAGAGGAGGCCAGTCTCCGCCGCCGCGGGAATATTCTTTAAACCTTCGTTTGCTGAACCCCAGATAGCGGCTGCCCCACTGCTTGAACATATCTTTCAGGGGTACACTATCGTTAAGCCCCTTACAAAGCTTGTCCAACCCATGAAGATTGAATCTAATGCTCATTAGCAAACCACCGGTGATGTCGGCATGGAATCAATATCAAGTGCATCGAGTTCTAACTGACCCGCCATGACAGCATCAATCTGCCGTAAAACGTTTTCACCGATTTTCGTTAGTTTGTTGCCCTGATCGTCGTCATCGAAAAGCCCGCGGCATTCGTACAGCCACACGCCCGCCAGCTTGGCGGCCCAGTCTTTTACAAGGCCCGGAACTGTCCCCTGCGAATTGACGAGCGGCAAGGCGTATCTACCGCCTCTCAATCGGGCATTTATAATCGAGTCGGCATACGAAATCGCGGACGCTATGCGGGTATCGTCCGCTCCCGACATCTCATTATCCAGGTTCGACCAGCTCGCAACGTTCGATTTGCCAAATACGCTTTCGATTTCAGATTTAGTGGCGTAGCTCATTTTTTAAACCTCAAAAAAAGGCAGGTGGAATCGTTTTTTAAAACGCCACCTGCCTTGATAATTATTTGTCCATTGTTTGACTAAAAGTTCGCAACCTTAGCCTGGAAGACGGCTTTCGGCACTTTCAGGACCGGCAGGAACGTATCACCTGCAACCTGCTTCGCCGACACCGGATCGTCCTGCAACGTCGCGTAGCTGAACTGCCCATAGACCTGCATGGTATTGTCCAGTGCCGCAGCGGCGTCCTTGACGATATCCAGCGTCTTCGGTACTGGGTACGAGCCTTCCAGGAAGCCGAACCATTCGAGGCTGGGCGTCGGTGTGAAGGTGATGTTGTCGTCGCCCCAGATTTCCTGGATAGTGCCATCGTCGTCTTCGTAAAAAGACGAATCCATCGGATACCATTTCTTGATTCCCAAGAATCCATCCGGAATTTCGCCGCCCTGCAACACCAGTTGTGTCGCGGAGTTGTTGGCGATGAGCTTCGTCACCTGCGTATTGGCAAGGAAATAATCAATGATACTTGCGCCGTAAAACGCACAGCCGATTTCGTAACCAGTGAGTTTCTTTGACGCCTTCTTGATTTTCTTGATGTGCGTTATGATTCCGGTATTGGCACTTGCCCAACTGCCGCTGATTATAGCACCGTCGCCGAAAACGTTCAGCTGGTTTTTATTGCCGGCCGGAACGCCGAAATCGATGGAGAACGCCGCTCCGGTGCTACTGGACAGAAGGTTGCCGTCGCTGTCGAAATGCACCTGGCCGCTGGCAATCGCCATGCGGACGCATGCTTTGCGAAGTTCGATGAATCGGCGCTTGAAGTCGGCCGTGTCGCGGGCAACCTGTTCCCTGCCAAGCTGCTGCTTGCCGCCATTGACCGATTCCAGATTCTGCAGCGTCGTCACATTGTGGATAATGTGCTCGATGGTGTGCAGCAACGTTACCGGTATTTCGGTTACGCCCTTGAGATTCCGGCGTTTCGACGGGCTGCCGTACTGGGCGATACGCGCAGTCTTGCGGTCACCGTCCACGCGGAAATATTTACCAGTGTTGCCTTCGCACTTGCCGTCAACTCTGAAAAAATCCTGTGGGAGGTCATCGCCAGTTCCGGACTTGATTCCCTGAATAACGCCGCAGAGGTTCTCTCCGCCCAATACCTGCTGAAGTGTAGCACTCATTTTTTCTTACTCCAAAATTTTATTTGTAATCTGTTGTTGTAAAAAATTTTAAAAGGTTATAAAAACCTTTTAAACGTTACTCAAAATCGTCCGTGAACGTGTATGCGTGACCCACGCTGCGGAGCTGGGCTTTCACCCACGCAACCAGAGCCGCATCCGTCGGATAGTTGATAATCATTGACGTATTGACGTTGCCGCCGACAAGCATCTTGGAAAACTGGACATCAATGTCCTCATCGTCGTCGTCCGTCACCTTTATGCCGAAATCTTCGGCGACAAAGCACTTCGGGGCCGCCGACCCATCATTCGCACCCACGAACCCACCGGCGATAATATCCCCGACGCTGCCAATCGTGGTGGGAGTTACGCTCGCTCCGGTTTCGCCTGTCAGGCCGTCGGTATCGACGTCAGCAAGCGGGACGTCCACGCCGTCATAATCGCTGCCGTAAGTCAACGTAAAGCTACTCACATCAGTTCCGCCAACAGTAACTTTGCCAGAACCAAGGGCCGTATCGACTGCACTCTGGATAGCTGCGATATTCGCGTTGTAGGCAATATCTGCGGTTTCCACCATCGCCCCTGCCGCGGAAGGCACAATCAGTTTGAACGTGCCAGCAGACAACGTACCGGAAATGGCGACGGTCTGTACCGTAGTCGCATCCGCCGCCGTGACGGTTATCACGCCGGTAGTTGTGTTGACTGCGGAAAAGACTATGCTCTGGCTGCGGACTTCACCGCCGGCCGTCGCTGGGCCGGTAACTACCAGCGTGCCGCTTGCACCGATTCGACGGACTATTTCAGCCGCAACAGCCGCGGAAACAGTCATTGAAGTCCCGCCGTTGTACGCGGACGCGAGAACGCCGATAATCGACGGGGAATATTTTTTCGTCGCGGTGATTTTGCCCATGAGCAAGCCAGCCTGCAGAATATCGGTATCGCCGGTATTGGTCAGGTCACGCGATTTGCTGCCGTTTATTACACGACCACCGGCAAGATACGTACCAACGCCTGCTGCGAGCAGGCAACGTGGAGTCGCGGTTTTTTCAGTTCCCAATCCGGGCATTGAGCTATAAGCTGTCATTTTTGTATCTCCAATTTTTTCTGGTTAATTTTTTTTGAAAAATGGTCTGCTGAAAAAATTATTCACAGGCCTTTATCATGGATTTCTGGATTTCCGCATCGACGGCTGGCGGCTGTTCTCCAGGGGTCTGGCGACTCAAAGTCTGTGACTTCGTCATTTCGCCAAGTTCCTTCGGATCGTTAGCCTCAACAATCGACAGCACTTTCTTTGCGATGGATTCGTCCATGCCGCTGGCCTTGCGGGACAGCATGAGAGTGTTGCGTTTGCCAGGCTCGCCGATAAGCACGTCGTGTGCAACTTTAGCGGCCGCCGGAGTGAGTTTCCCGCATGCCTGTAATTTCTCGATACGGGCTTCCGTGCCTTCCACTAGGCCGTCCAAAGCATCAGGGTCAATCTTGCTCGCGGCCTTACCATCATCAACCTTTGCAGTCAAGCTCTCGACTTTTGCATTGAGTTCCGTGACCTGCTTCGAGAGGGTTTTGTTGTCCTCTGCGGTTTTGTCCACACTTTCCTTGATGCGGGAAAGGATATTTTCTTCGGTGACATCGTCGCCGAATCCGAATTGCTGTTTGAGTCCATCAAAGAGTTCCATGTTCGTATTCTCCACATTGTTTTTTTTATTTTTGCCTTTACTGGCTTCAGATGATAATACGAATACAGGTATGGGAGCATTCACGTCACCAGCTTTGGATAAGGGTATAAAGTCACCCTGGCCGGGTACTATGGGCTGTTGTACAATGCTGGAATGTGTGATTGCTTCCCCGTAAGCAACCCCTTGCCCGTCAACAAAATCGCGTTCAATCAACACGGACACGTTTTTACACCGGCTCGCAAGTTCGATTGAGTCATCGCCGATAAGTTCGTGGACGCCGTACAACGTCTTTGGATCTGTTGCCTGGGGATAATCTTTGGCTGCTTCCGTGCCCCCGCGGAACATGTCGACGACGTATCCCCGATTGTCTTCCGCGGACATAGAGTGGTCTATCGGAACTTCAACGTCGACTCCGTTTTCTTTCATGCGGTTGAATGCCGCAACCCAATTATCCATCCTCTGCGGCGTCACATCGAGCGTCCAGCCGTGCACTGGGTGTTTGTAGACCCCGCAACGTATCATATCTTTCAAGAATTTCTGGGCGGGCTGACCTGTTTTATTCAGGGATTGAGCTGACGCGGAAATGAACCGGCTGCCGTTATCGGCCCGTAAAAGTCTTTTGGTAGATTCCATTTTGTATCCTTTGCAAATTTCTCATAGAAGAATTTACAGAGGATACGCAGGAAAAAGGTGTGTTATTCAAAATCTTTAGTCGCGGCTGCACTTAAAAACAGATTGGACAGCGACGCTTCCCCTAAAAAC
This sequence comes from uncultured Planctomycetaceae bacterium, assembly GCA_964536835.1. GTDB lineage: Bacteria > Planctomycetota > Phycisphaerae > SM23-33 > SM23-33 > DAONFI01. The sequence continues at coordinate 16,820 of CAZIAZ010000032.1, read as the reverse complement.
GGCAGGTTTACAGTATCCGGTTCAAACTTAACTGACTCAAGCGTTTCCTGCGGTTTGCCCTTGGTAAGTTTCGCCCACCACTGCATGAGGTCTGCAAATGCATCGGCAGGGTCGTCGCATGCCAGGCTGAAAACGTGAACCTGCCCCGATTTGTCGACTGCCGTCGCCCTCATCATCCCTTCTTCGCCTTTTTTAGTTTTTTTGAGGCTTGGTTTGGGGGAATGGGTTTTCTTCGTGGCGTCGCCTATCCGAACCTCGTCGGGAGCGCCTACGAATCTTTTGCAACGTTCTATGTCATCCCACGGTTTCTTGTCTTTATCCATTTATCAGACCTCTCTGCAATGGACGATATAATTATCAATTATCGCCTCGATTTTACACTCTACCCCCTGTAAAAACAATATCTCTTTCTCTTCCGGATGAAGCGAATACTTGGATATATCACGACCGGTTTTCCCATCAATCATAAACAGCAATCCCCTCTTGCGGTCTTTGGCAAGTTTTTCGGGAAATTCTTTCAATAGCGATGCACTCTGGAATGCCTCGAACGTGTATTTTCCCTCCGTTTGCAACGACGCTAAAAAATCAGCCTTAGCCCGCGCCGATTTAAACGCCATTCCGCGATAGGATACGGCTTCTTTGCCTGGCAACTTAAACAGAGCGGCTTCAACCGCATGCGCCTTTTCAAGAGCCTGCTCTTTAGTCATATTCTGGCCTCTCATGGGTTTACCGAGCTGTGCTCTGACGATTGACATATAATCTGTAGACGTATAATCGATTACATTTTTCTGGTCAGCCATCGTCATCGGTTTGCCGGTTGTCATTTGCGGGATTATTCGCCTAACTGACGGCTGTGGATTTGGCGGCAGTTCTATTTTCGCCATATCTTGACCGACTCGCCCAGGATTGAAATTCCATCCTTTGTCAGCTGAAGGAAAAACTTTTTGTCCGTCAATATCTATTGGTTTGGCTGGTTTTTCGTTTGCAAGCCTATCACCCTTGAATATCTCAATGGTCGTACAGCGACAGTTATAACCATTCGGCGGAAAAATTTTGTTCCAGATTGGATCGTCTTTTGCATACCGGCAACCATCCAATGCCGCATGGCTCGGCCTCACGCGGTCATCGCCGACAGTAACGTATTCATAGCCCCACAAGATTTCCTGTACGGCCGAATCGTCGTTTACGTTCCACCTGCCGGCGGAATACGCAAGTTGCGTCTGTGTTCTAACAAGCGTTTCAAGCAGCCACGGAGATTCTGGATTTATTCCTGATTTTTCAAATGCATCCCTGAATATAGCCACGCCTTCGCGTGTATGCGCACCCTTACCGACGGCTTCGACGGCGGCTTGCCTCAAATTCCTTTCAAGCAATTCGTCCGCCGCATTGGTAACATTGACCGCCTCCCGCGTATAATAAAGATTGAGCGATTCAACTTCGCGGTCTTTCAAATCCATCCGCCTGACAAGATAATCTCTGGCCTTTTTGTATGGGTTATCTTTGACTGTGTAGAGTTCTTTTCGCTTCTGCAGAAAATCCGTCGCAGTCTGGATTGCTCGTAGGCTACTGCGCAGATGGGCCGCTACCATCAGGTCGGCTAAAAATCCTCCTGCCTCCTCGTGCACAGCCTGACGGACAGCGTTTACAACGCTGTCAATATTTCCAGATTGATTCCAACTGTTTATGCCGACAAGTCTGATTTTTCTGGTAATTTTTTTAACAGCAACCTGCGAAGCATCTTCAATTTGCCGGCAGTCGTTATCGTATATCTGGGCCTGCCTGCGGGCGTATTTACTCGCGGCACACATCTCTGTGCACCTTTTCGTACAGGGCTCTCATACTTGCAGCCATCGAGTTTGTTTGAGGTAAATCCCTGTTGCGGTCTGCGATGTCTTTCGCCAGATTTCCAATATCGCTGCCCTTGGGCAGGCCCGTATCGTCCAGCATGGCGTCAACGTCCAGCATCGTCGTAAATAAATCCACGTTCGCTGGATTAGTCAAAATCGATTGCATGATGTTCCGCAGAAACGCCTTCTGTTCAGGGTCTAAACCGCTGCGGGATATCCAAACCTTATTTTCAGCCTGCTGCCCGAAATTCGTCCGCAACAACGGATTTACCAAATGCCAGTTGACGGCTTGCAGCATTTCCAAAAGCGTCTGGTCTGCAACAACCAGGCTCAATTCTCCATGGGTCACTGCCTCCGCGTTTGTTCCGTGCTGGCCCTCCGTCGCAGTTCTTTCCGGCACGAGCCAACCTCGCATCATCAGGCTTTCGCGGTGACGCATGAGCTTTTCAAACATGTCACCGTGACTGCCCTGAACTTCCAAAAATGATATCATCCACGCCTTGAGCTGGGAAATATCCACGCCCTGCCGCGCCAAATCTTCAGCATATTTCGCCAGTACATTAGGCATGGCAACACCGTTTCCCTTGCCCAGATTGGCAAGTATCATGGCTGCCAACTCGTAGTTTGTTTTCAGATTCCCATTTTGGTCAAGGCTTTCACCAGGCGGATATTCAATCATTGGTATTACGCCGGCGACTTTCCGGATATACTGCTCCGCCTTTTTTGATATTTCGTTCCACGGGTGCCATGCAGTTTCGCGGATGTTTTCATGGCGGCTTCGCCCGTATGGATTTCCAGCCTCATCGTCGTACGTGTAGATAAACGATTTGTCGACGTTCAGGACAGTTCCGTTATTTTCGAGACCTGCGAAAATGCCGTGGTCGTCGGTAGTTTTTATCTTGGTCATTTCCGGCAGCAGCGGCTTTAATTTACGGTAAACCATCATTCCGTCCGCAACGTCCCAAACTTTTTCAAACGCCTGAAAACCGTAATCGAGCCCCCGCAGCATTTCTTTGCAGAGCGTAGGCCAGAGTGTTTTGAACTGGTCGTCAATAAAATCCTTCCATGCCTGCGGTGCGTCGGCATGGGCCGTGACAGTTATTTCCGCCGCTCGTATGGGTGCAGTGGCGGCAATTCTGGCAAGTGCGACAGTGGGATTGCCTCGCATTTTACGGTATGTCTCAAACGTACCTGCGGGCGGTGTCGGAAAACTCGACACCTCGAACATTCCGCCGCAAACTCCGCCTTTAGTCTGGGCTTTCGTCTCTTCGCCGAGGGCCGGCTTTGTATTTTGCATATTTTCAGCCATTTTTATTAAATCTCCAGTTCGGTTATGTAGAGGATACGATAAAACGGGCCTCGTCCTTCATCTTGGACACTGACCGGAGCGGACGAAGATAATGCACGCGGTATCCTTCAGCGTCGCTGGCGTGGCTTAATGCGTGCTCCCGTTTGTCGATAAGACCGCCCGCATCGCTCTTTAATTTTTTAAAATCCGCTATCAGACGTTTGCATCTAGGGTGTACGCGGTAATGGATTTTTTTGTCCACGTCGCATAGCGCTTCATTGAACGTGTTTATACGTTCAAGTACCGGAGGATTTTTCTTCATAACCCGCATGCGGTACTGGATTGACAACTTGTCGAGGTACTGCCTCACGATGGTGTAGCAGCTCTCAGCCGTGCCGGCCCATTCGTTGTCCCCTGATGCGTCGCCGAAGACGTGTATTTCGGGAAATTTCAAATTTTGTGTATTGAACCATTTTAAAAAACGTTCCATAGCTCCACGGACGCTCAATCTATCGTCGTAAATCTCGTGGCAACATGTGAAAATATCGGCCTTGTTGTCGTATTGCCCGATTTCGGCGTGCATGCCAGGGTCAATGTTGAAATCGAAGCTGACGTGCAGCGGCTGACCGGCTATCAATTCGCAACCGGTATCAATATTCGCCGCCGAAAAATTACAGTAAATAACGCCAATACCCATAGGTTTCGGCTTTTGCTGATACATAGCATCCCATACAATTGAACCAGATTCTTTTCGTAGTTGGGCAAGTTTTTCCTCGTCGAACCGCTGCCGGCAAAGGGCCTCGCCTGTTTTTCTGTCGAGAACATCATTTTCGCCCGCTATTGCCGGCAGACTTAAAACCCTCCAATCCTCCGGGAACTCCTCAAGTAACCAGCCACAAAGGTCATCGTCTGCCCAGCGTGTCATCGCAATAATAATCGCCCCGCCTGGTTCGAGCCGGCTCCGAAATGTGGAGCGATACCAATCCCGTATCGTCTGTCGATAAGCCGGACTATGCGAATCCTCCCAGTTTTTATACGGGTCGTCGATAATCATCAAATGCCCGCCGCGGCCGCTTAACGGCCCGCCGACGCCGACGCTGTACATCCCGCCGCCTTCGGATGTGTTCAGGCGTGCGGACGATTTTGAGTCCACGCTCAATTTCGCCCGACAACATGTATTATTCTGCAACTCGTTTTTTACTCGTCTGCCGAATCCCTCGGCAAGTTCCGCCCCGTAACTGGAGAGTATGATATTTCTGTCAGGAAAATTATCCAAAAACCATACCGGCGTCCAGAATGAAATCAGCTCCGATTTGCCGTGCCGCGGCGGAAGATTGACGATTAGATGTCCCCCATCAAAAACAGTTTGTGCAATCATATTACCCATAAGTTTAAGATACGGGTATGGTATCCATTTCCCGCCGCTTGCGTGTCTGGCGTATGTGTGAGGTGTCCACCGCCACGCATCATAAAGCATGGCTGATGGGTCAATCATGACTCATCCTCGCATGCGTTTGCCAGCTCAATAATGCTTTTCGCAAGTTTTGGGTTGCCGGCGGCTTTTGCCAAAATATTGACGGCTGGCGAATCGGTCTGCAACGGGCCGCCGTCGTGACCGGCAATGCGTTCTGCAACTTTCCCGTCAATCCGCTGCCAGAGCATGTCGATAAACTTAAAATCACCCTTAAGCGACTCGCGGACTGCTGTCTTAACAATAGCGTCCGCGATGGACAGTTCCAGAAAGCCTTTACCTTGGTTTTTAAGTATGACCGTTTTTTCTGATTCTGTAATGATATCGCCGACTGATTTTTCCAGTAACAATTTCAATCTTTCGCTGAGGCTGGCGTATCCCTTTGGCCGGCCAGCTGGGTTGCCGCTTTGACCAGGCTTAAATTTACCAAGGTCGAGATTTTTTATGCTGTTTGGGTTTTTACCTTTGTCCGAAAAAATTACTCCGTGCTTTTTTAGGCATGTGCGCATAGTAGTAGTGCTGACCTTGTGTCTATCCGCCAATTCAATTAAAGGCGTACCGGAGTCATACGATTCGATCAGTTCAGAGACTTGCGTTTTGGTTGGTGCAAATTTCTTTTTTACTTGTTTCCGATTCATGATATTCTGTTCGAGTAATTTTATAAACGATGTAACCAGTGCCGATTGTTGCCGCTATACCAAGCAGCCATACAGCCGCCTTAACTTTGAGCCCATGCCACCACTCCAATTTGCGGACACGCTCAGTCAATCCAGGCTTTCCGTTGCCAGCAATATGATGTGACAAATCAGCCAACGAGCGTTTAACCTCGGCTTGGGTATCAGCCATCGACATTAGTCGCTCGTCGACATGGGCCATCTAAGCTGAAAAATCAGGGTTGATTTTATTGCACTGACCGTTCATGCCTCGTCTCCATTATTACAATGTGTGGATAACCAATTTTCAGCCTCAACGCCTGTGTTAAATATTTCAATCGCGGTTTCACTACCGATACTCATACAGCACACGCAATATATTTCGGCGCCGCCAATAAGAGTATGAGGCTGTGGGGAATATCCCATCGCCGGCCTGTCGAGTTTTGTTGCATCTGGAATATGGTCAAATATTGCCCATATCATAATTCCCACCTCACAGCATCTGCCGTACCTGCATATACCGCAAGTTTGCGGGTTGCTATCTGCGCAGACGTTGCGGCGAAACCTTGCCAGATTGAAAGCTGACAAACTGTACTGGCAGAAGCAATACTATAAGCATCTCCGCCCGAAGATTGTCCAAGTATACTTAATTGAATGCTATCTGTATTTGTAACTGGTGATTGACCACTGGCCATTGTGACAGTACCGTTTAAACAACGTGTTAATAATCCAGTAGTAGCATTGAGAGATACCAACAAATGCCGAGCACCAGTGCCACTCCAATAACCATTAGTCCAGCCACTATCACTGCATCCATTTGCAGATGACACGCAAAGATTGCTTGTGCCTCCATTATGCCATATATACCATAAGCTTGACCCAGAGCCAAGATAGTAAGATTGGGATGTTTGAGCGGATTCAAGGTCGCCCCTCCCCCCACGGTCATACCATATTAATTCAAATGTATATGAGCCATAACCAAGAGCACAGGGCATCACTGCATCGGTTACAAATCTGCGAGAAGTTGCGACATCGCCAATGCAACCTGCATATTGTGCAGTTCCAACAGTAATATTTTCAGTCGGAATATTGCCATCAATAACAGCATTATAAGCTTTTAGCCGCCAGTCTGTTCCAAGAGTACCAAAGTTCCGCAAATACCAATCACTACCAATTTGTATCTTACCGGAATTATTAAACAAATAGGCGATAGCGGCGGGAATGCTGAATGGGTCGTAAAAAGCATCAAGCTTATTGTTGCCCAACTGAATTATGCCGTCTACCACACGCATCATACACCCGTCGCAAGTATGGTCATTTTAGTGTTGCTGGCGGCGTAGAACTCAAGGTCACTTATCGATTCCGGCGTACACGGAATAGTTATCGGTACGAGGCCCATCGGGTCATAGCTCGCCGATGATGTTCCAGAGTTCATATATATCCCAGTACCGTGTGGACGAAGTAAAACTTCAGACGTCCATTCAGGCAGAGTCAGCCCTGCGGCCTCCAAGAGTTCCGCGACGGTTTTACTCGTGCTGCTGACCGTTACAATCAATACCTGCGGTTTTTGCATTTCCATATCCTCAATAAAGTTTTTAAGGATACGATTCGCAAGGCGGGTATATTCAGACTGGCATCGTACTGGATTCCATCTCCGTAATATTTACTATAAATACCGACATTTTATATCCGAATACATACAGTTGTTCGCCATCAATTACGGCTATAACCCTGTCGCTGATTGTAATGGGGCAGCCCTTTTCAATTAGACTTGTCAGCATTATCGCAGCATGAGTCGGCTGGATTTTCCGAGGTTTGGGTTTGGCGGCTCGATATGGCAGAGCATATGCGGCGTAGGTCTTACATACTAATTCAGCTTCATGTAATATATCACATTGGGTAGCATAATTTTGGCAGAGGCAATCACATTGTGCATTAGGTGTTCCACAAATATGGTTAGGTTGTGGAACTGGCCCGTGAAGAAATTCAACACGTAGTTTTTCCAACGTCCCTGCCATCTTCTCGCACATATCACGGAGCGTTTTATTTTCTCGAAGTGTTTCATTTAACAGTTCGCTTTCAATAACATAACAGTTATCAGCAACGCCAAAATCGAGATGTTTGCAATCAGACCTTGCAAAGGGATTAAATCCATCATCATAACAAAGCTCAATAGACGCATTACCATCTCGCTTACTTAGCCTTTCAATCTCCCTGTCTTTTTCCGCAAGCTCACTTAGCACACACGATTTGTGTCTTGGTGTTTCTTTTGCCGACCATGAATATGCAAGAGCTTTCCATTTATTATCACTGAAGCAAGAGGCTGTACCTTCATGGTCGTCTCGAAAGAATGGGCATTCAGTATCGCAAAATAATCCATTTGTTTTTATCTGACTCATTTCGCACCGTCGCTTTCTGTGGGAAGATTTCCCCACTGTTCAGCCATAGCGTCGGCAATGCCTTGAAAAGTAATAGACTTCAAACTTTTTCCATCTGGATTACGCTTGTTGCTCCAAAAATCCAGTCGTTTTCTGCCGTCTACGATGTTAGTAGATTTCAACATAGGTAAGTTTTTGAGCCATAAACAAACATCTTTTCTGTACCCATGTCCGAACATCCAGGGCCTTATAATTTGGTCAGGTCTTCTCCAGTTTCCATTGAGGTAGCCTATTGGATTCTCGATAGCAATATGCGCAATATTTGCCTCTGACAGTTTCATTACAAACTCAAATGCCTCTTGTCTTTTTGCTGGAAATTGTGCAGTTATTAATGGCCTATCTTTTCTGGTTGCGTTTGTCCGCATAGCCTGACACAACCAGGTGCATGGAGGATGTGCAATCATCATATCCCAACCATCATTTATAATGTCGAAAACATCTCCCTGATAGTGTGGGCCAGGTTGTTCGGTCGGCAGCAGGTCACACGACATTGCATCATGTCCACGCTTTATAAAAGCATCGCGGACGCGGCCTGAAAATTCACATGCAACTAAGACTTTCATTTCTCCCCCTCCACAATCTTCTTTGCCTCAACCTCTAAGTCGAGTGCTTCCATTTGACGCATCCATCTAGCCTCAAATAGATTCGCAATTATCATGTATTCAGCTTCGATGTCATATCCGTCATACACACTATGTATCCGATTGCGGAACTCCGACAACCAACCAGACCAACAACCACAACGAACAAATACCCCATCTTTTGTCGGAATACCATAAGTAGTCCTGTTACAACTTCCAAACCCCCCTGCATAATATATAGTACTGCCGATAGCCTCATATTTAGCCTCGCCGAAGCGGCACCCCTCGCCGAAGCGGCACCCCTCGCCGAAGCTGCTAATCAGCGAATAGTCGGTATTTGCAGGGCAATTTTTTACCCCATTAATAATTTCTAAAACGTCAAATTCTTTTTGAGTCATTTTGTGTTTCATAATTCTTTCCTTTATTTTTGAGTTTCGATATTTTTCTTTGCCTCGCGGAGAGCGAGGAGAAGAGATTTATTGATAATACAATTCGAGATACTATCTAAGATAAATACGATAGACCAATCGCCTGTTTCATGCCGATATGTGAGTCTCGTAAATCCTTCGGCCCACTCCAGCAGTTCAAACAGCTCTTTAGCTTCGGCATTGCGCTTTCGCTCGCGGGTAAGTTGGCCCTTGAGGGCGGAGCGGGAACGCTTGGCTGAATCTATCTGCCGTTGCAAACCATTAACCAGTTGGTGTGCAACCTTGAATCTTGCCTTATATTCCTCAAGTTCTTCTCTGTTAGTTTGCATTTTTCACCTCACAATACCTGTAATAGTTATATCTGTTATCTCAACTAGACTTACTGTTTCGTATCCGTGGAAACATGCGATTTCGCCCGTAGTCATACAGATAGCAGTTATTAGACCGCAACTTGGGTCTAAATCTGTTACGCCTGCACAAACAAAAATTTTTTCAGAATCTCTGGTAGCCCAATCGACAATAAATTTATCGCCGCGTTTCAATTTTGAAATTTTTATAAGCCTATCGTTTTGTAATGTGATTTTGGTTATCATGATTCACCTCTCAATCCATTTCGGGTACTCGCGGTATTCCAGGCCGTCGAGAAGATGGCCGGCGCGTTGTTTTCCACATTGAATCATTCCAATACCATCATCAAATACATACCAGCGATTACATACTATTGCGGCTATAATCTCGCCTTCGCTGAATTTATCGGAGTTCAACCATTCCCCGTTCTGTTTGAAAAAAAATGGCACGCCTGAATCGCTGCATTGTTGTTGGATATTCCGCACCCAATCAGGGTGCATAGGCCTTGCTTTAGGCCCGCTCTCGCCGCCTACGATTATCCAATCAAGGCCAATATGACAACCGCAAACCGTACTCATCATTTCGGGTTCGATTTCATGGCAACGCTCACAGAATGTCTCAACTTCTATTGTTTTTGAACCATCGCGATGTTCAATTTCTGATTCTATTTCGATGGGATTGAAATGTAATCCGCAGGTCTCGCAATACTTGGTGTCTGTTTGTAATACTATCTTACCCAGCATCGGCTCAATGGAAACGAATCGCATAGCTGCGGGGATTGAAAGCAACATGGGGATTTTAGCGTCGGCTTCTTCTTGATTGCAAATTGTTACGCCGATACCAACGTTTGGCAGGGGCCAATTTATACCCTTGAGATGGCTAACATTCATCTGGCGGGCCATGCAAGTCCAGACCCAATCGTGGCGAGATGTTCCACCAATATTGGCAAAATATTCAACCATGCGTTGCGGCCGCTTCGTCAGCAATAAAAACTTGTGTTGTGGACAACGCGCCATGATTGCGAAAACTTGGTCTATCCACTCAAACGGTACTGTCTCATGGAACAGGTCTGACATTGAGCAGACGAAAATTACGCGAGGCTGTTTCCAGTGCAGTGGTTTTTCAAGGGCAGATTCAACAAAAGCTGTCTTGCCATTCCAGACGGTATCAACCACGCGACCGTAGGAATTTTCAACAAGATGATTGACAACGCCTGAATAATATTCGGTTTGCTTTATATTAACCAGCCGTCCCGCCATCCGCTCCGCATAGCAATGCTGACATCCAGGCGAGCATTTGCTGCAACCGATTATCGGATTCCATGTTTCGCCCTTGTAACCTGGCACGTTCAGCCATCCTATTTTGTGTTCTGACATGATTTTATTCCTTGTTTTTGGGATTCTTTCATTGCAGGTTGTGCCCATTCGTACGCCGTGGTTCGCTCAAGGGCAGCCTTGGGCATGAATTTAAACTTCGCGTGCTGCTCCGCAATCAACCGTCTGCGTTCCGACTCCGGAACTTCCCGTCGAAATCGCTCCAAAAGCTCGCGAGAATCGTCTGACTTGGCCTCCGGCGGCTTGGTCGGATATACGCCGACTTCGGCCGGCTTTGCCGCGGAAGCAGCCCTGGCAAGCCGTTGCTGGGCGTAATACCGCACGCAGCCCCACGCCCAGATTTTCATTCCCGACTGCGGGAATTTTTCCATCGCCGTACGAAAATCCTTCGCCGTAATTTTCTCGAGCAGGCCGGCGTCGGTTTCGCCGGCTATCGCGTTTTTCCAAGTTCCAGGCATTTCGTGCCCGTACGCCTCGCGATAAATTTCGGCAAGTCGCCGGACGTGCGGATTGTTTTTTTCTTCTCCCCTGCTGCTCCCCTGGAAATCCTCCTCTGCCTCCTCCCGCTTCAAGGGCGAATTTTCCACGCCGGAATTTTGCGTGGGGGGGGTAAGGGGGAGGATATTATTATTACTATAACTATAGATATGCGCCGTTACATCTCCGTTACAACCTTGTGTTACATCTCTGTTACATCTCTGTTTTTCCCTCGACTTTGCCACGCGTTCAGCCCCATTTTTACGGGCTAAAAACGCATTTCGCATCTTGCGATTTATCAATGTTACATAGAGCGTTACATCTCCGTTACTGGGTAACCACTCATCATTGTTACAAACCGTTACATGTAACATTTTAAGTCGCTCTTTCGTCGCTTCGTCCGTCTCGACATTTGCCGCTCCCGACGCCATCAAATCGGCAACCGCAAAGAGCATCTCTTCCGGCTTGCAACGGCATATCATGGCAAGCTCGTTAATGTGTCCGGCAATCTGTCCAGACTGGTCGTCACGGAACATCTGGCATAACATAACGCTCCAAATACCGCGAGTTGCCATTGAACACCGCAACAGGGCTGGGTCATTTTCCCAGAGGTCGACATCAAACTGCATATACCAATTCTTTTTTGCCATTTTACGGATACTCTCCAACTGCCTTGTTCATTCACGCCACACGCTAACGCTTATTACCGCCCCAGGCCTTTCGCCCTGTTCAGCAAACCGTTTACGCACGCTTCCGTCACACACCTGTCCATCGTCTTTCCAGAGCCCCACCTGCGTCAAGGCGTCAAGTACCGCCTTATCGAGATTGTCTCTGTCGCCGCCGTTAGTGCCCATCCCGCGGGTATGCCAATGCGGGGCAGCCGGCTTGAGAACGCCGGAATTCCTACCCGTCCCAAAATGGCCCTTCGGCCGTGCAAAGATAAACTCCACATCCACCCTCACGGGGCCGCCGACGGGCTCTCCGTGCAGGAACGGCTTGGCCGCCAGTGCAACTGCAGCCTTCCACCCTTCCGCCGTTCCCGGGTCAAATGCGCGGGCGTGAAACCTACCATCCTTGCCCTTCCGTGCGAACGCCCTGTGCCTGGGCTGCGGCCTAGGCTGCCCGTCAACCCGAAAACTGCATAACGGCTTCCAGTTCATCTTTCCAACTTTCAATTCTTATCCATCCTCTTGTTGAAATAAATCAACATCAATGCAATAAAACATAAAGAAATAACTATTATTTCAGGGTCCGTCATCAACTTATTTCCATGTACATACGCCGGATTCGTCGAGCGATTTCCCGCTAAAAAATTTCATCGTAAAACTTACAGCCAGATATAACGGAACGGCGATAATCAGGACTATGCCGGATTTCATCAAAAACCAGCAAAGCCATTCTTCAAAACTAAACTTAGAGAAAACCTCTGTTGTGAATTCCGGAAATGATAGCTGCAAAACTATCGTCCCCGCCGCCAAACCCAATATTGCTGCGAAGAATATCAACAAAAACAGTGCTACGATTTTCATAATTATGCGTCCGTGCATTTCTGGTACTCCATTAAAATGGGATCTCTTCTTCACCGTCGCTGCCTGGCTGCTGCATGGGTGGCTGTTGTACCGGCGGCTGCTGGTTATATTGCGGCTTTGGATATGGCTTTCCCTGATATGGATTGGACGGCTGGTTCTGCTGATTTTCCTGACCGCTAACAAATGAAAACCGTTCAATAAAGACGCGGTGTTTGCTGCGTTTGTTGCCAGCCTGGTCTTCCCACTGGTCAAAATCAAGTCTACCATCGATAAGTATCGGAGTGCCTTTTTTAAAATACTGATTAATGGTTTCAGCCTGCTTACCCATTGCTCTGCAATCAATGAAGCAAACATCTTCACGGGTCTGACCGTCGTTAGTGCAATACTTGCGATTGACAGCCAGGCCCAATTCGACGACTGGAGTCTGGCTTGGCAGATACGACAGTTGCGGGTCTCGCGTCAGGTTTCCCATCAGTATGACTTTGTTAAAACTGGGCATGTTTCATAGCTCCTCTGGTTCATTGTGTGTGTCTGACTTCTTTTCTTCCCGCTCCTGCGATTTGGTATCCTTTTTACCCGTCAGTTTTTCTGCAAGAGATTCTGTTCCCGATTTTGCCTCATCCCGCCCACGTTCGAAGAAGTCGTCAACCCCTGCCATATTGTCTCTTAGGGATATATAAATCTTTCCCAATGCGATAATTTCAGTTTCATTACTGGCTTCAAGTTTGTGACAAAGTCGTTTTTCCAGCATATCAATCGTCACGCCCATTTCTGCAAACGACGCCGCCATCTTCCTGATTCTGTCTACCAGCGGTTCGCTGCTGCCGTCGCGGAGCGTCTTTTCGCAGGCATTAACAGCATCCTCAACAACGTCGCCCGGAATTACTCCAAGTATGCACGCCCTCAAACGCCTGGCACCCTGATTCGCTACCATCTCGTAAATATCCCGCGGGTCTGTCAGGCGATGTGAACCGTTCTTTGTAAATCGGGTATGCGGAACCTGAAAAACCTTGGTCTGCCGGACGTTGGTTTCCAGGTCCCAGCAATACGCCATTACCTGCGACATTCCGGTATGCGTATCCTGCGAGAGTTCGGTTATTCCGAAATCGATGTTTCCCCAGTCGCGGGCCAGCTCTTCGGCGAGTCGGATGCTCGGCCCAGTCACCTGCGTACTGCCGCGTGGATAACTGTAAAGTGCCGTTTCCGCCAAACGCCGACGCTGACACGCCTGCATTATCCGCGAATATCCTGCGTTGCAGTCACGCGGGAAATTGCGGGCCATGACAATGGCCCCCTGCACTTCCGACATCGCCCTGGACTGCTGGACGCCAAGCTGATTGTTTTTGGTAGTCCCGTCGGACGTCGGGCCTTCGAACCGGATTGCGGCATTACTGTTATTGTTTTCACGTTTCTGGATTTCTGTCGTTTGCTTGTTCATTTTTTTACCTTTCTTGGCAATATGTTGAAGTTAAAGTGGATTTTTGCGTGTTCGCAGGATTCGATACGGCTTTCCTGGACGGTAGTATTCCTGGAATATCTGGGGGCAATCCCGCTTAAGGGCTTCGGTATCGATGCCCTTGCGGGTCTGTTGCATATACGTAATAGCTCCGAGGTTTCCGCAATTTGCGGATTCATTCTCCCCTAATGCGGCGAGGAGTTTTGCCTGTACTTCATCTTTCTGTTGCGATGCAAGTTTTTCGGCTTCTTTCGCGTCAATCCACGCCTGTACCAATTCTTCTGGCACACTACCGATACTGTTCGGAGTGCGTCTCATGCGTTTGACGACGGCGATGTTCGGGGCGGTATCAGCCGGCGGAATCTGCTTTTCTATTAAATCCCAAAATTGTTTCGCTTTTTCCGCTATCGCCTTGGCAATATCAGTGTTGCGTGGAATTATATAAAGCCTAAACCCTGTTCCGCCGATGAACGCAGGAACGTAGCATTCGCCTTGTCCCCATGCCATCATATGACAGTGTGTTTGGATGATTACGCGTTCCGGCACCTGGTCAGTGCCGTCGTCGCCCCATACATCCATTACCGGCCCAAACAGGCCCGTCGTCTTTGCTTCGACCGGAACTGACGTCTGCTGAATAACGGCGTCGGTATTAACCGTGAGCGGAAGCCCGTCTACGGCCTTATGCTGATTCCTTATCAACGGGCCAAGTTGCTCTTCGGCGAAATCGAGCACGCCAGCCTCAAATTTGTTTCCCGCATAACAGGCGGCATTATCTTCGTCGGGTTCGAGTTGGCCCGTCTTGTCCAGCCATACATCATATTCCGTTTTGAACGGGTCGAGCCCGAATAATGCAGCCATGTCACTGCTTCCGAGGCTGCTACGACGCATTTCTTTCTGTTCTGCTGTAATAGGCATTTTTAAAAACCCTTCTTTATTTCTTAACCATTCCGTCTTCGATAATTACCGAGCATTTGCCGGCGTCCGTCGACACCACCTCGAGCCAAATCTGAAAATCATTTACGGCGGCAAAATCGGAAAGCATCTGCAAAGATTTTTCATCCAGCAGCGAGCCGTCCCGAATCATCATCACGCGTAACTGCGGATTCATCGCCGCTGCGATTGCAGCCGACACCCGCAACTGCTCCGCTCCGCTGGCCTGACTGAGCGGCACGCCGTTAAACGTCACGCCCTCGCCGTCAAAGCAGAGCCCGTCGACCGGAAATTGGGTTTCGGCAAGTTTTTTGGCTTTCTTGTCGTCAATGCTGTTAATGCGTTCGTTCAGGATTTTGGCTTCACCTCTGGCGTCTTCGAGCCGCACTTCCACATTTGCCTTGGCCTGATTTTCGCGGATTTTTTGATTAGTCGATTCCAGTTGTTCAATCTGCGTCTGAATTCCCTGTACGTCAGCTTCCTTAAACTCAAACTGGATTTTCTGGTTATCTCTAATAACGGATTGTGTTTCAGCCAATGAAGCTTCGAGCGTTTCCAGTTTTTTACGCCACGCGTCTATCTGGCTTTCCGCGTGGGCAATCTGTCCCTTGATATTGTCGCTCTCTGTTTCCATCGCCTTGATGTACCTTGCCCTATCGACTGATTGTTGATTAATGGCTTGGGCAGCGTCCAGCTTGGCCAGCAGTTCCGACATGCTCAACAATTCCGCCGGAACGTCACTATGCTCCGGCATGCCAGCCAACTGGCCTTCGAGGTTTTTGATATGATGGTTGACGGCAGTTCGCTCCGCGTAAAATTCCGCACGTTGCAGGTCAAGCGTGCTGAAATCAATTCCCACAAGTACCTTGAGCGTCTCTGCCTGTGACCGCGAATCTTGCTGCATGAATTTCAACGGGTCAAACGCAAGCGTTCCACAGAGCTTGTTTAACAGTCCCTGCGGGCTGTCGTATCTCGCTCCGTCCTTGTTCGTCACCTTAACGTTGCCGCCGGCTTCCGTAAATGTACGGGTAATCACATAATCATCAGTTTCAATCGACACTTCGCCGCGGGTCTGTCCGTTGCGGATGGGCTTATCGCAGCACGCCGCCTTACCTGCGAGTGTGTAGGTAATGGCGTCAAGTACCGACGTTTTTCCCTGTCCGTTGTTTCCGCCTATGACAACCATGTTTCCGTCCGGTCTGATTTCGACGGCCTGCAGCCGCTTGACGTTTTCCGCTTTCAGTGCAATAATTTTCGACATTGTTTTTTTACCTCTTTGTAAAATACGTGGTTTGTTTTTAAACTACCCCGTCTCTCCGGGGTGCAGTCACGCTCGCTATTGATTCGCAATAGCAATATTCAGATAGAGCGTGTCGCCTAGTTATCTTTCCCGTAACGGGGATGATTTATCGGCCTTAAAAAAGCACCTGCAGATACTCAATTAGGCTACCCATATCAATCACCAACGTTTGGGTATTATCTATCATGTTTTAAGCCGCCAGCGGGACTCGAACCCTCGCCTCTGGCCCCCTGAAACAGGTACGCCAGTGTGCATGCCGACAACACCACGGCGGCATAACCCGCACCACGTGTGCGGGCATCTACGGAACGACTATAAAAGAGCTTCGCCCCGCTCACATTTGCGGAGTAGTTTCATCTTTCTTCGCGCGCTGCCAAAAGGCGAGCGTGGCATCTGCGATTTCTCCGGCGGCTTCCGGCCCTATGCCTTTGATATCCTTGGCCCAGAAATCGCCCTTTACATTCTGCCAATCTGCAAGCTCGCCCATCGTCGTAATGGACGGCTCATTATCACGGAGCTTTTCCAGTACCTTCGGCGATATTTCAGGGGCTACCAATCCCGCAAGCTCCTGTTCCCGCCATGAGTCATCGTTTTCGTCTGCCGGAGTAGCGGTTACAGGCTCGGCGGCTTTCGCAGGTTCTGATTCCTGCATAATCGGGAATTGGGGCTCTTCGATGGAATGTTCCTGCAGTTCTTCCATTGCCGCGTCATACGCTTTCTTGGCATCTGAAGCCCTGCTT
>CAZIAZ010000031.1:0-35594 GCA_964536835.1 uncultured Planctomycetaceae bacterium | reverse complement strand
CATGGGCGTCGCCGAAATCGAGCAATTTTACGGGCTGGCAAGGAAGAAAAATGGCGGCATATTTTTTTAAAAAAAATATTCTGCCGTTTTTCTGACGCCGCCAGGCTGCAAAAGAGCCGATTGCAGGCAGCCAAGGTTTTGGGGATAGGTTCTAATATCTGTATTCCGTGAAAAAACCGGCTGGCATAAAAAAACGATCGTCTGCGTCATTATGGACGCAGACGATCAGGGGCTACGTTGAGCGCTGCCGGGTGGTGGATACGTTCTATTGCTTATCCCTGAGGTTTTTCGAGCATCTTCAACAGGAACGAACGCTCACGATGAGCTGCCTCAAGGGCGAACAACAAATACTTGGATTGCAGCCGGATATGGTCTACCAGTTCATCTATTGACATGTCGCTTTTAAGCGTCGTCAAATCGTCAAGGTATTCGCATGGATCGATTTCGCAACCTGCGTCGCCGGTGTTAAGGGCTTCGGAGATTTCGATTAACTTTTCTTTGAGTAATGCGGTTTTCATATCCATGTCCTCTCAAAACCGGATGCTTTCTATCTATTCAACGCTCAACACCCGAAAGAGGTTTGAAAAAAAGAGATTTTTTTAGGGAAAAATTACAGCGGCGATTCAGGCTAAGATATGGGCCCGATTTATATGTTTTTCAGAGTGTTAGAGTGATTTTCTAGCACAAATCCCAAAAACATGGGCGTCGCCTAAATCAAGCAATTTTGCAGCCAGCAGAAATGGCGCATATCAAGTTTAACATGCTCTAAAATAATTCAACCACTATTACCCTGGAAATGGTGGATTTTTCGCGAAGAGGGGCTATCTGGCGGTACTGCGGCGAGTGAAACCATTTTTCCAACATCTGCATTGACGGGAATTCAACCATTATAATCCGTTCCGGCCGCCATTCGCCGGCTAACGTAACAACCTTTCCGCCGCGTGCATAATATCTGCCGCCGAATTCACGCACCGTCTGTGGTACACGTTCAATATACTGCTCGTAAAGCTCGCGGTCGATTACTGTGATGTCCACAATCATGCAAACAGGCTTCTGTTCGTCCGGCCGGGCGTCACAACTCTCTTGAGCATTCTGCATGATAAATAATCTCCATAAAATGTTCTGATAGTAATGCCGGCTGACGTGTTTTCATCGCCAATACGACTCACGCCGATGATTTCGGCGTATAGAATATGAAAAAAGCGGCAGCCACCAGCAACGCAAATCCCACTGCGTAATTCCAACGAAATTCCTCTTTCATATATATGATGGAAAATACTGAAAAAACCACCAGCGTTATGATTTCCTGGATGGCTTTGAGATAGGCAAGCGGAATATCAAGATTTTTCAGCAGCCTGTTAGCCGGCACCTGAAAACAATACTCCAGAAACGCAATGCCCCAGCTTGCAATTATCACCCACAACAGCGGCGACGTACGATGATTTTTAAGATGGGCATACCATGCGAACGTCATGAATATGTTCGATATCACCAAAAGAATAATCGGGCGCAACATTTTTTAACTCCAGTCCGCCTGCGGAAACCCGCGTCATGATAGCGGCTTGCATCATATAAACCGGCGGCAAATTTTTGCGAAAAAGAAGTATAATTCCGACGACTGTATTTAACAAGAGCGGAGATGCCGAATCATCCCTACATATTCAATTCGGCCGATTTTGGCCCTTTTCCGCGACGCAAGGTTGCGTTATACTTACCCGACCATTACAATCATGCGATTGTAACCAGAGCATTGAAATAAGAAATTTTAAGGATAGATAAATGACCGACAGAATCGTAAAGACCCGTTTTGCTCCGTCTCCGACCGGCTCGCTTCACGTAGGTGGAGTTCGCACAGCACTTTACAGTTACGCCCTTGCCCGTAAAAATGGCGGCAGATTCCTGGTTCGCATAGAGGACACCGACCGTGCCCGCCATCAGGAACACGCCGTGCCCAAGATACTGGAAGATCTCCGCTGGCTGGGCCTCAACTGGGACGAGGGCATGGAAGTCGGCGGCTCTGCCGGCCCCTATCGCCAGAGCGAACGCCTTGATATTTATGAAAAATACATTCAGAAACTGCTCGACGAAGGCAAAGCCTATTACGCCTTCGACACCGAAGAAGAACTCGAAGCCCTCCGTGAAAAGGCACAACAGGCTAAACAGACCTTCCGTTACACCACACCAGCCACGTTACCCACAGCCGCCGATGCGAAAGCCGCCAGCGCCGCCGGCCGCCCTGTCGTCATCCGCCTCATAACCGCCCTGCACGATGCGAAATTTCACGACGAGGTCTTCGGCGATATGCTCGTGCCTGCCGCCGAACAGGACGATTTCATCATCCGTAAAGCCGACGGCTGGCCGACGTATCACATGGCGAATGTCATCGACGACGCTCTCATGGGCGTAACGTTCATCTGCCGCGGCCAGGAATTTTTGGGACAGACATGGCGTCACGTGCTTCTGCGAGAAGCATTGGGCTTCCCCGAACCGCAATATGCACATCTGCCGCTTATCATGGACATGCAGGGCCGCAAGCTCTCGAAACGCGACGGCGACGTCGAGGTCGAGAGTTTCCGCAAAGCCGGCTTTCTGCCGGAAGCGCTTCTTAATTTTCTCGCACTGCTCGGCTGGAATCCCGGCAACGACATCGAAAAATTCACGCTGGCTGAATTCTGCGAACTGTTCAGCACAGACCGTATCGGCAAAAGCAACGCCAAGTTCGACCGCGACAAATTAGCCGCCTTCAACGCGGACGCACTGGCAACAGTCAGTCCGGAACGCCTGCTCGCATGCTTCAAGGATTATCTCTCTCGCAATGACACGCCGATTCCCTCCGGCGACGACGGTCTTCTGCGGACGCTGCTGGAAGCACACCGCGGCATGAAAGGGTTTGATGACATTGTCAAAAAATGCGGCGTGCTTTTCGGGCCGGACGACGCATACACATTCGATGAACAGGCTATAGCGAAAAATCTGTCAAAGGCCGACAACGCCGGCTGGACAATGCTTGAGACACTGAGAGGCGAATTAGCCGACGTAAATGACTTTTCCGCCCAGGCAGTTGAAAAATGGATACACGATTACTGCGAAAAAAATTCACTGGGCATGGGCAAAGTGGCACAGCCGCTACGTATAGCAGTTACCGGCAGCACTGTCAGCCCTGGCATCGGCGTAACGCTGGCATTGCTCGGCAAAGGCCGCACGCTGGCTAGAATCGACCGCTGCCTGAAAATCAGAAACGGCTAATCCACAAAAATAATGTCACGCCCAGCGGACAAGGTCGCCCAGGAACGTATCGCAGCGGGCGTTTCGCCCGGGCACGACACGAACGGTATACCCTGCCTGGCCGCTGCGGCCGCACGGCATATCCACCAGATAACGATGTCGCGAATTGTCGAGGTTTTCCGTGTGCATCATCGTCAGCGAAATGCCGTTTTCAATCTGCCCTTCGCTGTCCAGACGACCATAATATAGTTCCACGTCCAGGTCATCTATGCCCAGATTGCCCATGACGATAACGGCATCTATCTTGACCGAGCCGCCCACGCAAACGCCGGACTTGTCGATATTGTCGTGTACGGATTCAATACGGACGGCATTGAAATTGTCGCGTACTTTCCGCTTCCAGCCGCTGAGCTCCTTCGAGCCGGCAAATTCGTCGGCGGAGAGCCGCTGCCAGTTATTCATAGCCGGCTTGTAATACATGTCGGCATATTGCCTTACCATGCGGTTGGTGCTGAACAGCGGAGCCAGCCGGCCAATGGAATTCTTCATCATGGCTATCCACTGACGCGGCAGATTGTCCTTGCCACGGTCATAAAACAGCGGAATCACTTCCTTTTCCAGAAGGTCGTAAAGGGCGCGGCTTTCAACCTCGTCCTGGTATTTTTCATCTTCATACATTTCGCCCGATCCTATGCTCCAGCCGACTTGCGGCGAATAACCCTCCGCCCACCAGCCGTCCGGAATCGAGAGATTCAGAGCGCCGTTCGCCGCAGCCTTCATGCCGCTGGTGCCGGACGCCTCCATCGGCCTTCGCGGCGTGTTCAGCCACACGTCCACACCTTCGACAAGATAACGGGCTACGTTCATGTCATAGTCTTCGAGAAAAACTATGGAGTTCTGCAAAAATTCATCACGTGCGATATGGATTATCTGGCGGATAAGTTCCTTACCGGGCGTATCTTTGGGATGAGCTTTTCCCGCAAATATTATCTGAACGCGACGGCCGGATGATTTGAGGATGTGCTTGAGCCGTTCAATATCGCTAAAAAGCAGATTAGCCCGCTTATACGTGGCAAACCGGCGGGCAAAACCTATCGTCAAGGCTTCAGGGTCGAGTATTTCGGATGCAGCCTCTATTTCACTCTTGCCGGCGCCTCGATTTGAGAGCATCTGAATCATATGGCGGCGGGCGAAGGCTACCAATCGTTCGCGGCGGCGTTCGTGCGTCCGCCAGATTTCCTCGTCAGGGATATTGTACGCCCGTTTCCAGACGCTCTGATCATACGGCCGAACTCGCCAATCAGGGCCGAGATAGCGGTCAAACAAACTCGAGATATCCCGGCTGACCCATGAATGCGTATGAATGCCGTTGACTATGCCGTCGATAGGCACTTCATGTTTGGGCAATGCCGGCCAGGTTTTTTTCCACATCTCGCGGGATACTTCCGCATGCAGAAGGCTTACGCCGTTATGGAAGCAGCTCGTCCGCAGAGCCAATATGGTCATGTTAAGCGGCGTGTCGTCGGTAAAAGGCTCCAGCCGGCCCATATTCAGAAGGTCTTTTACACCCATGCCCAGCTGGCTGACATAATGCGAAAAATATTTCTCCACCAGCCACGGCTCAAAAGCGTCATTGCCGGCAGGCACTGGCGTATGGGTGGTGAAAATACTTGAGGCGGCGACGGCTTCCCGCGCCTCGGCGAAACTTATCTTCTTTTCCTGCATTATGACGCGTATGCGTTCAAGAGTCAGAAATGCCGAATGGCCTTCGTTCATGTGAAACGCCTTGGGCTGAATGCCCAACGCCATGAGCATTCTGACGCCGCCGATGCCCAGGATGATTTCCTGCTGAACCCGTATTTCGTGATCGCCGCCGTAAAGCTGTGAAGTTATGCGGCGGTCATCGGGCATATTTTCCGGCACATTTGTGTCCATAAGGAAAATGCTTATCCGGCCGACAATCACCTGCCATATCTGGGCCATGACGTTGCGGTCCGGGAATTCCACAGAAATCTTCAGCGGCTGGCCGTCACTGCCGGAAACAAGTTCCACCGGAAGATTGTGAAAATCATTCCGCGGGAAAAGCTCAAGCTGCCATCCGTCGGCATTGAGCCGCTGACGAAAATAGCCCTGCTGATAAAGCAGCCCGACGCCAACCAGCGGCAAATCAAGTTCGGATGCGCTTTTCATATGGTCGCCAGCCAACACACCCAAGCCGCCTGAATATATCGGCAGACACTCAGTAAGACCGAATTCCGCACAAAAGTAGGCTATCTCCGGCATTTCGTTTTTGCCGTATTTCTGTACCCACCAGCCTTCGGCAGCCATGTATTCTTCAAGATTCTTGGCTACATGCTGAAGCTGAGCTACATAGCCGGCGTCTTTGGAAACCTCTTCAAGACGAAACTGATCTATCTGGCCGAGCATGGCCACGGGGTTATGGTGAGTCGCTTCCCACAAATCGGAATCAAGCCTTCTAAAAATATCCTGAGCATCGTGATTCCACGACCACCAGATATTTTCGGCAATCATGGCTAAAGGCTCAAGTGCCTGCGGCAGCAACGGCTCTATGGTAAATGTCCTTAATGGTCTCATCTGTTGCCCTTTTTTGTATCGTGCTCCGGTTAAACGCTTGTGTTTTAACATGGCCCGTCTTGCACGACAAGCCTGCGATTCAAACAATCTCTAAAAACATATTGAACTATATCATTCACGGAGTTTAACTGTTACTATAGATTATAGCTGATTATATGGTAAACAATCAAAACTCTCTTTTGAGAAAAAACAAAAAGTTTGTCGGAACAAAAACTGCTTTCCGGCGTCAATTTTATAGTAGCCTTGCGGCTTTGCAGTATATAATATAATAGAGGAGTTTTTGGGATTTTGCCAATTATAGAGAATAAAACCATGAAAAATATGATTAGCCCGTCGAAAGTGACATTTTTGGCATTAATTGCCATGTTTTCATACGCTTCGGCTCAATTGCAGCTGGATACGAGAGTGCAGCGCAATAATTACTATAATCCCAGAGGCGGCTCAGACATGGGACATGCCCTCGACCGTAACCCACTGTTAGGAAGCGGCGGCAGAAACAGCGGCAGCGGCTCAACGCAATATTCAACTTATACCCAGAATCCGGATTCATTTACCGACATAACCCGTTCGCGCGGCCTTTCCAACTTTCACGGCAATGCGCCATCGATTAATGACACTTTTTACGGCAATTCCAGCACTTTCGGAACAAACGATTTTGATCGCCGCGCCGTGAGCGTAGCTGACGTTGTCGGCAATCCGACATCAATTTACAATCCTAAAAACGCAGCCCCGTTTTACGGACAGGGCGAAACCACCATGACTCTCGGCCAGGTTGAAAGAGCCAACATCCTGAATGTCGCCCCTATCCCTGGCAACAGTAACCCCACGGTGGATATCGCTCGCCAGAACAGCATGAACGAGCTCACAAATGAAATGAACACGCCGCAATATAATCGCGTCGTTTCGACAATTATGCTCCAGAACACGCCCTATAGTGCACAGGTGGCAGCTTCGGCGCCAGGGACTTTGCCTTCGCCGACGAATCCCCAGGATATTCTGGAATTGCAACGGGCTCTGGACAGGGTCGGCTATTCATCCGGCTCTTTCGGCGTTACAAATCCGTATCAGCAAACCACGCTTGCCAACGAAATCAGTCAGTTCGACAGCGAAGAAGACCAGATTAATCAACAGAACGGCATGGTAAACGCCAGAATAGACAGTAATCCGATAGCATCGGAAAATTCCGTAGCCAGCATTCAGAACAATCCCATAACCGGCAAACCTCCGGTCAGAGAGGACTTCCTGTATACCGAACAGCCAGCCGCTCAAACCGCCAGCGACGTTCAGGGCGGCATATATACGGCACAGCCGTCAGAAACTACGACGGCAGGCTTCAATCAGGATGCGTTCAGCGATTTACGGACGGCACTTCAGAAGAAGGCTGTCGAGGAACGTAACGCCAAGGAAAAACAGCGCAAGGAAGCTATGGAAAAACAGTCCGAGGAACTTGAAAAGGTAATAGACAAAAATTACGAAAAGAACGCCGAGGATGAAGAACTCAATGACCTCAGCCTCCAGCACGACAAGGAACTGCGAAAGCAGATGATAGTCACCCTGGATAAAACCCGTAACGTGGTGCTTAAAAATCTAGCCGGCAACAGCAAAGACCTTTTTAACCGTTATATGAACAATGCCAAACGTGCACTCGCCAAAGGCCGCTATTACGCCGCGTCGCAACAATATGAACTTGCCGCAATCACGAATTCCAGAAATCCGCTGCCGTGGCTGGGCGGCTCTCTGGCAAAGTTTGCCGCATGTGAATGGAGCGTAGCCGGCTTCAGACTGCAAACCGCCATGGAGACCTATCCTCAGCTTATGGAAGTGAAACTAGACCTCAAATCGCTTCTGCCGAATATGAACGTGCAGCAGCAGTTGAATCTGCTTGAAAACTGGCTGATAGCCATTACGCCTCAGCCGAACGTATTGGTTCTTGCCGCCTACATGCAGTATCAGGCCGGCAATATCGAAGGTGCCCGCCGACACGCTCAAGCCATATTGAACTATCCTTCAAAAGTCGCACCTATCATCAAGTACGTAGCTGAAGAGATAATGAAAAAGACCGCTCCGAAAAAATAAAATAATGACAGAACAATCCAACCGCACCATTCCAGATTTTTCATTACTGCCGGCAAGACGCCGCGATGAACCCATGCCCGTGAAATATTGGAAAAAGGTCGGCATAATGCTGACGGACTGGTGTAACGCCAGCTGTTCATCATGCTACCTGTATTGCAATCCGTCCAGAAACAACTGGATGTCAGCAGCTGACGCCATAAGAGTATGGCAGGAACTCAGAGAAATATCCCCCCACGGCTGCAAGGTGCATCTGACCGGCGGTGAGCCGTTCGGAAATTACGAACTGCTTCTGAAAATCACGCAAGAGGCCACGGCTAAAGGTTTAGGCCAGACTGACAAGATAGAAACTAACGGCTTCTGGGCAGCGAACGCCGATATCGTGAGAAAACGCATAACCGAGCTCGACGCCGCCGGCATGCGTCTGCTGGCAGTATCGTGCGACCCGTATCATCAACAGTTCGTACCGATGAAAACCGTACGGCTGCTCGTACGCACGGCGGAGGAAATCATCACCCCGCAAAGGGTTCAAGTAAGATGGCGCGACTATCTGGAAATGGGTTGCGATACCAATCTGCTGGAAGAACCACAGCGTGACAGGCTGTACATGGACTGGATAAAGAAAGACCGTGACCGCATCAGCGGCAGAGCAGCCGACGTGCTTTCTTCATATATGGAAAAATATCCGCCGGAAACTTTCGCCGGCCAGGATTGCCGCGACTCACTACTCAAAAGCGGAAATATCCACGTTTCACCCACAGGCGTCGTTCTGCCAGGCGTATGTTCAGGCCTCTGCCTCGGCAACGCACTCCAGGAACACGTGGGCGATATATGGTCCCGCGTATATAAATCCCACAATGATATGCCGATTCTCGGCACGCTGGCGAATAGTGGGCCGTTCGGGCTTCTGGATATCGCAAAGAAGACTGGCTTCCGGTCCGACCCGCTGGGCTATGCCGGCAAATGTCACCTCTGCTGGGAAATCAAAAAATATTTCGCCCAAAACCACATGTTTGAAAACGAACTATGCCCGGTTTTGGCGATTTTGTAAAAAAAAAGAAGCGTAACCTGTGTCGGCCACGCTTCTTGAAAATTGAGATTTCAAATTTGTTTGTTACTTGGCTCTTGTTACTTGTTATTTATCATTTGAATGCCTTGTCGGCGATATCGTTTCGCCAGTATGCGCCTTCAAACTGTATTTTGGTCACTGCGCCGTATGCTTTTTCCTGCGCCTCGGCTAGCGTGTCGGCGATGGCTGTCACGCCCAGCACACGTCCGCCGCTAGTCACCAGCCTGCCGTCTTTCATAGCCGTGCCGGCGTGAAAGACCTTAACGCCATCGATGGCGTTTGCTTCCTCGATGCCGGTTATAACCTTACCTTTTTCGTACTTGCCAGGATACCCTGCGGAACTCATCACCACGCAAAGGCTCGGCCGCGTGTCGAACTCGATGGTAACTTCATCCAGACGATGTTCAGCAGTGGCAATCATTGCCTCCAGCAAATCGCTCTTGAAACGCATCATGAGCGGCTGACATTCGGGGTCTCCGAAGCGGCAGTTGAATTCTATAACCTTAGGGCCAGCCGGCGTAAACATCAGGCCGGTATAAAGCACGCCTTCATAACGGCCAAAATCGCGACGCATGGCGTCAACTATAGGCACAAGGATTTCCCGCTCAATCCTGTCCATAGCCTTCGAGTCCACTATCGGCACTGGCGAATACGCACCCATGCCGCCGGTGTTCAGGCCTTTATCGCCGTCGCCGATGGGCTTGTGGTCCTGCAACGGCTCAAGTGGATAAATATTTCGTCCGTCGACAAAAGCAAGCACCGTCGCCTCCTGGCCGGTGAGCAATTCTTCTATCAGAACCACATTGCCGGCGTCGCCGAAGACTTTGTCGTTCATTATTTCTTCGAGGGGCTTGACGGCTTGAAAAGGTTCGGGGCAGATTATGACGCCTTTGCCGGCGGCTAAGCCAGCCGCTTTTACCGCTATGCCGTGATCTCGGCTGAGCACATAAGTCTTTGCTGATTCGAAGTCGGTAAAAATTCTGGCTTCCGCCGTCGGAACGGATACGTTTTGCATAAGTTGTTTGGCGTAGGCTTTATCGCTTTCAATGCGTGCTCCATTGGCTACAGGCCCAAAACAGAGCATTCCAGCATTGCGTACCGCGTCGCCCATGCCCATCGCAAGCGGAGCTTCGGGGCCGACTACTACGATGCCGACCTTTTTGTCCCTGGCGAAATTTACAACGCCCTGAACATCATCGGCACTTATATTCACACATTCGCCGCCGTCGGCCGCTATGCCAGGGTTACCCGGCGCAGCATAGAGCTTGTCACAAAGCGGTGATTGCATGATTTTCCAGGCGAGGGCATGTTCCCTGCCGCCGCTACCTACCAGTAATACGTCCATGAGTCTGTAGTCCCAATCAGGCGTTGTTGTTGCAGGATGCGTTCTGCTGGTCGTTGGTGTCTTTTTTCTTGTCAGCGGCCGCGTCTTCACCGGCAGCCCGAACAGCCCATCGTGCGAATTTTATTTTAGTGTTGTCGTCAACCTTGATTACTATTTCCGTGGGCTTAGCCTCAACAATCGTGCCGCAGATTCCGCCGATGGTCACGACTTTGTCGCCTTTTTTGAGAGCTTCAATCATTTCCTTGCGTTGACGTTCCTGTTTTTTGCGTGAGCGGCTTGAGAGGAAAATCATCAATACCATCACGCCCAGAAGTATGAATATGAAAGAATTGTCAAAAAGACCTTTGGACTCTTTGCCCTGCGGCTTTTGTTCGCCCTGTTGGCCGCACGGCGTACACGACTGTGGCAAATCTTTGGCGTCAGCCGCCGTTTTCGCCTGTACGTCAGATGCCGTTGCAGCCGGAGCGGCTGAGACGACGGCAGACGTCTTGCTGCCCGACTGGCCAGCCGGCTCAAAGCCGTCCGACGCTTTTTTGGCGTCAGCCGCCATGCTCAGACATGCCGTCATGATTATCACCATCAAACCTGCAGATAACTTTTTCATTTTGTTTGCCTTTCGCGTTTTGTTAAGACTGATACAACCATAGGCCGTGATTTTCCATAAAAACCAGTCGCGCGTCAACTCTATATCCCGCGGAATCTTCAAATCGATAAAAAAAACCGGGCCATAGTTGACCCGGTTTTCGTTTTTCGACTAAATTTTGACGACTTAGAGGACGGCGTCTTTGGCAGCCTTCGCAACGCGGAATTTCAAGACTTTCTTTGCGGGAATCTTGATAGGTTCGCCGGTTGCAGGGTTTCTGCCCATTCTGGCTTTACGGCTGACAAGCACGAGCTTGCCGAGGCCCGGAATAGTAAAGCCTTTCTTTGCTTCCTTATATGCCAACTGCACGAGGCTGTCGACAAATTCGGTAGCGGCTTTCTTGGTCGCGCCGTTTGCTTCAGCAAGGGCGGCCATAATCTGTGCTTTCGTGAGGGTTTTGGCTTTGGCCATTTCTTCACTCCTTCGAATAAAATTTATATTAACATGGCAGGGCTTTGCCAGTTCCGTGGCTCTGCCGACTGCCCATCAGGCCCCTTAGCCCGATTCCACGGCGTCTATGATGCGCCTAATTTTATTGCGCGTCAAGAGCAAAAATTTGAAAACATCAATAAAAATGGGGGTGAAATAAGAGTCGATTTTTTAATTGTTTTTTTGCTTGAATATTGTATCCGAGCCGGAAATATGTATCATATCATCTCCCCCTGGAGAGGTGACAGAGCGGCCGATTGTGCAGCACTGGAAATGCTGTGTACCGCAAGGTACCGCGGGTTCGAATCCCGCCCTCTCCGGTATATTGGAAGTGTGTTTTGTAAGTATATGAAAATAAAATACTTACAAGAGTTTCTCGATTCTTTACTCCCCGTTTGCCCTCAAGTTGCCCTCAAAACGTCCTCACCACCCTCTCCGCGAATGATTTTCTTAAGGATTTTCAACATCGGGAAATTTGGTTACGGCATAGAGAGCTTGGAGAGTTCGTCAATTACCTTTTGCCTGGCTGAATCACGGGCTTCAATGGCGGCCATCAACATTGCATTTTGCTCCGGGGTTAGATGCCCTGCCGTACCTTCATTATCAATATCCTTATGCACATTGAACCAGGATTCATAGGCAGTGATAAATGACTGAAGTGTGGTGGCTACCACCGAGTTGGTTTTTTGAATTTCATCAACCAATTCGTCTGCCGATTTCCACTCGTAGTCTTTTATTCCAAGTTGCTTGGCGACATTTTGATGTACTTGTTGATAAAAAACATGAAGGTCTTGCTGAGTAATGTACATAGTCATAGAATTCTCCTGAAATGAAAGCTTTAGCGAGTGATTATATAGCCTTCAGTATATTACTCAAAAGATAATTTGTGTTACCGGGAAAACAATAAAAAAACGAAAAAACCTTTAAATTTTGTTTTTATCGCGATATATCCACAAAACTTGTGGGATATGCCGAAATTGAATAATATGGATGGAGGGGCGAAATTTATGACTATTTCACTTTGCTGGTTTTCACGGTTCCAGCCAGTTCCGCCATAGTTTGGAGGCTGTCGTCGTCGTGGAGATGGTAGTAGAGGTCCAGCATTTCGGAGTTGCTATGTCCCAGCCATGCGAGGGCTTTTCGGTGGGCTACCCCGTGATTGGCACAGATGCTGGCAAAATGATGCCGGAAAGTATGCAGTTTATATTGTTTCGGATTTTCGAATTCGCATTCACGGCATAGCTGTTTTATTCTGCCGAGGAGTTTCCGCTCGTTGATTTCCGGCAGAAGCAGGCCTTTGGCTTGTTTGAGTTTTTCAAGATGCTCCGCTACTTTCGGGTGTATCGGCACGAACCGTTCGTCTCTGTCCTTCGTCATCCCGTTTGACCCGCCACGGCGAATGTGAATCATCGCGAACTTGCCGTCCTTGAGTTTGATATCATCCCAGCAAAGCTGTTCGACTTCGCCGATTCGCAAACCTGCGTACCCCATTAACGCGAAGGCGCATTTTTCCTGGCCGACGGCTTTTGCGATAATCATATCGACTTGCTCGGAAGTGAAACACGGCTGCGGCTTGGCCTTTGCCTTCGGGAAAGAAGCGGCTTCAAGATAATAATTTGCCAATAATTTCTGGCGCCACGCCCATTTGAAAACCTGTTTCGCCAGAACGATTGCTCCCTGCACCGTTTTCGGCGAATAATCCTTTTTAACGAGATATTGACGATAAAGGTACAAATCGTTTTCCGTGAACTGGCGAGCGATGTGAATCTTTTTCTTCTTGCAGAATTTTTGGAGCTTTTCAATATCAACGCAATATTTCCAGACGGTTTTGGGGGCGGCACCTTTTGCTTCGACGATTTCGAGATATTTCGCAGTAAGTTCTTCAACCGTGATGTTCGACGGCTTGACTTCCTCGACGCCTTTTTCAAGCTGCTGCTGGATTTCAAGTGCTTGTCTGCGGGCTTGCATCACGCTTGTTGCCGACATGCTGCGACATTGCTGTATGCCGTTGGCGTCTCGATATTCGGCGTGATATTTCCGGCTTAAAATCTTTTTGCCGTTGCTGCGATAAATTCGCCTGCCGATGGTAATTTCAGTACCGTCAACGCGTTCTCGATTTTCCAGCTTCATAATGCACCTCTTGCCAAAACGACCTCTACAACATGAATTCCTGAATGAGCCTGTCCCGCCAGAACCGCAAAGGCTTGCCGCGTTTGACGGCTTTTGCGTATTTGCCCTCGCATATATGGCGGTACAGCGTCGATTTTTCTATACGCAATAGCCTTGCTGCTTCGCTTGGCGTCAGAATCGGCGGATATCCGTTTGCCGCCGACTCGATTTCCGGTAAAGTCAGTTTTTGGTTCATATTCCATCTCCATAATTTAGCGCAATTTAAGCAACCGCGCAATAGCTTTGTTTGGTAATCGTTAGAAAATTTATTCGTAAGTTCGCTTAACAATTTCGCCGTATTTATTGAGAGTTATGCGTTGCAGCCGCCCGTCGTATTTGACGATGATTTCCTTGTAGTCCGATGTGTCGGGAGTTCTACCGCCACTACTTGAAGATGCGTTATTGTTTCCGAAAAACTCGTTAAAAAGGTTTTGCAAAATTGACATTGAAAATTCCTTTCAGATTTGGGTTTGATTTTGAACCTGACATAGCGGGCAGGTTTTCCGAGGGCCTTTGAGCGGTTGATAGAAAATATCAAACGGTTTTTTGAAGCGATAAAAACCTTCGCCCATCATTCCGCCGATAAGCAGAAAATTCTTTTTCGGGTCAATCATCTTCGCCAGCTTCGAGGTTTCACTTTCGCGTAGAAGAATTCCCAATGCGATTTGGATTTCTACGCAGGTGATAAAATCGACGGCAGCGTGCAGCCCCGGCTGGCCTTGATAATCTTCCGGTCCTGTCGCGTTGCTGTAATCTATTTCGCCGAGTTTTTCCGGCTGTTTGAGATTGCCCCTCAGACATTCGAGGCACGGCATGTTTTCATTCGGCAGAGTAAAGAACACCTCGCCGCCGAGGGCTTCTTCATAACAGCCGCCGAATACGCACGGCTTTTTCAACCTGTATGCGAACCTGTTAATCAATAACTGCACT
Organism: uncultured Planctomycetaceae bacterium; assembly: GCA_964536835.1. Lineage (GTDB taxonomy): Bacteria > Planctomycetota > Phycisphaerae > SM23-33 > SM23-33 > DAONFI01. Next base: position 21,116 of record CAZIAZ010000031.1, on the reverse strand, counting down.
GCGGTTACGTCGGTAGACGCAATAACCAAGTCGGCTTGGCTGAAAAGTTTTTCGATATCCTCGCTATCCCAATCGAAAATATTTTCACAAAAGATTTCAACTTTCACGGCTGGATTGATTTTATAGATCCGTTCAGTCGCAAGTTGAACTTTCGGCTTTCCAACATCAGTCAAATCGCCTTCGTGCCTTGAAACATTCGCATACTCGAACCTGTCCGGATCGCATAATAAAAAGTTCCCGACGCCGGATCTTGTGAGTTCGATGGCAATCTTGCTTCCGCCGCTTCCGAGTCCGAAGAGCAATACCCGTTTATTCGGTAGTGGGTCAGTTTGAAATTTAAGGAATACTACAACGAGTAAAAGAAAGTTCAAAACGTTTATTACTGAAATCGATAAAAAAGATGGAGTTTACGAAGGAAGCAAAATAAAAGCCTTGTCTTGGGGAAATGCTGAACGTCAAGCCCAAAAACAAGGCTTACGGATTGTTGGCGAAATAGCTTAACCCTTCCAGCCATTACGACGGGCATTGGCTTCACAGTCGGCTTTATTAGCGTATCCTTCTGTTGATGCTCCAACTACCCTTCTGTTTGGGGCTACGCGCCTCCATCGCCAATAACCAGCAGAATCCTTATAAAATTCCCATTTGTCCATAAAAATCACCTCCCTTCAGTGTTTGGGAGAGTGCATAATATAGAAAAACTCGCTATTTTACAAGTTTATAGTTCACTCATATCGCCCAAAATTAGACTTGATATATAGAAACGGCCTGTATATAATCAGATGATGCAAAAGCGGTCAAGCAAAAAAGACGTGAATCAAATAGCCGCCTCAATAGTAAATGAGGCGACAGGAGAATTAGTACGAAAAGCCGAAGCTGAGGGTAAAGACCCTTTGGCAGTACTTTTAGGGCAACGTGGTGGTCTTAAAGGTGGTAAGGCAAGAGCAGCTAAATTGTCAGCCGAAGAACGCAAGGAAATAGCTAAAAAAGCAGCAAAGGCGAGATGGTCTAAATCGGATTAAAATTTATTTAAGGGGAAATTTTATGACCGAGCAATCAGAGATAAATATTGAAAGCAATGATTCTCCGACTTATTCATCAATTTTAGATGAACACGATATTATCCGCAAGCAAAGAGAAATAAGACGGGAACTCCTAAAAGAATTAGCCCAAAAAGAATATAATGAGGATAAAGGCCCCAATGGAGTTTTAGCTCATTTATCTCATGCCTCATTAGTAAGTGCTGACATATCTATTTTGGGCGATGTACTCCGTAGTATTGGAGATGTAGAAATACTGAATGTTATTTTACATAGTCCAGGTGGAGATGGAACTGTAGTAGAAAAATTTGTAAACTTATGCCGTGCGCAATGTAAAAAGTTTAGAGTTATTATACCAAATGAAGCTAAAAGCGCTGCAACTCTTATTTCTCTTGGTGCAGATGAAATTATTATGGGGCCTCCTTCTGAATTAGGCCCCATAGATGCACAAATAGAAGTTGCGGCTGGTGGCTTAAGGCGATATGTATCAGCGCAATCGTTTATCGATGCACGGAATGATTTAGTAAAAAAATATGAACAACAAAAGAAAAACCAAGAAGAAACCGGTGCCACAGCACACATGATACTTACGCTTGACTTGCCATTTATTTCAGAATGTGAACATTTAATGGATTTTGGACGAGATGTGGCAAGAAAATTTTTAGGTCAATATATGTTTAAAAATCATAGCGATAAGACTAGCAAAATAAAAAAGGCGGTAGATTATTTATCATCTGTAAAAAGAAATAAAGTTCATGGGCGTATGATTGATGGTAGTACTGCTAGAACAACACTTGGTTTAAAGGTTAAAATATTAGGCAAAAATGACCCGTTTTGGAAAAAAATATGGGAATATTATACACGTGCCGAACTCCATCTTACACGAAATGGAGTAGTTAAATTATTTGAGACTGAACATGACATGCTTATGGCTACTAGCCCTAGCACATAAAAAGGAAAATGTGATGAATGAGAAAAAAACTAAAAATGCAAAAAAGGCAGACGAAATAAAGGAAAACATGACAGAAGAAATGCGGATAGCGGTCGAAGCGATGGAGCGCACAATGATAGCAAGAAAGATAAAAGTTTGGTATCCTAGACAATATCAATACAATAAAATTTTCTAAAAAATATCTTGACTTTGCTTGACCGCTCAAGCATAATAGTCAGTATGAATATACTGTCTAATGCAAAACGTGTCCAAGTATTAGCTGCACTTGTTGAGGGCAATTCCATCCGGGCAACTGTCAGAATGACGGGGGTAGCAAAAAATACTATCGTCAAGCTATTGGCAGATGTCGGGCAAGCCTGCGAAAATTATCAAAACAAGGTAATGGTTAATTTACCTTGTAAGCGTATCCAAGTAGATGAAATTTGGTCTTTCTGCTATGCCAAACAAAAGAACGTACCAGAGCAATTTGACGGGCAATTTGGATATGGTGATGTCTGGACTTGGGTTGCCCTTGATGCGGACACAAAATTAGTTCCTACATGGCTTGTAGGCGGTAGAGATGCAGGCTGGGCAACTGCTTTCATGCAGGACGTAGCCAGAAGATTAAAACACCGCATTCAACTAACTTCTGATGGACACAAGCCATATTTGACGGCTGTTGAGGATGCTTTTGGCGGCGAAGTGGATTACGCGACTTTGGTAAAGATATATGGTAAAGTCAAAGAGCCAGAGCAAAAATACAGTCCAAGTCATATAACGGGCTGCCAATTAGCTGTGGTAAATGGCAATCCAGACCCGAAATATATATCAACTTCCTATGTGGAACGGCAGAACTTGACAATGCGTATGGGAATGAGACGTTTTACCCGTCTTACAAACGCATTTTCAAAGAAAATAGACAATCTGGCGTATGCCGTAGCCTTACATTTTATGCACTATAATTTTTGTCGGATACATAAGAGTTTAAGAGTTACTCCAGCTATGGCAGCAGGAATATCTGACCATGTTTGGGAAATTGAAGAAATTATCGCTTTGATTGAAAAATAATCAAACTGACCCACTACCGTTTATTCCAGAGCATTGACATCTCGGCGAGATTGAACGGCGTGCGTTTGTAAATATCGGCCTGCGTAACGATTTCATGCGGCATTGAAAAAACCTTGCCATCGCCGATGCTGCGAAGCGTTATCAAACCACCTTCAATTTTCCGCACAACATAGATTGAAAGTGAATAGTCGAACGACGGCTGATACGGCGAAAGGCAAAGCGTTCCAGTCGTTTCAACAAATTCCCCGAAAAGGTGCATTCCAACGTGAAGCGACTTAGTTTCGATAGCGTCCTTAAAAAATATTGTACAATTGTTCAACGAGGTGGCAGTCATAATAATACTCCTTGATTTTGTTGGCAATGTCCGAAAGGGTCTTGAGTGAATTCCAGTTTGGGACGTTTTTAGGCCATCTTTTGCCGCGGTCTTCGACTTTCACTGTCGGTGGATTTAAGGGATATTCCGGCGGGAATCTGAAACTTATCTTCAGCTTTCCATCAGTAACTTCCATCGTCAAGATACCGGAACTTTTTCCACGCATGGTAACCACATTCCATCCAGCGTTTTTGAGTTGACGAATTTCATCGCGAATACGCTTCCTGCCGATGTAGTTCAGATAAAATTGAAAATCCTCATTACGCCAGAACTCGGCATTATTTATTTCAGGCCTGCCGGGCATGGCATTAATCACCGCCAGAAGATTTTCGTCGTTGGATTTGACGAGTTTCCAGCCATGTTTTAACAACTTTCCATCCGAACTCAGGCTGTAGAATTTCAGCGAAGTTTTTATGCGGCGTTTAGATTCGTCGCGGTTGACTATTGCCATCAAAATCGGCTTGCCGTCATTGTATTCCGTGGCAAGTTTTTGTACCTGAATGCAATCACCGCTACTGGGCATATCCATTCCGCCTGGATGTTTGTGCCACCAGCCGACTGGAATAATTTTATCTCCGAATTTTTTTCTCGCTTCCTCAAGGCAATTACCATCACTCTCCGCATCGGAAGTGTATTGTACGGCGTGATGAATGGAATTGATTCCGCTTTCGCCGGCTGCAATTATCATCGTCATTCGCTCATCAAACGAGCCGACGAGTATCCCGCCCGTTTCGACGGGAAAATTCCTTGCATCACGGATGATTGTCTTTGCAGCATTGTAAGTTATCAGTATTTCATTTTTCATAATTGAACTCCTGTAAAAAAAGTTAAAAAATTCAATTTCCTTTGTTGCCGACAGGCCACTCGCCCGTCGCCAGCCATTTTTCGTAAGTCAAAATCCATTGCTTTGCCCAGTCGATATAGACCTTTGCCGTTGTTCCAGCGTCAAAATCATTGTCGCCATGGAGGCACAGCCTTCCGTTTGTGTAACGATGAGGCGGGCTTTCCAGCGTCGGACTTTTGACGAAAACCTGCATCGGGTCGTACGGATAATTTTTGGGGAAATATGCAACCATTTCGTAATTATCGCGACAAGTCGCGAACGTGAATTCAACCCGCACCGTTCCATTTTCGATAATTATCCTGCTTCCGCCGTGGTTCTCCGCCAGAAGCCGCTTTTCCATCTCGAACCGTATCGGGTCGTCTTTGTACCATTTCATGATTTTTTAAACTCCGTGCTGTAAGGGGCAAGCCGGGCGGCAACGCACCGCCCGGCGTACGCCTCGGTCTACTTGTGCCAGGTCGTGGGTTTTACATTTGCCCGTGGGTCGTCGAGGTCTATGACCTCGACTTCATCATTTCGCGGAGCTGACTGCGCCATTCTGCGAATGATTTCGGAGTCGATGGGGTCGACCCGCCTGACCGGATACTGCATGTAGTTTTCCATATTGGAAAATCCTTTCTCGGCCGATTTTAGGCTGTGCCACGCCTTTTGAACTTTTTAAAAGTTTTTAACAAGAACAATCACTTTTTTCGCTCCGAGTGAATTTTGTAAATCGCCAATGCTGTTGCGCATATCATCGCCAGCGTCAAAGACGGCAACGCCGGATGTTTTTCAAAAAACTCATGGTTGTTCTCTGCGGCTTCGAACCATGTAATGGCTACTGGCTTGAGGTGCCTGAAAACCCATATGCAAAAAACCACGCCGAGTATTCCGTAAATGTTTTTCCAGTTGATTCGCATTTTCACAACTCCTGCAATTTGCCGAATGAGGTATATTCGAACTTCGAGATAAATTCCTTCGGTAGCGATGTCGTTTTATTGAAGTAGGCCTTGACCGATTTTGCAGCCGCCACGTCGCGGCATACCCAAACGATTTTTTCGTAAGCCGTATCCTGTAATTTGGCGGCATTGCTTAAAAGGTTTGAAGTATTTAGCGTAACCTCGTATGCCGTCATCTTGCCTGACTTGTCCGTAGAAGTAGCATCGATGGTTGAGCCGCTCGTTCCGAGAGGGACTTCCGTTCTGACGCTTACAATTGTCGGTTTTTGTTTCAGGATATGTGCCGTCAGCAAAACGTAGAACGCGTGTTCGATGCTGGTCGCGCGCTCGTACGGACATTGCTGATGAAATTCCTGATATGCCTTCGGCGTCGGAATAAGGTATTTGCGTTTCCCAGATTGGGATTCCGTTATAAATCCTTGTTGAACCGCCTCGTTCTTTGCGACTTCGTATTCGCGTACCGAAATGTTGAGCCTTGTCGTTCTGTCATCGGACTTATCGAACGGATAGTTCAGGCAGTCCCAGACGAATGTTTTCCAAGAAATGCTGCCTGTCGGAACATCCTGACCGGTAGGAGCCGCTTGCGGTTGGGAAGTTTCCTGTTGCGGAATATCTTTCAGCGACTTCCATGATTCAATCATGTCAATATAATCATTATTAGAACTGTAAATTTTTGGTAAATCAGCGACATATGGAGTCCAGCCGTGTATCGGCTTCGCCCAAGGATGGCCTGATATGAACGCCAGCGTCTCGCGCGTCTTGAAGCCGATAATTGCATTTTTCTGCGTTTCATTCAGCGACATACAGTTGCGTATCACGCGGAGGTTCTCCTCGCCGGTTACATTGCCGATTACCAGAACATTGCGTATCAGCGACAATACCGACGGGTCTATCTGTGCCGGCAGTTGCGTAAGGAAAATTACCGCAATTCCCGCCTCGCGAAGGACGGCGAGGATATGCCCCAGCGGGCTTGTGATGCTCTGGCGTTCGAACTGCGACCACGTCGAACCTGTGTAGCGGCTGGAGTCATCCACTAATACCACCTGCCTCAGACGGCTGCCGTATCCGCCGAGTTTAGCGCCGCGATAGAACCAGTAGAGCATGAATATCAACAGTGTTTGACATTGCATCGGGTTGGTCAGACTGTGTGCATGAAGAATCGTATTGCGGCTAAACAGCCATTCAAGCGGAAGGCCTTTCCTGCAACTGAAAAGATTCTGTTTACCGAGAAGAAGTTCAAGTGCCGTTTGCGCCGCGTCCTTGTAACCCATTTTCCGAAAACCTTTTGCCGGTACCGAATGCAACGCTTCTGCTATGTCTTTTATACAGAGTGATGTCTGTCTTCCAGTTGTTTGAATGAATCGCACGAGTTGCTGCAATGCCAATTCCACGGCTTCAGTCAAAATCTCGATACCGTAAATTAGACCGCAGATGCTTCCGAGAATCGACATGAACTCAAATACGAAGTCTGCCGGATTAATTCCCTGCGGCGGCGTCAAATCCAGCGAAACTTTTTGCAGGTCTATTCGCTTGAATTGCGGCAGGCCTGGAAATTCCGGCTTCGGGCTGATTATCGTGATATTCATTGTTGCACCCTCAGCAGTTCTTCGCAGAGATGAACGATAAAAAGAGTCTTGCCCGAACCCGTCGGGCCGATGACAAGCATGCCCGTAACCAAAGTATCGGGATTGATGGAAATTTTCACGCCGTCCATTTGTGTCAGAAGATAAAGCTCACCGGAGTTACTCAGCGACATCGGACAATATGGAATGTATGGATCCGCCAGCCTCATCGCGTTCTCGTTATGCGATTCGAGAATGAGTTTGAGCCGGGTAATAATCGATTCGTAAATTCGCGGGTTCCTCGACAGTGAAGCCTGCCGAAGAAGATTCTGAACGTCGCTACGATGTATCAGTGCTTTTTCCCGCAACTGCCGCTCAAGCTGGAAAAGCTCTTTCTTGTCGAGATTTTCTGAAGAATTGAAATTCATTTTTCAAAAATCCTTTTCGATAAATGGTGAGAAGAAAAATCCGAAAATATTTTTGACGCATTGCCTGCGTCGTTCTTTTTTAAGTTGAATGTTCAACTGTTCTTGGCAAGCAACACATAATTGCATCACCTGTCCGTTTGGAAGTTGTACCGGTTTTATATGGCGATTGCATCCTGTTCCCCGGCAAACATCGCATTGGGCTGATGAGTGAACATCGTAAAGCGACGCTAATTCAAACTGCTGGAGTGAGATATTTCCGGCTTCATATAGTGGAGCGGCTTCCATCTGACAGAATTTGCAGACCCCGCCGATATCTTCGAGTTTCGATACCCTTCTGCCGGAACCGACGATAAAACTCTGCTGTTGAGAAAATTCGATTCCATGCCCGTCAACCACCTTGACGGTCTTTCGGCTGCCGAATGCGGTGGACATTCCGAATATCCTCTGAATGGAAGCTTCAGTTTCCGAAAACTCGCCGGTGTTTTCGTATGTGAAATTATCCGGCTGGCTTTGTCCCTGCTGTGGCATGGGTATGTATGGCCGGTCTATCGGATACGTTTGCCTGCCGAACCATTTCTGTAATAAAGTTTTGATGCTCATATAAAATTCCTTTCCAAAAATCGGTGATGCGTTTGTTGCTTATCTTTGCTCTTTACTTTTCATTTCTTACTACAGGTACATTTGTATCATGAAAAATCGGATTAAAAAACTTCACGAATATTGAATGTGAAAAGATAAAATTCAGAGATTATTCAGAAGTGAAATGATATTATGAGTTGAAGAATGAAATGAAAGTCTGGAAATATATTTCTTATTCCTCGTCGGGTCTTATTCGCGAGTACAGAAAATATTTGTCGGCAAAATCTTCCTTGAGGCCTAATCCTGATTTCAGCCAGTTACCTAAAAGATATTCGCGGAATTTGCCGCCGGAAAATTTGTGAAGCTTCGTAAGTTGCTGTTCGATTTTATCGCTGGCCTGTTTTATGTCGGAAGTATTGTTTGCAACGTTGCCGATAAATTCTTTGCTCGGTACCCGCTTGCCGAGATTTTCCACAAGTATTTGCAGAATGTTGACCGCCGTCGGGCCTATGCTGGCCGATTTGTTTTTGGGCGAAATATGCGACGGCTGATTCATGTCGAGAAAGAAAAGATATTTTGTCTTGTCGCTTTTGAATTTGTCGATGTTACCGACGATATCCGTCTTGCCGTTGGTCCATATCCTGAAACGGTCGTTGCTGCAATCGGATATTACAGAACTCGGTGATGCGAAATCTTTTAAAACCGCTTCGCAGAATTTCGGAAGATGTTTTGTGAGACTGGCGGTCAATTCCTTCGTTGCCCCGAACGACGTTGCTATCTGCGAAATAAAATCGTTCATGGATTTGCCCGAAAGTTTTTTGCTCTGCATATTCAAAACGGTTGCATCTACCGTAGCGATTACTATCGGCGTAACGAGATTAAAAGATTGGCCTTGAGCGAAATACAGGTCGGACGGATTGGTGAGCTGCGAGTTGTTTGAGATTTTAGCCGTAGTACCCGCCTGAATCCTGCGGGCTATTTGTGGTGAAAGCATGTTCCAGAAGGTATCAAATAAGGCTATTTCGTCTTTATAAATATTTCCGACGAATTTTTCCGAAATTTTGCGAACAATATCCAATGATGGCTGGCAGTCAGAAGTCATTGTTTTCCTTACAGTTGCAACTGATTTATGTCGCCGGCTTTTCCATCACAGCAAGCCGTTCCGACAAATACGGGTGCGAATAACCGAAAAGGTTCTCGCCCCAGTAAAATTGTATTGAAACCAGCATCGAATGCCAGCGCGATTTTGATTGGGAAGCGTTATTTTCCGACGCTGTGGTATACGAAATCTGGGCTGCAAAGATTTTGACGAGAGCGTTTTTAATGGCGTTTTCATTATGCGTCGCCTCTATTGCGAATTTGTCGGCGTCGATTTCCTTGGCAGGCCAATCCAGAATCAGCGTCAGGTAATAGTTGGGGAACATCGCAAGTGATGAAAGAATTTTCAATAATTCGATTTTGAAAAGCCCTTGACGAATATGGCCTATTTCATGTGCCACGACGGCATTTAGTTCGTTGGGTTCAAGCAGATTGAGGGTGCCGGTGCTGATTTCAATGACGGGTTTTGCAAGAAGCGGAAGATATTTTAAACGAATAACAGCTTGCGATTTTGAAGTCAGATGAATTGCGGGTTTGCGTATTTTATATTGTTTGCAGATTGCCGTGATAAATTCGTCAAGGCTGTTGAGTTTAGGATTTGGGTAATGACGTAATAAACTTAATGTCAGCAGGCACGATTTGAAAATTCGTTTTAAAAAAGTTCCGAGCGTCATCAGGGTTATTGAACTGAAAATTAGTATGAACGCTCCGCTTACTATACAACCTGTTGTATATCCGAAAAGAATTTCGTTCGAGGCCAAAAGCCATGACCACAGATTCGCACTCTGTGGAATGACCAATGCCTTGCCGGTCAAAAAATAGCTTATACCGTCGATGCTGAAAATGCAGACCAACCAGTTGATTATTCCGCCCCAGAAATAATGCAGCCATATCAACGCCCGAAATCCAGTTGGGGTTTTCCATTTCCAAGCGTCGGGCATATACGGAACGGCTGGGCCTTGTTGAACTTCCTGCCCGACAACTTCGTTTTGCCATATTTTGTGGTTGTTTAAAAGCCGTCTGGTGGGTCTGATGATAAAGAAAACAAAGAATATCAGCCAGATGATAAAATTGAATACGCTGATGATAAACAGCATTATGCGGCGGTCAAGGTTTCGTTCCGCGTCCGTAGCATATTTGATGTTTTTTATGCAGTAGTCCGCACCCTCATAAAATGATTCACGCGTTTTTTGCCTGAGTTCGTCAGTCCGGCGAAAATATCCCCGCGTGGATAATTCCGTGAACGATGCCGGGGTTTGCTGCATGTACAATTTTTGTGGAAGAAGGACCTCAAAAGTAAAAAACAGCGGAATAATCGCCAGAAATGCAAGCAGCAGAAAATGCCACTGCCCCATATTTGCAATAACCCAGAACCGCCAGTTCCAGTGCGGGTTGAGCTTTTTCTGCTGTTCCGCCAGTATCATTATGGCTACAGGAATGCAGATAATACTCAAAATAGCCAAGCCGAAAAAGCCGCACGCAATATATCCGATGAGAAGAAGCATGAATACCTGAAAACATTCAGAAAGCAGTTTTGCCCGAATCGACGGATATACAGATCCGTCAGGCCGCAAAAGCAGTTCCATATCGAATGAATTATGCAAGAATTCCCAAAGAACATTTTCATGTTTTGCCAGTTTCGGCTGAAGACTGTTATCTTTCCACAAAAACATTATGATTGTGAAAATGGCAACCGATATTCCGATGAGAAACGGTTCCGGCGATATTTTGACGACAAGTTCCTTAATGTAAAAGACGCTTACCGCCAAGGCCGAAAACATTAGGACATGCAGGACGATATTGAAAAAAGCCCTCGGCGTATAATTGACCGTAACGATTGTGCCTTTGTCCAATGGCTGCAATTCTATTTTTGCGGAATAAAGACGGCTTTGTGCTTTGAGGTTGATACCGTCAGTTGATTTTGATGGTACTTTGGATATGGACATGCCGCAACCTTCAGTCCATTGTGTAGCGGCTGATTGAATTTGTGCTGCATCTGCTTTTATGACGGCTCGACCCATATTAGCTAGGGTGTAAGGTAGCTTAAAATGAAAAACAAAAAGATTTTTTCAATCTACCCCTACATGGCATGTTTTTACAATGTAAGAACATAAAAACATCGCAGTTGCAAAAATAACTCCTCCAGCTCCTCCTGCAATAGAAGCACCATATACATTAACTTCTAATGGATTGATGACAAAAAATATTGATAGGCCACCACCGATTATACCTAATAAAAAACAGAAACAAAGCGCCAAACGATGAAGGCTATAATGTTGGCGAACTATTTCTTTGTTAGCCTCATCTGAGGTGAATTTAGATAATTTGGCTACCCCCCTAACTTTTATATTGCCAATTCCATCTTGGTTAATTTGACTTCCAATATTCGTCATAATATTTCACTCCTTATTAGTTTCTGGTATAATTTTCATAAGTTTTTCCTTCTCCGACTACACATCTTGCGCCAAATGGATCACATATGACATTACCAAGCCGATAGGCTACCGGGATTTTTCTACAATCCCCTTTTGCAGTTGCATCAAGTAATACTTCACCCCAAATGTGCCTGACCGCATTTGAGTTATTTTGGCGTGAAATTCTTAAAAAGTCTTTTTCAACAGAAAATTCATATACCCATATATATTTGGGAAGGTGCATACTGTTATATGCCTCTATAGTTTTGGGAGAAAAATTACGACGTAACAGTGAATTTTTGAAATCACCCCCAGAAGTCAAAAATTTTCTCCACACTATCCATGCGTCCGTAATCTTGTCAAAATATTTTTCTAAATGGTCTCGGAATGGACCATATTCGTATGGAATACTAATTCCGTAGTTTCTTACCTCAGATGGCCCTACTAAAAATGCTCCATCAAAAAGATACTTTTCTTTTTTTGTTCCAATTTCAACTTGCAATGACGGAGGGCTTATATTGTTTGTAGGACGTAAGAAATTAATTCGATTAAAAGGACCATATGCATTATCATGAGCATAATATATATTGATTCCTGTACCAAGAATTTTATGTTTTCTTGCATTCTCTAAAGACAAAGCAAAAGGACAGGACAGAGGGCCTATATTGATGTCATTAGGTAAAGAATGACCAACTAGTGTTACGGCATGAGCTTCGTTTCTATTCGGATTGTGAATAAAAAGAATTACTGGTAAACCGCTTTCTATAAACGAGTAAATATCGCCTAAAATAGTCGCATAATTGGCCAAGGGTGTTAATTCTGATTTCAAGGCTGAATGAAATACTGAACACCCAGCTTGAGTTAAAAATTCTTCAAGCTTACGTGCTTCTATGCCCTCGCTTGAATCATAAGGATCAAATGGAATATTTTGTATATGATCTGAAGAATGAGGCACACGAGTTTTGTAGGAAATATCCAAAAATTGTGATGGTACAGCTCCAAGCCAATTTTCCATTGCATGAGTAGCAACCCATACGCTCGATGGACCACAATGTCCAAGATTACTTTCTTCTTGAACATATTGAGGCGAATCGATGAATATTTTAGTTGAAAAAATATGAGCTTTGACTTTTTCAGAACAAGTCAAGCATGGAGATCCATCCACCTCTCCGGGTAGTAATGAGACTTCGGGACAATCTCTTGATACTGTTTCCCCAGTTCGAATATCAAACTCAACAGATGCTCTCGCAACAGGCATTCCTATTGGTCTTAGTACACAGAAACCGCGGTATTGAAAAAAGGAGCCTTCAATATGATTTTTTTCTCCGGCATTAATAAATTTAAATTCTCCTTTAAAAAAACAATTTTTAAGTAATGATGGATCTATGTTTCCAGAAAAAAAATGAAAACGTCCGCAAGTTCTAATTGGTGCCGTAAAACTATTATTATATAGGTAACTATGAGACTTCAGAAATTCTAGATCAACATATGGATACTCCATAAAAGCAAATCCACGATACCGATTATAGATAATAGAAAATATGGAATACAAGGGCCTAAGATAATCATCCTCAATGTTCAATACTATATGTTCTAATGGATGACATAATTTTGCCAGACAGTTACGAGCAATATCTATCTCATTGTTTTTGAGACTAGAGAATACCGTAGCTATCTGAGATGTTGCGATAGGTATAAGGTCTGACGGTTCTGGACGAATAATCATATGCCCCCCAGTAAGATGGCAAACTATCCTTTATAACGAGAACTGAGAAGACGTTCTATTTCTGGTGAATAGGCCATTTTTTTTCTGACAAATGCAGAAACCTCTGCAGTATGTTGACATGCGATGGGGTCATACTGAAGACTTTGAACTCCCCGAGCAAAGCCATCAAGATCACTAAGAACCTCCTCTGCAATAGCATCTAGCTGATCTTCTATGCTCTTAGCCATATTTACTCCTTAAAACTCTTACGAACTATAAAAACCTTTCCATTACTATTTCAAGGCTACCTGATCTACCTAACATTTTCTTAATTTTAGGAGCAAATATATGTTTTTCAAGCAAAAAATGTCTTTTATCGCAAATTTTTGCAAAAATATTGTTTGGAAAACCAATGTCCTAAATTAGCCGTCCTTCGCTAAAAAACATAAAAGGCATCTCCGATTAACCATTTAAGTTTTCTGTTTCGATTTTATCAATCAAAACCAGCTACGGCGGCACGCTCGGAAGTTTCCTCGCTTTCCCCTGTTTGTGGTATGACCCCAAGGAACTTGGGTTCGGGGTTGGGAGTTACACCCGCAAGAGTTCAGGATAAAAAAATCAAATGAAAGGAGGCAAAAAAACAAATGGGAAATTTGAACCAAACAATACAAGCGATGACGAACGACGAATTGATTGCGGAACGCTGGCAACTGGACGAAATGATTTATGAGTGGCAATGTTATTCCGTCGGTGATTGCGTGAGATTGAATGCCGTTTGCGATGAAATGGACGAGAGGGGAATTTTTTGGGAATAATCCTTTAACCAAAGTTCAAAAAATGAAACAATGGAACTAAACAAAATATTTCAGGGGGATTGTATGGAGTTGTTTAAGCAGTTGCCGAATGAGTCTGTTGATTTGATTGTGACCGACCCGCCGTATAATATCGCCAACGACTTTACACTTACTAAAAGCGGAGGCAAAGTCATCACGACAAAAGAAGCGTGGGGCAAATGGGACACCTTTTCAAAATTTGATTATGAGCTTTTGATGATGAGAGTTTTTAGTGAGTGTTACAGGGTTTTGAAAAAAGGCGGGAGTATGTATATGTTCACCGCCAACGAGGACAGCGGCTATTTTGTCAAGAAAGCCGAGGCGAAAGGTTTTCGTTATCGTAGCACGCTGGCAATTTTGAAGAAAAATCCGCAACCGAGTTATAAGAAAAACAACTGGCGAACGGCTTTTGAGTTATGTATGTATCTGACGAAAGGACAGCATAAAACATTTAACTTTTCATCTCAAAGGGAACGGATAAATGTTTTTGAGTATGTCATAGGCAGAAAATACACCTCACACCCGACGGAAAAACCGTCCGGCTTTATCAAACGAGTAATTCAGGCGAGTTCGAATAAAGGTGATGTCGTGCTTGACCCTTTTATGGGTTCTGGAACCACAGCGGTAGTTGCAAAAATGCTTGAACGGAATTTCATCGGGGCTGAGATAAGCAAAGAGTATGTCGATATGGCGAACCGTCGTTTGAAGGCAGTTGAGGCGAAGATGAAGAAAAGTTAATTTGATTTGGCGGTTGATTTTGTCCGCCGTTTATATTCACCCGTTAGGGAGTGGGAAAAAACCACTTTAAAAAGTAAGTTGCAAGGAGGCAAAAGAAAATGGAAGATGAAAATGAAAAACGAGAAAATTTGATTATTCGGCTGAATGAGTTGGGAGAGGAGAGTCTATTGTCCTTATTCAATGATTTTTTGAATGGGGCGTTGGACAACAACATGAATGGAATTATTGGAGAATGGGCAGATGAAGAGCTTGAGGAGTTTGTGGATTTCGCCGAGTCGAAAGTTCAGGCGAAAAGGTAAATCGGATTTTTTGAAGGGGCTTTGATTTTTGCCCTTGAAAGTTGGCGAACTGTAAACGCGCTTAATTAAATGCAGGAGGTAAAGAAATGGAAAGAAATGACATAAAGCAGTATGCGGAATTGTTCGAGGCAATTCGCAAAAAGGTTTCCGATAAGGAAGTTGCTATTGCGATTTTGCAGGAGATTGGGAAAGACAAGCGTTCGCAGATTATTTCCGATGAACGGAAAGAAGAGCCGGCTTCTGAAAAGCAGAAGAAGTTCATGCGTGATTTGGGAATAAAATTCCCTGAAAAGATTTCGCGTAAGGAAGCGGCTGTCTTGATTGACGAGAATTGCCGTAAGGCGTAATTTTGAACGGCGGGGGTTTTCTTTTTGAAAAAGGGACTCCCGCCTTTTGTTTTTTTGAGTTTTTGTTTGGGTTGGGTGGTTTTGAATTGTTGAAATTCTTGATTGAGTGTTTTTGTGGGGTTGTGTTTGAGTGATTGACGACGGGCGGGCGTCTCAAAATGTGTAAAAGCCGCTTGCAGGTGTTCAGCTTACTTTTAGACATTTTGGACTTTTTGAAGACGGGGTTCCTGCGGAACAGGTAGTCCGAAAGTCAGTGTTGTTGAATTGAGTGTTTTTGATTATTGGGATTTTCGGGTGTTGATTGGGTTTAAGGGTGAAAGGCGTAAAAAGGCGTTTCACTTGTTCAAAGCCATTTTAGGTCTTTCTTTTTTAGATAGTTGTGGTTCCCTGCGGTAACGTGTTGGGTTTCTGCGAAACCTTGTATTAAGGTATAAGGGGATATTGGGCTCTGCGGAGCCACATATATATCCCGCTCCCTTCGGTCGCGGGGCGTGTGTTGTTGTGTTGAGTTGAAAATCAGGTTGAGATTTTGGGGGCGGTGAGCCGCCCCGCGTGTTTTTGCGTATTTTGGTGGAGTGGAATATAAAAGCCCCGGAACTGGAAAGCAAAATCAACATTCAATGCATTGCAATAACGCGAGTTACGCCAAAGCCACGATTTCGCAGGAATTTTTCCCCGGAACGCAAGATATATCGCATTGAGTACATAAATCAATATAAATGGCGATGGTCTCCGTGTGTCAAAATAGAGGATGCCAGCATCGCAAACGGACAAAATTCATTCAAGAGCAGAGGCGAAAGAGAGATTGCCAGATTCCTGGATGAGCGGGGAATCTCATTCTGTTACGAGTATCCGCTGGCGATAGTGGACAGGGATAAAACCCGGCTGGTCTACCCGGATTTCCGGCTCCAGGAATATGATGTCATTATCGAATATTTTGGGATGAACGGCAACCGCGAGTACAACGAGCAGGCTGCCCGAAAAATGGCGTCTTACAATGAGTCGGGGTTCAACGCTATATTTCTGTTCGATTCCACCATGCGGGGCAACTGGCGGGAGATGGTCATTGAGCGGATTGCACAGACCCTTGAAGGTAGGCTGAGGAAACTCCAGAACATCAGGAATCAAATGAACTCCGAACGTCAGAATGTTGGTTGATTTTTGTAAGTAAAATTCCATCGGTTTTGTCGATGAGATTTTTTAGTATTTGGATTTCTTCATCAAGGTTTTCGTCAGTATGCATGTCCATATCGTTTATCGGCAAGCGATATTTAAAAGACTTCAACCGATTCTGTCTGCCGTCGGCAAATGACCGCAAATTATATAAACTCTGATAGTCTGTAATCAGTATTAAAATCAAATAAACCAATCACCACCCCCAGGATTGGTCAAAAGTATGCCCCCTCCGGCTGGGGCGTAATACCTTTTTGACTATTTCCGGGGGTAACGGTTGGCAAATCAGTTCATGTTATATAACGGCGACTGATTATGCGGAATATTATGAAAATCGACCCATACAACCACAAAGAAAAATACCTGAGATGGAAAGAGAGCGTCAAGGATGGCATTCCAGAACTCAGCAAGGCGAATTCCGATATGATTCTTCAATATATTTTCGACATGGAGAACGGGCTGAATGTTTCGTCGAAAAGTGCAAAAGGCCCACGCAGTTATATCCGTCTAAACAATCTTAGGCAGCGAATGATTTTTATCGCCAAAAACATTGAAAAAAATCTTCACATCGACATTGCGGCAATGACGGAAGAACATCTGGTTGGTTTTTTCAACGCAATGCGTAACGGTACTATCCGCAGAAAAGATGGTGAGGCATATCAATCCGTAGTGGATTATGTCAAGCCGTTCAAGGCATTCTGGCATTGGCACATGAAAATCAACAAGAAACGTGGAATGGAGATAAGTGACATTACCGAAGACCTCGATGTGTCGAAAGAGAAACCGCGATGGGTTTATCTGACTGAAGAACAGATCAGAATACTCTGTGATAAGGCCAAGCCTGAATATCGCACGCTGATGATGTTCCTGTACGACACCGGTATTCGCAGCCCGACGGAGTTGATGAATATCAAGGTTTACGACTTGTATGACGGTTGTAAAAAAGTGCATATTCGGGATGAAATTGCGAAAAAAGGCAGTTTTGGAAGAAAGATAAATCTGATGTTGTGTTCCGAATTGATTAAAAGACATGTTGAAGAAAACAAACTCCAGCCTGCGGATTCATTGTTCAATATCTCGCCGGTCATCGTAAACAGATATCTGAAAAGACTTGCAAAGCGTGTTCTCGGCGACGGAATAAGTCAGGCTGGCGAGAGTTTTGATAAATTGACGATGTACGACTTTCGTCATTGTTCGTGTTGTTACTGGCTGCCGCGGTACAAATCCGAGTCAGCATTGAAATACCGTTTCGGCTGGCGAAAGTCCGACAAGATTCATTACTACTCCGAACTGCTGGGAATGAAGGATACAATAACCGAAGAAGATATGCTGATGGATTTGACTAAAACGGAAATCGAAAAGCGTCTTTTGAAAACCGAACGGGAAAACGAAATTCTGAAAGAAAAACTCGAAAGCCATTACGGCGAAGTCCGTCAGATTAAAGCCTTGGTGAAAATATTCGTCGATAAATTCCAGCAACTTGAAGAGCTTGGGTTATTGAAGCCGATTAAAGAATAATTTTCTAAAAATTACGGCACGCGTCGTTGCAGTTTCGGCAAATCACCGAGGTCGTAGTACTCGCGGATGCATTCGTCGCTGCAGAATAACATCGTCTCGTCAAGCGGCACGAAATCTTTTATGCCGATAACGCCGTTATTGATGCGTATCGCATCCACGCCGACATCAAGTTTTCGACGGCAATTCGAGCATATTTTCTGATTTTTGGTTTCCATAATGCATTCAGGCAGACAGCCTTAAATATTCTTCAACTGATTTGCCGCAAGGAATTTCAGAATTAAACCCGAAATTCCCTCCGCCTTCCATTCTGAAACCCGCTGTTCATTTTGAAACGAAAATTCTTTCCAATGTGGCTCCATATAATATTATTCCAATGACACTACTTTTCAGTGGTAAATCATTATCACTGAAAACCGAGGGGTGAATCAGTTCATTTCCTTTAAAGCGTTTTGTCGTTTGAATAATACCAATTGGCTCATTGCAGGTTGTCAAAAGAACGGCCTGCGGGAGAAACATCAGCCGGCTGATGCATACAAACTATGCACAGCAAAAAAACTTACGAATGGATAAACAAGAAAGAACAGCGACGGAGAATATTGCTTTCGATGCGTATGCCGCTAACGGCGATGCAGACGGCAAAGAAAACTCGGCTAAGCCTGGATACTTGCAGTTCGACGCTCGTCAAAATGGCGAAAATGGGCGTCGTTACATGTCTGAATCCGGCTTTGAAGAATTGCAGAGTCTACCAGCCTACCGAAATCGCATTGCAAATTCAGCAGCGTCTTTGTTGCGAACTAGAAATTGCAATGCCGAATCCGATACTCATACCGGAAGGTATGGATTGGGAACTTTACGGAAGCGTCTGCTTTCGGCAGAGGTCGGCGGTATTGCAGGCAATCATTCAGCCGATGCAGCCGTGCCAGATAAAGCGTTACCTGCGAATGCACAAGCCGCAAATCACAATCAGCCAGAACAATATTCGGGACATAATGCGGGATTTCCTAAGACAAGGCCTCATACAGAAGGTCTTCGTCAGGAAAAAGGTTCATCCTCAATATGAACTTACCGAAATGGGAAGTAAAATTCAAACAATGCTAAACCAAGCGGAAATGCCGCTTTGAAATTTATTAAAAAAACAAAAAATGTACACGCAAAACGAATTCACGACACAGGTTGAAAGAGAAGCAAGAGATTTGGTGGGGAAAATGTCATCAAGCTACGGCGGACTTGGCTTGACGAATCTGCTAGAACAGGAAGTGGCATTGACCGTCGAGCAGATTGACAGGCTGCGTGAATTGCAGAAAAACCAGTTCAACAGCCTGCTGCACACTGAATGTTACGTCGATACGGACATTATGCAGATGGAAGCACGAATGCCGGAATATTCGCATTATCGATTTATTGAACAGGACAAGTTCCACCTGCGGTTGATGGCAATCGAAGCCGAACGAAGAAGGCATAATGCTCTTTACAACGACAAGATGAATACTTTGCAGCAAAAACTTCTGTCATTGATGCAAAAGCACGGACAACTGAGCCTGCATTCCAGCAGGTACGCAATACCAAAAGTGAAATACCGCTGATTTTTTTCAAAATGAATTTTGATACGCAAAATTGCGTCGGTTCAACCTGAAAATGTACAGGCCATTTCGGTTGAATTGTTTTTAAACATCTTTTTCTCGTCATGTCATGAGAAACGATGTTTACAAAACCATCACCAACAGAATAATCAAATCGCTTGAAGACGGCGTTGTCCCGTGGCATAAACAATGGGGTGGACAGGAAGAGCATCCTCAAAACCTTGTATCAGGCAAAAAGTATAGAGGCATCAATACGTTTATGCTTTCATCTGCCGGGTACGGTTCTCCGTACTGGCTGACTTATCGACAAGCCAGCGAACGCGGCGGGCATGTCAAATATGGTGAAAAAGGGTTTCCGTGTATTTACTGGAACTGGATTGAAAAACAACAAAATGAAAACGATGAAACCCCCGACAAAATTCCATTCCTGCGATATTATACCGTGTTCAATGTAGAGCAGTGCGAGAACGTTCAGTATCCGAAAAGCGAACAGCCTGTCAATAATCATTCGCCGATAGAACGCTGTGAACAGATTGTCGAAAACATGCCGAATAAACCGGAGATTTATCACAGAGGCAATTCAGCATATTACAATACTCTTGACGATTATGTACAGATTCCTATGAAACAGCGTTTTAAGACACCGGAAGCCTATTACGGCGTCTTATATCATGAGCTATGCCATTCCACCGGAAACGAATCACGTCTTGCAAGGCCGACGATAGTAAATGGTACTGATTTTGGTTCTGATAGTTATTCCCGTGAAGAACTTGTTGCGGAAATGGGAGCAGCCTATCTCTGCGGCCATGCCGGAATAGAAAATTCCGTTGTCGATAATTCTGCCGCCTATATCAATTCATGGCTGGAACGGCTCAATAACGACAGCCGCTTGGTAGTAACCGCCGGTACGCAGGCACAAAAAGCTGCGGATTACATCCTCGGCTCTAGTGGAGGAAAGTACGAATCCTAAAAGTCTTCCACGAAAATCAGATTTATATTTGATGAATCTGCCATTGCCTGCCATGTATAATTTTCGCCGGATTCATCCCAGCGACTTAAATAAATTGAGTGGAGTTTCGGCCAATCTGCCTCATTAATAAGAAATTTGGGCTTGAAAAGGTTTGCTTGTTGTTGTCTGCATTGCGGAACGTAATATGAATTCTGTCCGCAAAGAAGTATTTGTGTATCCGGCGAGGTATCTTGGATGATTTTGCCGATTTGAGAGGGCATTGTCAGCGGCAGATTATAATTGCTGCTTGCGCAGTATTTTTCGGCAAATTTTTTCAATGACTTCAAATTCTGCATATCTTCAGGAAATATAACGAGATTGGCGTTGTCGTGCTTTGACTCTACTTTTACCCATATGCTGTTATCGACTTCGCGATAAATGAAAAGGCGGGGCCTGTCTTGTATTGAGTTCAGAATCAGGCCTGCAATATAACAACAGGTCAATATGCAAAAACTTATTCCCAATGATATTAGAATGGATTTGACGCATTTTCGGGTGAAAAGGGATCGTGGTTTGTAAAACAGGCCGATGATTATTACTGCAATAAAAAATATCAAAAACCACCGCTGCATCCTGTCGTTCATCATACCATAAAAACTGCGGGATGGATTTAAAAGAATTTCAAAGTCAAAACAGGTTGAA
>CAZIAZ010000030.1:0-36312 GCA_964536835.1 uncultured Planctomycetaceae bacterium | reverse complement strand
AGCCTCGTCCTCAACGACGCAACAAGGCGCAATTTCAAATTTAACATGCTCTAAATGCTTTATAGCGGTTCTTTAAAATAACCGTAAATGTTAACACAACCTCAACTTGCGTCTGGAGCCTATATTCGTTTTACTATTGGCATACGAAAAATATTGCCCAATCTCGAAAATTGTACTCAAAAAGAAATTCTCGTTGCAAAGCGATAGGCGGCGTCAGCCGCGATGGTTTACCAGTCATATATGCACAATCATAAAATTTATCAACACTCCAGCCAGTGTCCACTCCATCTGCGGATAACATCGACACTTTTTTTCAAGAACCGCTATAAAACCGTGAAAAGAATATTGTGAAACATTGATGCCGGCGGTTGTCCGGGTTGTCGGCATATTTTAAAATTCCAACTAAAAGGCCGATTTCGCTCAAGACGAAGTCGGCCTTTTGTCGATATTATGGGTGGTATTATATCTTTGCGCGCAACGGGCGTGGAAGGAACGTAATAGGCCTCCTATTCAAACGGGAAGGACGAATATGATATTCGAATCCTTGCTGGGAATGTTTTCAGTTGACATGGGCATAGACCTGGGCACATGCAACACGCTGGTGTGTGTGCGCGGGCAGGGTATCGTTCTGAACGAGCCTTCCGTAGTTGCCGTCAAAAAAGGTACTAACCGCGTATTGCAGAACGGCAATGCGGTGGGCATCGTAGCCAAGGAAATGCTGGGCAAGACGCCCGGCTCGATAAGTGCGATTCGGCCGATGAAAGACGGCGTCATTGCGGATTTCGACATAACCGAGGCGATGTTAAGCTATTTCATACGCAAGGTTCACCGGAATCGTTCGCTGATAAAGCCCCGCGTGGTCATCGCCATTCCGTCGGGCATAACAGCCGTTGAAAAACGTGCCGTTCTGAATTCGGCTGAACGTGCAGGTGCCCGTAAGGTTTATCTTGTTGAAGAGCCGATGGCTGCGGCTATCGGTGCAGAGTTGCCCGTGACCGAGCCGACCGGCTCGATGATAGTGGATATCGGCGGCGGCACGACGGAGGTCGCCATAATTTCGCTGGCGGACATTTCCGTCTGCGAATCCATACGCGTTGCCGGCGATGACATGGACGAAGCAATCGCCAATCACATGAAGCGCACCTACAACCTCATGATTGGCGAACAGACTGCGGAACGAATCAAGATTGAAATCGGCTCAGCCAGCCCTATGGAGACTGAATTGACGCTTGAAGTCAGAGGCCGCGATATGATTTCCGGCCTGCCGCGAAAGGCTAACATTTCGTCTGAAGAAGTGCGGGAAGCCCTCAAAGAGCCTGTTGGGGCGATTATCGATTGTGTTACCCGTACCCTTGAAAAGGCTGAGCCGGAATTAGCCGCCGACCTTGTGGATAACGGCATTACCTTAGCCGGCGGCGGCGGACTGCTGAGAGGCATGGATACCGTGCTGGCTAACGCCACCGGCCTGGACGTACGAGTCGCGGAATCGCCGCTTACCTGCGTTGCACGTGGCACGGCGGTTTATCTTGAGAACCTGGAAATCTGGAAAGATACCATGGATAGCGACGAGGATGAATTTTAGCACGCTGTAACATGGAATTCGTCGGGCAATAGCAGGTGCTCCGTACCGGCAGGTCAGATGCAAGAGACGAAGGCGGCGGTATTTTTTAAATCGGAATTCACGGTTTTTTCTTGCGGGGCAAGTTCCCAATCATCCGTCTGCACAATACATCAAAATCGATGTCTTTGTGCCATTTCTTTTGACATTGCAGGCTTGTGAGTTTAACCTGTAGCAACTATGAAAACAGCCCCAACGATATATTTGTCGTCGATTTTCGTGTTGCTGGCACTTGTTCTGTTTGGAGTGGCCGGCTGCGGCGGTTATTACATAATGACCGTTCCAGACCAGGTTTCCCGCACTGGCGGAGACGTAGTGCCTGTGGCACGTCTGCAGCGGAACGACTTTTTCATACTGGCGATAGAGGTCAAGGATACGCCGCTGGTTTTCCGTATAGATAAAGGCCCTGAGCGGGCGTCGTATACCGACAATATGGGTTATGCAGGCGTGGAATTGAATGTGCCCCGCAGCCCTGGCAAATATAACCTGAACGTCTTTTTGCAGGATTTTGAAGGTGAAATCGTTCAGCAGAATGTGCCGGTTTTCGTTTTCGACCCCTCTGAGCCGGTGGTAGCTGTGGAGCTCGACTGCCTGCCGAACGAGGGTTCGATATTTTCCGATGAAGCCGCCGCTGCTCTCCGTTCCATATCCCGCCGTGCCAACATAATTTATCTTACCCGCAGAGATTCGACGACCCAGAATAACAATCACGAATGGTTTCAGCGTGCAGGTCTGCCCGACGGCCCTATATTGTTGTGGCAGAAGCAGAGGTGGCATATAGTGCGGGAAGGCCGATTCAATCTGCCCCGCATAGTGATAGAGTCGCGGCTGGACAGCCAGCTTGATTCGCTCAAAACGGTTTTTCCGAATTTCCGCGTCGGTATCTGCCAGTCCAGCCTGGCCGGCAAGGCTTTCCGCGAAGCCGGTTTGATGCCGATATTCGTTGGAAAAACTCCGCCGCTTGAATTCCGGAGGAGCGAGATTCGCACCGACTGGAAGGACCTTGAAGCTCGCGGCTTGGACGGGATGCTTTCATCGGACGAGGGCAAATGACCGGCCGAACCATAAACAGAATCATGGTTTTTCTGCCCAACTGGGTTGGCGACGTGGTGATGGCTACGCCTGTGCTGCGCGAGATTCGCCAAAAAAATTTTCCGGATGCGAAAGTGGCGTTTTTCGGCAGAGCCGTTTCTCTGGCGGTGATGGCCGGCAGCAGTTGGGCTGACGTAATTATAGAAGATACGTCTCGCAAAAAACCGCGGCTGAGGAATTTTTTATCCACGGTTCGGGCAGTGCGGCAGTTTGCTCCCGACGTTACGCTGCTGTTGCCGAACAGTTTTCGTTCCGCGCTGATAGCGCGGCTTGGGCGATGCGGGAGAATCATCGGTTATGCCCGCAGCGGCAGAACTCTTCTGCTTGATGAAAAAATCATGCCCGTGTTCAGTGCCGACAGTCCAACCGGTTTCAAGCCCATGCCGATGCTGGACTATTATTCCCGTCTTCTTGAGCCGCTGGGCATGAATTGCGTTAATCGCACGATGGAACTGCCGGTTACGCCAGATGGTGAAGAGCAAGCCTGTCGTCTGCTTGCGGAGTGCGGATACGATGCCGCCAGGCCATTGGTCATGCTCAATCCTGGTGCGTCATTCGGCACAAGCAAACTTTGGCCGGCTGAGCGGTTCGCCGCTCTTGCCGACGCACTTGCCGACGAATTTTCTGCCCAGATAATCATCAATGCCGCCCCTAATCCCAATGAGCAGGCTATTGCGGCGAAAGTTTCGGCGAGCATGAAAACACGGCCGCTTGTGGATTTCGCGTCACGGAACAATTCGATAGCGTCGCTCAAGAGCCTCGTCAAACGTTGTGCACTTATGGTGACGAACGATACCGGCACGCGGCATATCGCGGCGGCGTTCGGCTGTGGCGTGGTGACGATATTCGGCAGTACGGACCCGGTCTGGGCACAGATAGATTATCCGCGTGAACGTATAGTTCGCGTGGATGTGCCGTGCGGGCCTTGTCAGAAAAAATTCTGTCCTCTGCCGGCCGGCCCGTCGCATCATCGGTGCGTCACCGGCGTAAGTGTGGATATGGTACTTGCCGCATGCAGGGAATTGCTCGGCAGTGAAAGTGTGGAGAAACGGTTATGAAAGAGTCGCCGCTTGCGCCTGCGATAGTTGATTTCATACGAAAGCACCGCCTGGATACTCTGGACGGGGCGTTCAGCTTCAGTGATGGCAGCGATATGGTCAAGCCCGGGTTGGGCCGCCGGCGAAGGACTCGCGTGGAATTCCATGATGATGACGGCAGAGGCTGGATATTGTTCATCAAGCGATATGAAGCTCCGTCGTTCTGGCGCAGGTTATGTCGGCTGGCGGCGTTCAGACGTCACTGGTGCGAGGCTAAAAACGAATTTGACAACATCTGTGCGGTCAGGCAGGCTGATGTGCCGACAATGAGGGCTGTCATCTGCGGCGCGCATCTGGGTTTCTGGGGCGTAGGCCGGAATTTCATAGTCGTCACAGCCGTGCCAGGCCAATCGCTCGAAAAAAGCGGCGATGCGTTTTTTGAAAAATATCAGCAGAACCATGACATGCTCGACAGTTTCAATCGCCAGATTCTGCGGCTGGTAAAAACGTTTCACGCCGCCGGTTTCGTGCATCGCGATTTATATGCTTCGCACATTTTTATGCATGAACACGACGGCTTGCTTGAACTCAATCTCATAGATATGGCTCGCGTATTCAGGCCCGTACGTCGCAAGTTCCGCTGGAGAGTCAAAGACCTGGCGCAACTCAAATATTCAATGCCGGCGTTCTGGGTGGAAAAATATTTTAACAGGTTTCTGGAGGCGTATCTCGGTACGTCCGTGCCGAAGGTCATGAAACGCTGGCAGCGGGCGATAGACCGCCGTGTTGCGTCCATGGCCAGGCGCGCAGAAAGAAAACGTACGGAAAGCGTCAAATGAGAATTGCGCTCGTGATAGAACGGCTGGATTCGCGTCGCGGCGGAAGGGAGCTTTCAACCGTGGAATTGGCGGCTGCGCTTGCAGAGGCGGGACAGGATGTTACCGTGCTGACTATGGAAGCCGCTGACCATGAAATTTTGGGACGGGTTCATGTCGATGTGCTTGCAGCCTGCGGCGCCGGCAAAGCCGAACGATTCGGACATTTCGCTGCCGCAGTCGCTGAACGTAAAAAAGATTTCGACATTGTTCACGGCATGACGGCTATGCCGTGCCTGGACGTCTATCAGCCGCGCGGCGGAACAGTGCCCGCACAGATTGAGGCGTCGGCGAAACGCAGTTCACCGCTTGCAAGGCCTTTCAGGCGACTTGGCTGGCAGGTCAATCCGATGCGACGACTGTTGCGGAAATACGAGCAGGGCCTGATGGCTGACCCGTCGGTTGCATGTCTGGCCGTCAGCCGCATGGTGGCTGACGAATTCAAAAAATATTTCGGCCGCAGTGAAAATGTACACGTCATTTATAACGCGGTCAACGTACCCGTGAATGCAGGGCTGGCTGAAAAGCAGCTTTGGCGCAATGAAATCCGTACTCAGTTGGGATTGGCTGTCGGCGAGCCGCTTTATCTGACCGTTGCGAACAATGCCCGCCTGAAAGGCGTGGACTGGCTGATAAAGGCGCTGGTGAAACGCAACAGGTTGGGCCGGCTGGCGGTTGTCGGCGGCAGAAATTTTGGCGATATGGAATCGCTGGCTGTGTCGCTTGACCTTGCCGGCAGAGTGATTTTCCGCGAACATGTGAACGATATTTTCAAGTGGTATTCAGCCGCCGATGCGGTAGTCCTGCTGAGCTGGCAGGATGCGTGCAGCCGCGTGATTCTCGAAGCCGTCCGCTGGGCTGTGCCCTCCATGAGCACGCGATATAACGGTGCGTCGGAAGTTCTGCTCGACGGCGCAGGAGTGGTGATTGGACGGCCCGACGATATTGACGCCGTAGTCGCGGGATTGAACAGGCTTGTCGACCCCGAAGAACGCAGCCGTTTTGTCAACGCTTGCGCGGCGGCTGGCGAAAAACTCACATGGCGACGCCACTGTAGCGAGTTGCTGGAAATATATGCCAAACAAATGGAGAAAAAATGAATCCCTGGCTTTACGCACTGCCGCTGGCGGCATACCTGATAGGCTCTACGCCGTTCGGAGTAATCATCGCGCGTTCAAAGGGCGTCGACCTTCGTAAGTGCGGCAGCGGCAACGTGGGGGCGACCAACGTAGGCCGGACGATGGGCCGCAAGTGGGGCATGTTATGCTTTACGCTCGACGCACTCAAAGGGTTCATACCGACGCTGCTGGCGGGGTATATGCTTGGTGTGCTGCATCGTGTGCCGACGACGGCGGAACAGCTGCTCTGGCTGGGTGTGGCGGCAGGCTGCATATTCGGGCATGTCTGGAGCTTCTGGCTGATGGGAAAAGGCGGCAAGGGTGTCGCCACTTCTCTCGGCGTGGTATTGGGATTTTTCCCCTATTTTACGTATGCCGGCCTATGTGGGTTCGCACTTTGGATAATCGTGACAAAAATCAGCCGCTACGTCTCACTGGGCAGCGTATGCTCTGCCGTCGTTTTCACGCCTCTGTTTATAATATTCAACATCCATCGCGACATGGCAGGCCTCTGGCTGCTCGGCGCGTTTGCAATTCTGATGAGCGCACTGATAATTTATATGCATCGCGGCAATATAAAAAGACTTATCGCCGGCACGGAAAACAAAATCGGTACGCGAAAAACAGGCAATCCGTAAAAAAACTCTCGAAGGAAATTTTTTTGTGGAAACACTCTGATTTTGTTATTCCAGCGGCTTGATAATCATGCCGGTTGCGAGTTTGGGGTAGAAGTAGGTACTCTTGTGCGGCATTGATTCGCCGGCATTGGCGACGTCTTCGACGGCTTTTAGCGGCGTGCCCTGCAAACAGAATGCCACCTGCGTCTGGCCGGATGCTACCTTCTTTTTTGCAAGTTCGCCGTCAGGGGTATATTCGACTACGTAATCGGCGGCCTTGAATTTTTCCATCGCCCTGTCAAGGATGAGTTCCTGAAGTATGGCGACGTCGAGTTCCCGCCATGCCTGGCAGTGAGCCGGTGCGGCTGCTTTCATGGCTTGCGGGTCAACGAATTTCAATACGTAGAATTCGCCGTTAAAAATTATTCCGAAAGCATGCTTGCCGGATTTGGCCAGCACGGCGTCTGCGTCGGCAAGATTCACGTTGCACACGCAGCCGATATTTTGACACTCGAAAGCGCCTCCGAGTTCGGCGCAGAGTTTTTCGACGGTGAATTCGCGGCTAAGGCCATTGATGAGTCGATGCGTCGGCAGAACCAGCAGGCCTGGGTCGTCTTTTGCGACGAGTGCGAATAAAATATAATTCGCTTCGTCATCAGGCCCGATTTTGCCGGCGGCTTTTAGCGCGTCGGCGTAGTTCATAGCCGTAGTGCAACGATGATGGCCGTCTGCGATATATATCGGGACATTGTCAAGGGCGGCTGCGAGGTTTTTTATTACGGCTTCATCGTCGATAATCCAGAGCTTTTCCGTTATGCCGTTGAGTTCGCCCTGGATGTCGGGTTTGCGGCTGGCGGTTCGCCACAGGGCGGCTGTTGCGCCGCGGGAATCGTCATAGAAGCCGAATATCGGCGACAGCTGCGCTTTTGTGCATTCGGTGAGCCTGAGCCGGTCGGCTTTCGGGCCGGCAAAGGTGTGCTCATGCGGTATGATTTCCTGGCCGAACGGGCTGGCCTTGATGCCGACGAGTATTGCCCGGCGGGCATATGTTTTGCCTGCCCAGTTGTAGCTCTGTTCATATGCGTAGATAGCAGGCTTGGCGTCCTGCACTAGTATGCCGGCGGTCTGCCATTGCTTCAGGAGTGCGGCGGAGTCAAGGTATGCCTGCTGAGGGCCGAGTTCCTTCGGCGGCATATGCGGAAGATCGACGGCGACTATGTTGTTGGGGCTTTGGGCTAGCAGTGCGTCCTTATCGGATTTGTCCAGAATGTCGTAAGGCGGGGCAATGAGGTTTGAAACGTTTTTTTCTGCGTAATGCCACCCGCGGAATGCCTTGATTTTCATGGCTGAAAATTCTCCTACTTCTTTTTTGTCATGGTGTAAAAGGTCAGGGACATGCACTGGAATATAAGGCCTACGATGCCCCATACGATGGCTTTTTCGTAATTGGCGTCAGCCTCCACGCTCAACATCGACCAGAACACGAGGAACAGGAACAATAACGTCAGAACCTGCGTCAGTCCGCCGAAGAGATTCAGAAGGCTGAATTCGTCATGCTCGTGCTGTTTGGTAAGCTGGCGGATGTGCTGCAATATTTCACGTCTGATCATGCTGTCGTCATGCTGATTGGCGTTGTTCATTTTTGTTCCTCCGGCGTTCGGAAGGTTCGGCGGACAATCGCTGTCGGCTGTTTTTTCACTGTTTTGGGATAGAATTTCCGTCTCGTTTGCTAAGGCCGCCGTTTTTTTCTGTGTCGGCTGCGGCTGCGGAGTTGGGGTCGGTTGGCTGGCTGGCTGTGGTGCTTTGGGCAGTTCAGCCGGCTTGCCATTCTGCTGCCGCGTGAAAATAGGCGCAGTTGGCGCGGCGGTTTCCGTTTTATGCGAGTTCAGAATTATTTTTGCCGCCTCAACGAGATTTCTTGCCACGAAGTCGGCTGGATGGCTGTCAGCCTGATTATTGAACGGTTTGCCTGTATCTCGCGGCTGCAGGCGGATGGTTCTGCAGCCGGCGGCTTGGCCGGCTGCTATGTCGCGGGAACTGTCGCCCACCATCCACGAATTTTTCAGATCTATATTGAGCTGTTCAGATGCCTTTATTAGCATGCCGGGCCCCGGCTTGCGAAGATCGGAATCACGCCGGTATTTCTCCACTGTGCCTTCGGGATGAAACGGACAATAGTAAATCGCGTCCAGCATCGCGCCCTGGTCGGCGAGCATCTGCCGCAGATGCGAATGTATACGCTCCAGAGCGTCCTCCGTTATGAGGCCGCGAGCTATTCCGGACTGGTTGGTAACGACTACAATCTTGTACCCGGCCTGCCGGAGAGATTTTATCGCCAACCCTACGCCAGGGAGAAGTTTTATGCCGTCCGGATCACTGAGATATATCGCGTCCTCTATAACTGTGTCGTCTCTGTCCAAAAAGACAGCTCTGTATGTCATCAGTCCCGCTCCACTTCTTTGCCGTTGAGTTCCAATATCTTTTTAACGATGTCCGTGGTGCTGAAGCCTTCCACCAGGTCCAACCGCCTGACGCTGCCGCCGTAGCTCTCCACGAATTTCTGGCCGATTATTACAGGTGTTGAACCGCCCTTTATTAGCACGTCCGGCCGAAGCGCTTCAAGCACTGCTTCGGGCGTGTCTTCGTCGAATATCGTCACGTAATCCACAAATTCCAGCGAGGCGAGCATGGTCGCCCTGTCCTGTTGCGAAATTATGGGCCGTAGGGGGCCTTTCAGCCGCTGTACGCTGGCGTCGGAATTGACGGCTACCACGAGGCAGTCGCCAAGCTCACGCGACTCGCGCAGATAGGTGATATGGCCCACGTGCAGGAGGTCGAAACAGCCGTTGGTGAATACGACGGATTTGCCCTGGCTGTGAAGATATTCCACCTGCTGTTTAAGTGATTTCCTGTCCAGAATCTTTTCACGACGGCAGCCCATCATCTTGCGTATTTCGTCTATGATTTCATGTCGCGTGACAGGCGTGACTCCGAAACGCTCGACCTCAAGGCCGCCGGCGACGTTGCAGAGGGCGACGGCTTTGTGTAGTTCGCAGTTACAGGCCATCGCCATCGACAGCATGGCCATCACCACATCGCCTGCACCAGTTACGTCATAAACCTTTCGCTGCCGCGTGGGCACTTTGGCTGCGAAGCCGTCTCGCCTTTTTATGAAAGCGCCTTCCCTGTCAAGCGTGATTACAACAGCGTCAGCATGCGTGATACTAAGTATCGCGTCGGCTGCCAGGTTCATGGTTTCGTCGGATGTTATTTTTACGCCGCTTGCAATCTCCGCTTCCGTCCGATTGGGCGTAAGCAGCGAACAGCCCTGATATCGCCGATAATCCGCCGTGGGATGAGGATCGACAATTACGTGAATGCTTTCCTTGCGGGCAGCCGCTATGACGTCCGAAAGCTGGTCGCAAAAAAGACCCTTGCCGTAATCTTCGACGGCTAAAACGTCAACCGACTTGAGGCTGTCGTGAATTATGCGACGTATTTCGGCACAGACCCCGGAACTGATTGGTTCGGAATCTTCCGTATCGACGCGCAACATCTGTTGGGCGTGACGATGCTGGGCAAGGCCTACGTATCTGCGCTTGCATATAGTCGGCCGACCTTCAACCCGTACGATGCCGGACGAATCAATGCCAAGTTTCCCCAACTCCTGCAATACGAGCTCGCCGGGCCTGTCATTGCCGATTACCCCGACAATCTTTACCCTCGCGCCGAGCGTGGCGAGCTCCATGGCTACGTTGGCTGCCCCGCCGAGACGATATTCCGATTTCACCACCCGGAGAACCGGCACGGGAGATTCTGGACTTATCCGCTCTGCGTCGCCGTAAACGAATTCATCCAACATCAGGTCGCCGACCAACAGAATAGCCGGCGAACCGAAATTCTCAATTGTAGATATAAGATATTCCATAAGCAGGGATTTTATTCATTAAAGGCCTTGGCATAAAGAGGAAATCATACAAGAATTTTGAAATTTGCCTTGTCGGCAAAATCAGCCCCAAACTCAAATCAATGTAAATTAAGGTAAATACCACACAAAAAATAAATTACAAAATTGACGCGCCCTGAAAACCATCTGTCCATTTCTCTTTTCAGCGTCTTAACGAAGGCTTTACAGCATAAAAAAGGCGTGATGTCATGGCGATGAGCATCTATGGCGGCTGTGTTTTGTAACATCTTGTAAATACATGCCTTATCTATCCACACAAAGTTTTGGTTATCCGGAAATTACCTAACAGGCACAATAATATTTTAAAGGCGCATGATTTTTCAACTTTTTTTGAATTTATTTGTTGCAAATGTTGAAGACTTTTATACTATATTATTATTAAAGAGGTAATGAGTGTGAAGCTGGAATTGGTTTTGGAATATAAGTTGTTTGATTATGACTATAATACAAGACGAAAGGACAGGGCCATGAATACTCAACTTGCAGAAGAACGTGTCAGGAAAATAAACGCGGGTCTCCTTCCTGCGGAAGCTGAAGTTTACGCAAGAATTAATTGGGAGCAGAGTTTCATTTCTAACGATATATTCAGCCAGAGCGGCATTGAATCCAGATTTTTTGGCCTTGAAGCCAAGCATATCAACGAACCCGTCTGGGACTGCCTTGTGGATGACGCAAGGGATATTCCGCTGGTTCGTTCCCGTCGCACCACGTTGAGCGACGATGAAGAGCAGGAGCTTTTCCTGCGTTATAATTACGCAGCCTATCGTCTCTCGCTGCTGATATCCAAGCAGCTCAAGCGTGAAACGTTATCTCGCGCTAAGGAAATGTGCATGTGGCAGCGACGGCTGCAGCAGGCGAGGTCGGCTATTGCAGCAGCCAACATGGGGTTGGTGATGGCGATGGCCAGGAGAACCAAGATACCCAACGTCGATTTCCCGGAGCTTATCAGCGAGGGCAATATGGCTCTGCTGCGCAGCATCGACAAATTCGACGTATCGCGAGGGTTCAAGTTCTCTACCTACGCCTGCCGCGCAATATTGAAATCATTCAATCGCCTGGCGACAAAGACCGGCCGATATCGTCAGTTCTTCCCGACCGAATTCGAGCCGACTCTTGAACGCAGCGATTACGACGTATTGCGACATGAAATGCGGCGGCAGGATTCGCTGGAGTCGATACGTGAGATAATCGATACCAATCTGGCGGACCTGACCGAGACGGAACGGACGGTTGTTGTGGAACGATTTGCCCTGGACTCCGATGAAGACAAGGGCAGAACGCTGGCTGAGGTGGGGGTTAAGGTCGGCTTGACCAACGAGCGGGTACGACAGATACAGCTTGCCGCGCTTAACAAGATACGTATCGCACTGGATAAGCATTATCTGGTGGCATGATTGGATTTTGGGTTTATTTCAAATCCCCCGCATGTGCGGGGGATTTTTTTTTGCCTGTAGGATTAACAGACTCTATCAGAAATATCTACGAAAACTTTATAACTTCTATAATGCGTCGTTGGCATGCTCAAAAAAAGTTGCCTAGAGGTCGAGAGAGCCTAATGTAAAATCCCTATTCTCCACAAAGAAGCCTAAATTGAGGGAAAACGATGAGGGTTTCTACGCATGCAATTGTGGTTGTGGTCTTTTTATGCGCATTGATTTGTTCTGCTTTTTCTGCCAAGTCGTCTCAGGTGGAGGCCAGTTACGATTTCTTGACAATGGATTTGGAGTCTTCTGATTTTTCGCTTTTGGGGAATTCGTCTTGGGCTGACGACAGCGGGTTGATGCCGAACAAAAGAGTGCGGCTTACAAATAAATCTACCAGCCAACTAGGCGTGGTTTGGTTAGATTCTGCGCAGATTGATGCAGCTCAAAGCTGGTCAGTCGATTATCAGTGGCGGTTTTCAGCTTCCACCAATGATGGTGATGAAGAATTGGGGTTTTACATCCAGACGGAAGGCGCTAACATAAACGTTTGGCCTGATTATGCAAAAGCCGCTGCAAGTTGGCTGTCTCTTTAAGTGGACAGCTATCCGAACATAGGCCTCTCGCCTACTCGCCAGCAGAGCGGCGTTCATTACTTTGCGACGACGCAACAAACACGCGTAAACAAAATTGTTTCAAGTAAAAAGACAAAAGAGAGCATTGTCTTTTAGCTAAATACATTAGAGGCCGTTCTCAATTACCCTGCGGCCGCAAAAAATAAGATATTAAAGGCTGTGAGTGGCAATCATGCATCTGCGGCGTCACAAAAACTCAGCGAATTGACAAATTCGCAGTCGTTTTTGTTCCTTGCATCTGCATAATTGCCACTCATTTGCGTCTCACAGTTTAATTGAGAACGCCCTCTAGAGCATGTTAAATTTGAAATTGCGCCTTGTTGCGTCGTTGAGGACGAGGCTGGCAAGGAAGGCGAAGCAGGCAACCTTATATGGTTTCCGATGCAGCCTGACGCAGCCAGCCGACGCCGCAAACAGCAACAAGCGCAAAGTCAAATTTAATATGCTCTAGGAGCCTTTGAGATGAAAAATAGTGTTTTGGAACTTATGGTCGTTTTGTCGATAGTGTTTACGGTAGCCTCGCAGGTGCAAGCAAATCTTGTTGTTAACGGTAGCTTTGAAGACCCGGTTGTTCCAACAGAAGAATGGCCGCCCGACCCGCTTGTGCCTTCGGACGAATATCCCAGTTTACCTGGTTGGACAATAGTTTCTGGCAACTTCAACCTTTGCGGCATAAATTCCTGGGCATCCGCCGTAGGGAATCAGAACCTCGACCTTGCAGGTAATACGAATGGGTCATTAATGCAAAATATTACAACTGTCGTAGGGCAGGAATATACGCTGAGCTTTTATTATTCCGACAATCCGTATATGTCTGTCGCCGGTGTGGCAAGCGTTACAGTCATGGACAACAGTTCGGAGGTTTTATTGGTAGATGAAACTGTTACGGGTCCAGGTAATAATAGCCCGACTGACATGGAATGGAAACAGTTTTCCATCAATTTCATTGCGACGTCGACATCGATTTCTCTTACATTCACATCCCTTAGCAATCCAGATTTGAATGAAGCATCTCCGACCCTTGACGGTGTGGTTCTTGAAGCTGTTCCTGAACCCGTTACGCTTGCACTGCTGGCCGGCGGAGGCGTACTTATTTTCGCCGTGAAAAGACGACGCAGATAAAACTTTACATACGCAATAATCCCAAAGATTGGCAGCCGATTTTCAGTTTGTCAGTTTTTATACGCGGCATTAAATTCAGTTATAGCGGTTCTTGAAAGTCTTGCAATATCCTGATAGATAGGACTTTTATCATCAGGACCCGGTAAATTTTATACCTTGCGTTATTTTTAAAAACCGTTATAACCCATGAAAATTCATTTCAGCTTACATTCAGATTATTTCGTAATCGGCGAAAACATGTCGCCGATACTCATGCCGTAACCGTTCGGCATACTGCCCGTGAGTTTCATGCCCACTATCGCAATCGCCACCAGAAGCACTATGATGGTGATTATCATCAGCACCGTATAAACATTCGCTTCAGGTTTTACTTCCACTATATTTTCAGTCATTTCCAGACCTCGTTTTCGTAATCATTCAAGGCTCGACGTAACCATATCGCCATTCATGGGTGTGCTCTGTTTTTCTTCAATCACGCCCACGGACTGATTTGCCGAGACTTCCTGGAGCTTGAGCATGCCGACAAGTTTATCGCCGCGATAGACAATCAGTGTCATGCCGCTTCTCAAGCCGTTGGCAGACCCGACGTTTATACTTACCAGATTACTGCTGACATCTGTCACCTTGCCGTCCACCCGCGTCGCCGGCGAAACGATGGTTGAAATATCCGACGCCTTCTTGCCGGTAACTTTCTCCATCACAGCCAGCTTGGCATTGAGGTCTTCAATGGTACGTTTGTAATCTGCGGAAGTGTTTTTTTCCTCTTTCAGGGAATCCTGCAAACGCGCCTGACGCGACTGTTCGTCAACGAGCTGATTCTGAACTTCAGCAAGCTTGCCGACGAGGTCCTGCTTGGCTCTTTCGGATTCTTCAAGTTTTTTGCGGAGGCTTTCCAGTTCCGTTGCAAAGCGGTCACTTGTGGCGCTTATCTGGTTGAGCTTGGTTTCAACACCCTTGTATGACACCGCCAACGAAGAATTGGCAGCCTTGAGCGAATCAACCTCAGCCTGCATTGCCTGAATTTTAGAACGTGAAGATTCTTCCAGCTTGCTCTTCTCGTCGCGCAACTGCTTGCCGGTATTTTCCACGCTCGCAAGACGCTGGCTAGCCTCCTGAAGCTGATTTTTTACCGTCTGAAGCTCTGTCACTTTTTCGTCATACTTGGCTCGCCAGTTCGGCCCAACAGTAGCAATCGAAATGAACACGACCGACGCCACAAGCGACGCAACCAGCAGAAGCACTACACAAATCTTCGTCAGGATATTCAACGCAGAACTCCTTATGTAAAAAACAACTTTTAACCAGCGTTCCGACATCATTTACGTAGGCTGATTACAGCCCAAGCCTGATATCGGACCGATACACACTAAAAAAATAAAATATTTACGCCGCACTTTAGCGGCAGTTACAGGATAATATTGGCTTTTCCCGTCCATAAGTCAAGGGAAATTATACAACTAACCCAATTTTCTACGATTGTCTTTCGGGGATAATATCTTTATTCATCAGGGAAATCGTCCAGGCCATCCGACGAAAAGAGTTTGGGAAGATATGGCGGCAGTTTTCTATCTTCAGGCGTTGCCGTATCCGGCGTGGCGGTTTCATCAGCCGTGTTTTCAGAGGATTTTGCCGGCTCAAGTATATGGAGTATGGACATCGCAGCCGTCACGCGCAATGAGCCGTCGGGATTTTTCAACATCTGGTTAAGCATCGGCAAACCCCTGCGGTCGCGCATATCGCCGATAGCCATCACCGACAGCCGCACAAGCGAATCCACGTCGACCTGCTTCATGGGGTACTTTTCGCCGTAATGATTGCGAAGTATTTCCTGCGGATTTCTTATGCATTCCACGCAATATTCATACATTTTCGGGTCACTTTGTCCCATTTTGCCCAACGCGCCGGCGGCAGAGACCCGCACTCGCGGCGGATTGGTTTCACGCAGCTGAGCCCTGAGAATCAAATCGGCATTGGGGACGTGACATTCCGTAATCGCAGGCACGGCGGCTAATTTCATGTCCAGGAAATATTCCTGCAGAAAGCTCGCCAGCATTTTCATGCTTCGTATGTCGCCCAGCTCAGCCATCGCCTGAATGATGTTGAAACGCGTAGCCGTGCTGGTCTCCTCGCGAAGCAGATTCTTGAGCGGCTCGATAGCCGACGTATCGCCCATTTTTCCCAAAACCATCGCGCCGCAGGAACGAATCTGCTCCTTGTCGCTGGTAAGCGACTTGGCCAGCAGCGGAGCATACTTGGGCACACCAATGCGGTAAAGAGCGTATATGGATGCACATACGACACGTTTGTCGCTTTCCGGATATTCCACGATGTTCGCCAGAATATTCCTGGCCGGCGTATAGCGTATGTCGCCTATGGACATGGCCGCCGCAAACTGGACCATGCTGCTCTCATCGCGAAGGCCCTGCTCAAGATAGCTTCCCTCGCTCGCGCCGAGAGTATTGCCGATAGCTTCCATGGCGTGGGCGCGAACTTCAGGGCTGGGATTCGCTGTCGCCTGAAGCAGAACGGCACGCGCGTCCAGCCGGGCTTTTTGGGAATTCACCACCGTAGGTACAGCTGTATCATCCTGCATAACACTCTCGCAGCCGCTGAACAGCACGCCGGCAAACCAGGCAGACAGGATGACCGCAAAAAATCGGTGTCTTCTTGTTTTTTTGATTTTTCCAAAAATCATCTGCGATTTTTTCATCATTTAAAGAGGTTCTCAGAAAAAATTTTCAAGAACCATAGCCTTTTGAACGTCGCAAACTGCGCTTGGCAAAATACCACAATACGCCGGCTAATGCAACCGCCGCCGCGGATAACGGGAAAAAATCTCCATAAACGGTATATATGCTGCGACGGGAATCCACGAGGGTGGGCACGGCATCAACAGCCCTGAGCATGACGGAACTGTTGAATTTTTCCACTCCGCCGGGCAGATATCTTATGCGTCCGTCAGAATCTATATAACCGCTTATGCCGGTATTCACCGCCCTGACTACCGGCAGACGATTTTCTATCGCGCGAAAAACGTAATGCACAAGATGTTGCGAATGTTCCGTGGTGGCGACATATTTTTCGCCGACTTTCCACACAAACCAGCCGTCGTTGCTTATATTCGCCAATACCAGGTTGGATTTGACGCCCGAATCGGCTATGCGACGACAGATGCGGCTGAAAGTTCCTTCGAAGCATATCGGCGTGGCAAGCTGCCATGATCCGGCGGCATCGGAAATATGAAATCTGGCAAGCTCTTTACCTGGCGAAAGTTGCGGCATGACTGCGGGCACGAAACTGCGGCAGATATCGTACAGCGGCTTGCATGAATATTTGCCGATGACATACTCGCTGAACGGCACAAGATGGATTTTGGAATAAATCTCCTCCCTGCCAGACGGGCTGAACAGCAATACGCTGTTACGGATTACCCACTGGTCGTCAGCCTCGATTGGCTGCGGATTGGGGTGCAGCGTTGAACCGCCGGCAATTATGTCACAGCCGAGCGATACGGAACATGCCCGCACGACTTCAACCGACACCCGCAACGATATAAGCTCAAGGCCTATGACGTTCGGCGACACTTTTACCAATGTACGGCGGCATATCTCGGCCAGCTGCGTCGTATCCTGCACATTTAACGTCATGACATAAGCGTCAACATGCGGCTGAAGAAGTTTTTTAAAATCGTCAGGTTTGAAATTTTTCAGGTCGGCGTTGCTAACGTAAAGACCGACGGCTAATCTGCGTTGAGATGGCGAAAGCGGCTCAGCCTGCCTGCCCAGCAGCATCGCGCAAAGTTTCGCAATCCTGCCGTCATCGAGCGACCCGTACTGCTGCGACGAAAGATAATTTTCCAAAAAATAACGACAGCCGTAAGACCTGCCGTCAATCTGCGTGATATTGCCCAACGCCAACAGGAGATACCGGCGAAGATATTTGACGTCGTGTGCGCGGGCGATGGTTTTATTGAATATCCCGCCAACAAGGCTGACAACTTCCGCATCGCTCAGTTTCGAGACGTTCACGTCGAGTACGTCCGGATTCATACCCGCAGGCAGCATGGTTTCGCTCCAGAGCACCACGTCGCATCCTTTGCCTAAAAGTTCCATGCTCATCCGGATGTGTTTGTCGAGCACTTTGTCCGGGCCCTGGCCGGCGTTTTCGAGCGATATCGGTTCGGCGGACTGAACGATACCCACCACAGGCCCGCGGCTGGTGGCATGCTGATTCATGCGATACCCGCCATATATGAGCATACCCGCCAATGACGCGACAACAATGGCAAGACCGCAAATCAGTTTTTTACGGCTGCCGCCGCCGACTCGCCAGACAACCGCGTCGAGCAGCAGGCCGTCAGCCATGCCCACGAAAAACGATACGCCATACTGCCCTGTTACGTCAGCCACCTGTATCAGCCGTAAATTCTCATACTGCGTCTGAGACAGGAAAAACCATTCAAAACTCACCACATGCGCACGAATGAACTCCATCGTCACGAAAATGACCGGCAGCCAGAACCACATCCATACCCGGCCGATAACGCAGCGGCGGACGACATACGACCCGGCCAGCCAATACAGCGAAAGATACGCCACCACCGCAACGTATCCGACGCCGGTCGGCAATATCAGCCAGTATACGCTGGCAGCCCAGTATATCGCGCCGCATATCCAGCCAATCAGCACCGCAGCCCGCGTCGACCTTGCAAAACCCATCGCCGCCGCCCACGGAACAATCGCAATATACGCCAGATACCACCCACCAAACGGCGCAAACGAAAAATAAAGCATCGCCATCGACGCCATGCTCAGGCCAAGAACCCAATACCACGCAAGGCAGGGCGCGACTTTAACTGTCGTTATATGTTCATCTAAAATATTTTTTTTCATGTCATCCATCTGTTCAAATATATCCACATCGCAAAGTAAAGGCAGTCCTTATCCAGGCATTGTAAAAAAATATCGTTTAAAAATCATCACAATCTTGTCGGCTGGGGAGATATCGGATATTCTTGTTGCGTAATGATTTCCATAAAAGAACATGTTGCCGGACACAGGCGGTCGCTGCGAGCGGCGACGTTGGTGATAGTGCTGTTTTTGTGTACCGGCATCGCATGGCTGCTGGTGGCGTATAAATCATCCGACTCGAAGGCAGCAGCGACGATATTGTCGGAAATCCGTGCCGGCGGCCTTCGAAAATATCTTTCGTCAACCAGAAGCGAGACCTGTCATATCACAGTCGACGCCGACGGCCGGCCGCTGGGCTGGAAAGTGGCTTACACTCAGCCGGGG
Organism: uncultured Planctomycetaceae bacterium; assembly: GCA_964536835.1. GTDB lineage: Bacteria > Planctomycetota > Phycisphaerae > SM23-33 > SM23-33 > DAONFI01. The sequence continues at coordinate 17,516 of CAZIAZ010000030.1, read as the reverse complement.
AAAAACGGCGGCTACAGCGGCGGAGCGATAATGTCGTTCAATATGCCGGACGGCTCAGCCGAAATCGCAGTCAGCCGCTGGGAACTCGATAAAAACGCAACTGCCGGCAGATACATGTCGCATGTATTCGTCAGGGATGCACTGCCGCAGGAAATCGACACGACCGAAATCATCCTCACGGCACACGACGTCAAACTGAATCAGAGCATGGGCGGAACAGACATGGAAGCCTCGTCAAAAAGGCCGGCGAATTATATCCCTGAAGACCTCAGCAGCCAGGCTATGTTCGAATTGACAAAAAAGAAAATCACCACGGCGTGTTTCAAATCCATCTACGACGCAGTGCCGTCGCGAAACGTCGACATTCCGTTCATAACTCTGCGGTGTCATTACGACGGCGATGAAAACGGCCTTGCAAGGCTGGCAGTGCGCAGCAGCCTGGACAACTCTTCCACCGAAGATTCGATATATCTCTTCGACTCGTCCGGCAAACTCGTCAAAATTATCTATCCGAACGGCATAACGGAATCACTGGTCGACATGCAGACGCTGCAAAGAATTTTCCCCAACGCAATGAATGTGATAAAGAATATCTCGAAAGAGTAATCCGAAACTGGAAACCGTACCGCTTTCATCTGAAAAGGCGTTATTCCGGCTTACGACTGGCGGTATGCAAATACCGCAAAACCGGCAAGACAACCCGCAGGCAAAGGATAAATCCATATCGTTTCAAAACCGGTCACTGTTTCATGATGATAAGCAGCGCAACCAGCAGCCACACCGCCATCAATGCCAATTCCCATACAACCGGCGAAGCCTTCATTCTCAATGTCTTCAACGTCATTTCAGGCACCTCCATATGCCAAACAACACTATTCCATTAACAAATATCGGCACAATAATGCCGTGAGTTTTAACTTTTTTCAAGATACTTTTTGGCGCTATATTGATTTTTTTTAGATGATTTTCAAAAAAACCATTTCGGAAACAACTCTAACGGCTCACAATCTATCCGGCATCATTCATCCTCTTCGCCGATTACACCCATATTAAGGAGGGCACGCCTGGCGGCAGCCTGCTCGGCGAGTTTTTTGCTCTTGCCCCAAGCGCTTGCGAAATGTTTGCCGTCAATCATGATTCCGACCTCGAAGCATTTGCTGTGTTCAGGCCCCTGTTCGTCGAGTACGACATATTCCGGCGGATTGTTGCCAATCCGTTGAACGTGCTGCTGTAAAAGCGATTTGTAGTTTTTCTGGTGTGCGCTTGACATCGCATGGTCAATATACGGCTGAAAATTTGCACGTATGAATTTTTCCGCATTTCTGATGCCGCCGTCAAGATAAATGGCGCCGATAATGGCCTCTATCAGACAGGCGGCGATGGAATCCGGCAAATCCTGCATTGAGTGTATAGGCCGGTCCATGATGACGAACATGCCCAAACCGCTCTGCCGGACAATTTCATTACACGTACTGCGTGATACGACCGAAGACTTGATTTTGGTCATGTCGCCCTCATCGAGGTCGGCGTACTTGCGGAACAGAATGCCGCATACGGAAAAACCAAGAACGGCATCGCCCAGAAATTCCATCCGTTCATTGCTTTCACGATGCGTATTTGCGGCTGACGTATGCGTAAGAGCCTGCACAAGAATCGCCGTGTTTTTGAATTTGTAACCCAACAATTCCTGGCAGCTAGCCAGCATTTCATCTGATATCATTGTTGAAAGACCTTTTTCTTCAAGCCGGCTTTTCGTCCGCAGAACAGAAATATCGTCGTCCGATATCGGCCTGATTTTTCCAATAAGGTCCGGCGTGAAAGCTTCCGCCGCAACGCACGACGTAAACTTGCACGCTGGACCTTTACATGTAAGCAATTCTATCAGGCCTTAGCCGGCAACTCAAGTTCAAGCTGACGGTTGTTGAGTTTTTTCTGCTCGACAAGCAGCATGATTACGGCAACGGCAAACGCGATAGCCGTAGACGCCGGCTCGGATATCCATATGCCGTCGAGGCCGAACCAGAACGGCAGAATCAGAACTGAAAGCACGGAAATGCTCTGCCGCACCAGCGAAAGAACTATCGATTCAACGGGTTTGTTTATCGCCTGAAAATAGTTCGTCGATACGAATATTGTGCCAACCAGCGGCAGAAGCATTACGAAATAGCGGCAGGCATACGCGCCGTCCCGCATCAGGCCGCTCTGGTCGCGTTCAAACAGTGCGAAAATAAGATTCGGGAAAGTTTCCACGAATATGAAAACTCCCATGCAAAGGATACTTGCAACAGTAAGCGTCAGCCGCAACGTTGAACGTACCCTGTCATACCTTGCCGCACCGAGGTTATACCCGAATATGGGCTGCGCACCCTGGGCGATGCCGACCAGCGGCATATATACCACCGACATCACTGTGAATATGACGCTCATTACGGCAATAGCGCGAATGCCGCCGAATTTCTGGAGCTGGTTATTCAATATCGCCAGCGATACGCACCCGCAGACGTTCATTAAAAACGGCGGCGAGCCGACAAAAATTATCCGGCCGGCGAGTTGCATATCCAGCACAAGATTTTTCAGATGGAATCTCAGCAGACTTTTGCCGCCGAAATAATAGAGCATTACCCATACGGCGGAGGCAAACTGTGCGATTATGGTCGCCCATGCCACGCCGGCTACGCCCATATTGAACACGAACAGGAATATCGGGTCGAGAACCACATTGAGGCCGGCAGCAAAAAACGCGGTCATCATGGCTGTTTTGGCGTTGCCCTCGGAACGGATATAGTTGTTCACGCCGAAAGATATTTCATGAAACAGCGAACCCCAGAGTATTATCGAAAGATATTCACGAGCCATGGGCATTATGGCATCATTTGCGCCGAATATGCGCAGCAACGGGTCTATGTATATCAGGCCGAAGCACGTAAACAGAAAAGACAATATGCAAAACAGTAAAAGGCCTGTTCCCAAAACCCTTTCAGCCTTGTCAAAACGTTTTTCACCCATATGAATGGAAATCAGCGCACTGCCGCCGCGGCCAAACATCATGCCGAACGCCATCATTATCATCATGACCGGCATGGCGACGGCGAGCGCGGCGAGCGCCTCTTCGCCAACCGCTTTCCCGACAAAAATACGGTCCACGACGTTGTATGTGCCGTGAACAACCGTCGCAACCGTCGAAGGTATGGAAAACCGTAACAACAACTGCGGAATTTTTTCATGTTCCAGTCTGTGAGCCTGCTCAAGCGACATTACTGCTCTTCTTGCGTTTAAAAAAGCCGGCGTAAATATTTTTCATATCTTCAATCATAACGTATAACGCCGGCACTAATATTAACGTTATGAACGTGGCAAACAATATGCCGAATCCAAGTGAAATCGCCATGGGAATAAGGAATCTCGCCTGACGCGACTGCTCGCAGATAATCGGAGCCAAGCCGAAAAACGTGGTAAGCGTCGTAAGTATAATCGCGCGAAAACGGCCAATGGCTGCGGCGTGAATCGCCTCCGCGGGATTGCGGAGGGCGTTGTCCTTGCGAAGTTTGTTGGCCAGCTCGATTAACACCAGTGAATCGTTGATGACTACGCCGGCTAGCGCAACTATGCCCAACAGGCTGACCACGCTGAGCGTATAACCCATGATTATGTGGCCCAGTACCGCGCCCACGATGCCAAAGGGTATGCTGACCATGACGATAAGCGGCTGAAGGTAGCTGCGGAACGGTATTGCCAGCATCGCATAGATAACCAGCAATGAAAGCAGAAAGCCGACTTGCAGATTTCCCAGACTCTCACGCTGGTCAGCCTGTTTGCCCTCAAAGCTGTATGCAAGACCTGGATACTCAGCCATCAGCGCAGGCAGTTCGTTCTGGATGAGGGAACGTATGATTTCGCCTGCGCGGCTTTGCGGGGTCACGTCGGCAGTGACGTTGACGATGGTTCTTCCGTTTCGCCTGTCGATAGTCGTATATGCCCGTCCCCTCGTAAAGTTGGCTACTTCCCGCAGTGGCACTTCAATGCCGTCCGGCGTACGAATCATGAGGTCTTCCACATTATGTTCACTGGAGCGTTCATTTTTTGGAAGACGAACCATGACTTTTATTTCATTTCTTCCTCGCTGCTGCCGGATGGCTTCGGCGCCGTAGAATGAACTGCGAACCTGCCTGGCGATTTCATTTGCCGTCAGGCCGAGGCTTTTTCCTTCAGGCTTGATGGTAAAATCCAGCTGTTCCTTGCCGGGTGAAAAGCCATCGTCTATATCGCTGACCATAGGATATTTTCTCAAATCGGCGGCAAGTTCGGCACTTGCTTTTTCCAGCACTTTCATGTCGCGGTGGCTGAGTTCGATGGTAAGTGCGTCGCCTGAGCCCGGGCCGCCGCGGTCGGATTCAAACTTGGCGTTTTCTATGCCCAGAAGCGTGCCGGTAGTTTCACGCCAACGGTTCGTGAATTCGGCGGTACTCATTATTTTTTCGCGAATCTCAGGCTGAGCCATGGTGATTTTCATGGTTACGCTGTTTGTTTCAAGTACCGTAAAAATACCTTCGACAAGTTCAGCATGGCCGCTTTCCTTTATGACTTTTTGAGCCGCATTGAAAAGCCGGTCGCTTATTTTTTCCGTCTTGATGAATGCCACGCCGTACGGCAGAGTAATCGTGGCATATGCGTAATCCGATTCAACTTTCGGAAACAGTGCAAAGCCCATTCGTCCGCTTACGGCATAACCGATGGTGCACAAAAGTATCGCCACGCCTACGCCCAGCGTAGTATAGCGCCAATGAATCGCCTTATCCAGGAATGGCCCGTAACGACAATTTATCCACGTCGTAAACCAGTGGCTGAAATCCTGCTGACGATGATGTATCCAGCCGAAAAGCCCTCGCAGCTTCCACTCTTTCTGATGGCCAAGATGCGACGGCAGCACGAATATGGATTCAAGCAGCGATATCAGGAAAACCGTGATGACAACCAGCGGTATCATGTTGAAAACTTTGCCCATCATGCCGGGCATGAAGTACAGCGGCAGAAACGTAACGCAGTTCGTAAGGACGCTGAACGTAACGGGCATGGCTACGTCGCCGACGCCCAGAATGGACGCCTCGTAAAAGCTTTTGCCCTTCTGCCGGTAATGATAAATATTTTCGCCTACGACTATGGCGTCATCGACGACAATGCCGATGGCTATGATGTAGGCAAACAGGGACATCATGTTTATGGTAACGCCCAGCAGCGGCATGACGAGCATTGAGCCCATAAATGAAACCGGAATGCCCATCATCACCCAGAACGCAAGACGAATCTCCAGAAACAGGCCGAGCGTTATCATCACCAGAATAAGGCCGGACACGCCGTTTGAAACCAGCAGGTCTATGCGCTGTTTGAAAACCACGCTTTTGTCGTCCAGGATAACGCTGCGAATGCCTGGCGGCAGTTGCGTATCGAGAGTTTCCTTGAACTCGGCGACTGATTTTGAAATCTGCATCGGGGTCTGCTCGCCGACGCTGTAGACGTCTATGCCGACCGCGGGCTTGTTGTCGTAGACAGCCTGCGTGTCCGAGTCTTCATTGAAGCCGTCGTCAATTTTGGCAATGTCTTCGAGTTTCACCTGAGAGCCGTCCGGCGTGGATATTATGGGCAGAACCGCAAACTGTCTGCCATAATCCTTTCGTTCCTTGACGCGGACGAGTATTTCGCCTGCTCGCGTCTTCAAGCCGCCGCCTGGAATTTCAACCGCCGCAGCCTTTATCCGCTGTGCCACCTGGTCTATGGTCAGATTGTAACGCCGGAGATTTTCCTGCGGTATCTCGATTTTTATCTCCAGAGCCTTGACGCCAACTATCTCGACCTGCGTGATATCCTTTCGCTGGAGCAGTTCGTCTCTGGTACGTTCAGCCAGTTCGTGAAGCACCTGCGGACTGGTATTGCCGTAAATTACAAGCGAAAGCACTTCCCGCCTGTGCGTCAGAAGGGTCACTTCTGGGTCTTCGGCATCTTCAGGGAAGGTACGTATGCGGTCAACTTCGCTTTTGACGTCCTGATAGACTTTCTGGACGTCGGCTCCTTCGAGAACTTCCACGTCGACAGTAGCTGAGCCTTCCTCCGCCGATGAAGTCACCTCGTCTACGCCGTCTATGCCCATAACGACGTTTTCGATTGCTTCGACGATGCTTTTACGGACTTCGTCAGGACTGGCACCCGGATACGACACTGTTACCCGTACGACATCCAGCGTCAGGTCAGGAAAGACCTCCTGCTTGATATTCTGCATTGCGATAAATCCGCCGACCAGGCACAGCAGCATGCAAAGATTCGCAGCCACGCTATGGCCGGCCATCCACGCAACGGGGCCGTGATAGTTATGGTCGAGATTTTCGATATCGTGGCTCATATCAGTCAGCCTCTTTTGCAGCCGGCTGAGATGCGGACTGAGTTGACGGCTGACTGTCGGCCGGCTCGTCGTCTGGAGCTTCCCTGAGCGACATGCCTTCGACCGCGACCGGCATATCCGTGACGATAAGTCTCTCGCCGGGCGTTATGCCTTTTTCAACGAACACGTACTGGTTGCCGCGCCAGACTATATCGACCGTACGTATTTCCAGCTTGTCGTTTTTGGTCATAATATATATTCTGTCGCCGTCATGCAGTGCGCCGCGATCTATACGGTAGACGTTTGTCAGCGTCTTTCCTTCTATGTTTACGCGGACGTACATGCCCAGAATCAGCCTGGGCATGCCGTGATTTTCCTTCCGCATGCACAGCGGGTCCACCACATTCACGAGCAGCCTGGCCATTCGGCCTTCCGTCTCCAGGTGCATCATCATGTTTTTTACGTATCCTACCCTGAATGCGTCCTTTCCCCACGCCGTCAAATTGTAAATATACGACTTGGGTTGAGTCTCTCCGCCGTTGAGATTCAGCCATTGAAGCTGGTCGACCGGCACGGACGTTTCAATCCAGAAATCATCCGTACCTGCAAGTTGCGCTATTACAGAGCCGACTGCTAACTGCGACCCGGGGTCTACGGATTCACTCTCGACGCTGCAATTAAAAGGAGCTGTCATGGTTGTCCGTTTAAGGTTCAGCTCGGCGTCTTCCAGGGCGGCTTTGGCGGCGGCGAGATTGGCCCGGGCGTATTTCATGTACGGCTCCCGAAGGACGAGGTCTTTGTCGTCTTCGGTTATGGACTGCTTGAGCATTTCATATTCGCGTTTTGCGATAGCCTGCTGTCCGACTTCCAGCCGCAGGTCTTTTTCAGCTGAACTGACCTCGCTTTTACGCTGTTCGACAATCAACTGGTAATCGACCTTTTCAATCTGGAGCATGACTTCGCCTTTTTTGAACCGTCCGCCAGGAATCATGTTGGACGATATCCACTCCACTCTGCCGGCGACCTGCGGAATAAGGCTGATGCTCTTCGACGGTTCGACCGTACCCATGCCTTCGATAATGGTCTGATGTTTGCCGGGCTCAAGCGGCACGGTTTTAATCAGCGTTACCGACGATTGGGGCTTGACCCGCTGTGCGCGAGGTTTGTTTTCCACAAAAAAAATCATTACGCCGATGCCGGCGGCTATTATCGCCAGCGGCGTGACGGTTCTTATGATTTTCTTTTCTGCCTGTACGAGTCTGCTTTCACTCATATGTGCCATACCTCTTCATTTCAACATCATGTGAATAAGGCATCAGTTCAACAGTCTGATATTCATGTCCGCCTGTTTTTCAAGCGGTGTAACATCCCAGCCGCCGGAAAGAGCCTTGTAAAGCGATATTCGATACGAAATAAGCTGCCTGCGTGACGTAAGGTAAGTACGCTGCAATTCCTGATTGTTGCTTACCGTAGTCAGAAATCGCAGAAAATCCATTGCGCCTTTGGTGTATCGTTCCCGCGTCTGGTCGACGGACTGCATGGAAAGTTTCAGCTGTTCCTTCATGCTTTCCAGAAATTTTTCCTGCTGCGTTTCCTGGACGAGTGCGTCTTCCACTTCTCGCAGTGCAGTGAGCATGGTATGCGCGTAGCTGTTGACAGCCTCCGAGGCCATCGCCTTTCGCCTCTCAACCTCAGCCAGCAGCTTACCGCCTTCAAACAGCGGCGCCACCATATTCCCGCCCAGTGTACCTAACCATTGTGAAAAAAGTTCGTTCGTACTCGTTCCGTAACCGCCAGCCGATATCGTCAGGCTGAAACTCGGCAGACAGTCTGCTATTGCAACAGCGACGCGTTTGTCGGCAGCCTGGACGGCAAGAAACGTGCTGTGGACGTCCGGCCGCCGCTGAAGCAGCTCGGAAGGCACAGGCGTAACCGGCAGAGCCGGCAGAATTGGCAAATCGCCCGCCGTTCTGACGCTATAATCGCCAGGACTTTTACCCGTAAGAACCGCAATCTGATTTTCGTAGACCTTGACGGTAGCCTGCATTTTTTTTCTGTCGCCAATCGTCGATTCCAGCAGCTGTTTCTGCTGCAACACGTCGGTGACCGACACCTGGCCGCGCCGGAATCGCAGCGTGACGAGCTCAAGATAATCCTGGTTCGTTTTTATCTGTTCATCCAACAGTACGAGTTGGCCTCTGCTTTCGATAAGGCCGAAATAAGCCTCCGAAACCGACGCAACCAGCGTTATCGCCGCGGTTTTAAGGTCGTCCTCGCTCGCAGATACGTCCAGTTTGGCAGCTTCAGCGGTGTTTCTTACGCGGCCCCACAAATCTATTTCATACGACGCCACGACGCCGAGGCCATAATCGCTTTCGTAATAACGGCCGCCTCGGTCTTCATAGCGATACCGAGTCGCATTGCCTTCGCCCTGTACCTGCGGATAGAGGTCGGCGCCGGCAATAATGGCTTGGGCTTTATACTGGGTCAGACGGTCAGCCGCGGTTTTAAGCGAAAAATTGCCTTGCAGCGATTCTTCAACCAGCGTATTGAGATTTTCGTCGCCGAACGAACGCCACCACTTGTCCAGCATGGGCGCGTGGCCGCTCTCGGAAAATTTCTGCGGCGGCACGACTACGTTATCAGCCGACTTCGGAGCTTTACAGCCGGCTAAAAATACCAGTCCGCCAAGAATCATCAGCAAAAATCTTTTTGCCATAATCGACGCCCTTTACTGCTTTTCAAACATCTTTCTGGTACTTTCAAGGCCAGCCAGCGAAAAGCGATAAATATGTCCAGCCATCACTTCCGGCCCCATATCGAAAATATCCCTGAACTTTTTGCCGTCCGGCAACGGCCAGCGATAAAGGCTGAAACATTGGCTGACTATGCTCATACTGCACAATTTGACATACATATCAGGCACGGCAGAGCCCAGTATCGCACGAACGTTGCCGGCCATGTAATCGCGATGCGACCTGAAAAGTTCCTTGATGATGGCCATCGTCTCTACATCGTGTGAGCCGGCTGAAAACGTCATGGCGTGAAGCAGGCCGACGCGGCCTTCGTCAAAAATCCGCCGCATCAGCGCATATATGTGACACCGCAGACGCTCCTGCGGCGTGGGATTCGGCCCAACTCCCTCTTCAAGAGGATATTTCTCGTTTATTATCTCGTACACCTGCCGCCAAACGAATTCAAACAACACTTTCTTGCTGCCGAAATAATAATTCACCGATGCTATATTAGCTTCGGCACGGCCGCAGATGTCCTTGATTGTCGCATTGCGATAACCCTTTTCGGCAAAAATATCGCAAGCGGCATCAAGAAGTTTATGTTTTGTATCACTCGATATTGACATCTTGAATTTCACGCCATCAGGCTATGTCGTCAGAACGGCTCACAAAAAGAAACCTCTTTTGCAAACCACTCTAAAAGCTTGAAAACAGGACAATAAAAATAAATCAATAATCAAAACGCATATTTTAAACGTTCATTTTAAATATGCAATTGTTTTTTCTTTTTTTATTAGACGTGGTTTGCGAAAGATTTTTTTAGAATCGCTCTATTTGTTGCTATCTTTAGAGGGGTAAGCTATTTGCCGTTCTCAATTACCCTGCGGCCGCAAAAAATAAGATATTAAAGGCTGTGAGCGGCAATCATACATCTGCGACGTCACAAAAACTCAGCGAATTGACAGATTCGCAGTCGTTTTTGTTCCTTGCATCTGCATAATTGCCACTCATTTGCGTCTCACAGTTTAATTGAGAACGCCCTCTATTTGCGTCACGAATTTTCGGGAAAAATCCGGCGATGTGACGATATTGAAATTGTTTCTTTTGCCGACTACTAGCATGGCGTGGATATTTCCGTTTTTTTTCAGCAGTTTCAAGCCGTCCGGCCCAAGCACACTCAACGCCGTCGCCCACGCATCCGCCATCGCCGCCGTCGGTGCGATTACCGTAACCGAGGGACAAGTATCGGCCGGCTGTAGCGTTCTTGGGTCGATGATATGATTATATTGTCTGCCGCAAATGAGTTCCGCCCGTTCGTAGTTGCCGCTGGTGCAGACGGCGGCATCGGTCAGATGTAGCGTGGCGAGCATTTTCCCGCTATGCGGTTCGAACGGATCACGTATGCCGATAACCCATTCACTGCCGTCGTTTTTGTGGCCGAAACAGCCGACGTCTCCGCCGATATCCACCAGGCCGCCTTCGCAGCCGGCTTTTTTCATCGCCCCGACAGCCAGGTCTATGGCAAAACCTTTGGCTATGCCGCCGAGATCGACGCAGGCGGATTGCTGCATCTTGCCGATTTGGCCGTCCGAAAATCTGAAATCGCTCCACGACGAGCTTTTTCTGGCGGCAGCAAGTTCAGCCACCGCCGGCAATTTGTTGGTTTTGGCTGCATTTTTCCACAGCAGTATGACGGGGCGAAGAGTTGCGTCGAATGCACCGCCGGTTTCATCGAAGGCTTTTCGAGCCAGCCGTATGGCCGTCTGCGTTTCTGCCGAGAGATTTACGATAGAACCGGGTTTGGCTGCGTTGAATTTAAAAAGTTCGCTGGCAGGGTTGTAAATGTTCATTTCCCGTTCGACGATTCTGGCGGCGTCTTCAGCACGTTTGACGGCCTCGGCGGCACAGTGGTCGGTTGGGGCACAGACGGCCATGTTGAACTGCGGCGTGGACATTATCGCCGACAATGCCGCCGTAGCGAAACATCTTTGTTTGACGCTTTTTCTGGCGGCTGACCAATCCCATCCGACAATCAGAAGGCCAATTATCAGAAGGCCCGCGATTATGCCATTGAAAGGATTGATTTCCTCCAATTTTTTTAAAAAATTTTTAAAAAATTTAAAAAATTTGAATATTGTGGCTGACATTTACTGTTTCTCGAATCCACAAGTTTCGGAATTTTCGATTACCTGTTTCCGTGTTCAGCCGTGATGACGGAATGCAAGCCGCCGCGCGGCGTGAATTCAGCCGTTATTCTCATCCATCGCGGAGCGAGTTTTTTTACCAGGTCGTCAAGAATGCGGTTGGTAAGGTCTTCATAGAAAACGCCTTCATTACGGAAGCTCTGGTAGTAGAATTTGAGGCTTTTGAGTTCCACGCAGGTTTTGTCGGCGATGTATTCCACCGTTATCGTGCCGTAGTCCGGTTGGCCGGTCTTCGGACAAAGGCTGGTGAATTCCGGCGCGACGTGCTTTATTATGTAGTCACGGCCAGGATGCGGATTGTCAAAAACGTCCAGAATGTCAAGTTTATCACTCATTTTCTCAAAATCCTTGCGAAGGTTTCAGATTTTAAAGTCGGCGTCTGCCGTTAAAAGGAATACTATACATTTAAATGCGTTGCATATAAAGAGGCGAAAGTGTAATCTTTGCGGCATGAGTGAAAAAAATGAACATAATAGCCCGCTGGCGGTGGTGTTGCTGTCCGGCGGATTGGATTCGGCTACGACGCTGGCGATCAGCCACAGCGAGGGTTTTACCTGCCACGCCATAAGTTTCGATTATGGCCAGCGACACAAATTTGAACTTCGCCAGGCAGCTCTGGTCGCCCAAAGTCAAGCCGCCGCCAGCCACCGCATCATCAGGATAGACCTTTCAGCAGCCGGCGGTTTCGGCGCCAGCGCCCTCACGGACAACATCGCCGTGCCCAAAGACCGGCACGATACATCGCACGGCTCAATACCCGTAACATATGTGCCTGCCAGGAATACCATTTTTTTATCGTTCGCGTTGGGCTATGCGGAGGTAATCGGGGCATACGACATATTTTTGGGTGTAAATGCCGTTGATTACAGCGGTTATCCCGATTGCAGGCCTGCGTTTATAACGGCTTTTGAAAAGCTGGCGAATCTGGCTACCGCGGCAGCTGTCGAGGGCAGAGGCCAATACAGGATACATGCTCCGCTTATAAATCTGACGAAAGCCCAGATTATCCGCAAAGGCCTGGAACTGGGCGTGGATTATTCAATTACGCACAGCTGTTATTCGCCGTCGGCTGACGGCCGAGCCTGCGGCCATTGCGACGCCTGCGTGCTTCGGCGGGAAGGGTTCGCAACCGCCGGCGTAAATGACCCGACAAAATATGCATGAAAACCGTTTTTATTAAAGATTCTTTCGCTCAAATACCGAAAAAATGATATGAAAATATAGGTTTTAGCTTGAATTGAAAAAGTATCTTTTGTATAAAATTGCCAGTTCGGAAGAGTTATGCGCACATAGAGCGCAACAGAATTTTAATTAGTTGATTATTAATAAGGGCTGGTCGAAGCAAGGCGGCTTCGGGAGGTTTTTATAATGAGTGGTTTAAAAAATATCAAACGCATGTTTGTTGCAGGCATGGCGGTGTTGTTAATGCTGGCATATGTTAATGTCGCATTGGCTGCAGTGTCCATAACAGGCGAAGTTACTCCGAGTGATATTGACACCGATAACGATCAGCCCAGCGTCGATTTGTATGTCGGCAGTGCAACCAACTTCGGCCAACTTGATATTGACGGCGGCTCGACCGTTACCGTCAATGGCGCCAACGTCGGCTACGGCACTAATGACGGCACTATTAATATCGACGGCGGCAATATGGTGACCAATAGCGATATGACCGTCGGCGAGAGCGGCTTGGGGTCACTGTTCCTTGATAACAGTTCATCGTTGACGGTCAACGGCTGGCTGTATCTGGCGGGCGACTACGCCGGCAACACCACAACCATAATGAACGGTTCGACGCTGACTGTTACGGATACGACATCAGGCCTTTATATCGGCGGCGGCGCTAACACCGTCACATTTACGGCCAGCAATAGCGGTACGATTACTGTCGGCAAGCTGGAAATACACGACAATGCCAACGTGAGCTTCACCGGCACTTCAACTTTGAATATTACCGGCGATGCCACATTCGAAGGCGATTATGATGTCGAATTCCAGCAGGATGTCGCTATCGGCGGCGATATGACCGTTTCCGGCGATAGTACATCATCGCTGACGGTAGTCGGTACAGGAACGACGCTTGATGTAGGCGGTACGCTGACGATTGATTCTACAAGCGGCATAACTGTTCAGAACAGTGCTGTCGTAAGCACGGATGTACTGGAAATAACTAGCGGCAGCACACTGGTCGTGGACGACGGCGTAAGTTCCGGTGCTGTCGTAGTTGGCACAGGTTCGGCGGTTAACGGTTCTGTTGTGGTTGCGTCAGACGGTATATTGCGAAACTCGGGCACAGTAGAAGGCCAGGTCGAAATTGAAAACGGCGGCCAAATCGGCAATGAAGGCGATGACCCGAACCAGATAACGATAGCATCCGGTTATGATTTTACTTTGGCAAGCGGCTCTACTTATGTAGTGAATATCGACACGACAAAATCGCCCGCTAATGATAATATCTCCATCGTATCCGGCAATGCCACTCTTGAAAGCGGTTCAGTCATAAAAGTTGTACCTGTCTCTTTGAGCCAGTTGAGTGCAGGCGATACTTTTGATGTGATAACTGCTTCAAGTGGCACGATTACGGATAATGGCGTCACTATCGAGCAGGCGTCATGGGCTTCTCTGTTTCGATATTTTACCGGCTCTGTCGTCGGCGGAAACGTTTATCAACTGCTTTATACTACCAGTTCATTTCAGACAGAGGCTCACGGAAGAAACAATGTTTCCGTTGCCGCAGCCCTCGATGACATGTTGAATTCAGGTACGGCGACGGCTGCCCAGACTACAATGTTGGATAACCTGCTCTCCTTTACCGACAATGCCTCGTTCAATAATGCATTGCATCAGATGAATGCCGAAATTTACACACTGCATGGCCGCAATCTGCCTAACCAGATGGAAAGTTTTAACCGGTTTATCAGCCAGCATCTCACCCAGATGCGCAGCGGCAAAGTTGCACAGTTGACCGCCAAGGCTGATGCCAGCATGGGTATGGCGTTGGCCAGCACTGAAGTTGATCCGGAAACCATGGCTGAAGTCATTGAAAGCCAGAAGGAACAGGACCAGCGGCAGGATGCGATTACAGATCCTGATGCAGTCAGCAGTACCGATTGGAGCGTTTGGGGCCAGATAATAAACATGTGGCACAAGGAAAAATCCTCATCGCGGCTGACCGGATATAATAACTACTCATGGGGTGCCGTGGCCGGAACGGATAAGGAATTCGCCCCCGGCTTGCGCATAGGTGCCTTGATAGGCTATATTCGTAGCGATTATCACATGAAAGATTCCCGCGGCAAACTGGACGTTGATACTCTGCGAGTCGGCCCATATGTCGACTGGACGCGCGGCAAGATGTTCGTTGAAGCCGCACTTACGTTCGGCTATCACTGGAATGACGCGGAACGCAAAGTCAACTACACCGGTTTCAGCGACGAAGACAAAGCCGACAATTACGGCGCATGGGATTTGACGCCCTACGCCCGCGTCGGATACAGGTTTAATGTGGCCGGCTGGGATGTGACGCCCAGCATGGCGATGCAGTACGTACATTACAGCCAGAACGGCGTGACGGAACATGGCGGCGCGGCGGCGATGAAAGTCGAAGATTATGACACCAATTCGCTCCGGCAGATATTCATGGTTGAAGTTTCGAAACTCTTTGACCTGAACTATGTAAAACTTGTGCCGGCGTTGACTCTTGGTTATTCTTACGATTATCTGGATACCGGCGAAACTCTGGGTTCGGAATTCATCGGCGGATATCCATGTACGTTTTACCCTGGCGGCACATCAAAAGGCCATGTCATATGGGGCGCAAGCGTGACAGCATTGCTTAGCGACAACCTGTCCCTGTTCGTTCGTTACGACGGCTTCGCAGCCGGCAGCGATTACAGCAACGCTCTGAGCAGTGGCGTCAATTACAAGTTCTGATATAAAACGATAATTAGTGGTACATGAAGGCTGGCTTTATCGAGGCCAGCCTTCTTTTTTAGCAGTTTTTGAAAAGAACCTCTCTAATATCAAAATATTCAGAAATGAAATCCTTATTTTTCTAAGGATAATAGCGCGGCATATTTTTTAAAAAAAATATTCTGCCGTTTTTCTGACGCCACCAGGCGGCAAAAGAGCCGATTACAGGCAGCCAAGATTTGGGGATAGGCCTAATTAATAAAAGGCTGGATGCGCTATAAGCCGAATTCTGTACCCTTTTCAGGGTGAAGGTCATTTATCTGGGCCGGCATTTGCATACAGGTTCCGGCGTTAGCGCCGAGCGGCCTACCAGCGACATATTGCCCGGACAAAGCAGTCGCAATTTGGCCTTGCACCCGGTGGGGTTTGCCGTGCCGTCGCCATCACTGACGACGCGGTGCGCTCTTGCCGCACCTTTTCACCCTTACCGACATAAGTCGGCGGTCTGTTTTCTGTGGCACTTTCCCTATGTTAAAAAAAACACGGTGGGCGTTACCCACCACCGTTGTCCGGAGGTGTTCGGACTTTCCTCCCCCATCCTCAGGATGGGAGCGACCTTCCGCGCATCCAGCCGCAAAAATTATACCAGATTGCACCGAATATAAGCCTATATTTTAAGACATCATGTCTATTTTTCTTAAAGGTTGACTTTTGTGGCGGATATGGCGAAAATAACCCAGCAATTTTGGGGGAACGGTACGCATGGATACAACAGAACAATCCGGAACGCGACGGCATGGAAAACGAAGTGCAGACATTCGACATCGAACAGGTGCACGAGCTTGTAGAGGGACGCAAGTTCGGGCAGTTGAAAGCTGCGCTGAGTGCAATGGAAATTCATGAACTGGGCGACCTGCTCAGCCGCATTGAAAACGAGAATGAACTCGCAATCGCATTCCGGATGCTTCCCACGGAAAAAGCCGCCGAAATTCTCGCACATCTTGAAAGTGACCAGCAGGAAGACCTGCTCCACAAACTTTCAAAAGAAAAAGTGGCGGAAATCATTAACGAGATGGCTCCGGATGACCGTACTGAACTTCTGGAGGAAATGCCCGGCCAGCTTGCCCAGAAACTTCTCATGCAACTCCGCGGCGACGAACGTAAAATCGCCGACAGCCTCCTGGCATATCCTGAAGATTCCATCGGCAGACTGATGACGCCCAAGTATCTTGCCGTTCGCAAGGACTGGACGATAGACCACGTTTTGCGGCACATACGCAATCGTGCCGAGGAAGCTGAAACGGTCAAGATGATATTCGTGGTTGACCGCAAATGGCGGCTTGTCGGGTCTATCGATATTGAGCAGGTCGTTTTGTCCGACCCGGCGGAGAATGTTGAAGAGGTAATGAGCGAACAGGTTGGCTGTCTGCTGGCTACCGACGACCAGGAATCGGCGGTTGACGCTTTCAAAAAGTACGACGCCATTGCCCTGCCGGTCGTGGATAGTTGGAATACACTTGTCGGCATTGTCACGTTCGATGACGTCATGGATTTGCAGGAAGAGGAATCCACTGAGGACATGCAGAAGATGGCCGGCATGGCGGCTCTGGAAGACAGCTACTTTACCGCCGATTTTCTGCATATGCTCAAAAAGCGACTTCCGTGGCTGGTATTGTTGTTGTTCGTTGAAACGTTGGCTGTCATGGCGCTCAAGAGTTACGAGTCGCTGCTGGCGCTGCTGGCGATGTTTACGCCGCTCATAAACGCCACCGCCGGCAATACCGGCAACCAGGTTGCAGGATTGATGATTCGCGGCTTTGCCGTCAAGGAAATCGAACTTTCACATTGGTATCGGGTGTTTTTCCGTGAAGTGGTGCGCGGCGCCGTCATGGGAGCAACGCTTGGCCTTGTGTCATGCGGAATAGTGCTGGTTTTTCAACATACGCCAGACAGATGGAAAGTCGCGTGGGCGGTAGCCATGGCGATGCTGGTCGCGGTTGTAATGGCTAACGTAATAGGTTCAATGCTGCCGTTCATTTTCAAACGTTTCGGCATAGATCCGGCTATAACCAGCGGGCCGTTCATCGCTGGCCTTATGGACGTTTCAAGTATCGTCATATTCTTTGCCATCGCTCATAACGCCATGAATATCATCTCGTAAAAATGTATATCGTCTTCTGCCGCGATTTTTTAAAAAAATCAGAAAAATCAGTACAATTTCAGTCTGCACCAAAGATAAGTAGAACCTATCCCAAAAACATGGGCGTCGCCGAAATCGAGCAATTTTGCGGCCCG
>CAZIAZ010000029.1:0-38789 GCA_964536835.1 uncultured Planctomycetaceae bacterium | reverse complement strand
GTAGCCGACGGTTACACGTAAAAGCCGGCCACAAGGCGCTAATCACACGCATGAAAAGATTTTTTCAAAAAAATTCCCCTTCTATGTCGTGCCGTTTATATGGAAAAATTTTTGAAAAGTGGTTTATTTTCATTTTATCAGCCGTTTTTTTATGAATTGGGCCAAAACTGTCGGCCTTTTTCTTATTTCCAGATTTTATGAGAGGCAAGAGAGGATATTTTGACTGTTTTTCTTGAGGCGTGTTCTTTTACGGCTGGCAGCAGGTTTGAAAACAAATTATGAATGAAATTTCATGACAAATCCATATGGACACTGGAATTCCGGAATATTTTTTTGTAAACTTGTCCAAGCTGTTGAACCTGCGATTACGTCACACCTGTTGCAATCAGCGGACGATGTCAGGCTCGACGACTTTTTTACAAGTAAATGTGCCACGACAGGAGCTGATTATGAAGCTTGCAGATATTATAGTTAAAGATGCGATATGTCCACAACTGAAAGCTGCTACACGTGAAGAAGCTATTTCAGAATTGGTCAAAGCACTGGCTGACGCCGGCGCGGTTACCAAGAATTCCGTTGATGACGTAATCAAGAGCGTTCTCCAGCGGGAAAAGCAGGCAACTACAGGCATAGGCAAGGGTATTGCACTGCCGCACGCCAAAGTGCTTACTGTAAAAAGACCTATTGCCGCGATAGGCTGTGCAACCGGGGGCCTGGATTTTTCCAGCCTTGATTCCAAGCCCGTTTACGCCGTAATACTGATGTTGTCAAGCCCGGATAAGCCCGACGAACATCTGCAGGCGATGGAAACTATTTTCAAACACGTGCAGCGCGACATGTTCAGGAAGTTTCTCTATCAGGCTAAAACGAAACAGGATGTCATCGACCTGATGGAAGAAGCCGACGAGATGGTCTGATTCCTTTTTAACGAACTATCAACTGTTTTTGAGGATTCCGGCGATATTGTTTACCGGAGTGTTTTTTCGTGGCACAGGTTGAAAAAGAAATAACGATAATAAACAAGTACGGGTTGCACGCCAGGCCGGCGATGCAGGTCGTACAGCTTGCCCAGAAATATGCCAGCAATATCGAAGTCGCCAAAGACGCGCTGAAGGTTGATGCCAAGAGCATCATGTCGGTCATGCAGCTGGCTGCCACGAAAGGCACAAAACTTAAAATATCAGCCGACGGCGAGGATGCCCAGCAGGCGATTGATGCGCTGACCCAGCTTATTGCGGATGGTTTTGGCGAATTGGAACCCGCGGGTGAATAACCGCCGCTTCATTTGAGCGGCTGTAAAAATTTTTGTATTTTATATTTATAACAGAATTCAGGGTCTATCGGATAAATGATGCCGCCGCTAATTGCTGGCGTCAATCCGAGCGATAACGGAGGCGGCCCTCAGAGGGCTTACGGATTTAAAAAGGTGGTAGAGTACGATAGCAAATCTATGATGAGAAAAAAAGGTATCGGAGTTTCGCCTGGCGTTTCGATAGCCCAGGTCGTTGTCGTCGATAACGAGGAATTCGATATCCCAAGACGCCATATTCCCCCTGAACAGACTACGGCGGAATTCGAACGACTCATGCGAGCCGTGGAAAGTTCAAAAACAGAACTTCGCGAACTTCAGGATCGCACCACAGAGCGTATTGGCGAAGAAGCGTCCAGAATTTTTGACTTTCATCTCGGCATGCTCAACGACAAACTCCTTTTCGGCAAACTGGAGGAAACCATAGTCTCCGGCTGTCTTACCGCAGAATATGCCGTCACTACCGTACTTCGTGCGTATGCCAGTGAATTCGAGTCCATGCCCGAATATCTCTCCGAGCGTGTCAAGGACGTTTATGATATTGAACGGCGGCTGTTGAGAAATCTTACCGGCCAGCAACGACAGACTCTTTCGCACCTCACCCAGAACGTCATAGTCGTCACGCACGATCTTACGCCCAGTCAGACGGCTAGCATGGATCGCAAGCACATCAAGGGCATAGCTATGGACATGGGCGGGCCGACCGGCCACACCGCTATCGTTGCACGCGCGCTTGGCATACCGGCTGTCGTGGGACTAGAGAATTTTACAGGCAACGTAAATAGCGGCGATAATCTCATAATAGACGGTACGACCGGCTTGGCGATTCTGAATCCTGATGAGCCTACGCTTCAGCAGTATCGCAAATTGGCTCAGGCACAATATGAATTCATTCATAGCCTTGATTCCATCGCGTCTCTGCCGGCTATCACCAAAGACGGCCATGAAATACAGCTTATGGGCAACATAGAGTTTCCCGACGAATCCAAAACCGTTCTGGAAAAGGGCGGCGACGGAATCGGGCTGTATCGCACTGAATTCCTGTTTCTCAGTTCGGACACCGAGCCGACGGAAGAAGACCATTATATCGCCTATCGCAAGGTTATAGAACAGTGCGCCGGCAAGCCGGTGATAATCCGCACGCTCGACCTCGGCGCAGACAAATATACTCAAAGCCGCGCCCGTAATCCTGAGCGCAATCCGTTTCTGGGCTGCCGGTCGATACGGCTTTGCCTGCAGAATCTGGATATGTTCAAACATCAGCTTCGCGCGATACTGCGAGCCAGCGTCGGCGCTAATGTTCAGATATTATTTCCGTTGGTCACGACGATTACCGAGCTTCGGCAGGCCAAAGCTCTGGTGCGTGACGTCAGCGAAGATCTTGAAGACGAAGGCGTGGAACACAACGCGGACATTCCGATAGGAATTATGGTTGAAGTGCCAGCCGCCGCGCTTCAGGCTGCGGCGTTCGCGAAAGAAGTAGACTTCTTTTCGATAGGAACGAACGATCTCGTTCAGTATACGCTCGCGGTCGACAGAGGCAACGAAAAGGTCGCTAACATGTTTACTGCGGCACATCCGGCGGTGCTGAGACTTATTAAGGAAGTCATCCGAACCGGCCAACAGAATGACATACCGGTCAGCCTTTGCGGTGAAATTGCGGGCGACCCGGAATATACGCTTCTTCTGTTGGGTTATGGCTTACGGAAGTTCTCATGTACGCCGCTGGCTATACCGGAAATAAAAAAAGTTATCCGGTCCGTAACACTTACGCAGGCAATGGAAGTTGCCAGAATCGTCGCAAGACTGGATACCGACCAGGAAATATCCAGTTACCTGCGGGCTGTGACCAAGAAAGTTCTGCCTCAGGTCTATGGCGACGGAGAATGACAGTACCAAGTTCCCGTTCCCGTTTCACTGCTACCGGCATAAGCGGTGAAACCGGAATTTTTGGGGAACCGGTCTTACAATTGCGATATGGTTATGCAAGAACGTCCGGAGTAGTTTTTGAAGTAATTTGAAATAACGTGAATAATCTGCCGTTTCGCCTGGTATGGTTAATTCCATAATATGCAGTAACGACAGCGTAAAACGACGGATTCATGTTTGCAGATGTTATCGAACATTCACGGTTATTTATTTTCAGAAGCTGCTATAAAAAATAATCCGGACTTTCTCAGGCTGCCGGAAGCGCAGATATTTATTGCGAATCTGCCGCTGAGGTCAGCCGTGTCGGGAAATTTTTACCGACAGCGACCATCGCGAAAAACTTCGCATGAAAGGCATGGCGATATTGAGTTTCAGATGGGCTATCAGGTTGGCCGTAACGGGTGACCTGCGATTCTGTTCGCACCATGACATGATGAGAGCCATAGAACGGCTGGCGGTGCGCAGCAGATTGCCGCTGCATTATTCGCAGGGATTCAATCCGCGGCCGGTTATCTCCCTGCCTGCTGCAAGGCCCGTCGGAATAGCCGGCGAATCGGAAATTCTCTGTATCAATTTCGACGCGGAACTCGATTCCGCCGAATTGCTGGATTCACTTAATCGAAATGCTCTGCCGGGAATGATTTTTGAATCCGCAATGCCGCTCGCGACGGCTAAGGCCACCCCGCAGATTACAGCCATAGTCTATTCCATGAAACTTGCTGCGAGTGAAGTCACTCCGCTTTCGCACAAGGTGGATGAATTGAAAAATTCGGAACAATGGCTGATTCATCGCAGCGTAAAGCCGTCTTCTCGCCGCGGCGGACGCAATAGCCGTGAAGAGAGTTTTGTCGATATCAACCTGAAACCTCGTGTGGATGTTATGGAGATATGTGGCGAGAACTTTACGTTTACGCTTGTGCCGTGCGGAGATTCTTGGGCAAAACCGTGCGAGGTATTGGCTCTGGCTGGCATCGGAGGCCCGAAGAATGTCGCCAGATTACATCGCGTTGAAGTCAGAACTGACTGAAATATTTTTTAAAATAACTCTCAAAATTGATTTGGGAAAAAATTTGTAATCTACTCGAAGTGACCGGTTGACGATAGTTGGTTCGGTAAATACTTATTTTAAAAAGTTACATAAATTGTCAATTTGGCAAAAATAGATTGATAAACGATTGCTGTTGAATCATAACCATATATAAAATAAACATTTACCTTTAAGGCTGATATGCTGGAAACCGTTAAATCGGTCAGTTTGAATAATTTATTTATAGAGGATATTCAAAATATGTCGAAACTCATGTTGATAAACACCATTGAAGGCCATGAATGCAGAATAGCGGTTTTGGCCGAAAACAAACTGCAGGAATTATATTCAGAACGTGCAAGTGCTGCCAGCCAGGTCGGGAATATTTATAAAGGCCGCGTAACGAACATTGAACCGTCGATACAGGCTGCATTTATAGATTACGGCGGCCCGAAAAACGGTTTTTTGCATATCTCCGACCTTCACCCCAAGTATTTTCCTACGCCGTCCAGACAGCTTGAGAGCGTCGGCCGTCGCAGCTCGCACAAGTCGCGGCCGCCCATGCAGGAATGTCTCCGGCCCGGCCAGGAAGTTGTGGTACAGATGACCAAGGAGGGCATCGGCACAAAAGGCCCGACCATGACGACGTATCTTTCGATACCAGGCCGGCTGCTCGTGACCATGCCCGATATGGCTCACATCGGCATAAGCCGCAAAATCGAAGACGAAGAAGATCGCGATAAAATCAAGGAAATCCTCGCGCAACTTGAAGTGCCGGAAAATCTGGGCGTAATCGTTCGTACGGCAGGCATCGGCAGAACCAAACGAGACCTCCAGAGAGATTTGGCGTATCTGACACGACTGTGGAAAGCAGTCAATGATCGCATCGCGGCTACGAAAGCGCCGGCGGAAATTTATAAGGAATCCGATCTTGTCATCCGTACGTTGCGAGATGTCTATGACGCTGACATAAAACGTATTATCTGTGACAGCCGAGATGTTGCGCAGAGGGTTTGCGAATTTCTTGATTTTGCCGGCCCACGTACGAAATGTAAAATTCAGTATTATACCGGCGACCAGGGCCTTTTCCGCGAATTCGGAGTGGAAGAGGAAATCCGCAAAATCAACTCCCGCAGAGTGGAACTTTCAAACGGCGGGTCGATAGTCATCGACCAGACCGAGGCATTGGTAGCTATCGACGTCAATTCCGGCAGCTATCGTCAGCATAAAAGTGCGGAGCTGAATGCGTTGTATCTGAATCTGGCGGCGGCAGATGAAATTGCAAGACAGTTGAGGCTGCGGGATATGGGGGGTGTGATAGTCATAGACTTCGTCGATATGCGGGAAGAGAAAAACCGTCGCGAACTAGAAAAGAAACTCCGCGACCTGCTGAAGGAAGACAGGGCCAAAAACAAGGTGCTCAAGATAAGCAACTTCGGCCTCATACAGATGACGCGACAGCGCCTTCGGCCATCGCTCAAGCAGAGTATTTTTAAAATGTGTCCCTATTGCGACGGAACCGGCATGGTACTGTCGAACGAATCGGTGGCGCTGTCGGTCATACGCAACCTCAAGGTGGCGTGTGCGAGCCAGGATGTGGCAAGTATAGAACTTGCTGTGGCTCCGGAAGTAGCACACTATCTTCTGAATTCCCAGCGGCAGATTATAACTGATATCGAACATGAATTCAGGAAAACAATTACGGTAACGTCGCGGCACGACCTGTCGGGCAACGACGTACATATTTCATGCATTAACAACCGCGGGGCTGAAGTCAGCTGGGATATATTCAGACCCAAAACCCCCAAACAGCTTGCGTCGCTGTTGGTAGAAGTGAAGAACGATTTGACGCTTGACACCGAACAGGATAATGAGCCAGAATCCAACCCTCTGCCGGTTGCAGACAGGCAAACTGACCAGCCTCAGAATAAACAACAACAGCCCCGGGAAAAAAATATGCCGGCTCAGCCCCAGCCGTCTCAGGAAAAATCAAAAAGAAAACGGCCACGCCGAAAAAAGAAACACCAGTCAATGTCACAGCCGCAACTGCCGCAAAATGAAATTCCGGGTGAAATCAAACCGGCAGTCGTACAACAGGAGATTTTGTCGCAACAACCGCAACAATCACCTGTATTCGAACAGTTGCATGAGCATGTCGTCGCAGAAGACGCACAACAGGAAGAGCATGCGAAAAAATCCAGACGTCGCGGCAAACGGGGCGGCAGAAAACGACACAAAGCCAAACCGCAAACAAATGAAAATGCGGTTAACGAACTTTCCGAACATGTTTCGGAACAACTGCAGAATGAGGATGAATAATTGAAAGACGTCGTCAGGGATATATTATCGTCGAACGGAAGCGGCCGTTTTTACGTCATGGGCATATTGAACGTGACGCCGGACAGCTTTTCCGACGGCGGAAAATATCTTTCAGCCGAGGCTGCAATATCGCAAGCGGCACGCATGATTGAAGACGGCGCAGACGTCATTGACATTGGCGCGGAAAGTACGAGGCCTGGCAGTGAACGGGTTGACGCGGATGAGCAGATTAGTCGGCTGAAAGATATTCTGCCCATAATTACGGAGATGAAAACAGTCGTAAGCGTCGATACGACTCTTTCGGAGGTCGCCCGATTCGCCATTGAACATGGCGCGGATATCATTAATGATATTTCTGCCGGCACTGACGATACGCGGATGTTTCCGTTACTGGCGGCGCATCGTACGCCGGTCATTTTTATGCACATGCCGGCTCAGCCGAAGGTAATGCAGCATCAGCCGCATTACGACGATGTTGCCGGAGAAGTGGCCATCTATCTGGAAGGCCGTCTGGAGGCAGCCGTTTCTGCCGGCTTGCCGCCTGAACTTTGTATAATCGACCCCGGCATAGGATTCGGAAAACTGCCGGAGCATAACCTGCAACTGCTGCGTGAGACTAACCGCCTGACTGCGTTGGGCAGGCCGGTTCTGATAGGCGCGAGCCGCAAAAGATTTATCGGTGCAATAACCGGCCAAAAAACGCCGCAGGAGCGACTTGGCGGAACTATCGCCGTCTGCTGTGAGACGTATCGTCTGGGGGCGTCGATATTCAGGGTACATGACGTACGGCCGACAATCGACGCGCTGAAAATAACGGCGGCTATTGAGGGGCGTAATTCCTCTTCCACATAGTCCCGCCTGGCAGCAGGTCGCTCCTGAACTTTACGTCAGGCCGTATGTCGTATGCCTGCTGAAGCACCATCATCGGGAAAAAATCCGTCGCGCTGCCGTTGTCGCCTACGGTTGCATTTTTCGGCAATGACGTCAATTTTTCAGTACAATATTTTTGAGCCGAATTTTCGTTCTGTTTCCATGGAGATATCCAGTAGACGAGTTCATTGCGATACGGCCATCTCGTTTTTTCAAGTCCGCCCACGTGGCCGGACAGAATTTTTGGCAGGGCCAGATAGCACAGCGGCCCAAGAATTACGGATATGGTCGCCATCACTACAACAGCCCGTCGCCACGCTATGCCGCGTTCAGCCATCGCGTCCATGCCGACCGTAGCCGCCAGCGCAATCAATCCGAGCGTCGGAAGTATAAACGTGAATTTATCCGGCACGGGGTATCGTATGAAAAAAGCGACGTGAATAACGGTTATGGCGCCAATCGCGGCAGCTATTCCGCTGCCGAGCCGCCGGCGAAAATTCCACCAGCCGATTATCGCCAGCGGAAGAAGGAAATTCAAAAAATTCAGGCCCGACAGGCAGATGTTTACCTTCAACAACTCGTGATGAACGCCGAGGGTAAGTATCTTGTCGCCATACATGCCGACGAGGGCATTTCTCAGTGCGTAGAGAAAATCCGTCCGCTCCCATAGCCATATCATCTGGCCCAGCCATAATGATGCGCCGGCAGACCAGAAAATCAATCCGTCCGCAAGCGACCACAGCGATAATTTTTTCTTCCAGACCAGTACTATCGCCACCACGAAGTAAACAGGATACGCCAGCACTGCAAATCCATGGACAGCCAGTTCCAATCCCGCCAGCAATGCAAGAAGGCAGAGTTTCCATGACGACGGCCGTCTAATCAGCCATGCCATCGTCACCAGTTCGCCGAAAAAAATCGCCAGCGACCAGGTATAAACTTCCGCTACCTCCGCCAGCCACCAGGGTGTATGGCATACGCCCAGCATGGCTGCCCCCAGAATCGGTATCCATCTGCAGCCTGTCAGGAAATTGCCGAGCAGAAAGAAATTTCCCAGCGCTATTGCCATGCCGAGCGAGCTTAAGAGGTTCAGTGCGTAAACAAGGTTTGTTTTGCCGGCCAGGAGAAGTATGCCTCTGCCGGCTGATATATACAGCGGATGCGCCCTCGCCAGGCCCTGCGAAGTCGTCCAGTCGCCGGCAAGCACCCGCCACTGATATTCGCCGCTATCCTGCCATCCGACGGTTCGCTGGGCAAACGCGGCATAAAAAATGAACGAAATCAGAACGATTATCAAATAGCAGAACGCGATTCCGCCGGCTGATTTACGCGACTTGTTCAAATTTTCCATCATACGTTATTATGATATCAGAACTTCTTTTAAAGGGCAAACTTGAACAAGCCGTGCCGTAAAGTTAAAATTCATGCACCGGAGAAATTTTTATGACAGAAACAACCGATACCAGAAAACGCAAAGGCAAGCTGATTTTTCTTGTAGCGATAGTCGCAGTCTGTGCGGCGGTTTACATGTATCAGCGAAAGGATCTGACGATACCAGGCTGGCGGAGCAATTTTGACGTCGCACTTGCCGAAGCAAGAAAAGAAGGCAAGATGATGGTAGTTCTTTTTACTGCCCAGCCGCCTGGTGAAATCGCCCGTGCCATCGCCGTGAGGGTGAATATGCCTGCCAACCGCGATGCCCTGTTCGGCAAGGACGGCAAAAGCGGCAGATATATACCGGCGTGCGTATCGGTCTCAAAAAGCTCGCCGCTTGTGCGAAAATATGACATAACGCAACTGCCCGCGTTGATGGTTCTCTATCCTGACGGGTCGGTGCGAAATCGCCACGACGGAGAAATAGGCGAAGTGCCGTTCAGGGTGGAATTTCTTGAATATAAAGAAAGCGGCAGCAAAAAATGACGGACAGACTTACAAAACGACAGCACGATTGTTTTTTGCGGCTGTTGGATATGGCGTTGGAAGAAGACCTCGGCAGCGGCGACGTAACCTGCCTTCTGCTGCCGAAAGCAGTTCAGACCACAGCCATGTTTATTGCGCGTGAAGATATGATACTCGCCGGCGAATGTCTGCTTGACGATATCGCCTCCAGGTACAGTCCGGAAATACGTACGGAACACATTGCCGCCGACGGTCAGCGGCTCGCCAGCGGCCAGGCTATTGCACGATGGAGCGGGCCGGCGGATGCAATCATGTCGGCGGAACGTGTCGCACTGAATTTTTTACAGCGATTGAGCGGAATCGCCACCATTACCGCCGAATATGTCCGGCAGGTGCAGGGCACGCGGGCGAAAATATACGATACCCGCAAAACTACGCCAGGCTGGCGCGAGTTGGAAAAATATGCCGTCCGGACAGGCGGCGGCTGTAATCATCGCATGGGCCTCCATGATGCCGTACTGGTAAAGGACAATCATCTTGCTGCGCTAGCCCGTGCCGGCCGAATTACGCCGCTGGCTGAAATGGCCCCCATGCTTGATGAGTTGCGAAAAAAACTGCCCGCCGGCGGATTTGTCGAGGTGGAAGTGGATACGCTCGAACAACTTGCCGACGCACTGAGACTTCCGGTCGACATCATATTGCTGGACAACATGCCGCCGGCTGTCATACGAAAGGCGATAGAAATGCGTCGCTCAGCCGGTGTGGAAGGAAAAATCGAATATGAAGCGTCTGGCGGCATTACGCAGAAAAATCTTGGCGAGGTAGCCAAAACCGGAGTCGAACGGATTTCCGTCGGCGCACTGACGCATTCGGTACAATGCGTGGACATCGGACTGGATAGCGATTTGGACTGATTTTTTATGGATTAAAAAACCCGTAGCGTCGTATTTGTCAGGCTATTGGGTTGGCTGTTTGCCGGCGGGTGTTTTCATCTACATTTTTTAGAAAAATGTAGAATTACGACGGGCATAGTAGAACCTGTCCCCAAAACCTTGGCTGCCTGCAAAATTGCTCGATTTCGGCGACGCCCATGTTTTTGGGATAGGTTCTAAAAAAATATGAGATTGGAACGACTTGCAAAAAAATTGCAATTACAACTTGCAGGAACATGAACCCGATATTTTGCTGGATGCGGGAAAAATTCTCGACGGCCTTGATACTCTGCGGGTCGGCCGCAGCATTCTGTGTTTTAAAGAGGTGAATTCGACCAATGATGTTGCATGGGATTCGGCTCGGCAGGGCAATAGCGACGGTCTGGTAATATTGGCGGAGGCTCAGCGGCATGGCCGTGGACGACACGGCAAAATCTGGTTGAGCCCGCCGGGTACGGCTATCCTGATGAGCGTAGTTCTCATGGATGATTCCGTGTGCATAAATCCTGGCGCGCTGACGATAGCAGCCGGCTTAGCCGTGGCCGAAGGGATAGACCAGGCCAGCGGCTTGCATACAAGACTCAAATGGCCTAATGACGTGATGTTCGAAGGCAAAAAGCTCGCCGGCATACTCGTTGAGCGTCGCAGTTATAAAAAAACGTTCGTAATGGTAATAGGCATGGGCATAAACGTTTTCGCATCGCCGTCGAATTCATCGGTCGATTCGCCAGCCGCGTCGCTGGCGGAGTTGGTTGATTCTCAAAAATTATCTCGCAACGATATTGTCCAAAAAATTCTCCGCCGTCTCGACTACTGGATAATTCAGGTAGCTGCCTCCAACCTTGCGATGCTTCACGATATGTGGATACCACGGTGTGACATGATAGGCAATCGCGTGCGGCTGAAGGCCGGCGGGATTTTGCACGCCGGCCGGGTGTTGGATGTCGAACCATTGGGCGGCCTGCTGCTGGTGAATGACCTCGGAGCACGCGAACTTATACCAGCCGAAGGCACGACCGTCGTAAAATAATCTTTTTACGGCGGCATTCTTTTTTTAGTGCATATCTGTTACAATTTTTCGCCGTTATGAAAATGGAATTTGACATAGTGATAGTCGGCGGCGGCCACGCCGGCATCGAAGCAGTGTGGGCCGCAGCCCGAATGGGCGCAAACGCTGCTCTTGTGACGATGTATAAAAACACAATCGGCCAGATGAGTTGCAATCCGGCTATCGGCGGCATCGGCAAAGGTCAGATTGTTCGTGAAATAGACGCACTCGGCGGCCTCATGGGCCTCGCCGCCGATGCTAACGGTATTCAGTTCCGCATGCTCAACGCCTCAAAAGGCCCAGCCGTTCAGGGGCCGCGCTGCCAGGCTGACCGCCATGCCTATTCAGGATGGATGCAGGAAAAACTTTTGACGACTCCGGGGATTATGATACTCGAAGGCATGGCGATACGCATATGTACCTCCGGCGGAAAAGTATGCGGCCTGACATATCGGCCGGTTAATGCCGATGCGGATGTCACATTAAAATGTTCAGCCGTCATAGTTACGGCGGGCACGTTTCTTGCAGGCATCATGCATCGCGGCCCGGAAAAATGGGCTGGCGGACGAATAAACGAACCGGCGGCGAATGAACTCAGCGAGTCACTCCGAAATTGCGGCCTTACATTGGGACGGCTGAAGACCGGTACATGCCCTCGGCTGGCGGCGGAAACAGTCGACTACTCCAGATGTACGCGGCAGGACGGGGATGCCGTGCCGTCACCGTTCTCTTTCATGAATCGTCAACTTGACGTCGAACAGATACCGTGTTGGCTGACGGCGACCAACGAAAAAATCCACCAGGCTATTCGCGATAATTTTCATCGCGCGCCCATGTATACCGGCCAGATAACATCCGTCGGCCCGCGATACTGCCCAAGTTTTGAAACGAAAGTTCAGAGATTTGCCGACAAAACGTCGCATCAGGTTTTTCTCGAACCGGAAGGCAGGAATACAAACTGGATTTACTGTAACGGCATAACCACATCCATGCCGCGCGACGTACAGGATTTCATGGTCGCCAACATCCCTGGCCTTGAAAATGCGAAAATTCTGCAATACGGATATGCGATTGAATATGATTTCGCCCAGCCGACGCAGCTGTTTTCCACGCTTGAGACAAAATGCATGCAGGGGCTGTATCTGGCGGGCCAGCTTAACGGCACTACAGGTTATGAAGAGGCCGGCGCGCTGGGCATGATGGCCGCTATCAATGCCGCACTGAAACTTCAGAATCGCGCACCGCTCATACTTACGCGGCAGCAGGCATATATGGGCGTAATGATAGACGACCTGATAACCAAAGGCGTGACCGAGCCGTATCGCATGTTCACCAGCCGCGCTGAACACCGGCTGACACTGCGATATGACAATGCAGACCGGCGTCTTACGCCTGTCGGCTGCGATATCGGTACGGTCGATACTGAACGTCACAAAGTTTTTGAAGAAAAATCCAGAAATTGCAGTGCGGCGGAAAATATCATGCACACGACCAGAATCGAAGGCAAAACTTTGTGGGAACTCATGCGTCGTCCCGGGGCGAAAATCGACCTGCTGATTAATGAAGCAGGCGAATCCGGCAAGCCGTTACAAGAATTGCAAAATCTCGACGCACAAGCCGTCAATACCATCGCCATCGACGCGGCGTACGAAGGATATACCGTCAAACAGGAGCAGTATAACGCCAGATTCAAAGACCTGGATGCAAAAAAACTGCCCGCCGGTTTTGATTATTTTTCGGTAAAACAGCTACGATGGGAAGCGAAAGAAAAACTCTCAAAAATTCAGCCGGCGAATCTCGGCCAGGCGTTGCGGGTGAGCGGCATAACGCCTGCCGACATTACCGTGCTGGCAATCAGCATGGCCGACAGCCATAATTCCGGTTCTTGAAAGTGTTTTCTATAGCGGTTCTTGAAAATAACCGTGAATGTTTAGGCAACATCTGCAAAGACAAAACCATCGTTTTAAGCTGTCGTTACTGCATATTATGGCATTAACAATACCAGGAGAAACGGCAGACTATTCACAGAGACTTTCGAGAATTACTATAAAGCATTTTTTATAAATTTTTGCCAACTAAAGCTGGTGGAATTAAACCTGGTGTTGTTAACTTAAAATTGGTTTTTTAAAAACTTATACCATGATCATGTTTGTTATTCGACCGAGAAGTGGAAGGCTTTGCCTTGCGCATCCACCACGACGGTCTGGCCGGCCATGACTTCACCTGTAAGAATTTTTTTTGCGAGTTCGTTTTCAAGATATTGCTGTATAACCCGTTTAAGCGGCCTTGCACCGAACGCCGGGTCGTAACCGAATTCGCACAGCAAATCCTTCGCCGCCGGCGAAATTCTCAGAGAGACGTTTTTATCCGCCAGACGCTTGGCCAGCTGGCGAACCTGTATCTCCACGATGCCCTCGAGTTCTTCCTTGCCGAGAGCGTGGAATATCACCCGCTCGTCTATACGGTTCAAAAATTCGGGCCTGAAGTAGTCGCGCAACGTCTGCTTTATCTGAGCCTCTATTTCCCAATCTTCGGCATGTTTTTCGGCCAGGCTCTGAATATATTGGCTGGCGATGTTCGAAGTCATGACGATGATGGTGTTTTTGAAGTCTACAGTCCGGCCTTGGCCGTCCGTCAGCCTGCCGTCGTCCAGAACCTGCAACAGCACATTAAAAACGTCGGGATGGGCTTTTTCCACTTCGTCGAACAATATGACGCAGTACGGTTTGCGCCGGACGGCTTCCGTCAGTCTGCCGCCTTCTTCATAGCCCACGTATCCGGGCGGCGCACCAATCAGCCGCGCCACTGAGTGTTGCTCCATGAATTCGCTCATGTCTATGCGCACCATCGCGTCTTCGGTATCGAAAAGCATTTCCGCCAAAGCCTTGCAGAGTTCGGTTTTGCCGACGCCCGTAGGGCCGAGGAACAGGAAACTGCCGATTGGCCTGTGCGGATCGCCAAGGCCGGCGCGATTGCGACGAATTGCATCGGCTACCGCGCGCAAGGCATCGTCCTGACCCACGATTCGCAGGCGCAGCTGGTCTTCCATCGTCAGAAGTTTGTCGCGTTCCGATTCCATCAGTTTGCTGACGGGAATATGCGTCCATTTCGCGACAACTTCGGCAATCTGGTCAGGGGTGACTTCTTCGCTGGTAAGCGAGCCGTGTTCCTTTTTTTCCACAATCGCCTTTTCCGCGTTTGAAAGTTTGGTTTGCAGGTCGCGCAGTTCGCCATATTGAATGCGGGCAGCCGTCTCAAGATCGCCGGTGCGTTGCGCCTGGTCTAGTTGAGCCTTTTTGTCCTCTATCGCTTCGCGCAGTTTCTTGGTATTGGAAAGCAGCGATGTTTCGTTTTCCCACTCGGCTTTCATGCCGTCAAAAGTCGACTGCATGTCAGCCAGCTGCTTTTCCAGTTCCACCAGCCGCTTTTTGCTGGCGTCGTCGCTTTCTTTTCGAAGCGCTTCACGTTCTATCTGAAGCTGCATTATCCTGCGGTTCAACTCGTCCAGTTCGGACGGCATTGAGTCGTTTTCTATACGCAGCCGCGAGGCCGCCTCATCAATCAGGTCAATAGCCTTGTCCGGAAGTTGACGGTCAGCAATATAGCGATGGCTCATGACGGCGGCGGTTACGAGCGCGGCGTCCTGAATACGCACGCCGTGATGCGCGTCGTAGCGCGGCTTGAGGCCGCGCAGGATTGCGATGGTATCTTCGACGGACGGCTCATCCACCAGCACGGGTTGAAAACGTCGTTCGAGAGCCGCGTCCTTTTCAACATGTTTGCGATATTCATCAAGCGTCGTGGCGCCTATGCAGCGCAGTTCGCCGCGGGCGAGAGCCGGCTTGATGAGATTGCCGGCGGATATTGCGCCTTCGGCTGCGCCGGCGCCGACGACCGTATGCAACTCGTCGATGAAAAGAATTATTTCGCCCTGAGCCTGAGTCACTTCATTCAGGACGGCTTTTAGCCGGTCTTCGAATTCGCCGCGGAATTTCGCCCCAGCCAGCAATGCACCCATGTCCAGCGCTATTACGCGCTTGTTGAGCAGAACGTTCGGTACATCGCCGTTGACTATCCGCTGAGCGAGGCCTTCGACGATAGCCGTTTTGCCCACACCAGGCAACCCGATGAGTACAGGATTATTTTTGGTGCGCCGTGAAAGTACCTGCATGCACCGGCGAATTTCCTCGTCGCGGCCGATGACGGGATCGAGTTTTCCGCTGCGCGCAATCTCGCACAAATCACGGCCGTATTTCTTCAGCGCCTGATATTTTTCTTCCGGATTCTGGTCCGTAACGCGCTGACTGCCGCGGATTTCCTGCATGGCTTTAAGAACTTCGTCATGCGTGGCACCGAGCGTCAGTAGTACGTCGCGGGCATTACTCTCTTCCTGAGTCATCGCAAGAAGAAAATGCTCCACTGATATGTAATCGTCCTTAAGTGCTTTTGCTTCTTTGCCGGCTTGCGTCATGACGTTGTTCAGCGTCGAATCCATACCCATGCCGCCGCCGCTGGACTGTTTTGGCAGGCGGTCTAGTTCCGCATTTATTACGGTCATCAGGCGGTTGTGCGAGATGCCGACTTTTTCCAATAGTGGCCCTACTACGCCGCCTTCCTGCTCAGCCATTTCCGCCAGCAGATGCAGCGGGGTAATTTGAGGATTGCCAGCTTCGGATGCACGGCCCTGCGCTCCCATGAACGCTTCCTGTGCCTTGACTGTAAGTTTGTCCATACGCATATATAGTGTACCTCCCGTTTTGGCTCTGCAATTATCGTGCCAGATGATTATAGCAGCCTTAGACGACGGTTTTCTAGAACCTATCCCAAAAACATGGGCGTCGCCGAAATCGAGCAATTTTGCGGGCTGGCAAGAAAGAAAAATGGCAACATATTTAAGGATATTTTGCCGTTTTTCTGACGCCGCCAGGCTGCAAAAGAGCCGATTGCAGGCAGCCAAGGTTTTTGGGATAGATTCTACTGTCAATTTGATAACATTTGTCCCCAAAAATGCCATTTCGGCAGAAATTTTCCACAGAACGACTCTCAAAAAATCCTCATTTTTAACGCCTGGAAAAGTTTTTCTGGTAGAAAAACGCTATGGGTGTTATTCTGGCCATGCATGCTGGAAACACTTAATCGGATGAAGGACTTATGGAATATATGAAAATCAGAGGCCACCATCTCGTTTGCGTGTACTGTTTTTACGGCTCTGGCGAAAAAACAGCGGAAGCGTTCTTTTCATTGAAAAATGCCATTCCGGAATTGTTGTTAAAATTGCGGCAGAATCCGGAAATGGAAATTACCGTGGCTGCGAATCTTGATGATGTATGCGATATGTGTCCGCTCAGAAAACCGAATGGGTGCGGACGCACTTCCGACCCTGTCCGGCAAAATGAGAAACTTTGCGGCTGGGACAGGGCGTTGCTGGAGGTGCTTGGCCTTCACGAAGGCGACCGCATCAAAGCCCAAAAACTCGAAGACCGTATTCGTGAAAGAATACCTGATATAAGCAAGTTCTGTACAAATTGTACAAGTGCTTCGCCAAGCGGGTGGAGTGAATATAAAAAAGCAATTCGTGAAGGTTTATGGCCGGATAAGACAAAAAATTAATTTTGAGAATCGCGATAATATATGTCACTGAACGAAGTGAAGAGCCTGACGGCAATTAAGGTTCAATAGACAAAACCAATTTATAAGCAACTTCGAATATGCAAGTTTTCTGAAACACCTTTTTGAAAAATCGCAGTGGTTTTCAAAAACATGCATGGATAGTTTTTCCCGCTTTTGCGTAGTAAATTTATCGTTCACTGTTCCGGAGCTTTTTGTCGCGAATATTCCAGAATCTGCGGGTTCATGAATTGCAGTTCCACACCAGCTTGCCGGAAGAGTTTTTCCGATTCTTCGCCGGCATGGTAACGATACTCGCACACCACCCTTTTTATGCCGCAGGATATTATCAGCATGGCGCATTGCCTGCAGGGTGTCATTCGGCAGTAAAGCGTCGCGCCGTCGAGTGCAATGCCGTTTCTGGCCGCCTGGCAGATTGCGTTTTGCTCGGCATGGACGGTACGCACGCAATGCTCGGTAATGCTGCCGTCTTCATGGATGACTTTCTTGAACTGGTGGCCGACTTCATCACAATGCGGCAGCCCTGGCGGCGAACCGACATAACCCGTCACCAGTATCTGCCGGTCACGCGCAATAACGCAGCCGCTTCGGCCCCTGTCGCACGTGGCGCGCTTGGCGATGGCGTCCGCCACCTCCATGAAATATTCGTCCCAGCCGGGTCTCATCTGGATTTTCTCTTCGAATCGTCGGCGTCCTGTTCAAGCTGTGGAACATCGGCAACGACCTTGAGTTTGCCGCTCTCCAGGATTTCACGGATGCGGCGAACCTCACTATTGAGAATTTTGTACTGATTCATGCTTTCAAGGCGAAACATCGTAGCGTTTCGCGGGTCGTCCATTGTCGAGCCTGCCGGTTGCGCAATCGCCGGCCGGACAAGACCAGAAACTGCTTCCCACGCCGCCGCACCGAGAATCGCAGCCGCCACCAGCGTGCCGATTGTTCCGATTTTCTCTTTAGCCCGATGAGTCATTTTGTACACCTCCCACCAGTTCAGGTTTTTATGCTGTCCAGCATCAGTATGGAAATAGGCCCGAAAATCATCAGGGGCATGAACGCCGCCCACGCGTCGGGCAGCACGTATTGACAGAATTGAATGAAAACGTAGAACAGGCCTACTACGAGCACGCAACGCAGTGCGGAAGCTTTTATGTTCCGCTGCCGCGAAAGAATAAACGGCAGGCCCAGCAAAAGCATAACAAGGCTGTTGAACGGTTCGACAACGCGATTGAATTTCATCATTCGTATGCTGCTGGGGTCAGTGGCGCGTTTTAGCTGCAGCATCCGCGTCATTTCGTTGCTGGTGAGATAGTTCAGCCATCGCTCGGACTGTTTCAATTCGACTTCATCCGGCGTTAAATCTGAACATATGAATATTCTGCCGCCGTTGAGCTGCCACCTGGACTGTACGGCTGAGCCGGGTATCCAGATTGCATTTTTGGCGGTTATTATGGCGATGAGTCGCTTTTTTTCTGCATAAAACTCGAATTGCGGCGATTCAAGCCGGCCGGCTATTATATTGCCTTCCGAATCGTTTTTAAGCTCCAGCCGCGGCGCGCGAAGTTCCATATTGTAATGACGGTCAAAGTCATGAATATAACTCACGGCAGTAAACGCGCGGTTAGCCGGAAACGGTATTTTATTTTTCTGCTCGAAAAGCCGCTTGGCGATTTTAACGAGCACTTCCGGCCCTATGGTCGTATAAACGGCATTGCTGCCCTGAGACTGTCGCCACATTTTCATCGCTTCGCCGCCGTGAGCCGTCCTGATGTCCATCTTCATCAGCGAGCCGTCCGTAACAAACCAGCCGCGCTGGCCGTTCACCATGCCCGGCTCAGCCAGCCGGCCGGATGCATGCGCAACATATTGATACGTCTGGCCGTCGCGCATAATCACGAGCGGATACTCAATGGTGTTTTTGGCGGAATCGTATGCCTGGCCGTTCCAGCATGTGCCGTCGTTATCGACTATGAAGCTCAGCGAAAAACGGGAATTGTCCATCGTTGCGATTTCGTCCGGTTTTAAAACCAGATATTGTCGCACGGACGGCATGGCTACCTCGCGGTCGACGACGATTATCGCGCCCATAATCATGGCTGCGCAGATGATAGGCCAGACCACGCGATAAAGGCTTACACCCGACGCCAGCATGGCGGTAAGTTCGTTGGTGTGCTGCATGCGAGCAATGGTGAACGCGGCGGAGGCGACTATTATTATGCCGCCCATTTCGGCAATGTACACAAGCATCTGCGTCGAATAATATATCAGAACATTTTTGATGAGTTCCATGACTGTCGGGTCGCCTTCCGTGAATTCATCCATGTTCGTAAACATGTCGACGACAATTCGCAGAACCAGTACGACGATGAACCACATCAGCAGCGAATGCAGAAACGTGCGAATTATATATCTGTCCAGCGTTTTTATCATGGTTTTATCTCCTGCTTATCCTGAGATAAACCAGCACGTCCGCCAGCAGCATGCCAGCATTGCCGCCCCATATTGCAATCAGTCCTACCGTGTCGGAAGAACCCGGATTGGATATCATTTTCTTGCCCATCATTATAAGAACCAGGATAATCGCCGCCGGTATGACTGAAAGCGCAAATGCGCTGAGCATCTGGCCGCCCTTGAACATCAGGCCCAACGCAGCGCCCATCGCAACCAGCAGCACGGCACTGAGGCCGAAGGCTATGCGGGTGTTCATTTCGGCTTTGATTTCGCCCTGAACCTTTCGCGGAGCTTTTTTCAGGCGTTCCTGCATCTGTTTGATAATTTCCGGATCATCTGTATATCTGGTTATTCGGCCGGCTTTCCAGTCCTGGAAAAATTCGCTTATGGGTTTTGAGTCAAGTTCGCTGTCCCTGGGCATGAGTATCTGGCCGATTTTCTGCGAGGCGGACACCGGCATTTCCGCATCGGGATTTTCCGAATCCTTGCGCATCACGTTGCCGCTGAGCGATATCGTGACTGACGTTTTGTCGAACGTCTGCTCATATCTGGCGATTATTGACCCGGCGTTTGCCACTATCAGCGTAGTCGGCCCGGCTTCCCTGAAAGATTCCTTGCCGTCGGGGGTTGTTTTTACCATTTCACCCTTGATGCGGCGTACGACGACGGGAATTATTCTGCCGTCTTTTGTAGTTACGCTTTCCAGTTTGGCGGTATCGCCGTTCACTACAGCTCTGCCAGCAGAAACGATATATTGTTCAACATATTTTTTTCCGGTCTGGTCATCCACTACAGGTCTGCTGAAGAGGCCGGCATATGGTTCGCCGGCGTTGATGGTCTTGGATATGGTCTGCATGACCCTGTTCTGGATTATTTTACGCTTAAAAGTGCGCATGTCTTTTCCGATTTCGCTGTTGAGCGTGGGGTCTTTGCGGGTAGCCAGCAGTTTGGGCCAGGAATAGAAGCTGGCTTTTTCCTTCGTCGGCGATTCTATCGGGATATTGGTCAGCGGCAGTTCGTCTACTGAAGAGATGCCGGCAAAGTTATACGACACCGGCCCGACCTGGTCATTGAGCTGAACCGACGCATAATGTTTGCCGGTTTCCTCGTCCGGCGTGGTCTCCAGATACGCCTGCGATGCTACGACAAGTTTTAGCGAATTGAATTCCTTACCGGTTTTCGGGTCCATTTCCTTTACGCGTTGGCCGGCGATGACGCCTTCAAGGCCGGCGGGAATGTTATCCGCCTTGTCTTCTTCGCGGACGCGGGAAACGTGAATTATGTATCTGTCGCCCAGGCTCAGGATGCCTTCCTTTTTGAGTTTATGATAGGCAATCTGCTTGAGGTTAGCCACCAGGTTGCGTTCCCCGCGACGAGCCATCTCAGGCGAAACGAAATTCGTCAATATCATGGAAATAATCGTCACCACGACGCCCAGTGCGATAGCCGGCCGGAGTGTTGTACCGGTGGCGATACCGCTAGCCCGGCAGGCCAGCAGTTCGCGATCCTGGGCAAAACGGCCGTAAACTATCGTGGTTGCAAACAATGCCGCAAACGGCAACGTCAGGGCAAGCATGACCGGCAGCGTATAACCGAACAGCATGAATACCTGGCCCGATGCCAGGCCGCGTTTGCGCAACGGCTCAAGGATGGCGAAGACCGTCATCAACAGCGTGAATGTAAATGTCGCCAGTAACGTGATTTTGACCAGGTCTTTGGCGATATATCCGTGTAATGTTTTCAGCATGTATACTGAGCCTGACTTTTTTTAAATTTCCCAAAATTTCTGAAGTTCAAAACTTTTCCAAACGTCTTCAAAAAATGGACTACAACGTGGAGGTATTTTTTGACTGGCGGCAAGTCAGACGGCTAAATTTCGGGCTAGCCGCAAAACGCTGCC
Source organism: uncultured Planctomycetaceae bacterium (assembly GCA_964536835.1). Taxonomy (GTDB): domain Bacteria; phylum Planctomycetota; class Phycisphaerae; order SM23-33; family SM23-33; genus DAONFI01. Next base: position 17,480 of record CAZIAZ010000029.1, on the reverse strand, counting down.
GATTCCAAAAAACAAATCATGCCTGCCGCCGGAATGAGCGCAGACTTCCACACGCGAATACTTTAACCTTTTCGTCCCGATTTTTCATTCAAAAAATACAATACTGCCGGCCTGCCCTGACAAACCCCGTCTTGAATATTTTTGGGATTATAGTGAGCGCAATTCTCTAAAAAAGTATTTTTCTGCGGATTGGCATCTTCAATAACTACGGATGACATATCAAAAATTTTTACAGCCGGCAATTTTCATTAAAAAATTGTTTTCGGGCATTTTTTTTCATATCATGGCCTGACTGTATGGACAGGTAAAGCAATGCTAGCGATAATTAGCGACATACATTCAAATATAGAAGCCCTCGCCGCTGTGCTGGACGACATCCGCCGTCGCGGCGTCAGAAAGACTTACTGCCTCGGCGACATAATAGGTTACGGCCCCGACCCTGGCGAGTGTCTCGATATGGTACAGGCTAACACTTTCAGGTCGATACTCGGAAATCACGATCATGCGGTGCTTTACGGCCCGGAACATTTCAACTCCGGAGCTGAGGGTGCAATTTACTGGACCAGGAAACGGCTGGAAGAAACGGCTGACCGGCAGGCACTTCAACGCCGCTGGGAATATCTGGCTTCGCTGGACGAACGAGTGTTGATAAATCCGCCGGAAACGGGCGGCTTGGAGATGCTGCTGGTGCACGGCAGCCCGCGAAGGCCTATAAGCGAGTACGTTTTTCCGGACGACTCCAGAACCAGTCCCACCAAGATGGCGGGAATTTTTGAACGATTTTCGCATTTGTGTTTTGTCGGCCACACACATTTGCCTGGAGTGTTTACGGAAAAAGACGGCTTTGTTCCGCCTGCGGATTTGGGCGGGGTTTATGAAATAACCGATAATAAAGCCCTTATAAACGTCGGCTCGGTGGGCCAGCCCAGAGACAGAGACCCACGCGCAAGTTATGTCGTCGTAGATGATAAAAAAGTTGAATTCATCAGAGTTCCTTATGACGTGAATAAAACCGTGCTGAAAGTGTTTAATACGGAAGACCTGGACAACTTCCTCGGTTCGCGCCTTCAGGAAGGACGATAATTTTTAATACGTCCTCTCGTAATTTTGCGATTTTGAAACCATGATATGAAATAACCGTTATCTGGCAGACATACGAAAGCCTGATAAATATTGTTCGGAGATTTTTAAATTGAACAAGGGAAAGAATTTTTTTCTGATGATGTTGCTGGCGCTTGCCGCCGTATTCATGTTCCAGTCCTTTTTTGCGAACAAGGACAAGAAACAACAGCCAGCCGAAACCCCGACAGCTGCCGTTTCGCAACCTGTTGCGCCGCAATCCGAACCCGTGAAAGACTGGTTCATAAAACCGGCGGAACAGAATATTGTCGCGCTGGGTTCATTGACGGCAGACAAACCATATAAGATGGAGTTGCGAATATCCGCCACAGGCGCTTGCGTGGAATCCCTGAAGCTGGCGAATTATTTTGTAACAGTGGCTGACCAGCGGCTTTACTCGAAAAATCCAGCCGACTATGAACGGCTCGCCGCTGAAAATCCGGAAAAATACAAAGGCCATTACCAGGTATTGGGTAACATCGATTACGGCGGCCATTCTTATCGTTCGTTTGAGACTCGTCAGGTGAACGTCCAGCTTGAAGGCCAGAAATTGCCCTACGTGTTCACAGAAATGCGAGACAAACCTTGGCAGCTTGTGAAAATTTCCGGTGCGGACGGGAAAGCCGTCTCATTCGCCTGGACTTTTTATAAAAAAGCAGAACCTTTCGGCAAAAAAGTTCCGGCACTGACCATAACAAAAACGTACACCGTGCTGGAAGACGGTTATTCCGTGCAGATGACACTTTCGCTCGAAAACAATCTGAAAGAGCCCATGACGGTGGCGATGGAACAGGCCGGCCCGATAGGCATTCAACGCGAGGACTTGCGTGCCGACATGAGAATGGCCGTCTCCGCCAAACTGGAAAATGACAATATCCAGCCGATACACTATGGCGTAAAGGAACTGAGTGAATGGCCGTACGGCCAGCCGCATTTCATCGGCTCGACGACCCAGCTTTCCGACGACAAAAAAGAATCGACTCCGCTTGTCTGGTTCGGCATGGTGAACAAATATTTCGGCTCGATGCTTTATTTTAATCCCGACAAAAACGGCCTGCTGGCGGCCGTGGAATATGACGCCGATTATTTCATATCGCCGGTTCAGGCGTCGGAATTCATTTCCGGCGAGGAAAACGGCAGGGTATGGGATACGTCCATGTGGGTAAAGGATTTGAAACTTGCGCCGGGCAAAATCGCCACGCTGAATTTCGATATCTTCGCCGGCCCGAAACTTTATTCCGTATTCAAGGAAAATCCCCTTTACGCCAGGCTGCACTACTCCGACACGATTATAACGCAGGGCTGTGCGTTCATGACGTTCAACTGGCTGATGGAGCTGCTCATATGGCTGTTGACGTTTTTTGCGACGCACCTGTTCTTTGGCAATTACGGCTTGGCGATTATCCTGTTGGTGCTTATCGTTCGCGTCATTCTGCATCCGCTGACCAAGAAAGGTCAGGTATCCATGATGAAGATGCAGAAGCAGATGGCCCGACTCAAGCCGGAACTCGACAAGATAAAGGAACGCTGCGGCAACGACAAACAGAGAATGCAGCAGGAGACCATGAAGTTTTATCGCGAACACGGCAATCCCATGACCGGCATGCTCGGCTGTCTGCCGATGGTGCTACAGATGCCGATATGGGTGGCGTTGTATTCCGGCCTCAATACCGCCGTCAGCCTCCGTCACGCCGCATTTTTGCCCGTCTGGATAACCGACCTCGCCGCACCTGACCAGCTGGTAATGTGGAGCCGCTCGCTGCCGCTTATCGGCGACAGTTTCAACCTGCTCCCGATTCTTCTGACGGTGTTCATGTTCCTCCAGCAGAAATATATGACGCCGCCGACGTCGGCATCAATGACGCCTGAACAGGAACAGCAGCAGAAGATGATGAAATTCATGATGCCGATAATGATGCTGTTCATTTTCTACAATATGCCCTCAGGATTGAACCTTTATATCATGACCTCATCAGCCGTAGGCCTCGTTGAGCAGATATACATCCGCCGGCATATCAAGCGTCAGGAAGAACTTGAAGCCGCCCGTGAAACGATTATAGATATCGGCGGAAAAGGCCCTCGCTCAAACCGGCCGAAAAAACCAAAAAATCCGTTCGGAATAAAATTCTGAAGATTTGACTGAACCACGGCCGCATATAAGCGGACAGAATGTCTTTGAATAATGGACGTAACGGATAAAAATGACGACCTGATAAAAGTCCGGCAATATGGCGAGACGGGTCCGTTTGTCATATTGCTGCACGGCGGGCCAGCCGCTCCAGGTTATATGGCTGCGGTCGCGCGTGAATTACAGGATTCTTTTCGCGTGCTTGAGCCGTTTCAGCGCGGCAGCAGCGAAGGCAATTCGCTTACGGTAAAAAAACACGTCGAAGACCTGTATGCGGTCGTAAAAAAATATTGCGGCGATGAAAAGCCTCACATCGTCGGCCATTCATGGGGAGCGATGCTGGCGCTTGCGTATGCGGCGGATTATCCACAGTCGCCGCGGTCGCTGGTAATGATAGGCTGCGGCACATTCGACAAAACCGCCCGCGCAAAACTCGCGGAAATCCAGAACGCCAGGATGACTGATGATTTCAGACGGCGGCTGGCTGACCTGGAAAAAAAATATCCCGATGAATCCGTGCGAATCGGCGTGATGGGAAAAATGTTTCAACGTCTTTATGCATATGACCTGCTGCCGGCTAGAGAGATGTCGGCTTTCGACGTCGCACAATGCGATGCGGCGGCTCACCGGCAGACCTGGGATGATATGGTGAAACAGCAGGAGATGGGCGTCTATCCGGTCAGTTTTGAAAAAATCGTCGCGCCGTCAATAATGTTGCATGGCGACTATGACGTTCATCCTGGAGATATGATTTTCGCCGGCCTTAAGAAACATATTCCTCATCTCGAATATGAGCATTGGGAAAAATGCGGCCATAATCCGTGGCTTGAACAATACGCCAGAAGGGATTTTTTTCAAACTCTCAAACGGTGGCTGAATTCTCACTGAAAAAGATTATTCCATTTCACAAGTGAGAACCGCAAAAAGTTCTTTTGCGGAACTGACGGTCATCTGCGGCAGGCCTCCATGTGGAGCCGGCTTGTGAAAATGAACCTGGCCGGGCCGGTGAAACTGTACGGTCAGCCAGCCGAGCGAGTTGGGCCCCAGAAAATCCTTTGCCGGATTGTCGCCGACGTAAACGCAGGCTGACGGATTGCTCACTTTCAAATCTTCCGCAATTTTCAAAAACGGAGCCGTACTCGGTTTGGATGAACCTTCAGGCAAATCGCCGGTAAATACCACGGAATGGAAAAAACCGCCCAGGCCCAATCTTGCGAATTTGTTTCGCTGCATCGCAGCCGGCCCATCCGTCACTACGCCGAGCAGAAAATGTCGTCGCAATTCTTTCAGAAGCGGCCGCATGTCATCATACGGCGATATGTCCGGCAGATGAAGCCGATAAATTTCGACGAGTTCAAGAATATCTTTTTCGTTCAATCCCAGATTAAATTGCTCGTTTACAGCATTGAATGCACCGGATGTCTTACCAGCCAAAAATCTCTGCCACATCCAGTCACTGAAATTATCCTGCCGGCTGAAACGTTTTTGCAGCAGTTCGGATACGGCGTCGTAACCGCTTTTGACAAACAGCCGTTCCGGATAAAGTGTGTCGTCCATATCAAACGCGACTAGTTGATACGAAGATAACATGGCCAATACCTGTCATTCGTGAAATACCGGCTGGTCAAACCCTGGCAGGGTGTCAGGCGATTTGATTTTGCGGTAGATGTCTTCGTTATATCGCATAAGCGCCAGATTTTCCGTAAAATGGCCGACTCGCCCGTTGACCTTCATTCCCAGAACGTCCTGGATGAGGTAATATGGAATATTCGCACCAGCAGCGATGCTTAGCGTAACGCCGCCGCCGAATCTGGGATTTATTTCAAAGAAATACGGGTCGTCGCCTTCCGGCCAGCGACACTGACAGCAGAAGCATCCCCAAAGGCCGGGTAGCGTTTCCACAAGTTTTCTGGCGGCATCGATAAGGACAGGATTTTTTACTGTAATGCCCTGCTCGACCTCTCCGCCGCGCACCACGAGACGCTGACGCGGAACGATAGCCGCTATTTTTCCGGAGCGGGTTTTATATACGTCTATGGTGTATTCACGGCCCGGCACATACGATTGAACAAGCATGTTATCGCCGTAAAACTTTACATGCTCGACCAACCGGCTCATGATATTTATATGCGTCGCGCCTATGCCAGCCGAACCATGCATGGGTTTTACGAAACACGGGAAAAAGGGGTCTTTCAGAAACTGCTCATAGGTGAAAGTTTTTATAGCCGGCAAGCCGTGAGCGGCAACATGCTGACAGAAAATCTGCTTGTCACGACAGATTCGTACGGACGGCTCGTCGCCGACCATGACGGTACAGCCGATTTGTTTAAAAGCATCCGCCTGCCGGGCAAGGCTTCGCAAATCCAAATCCGTCAGCGGGACGATCAGGCCTATACGGTGTTTTTCGACTATCGAAAGAAGATGCGGAATATATTCCACGTTGCGGGCTTTGGGCACTATTTCCCAGCGATCGACGAATTTGAAGGCTGCGGTAAGAGGTGAAATATCGGCTGCAATGAATTTGCCTTCGAGTTTCAATTTCTGCATCGCGTCGCGAAATCGTTTTATAAGAACGACCCGTCGGCCTGCACAGGTAAACAGAATATTTAACTCTTTTTTTACACTACTACCCATCGCATTTTCACCAGGACATACCATATTAAAAAACTTGATTTCGGCGGCTCTGCAAAAATTGCAGATATACACATCCGCCGAATGTCGGGCTGTCCGATAATCCGTGAACGGCTACGAATTTAATTCCTTCGCCGTTCGCCATTAGAGCATATCAAGTTTAACATGCTCTAATGTTTTTTCATCACGTCAGCTTCTCTGTACGAATCGAGACTGTAACGTTTTTCGTAAATGCCCTGTCCTTTTCCTATCGCCTGCAAAAAAGTATATAAAATTATTTTCAAATCCAGCATTAGCGACCAATTATCCAGATAATAAATATCCAGTTCGATTTTTTCTTCTATGGGTATCTCGCCTCTGCCTTTAATCTGTGCCCAGCCGGTAATGCCCGGCCGGACGTTCAGCCGCCGTTTCTGCCGTTCGTTCCATTTTTCAGCCTGCCGCTCATACAGCGGCCGTGGCCCGACAAGCGACATGCTGCCGGTAAAAACGTTCCATAATTGCGGCAGTTCGTCGAGACTTGTTTCGCGGAGAAATTTTCCTATTCGGGTAAGTCGCGGATCGTCTCCGCTTTTGGGAGAATTTCCATAAGGCTCGACGTCACGAAACATCGTTCTGAACTTATAAAGTGTAAAGGGCTTGCCCATATAGCCGGCGCGGCGTTGACTGAACAGGGCATGGCCGTGCGATTCCAGACGTATCAGGACTGCAATCAATAACAGCAGTGGCCAAATCAACAGCAATACAGCCATGCTGACAATGATATCAAACAGCCTCTTGACCATCATTGGAAATCCACACTCCTGCCTGGATTCCGGAAAATGATAAATGAGATGAATCCCTCAAAATAAAAGAAGGCTCACACAAAAACTTTTTCACAGAATCTGCACACTCCGTATCAAGAGCTTAAAAAAATTTTAAAAAGCTCTTTCGCCGCCGGCCAAGCTTTATTCGCCGGACAGGCTATCTTACAAGCACAATAAGTTTAACATCGAATTAAGGTTAATTCAATAAAAAACAGGTGAAAAATGGCTGGTTTTCTGCTATCCTGCCCGCAGTTGTTTACAAAATTCTGCCGTTTCCGCACAGACTTGCAATCATTCGTGCCTGCAGCCATGAAATCGGAACTCCGACATTTTTTATTGTAGCTTGCGGCAGAATGCTGTAAAAAATTCCGGAGATAGAAATGTCGCAACCCGTTAATATAAAAACAATTCCGGTCGGCCCCCTGGAAACGAACTGTCATGTCATCTGGAACGAATCGGATTGTTTTCTGTTCGACGCCGGCTGGCAGTCGCCGAAATTGGTTCAATTTCTCAAGGATAAAAGTCTTGTGCCGTCGCACGTATTCTGCACCCACGGCCACGGTGACCATATCGGCGGCTTGAAGGATATCAAAGCCAATTTTCCGCAAATTCATATCTGCTGTCCAGCCGGCGACATCGCCATGCTTAGCGATCCGTATCTGAATTTTTCCGCATCGATGATGCTGAACGTCGTTGCGCCAGCTGCCGACATCGTCGTCAAGCCCGGCGATATCTTCAAAATGGGCAGCCTTGAATGGCTGGTTCTCGATACATCAGGCCATACCGCCGGCGGAGTGAGTTATTACTGCCGGCAGGCTGACGTTGTAGTCGGGGGCGACGCACTGTTCGCCGGCAGTGTCGGCAGATGCGATCTGCCGGGCGGCAGTTATGACCGGCTGATGGAAAATATCCACAAAAATCTGCTTTCCCTCCCTGACGAAACGGTGGTATTATGTGGACATGGGCCGCAAACTACAATAGGCATTGAACGCAAAAGCAATCCGTACCTGAATTGATTCAGCCATGATAATAGAAATTGAAAATCTGCGACTGCGTGGCATAGTGGGGGTTTACGAACATGAGCAGGCCTGTCCGCAGGATATCATAATAAACGCAAAACTCACATTCAATGCGGAGCAGGCGGTTGAAACGGACGACCTGGAATATGCCGTGGATTATGAAAAACTCATAGGCGATATCCGTTCTCTCTTGGAACACGGCAGATTTCGTCTGCTTGAGACCGTTGCGCAACGTATAACAGACATGATATCCGCCGACAGACGAATATCGCACGCCGAAGTCAAAGTCTCGAAGCCCCATGCAATTTCAGCGGCAGACCGCATAAGCGTAATCGCCAGCTTTGACAGGCTGTCGCAAAAATAAACGATTTTTCAATAAATAATTGTTGAATTCATGCCTGTCAGCCGGTTGCGGTGCGATTTTAACTCCATTGTAATCATGGCGTTAAGTCGATTTTCTTGACTTTTCTGGTCAAATTTGATACAATAATCTATCTTAATTATTTTCACCCTTTGAATATGCGGGTAGCAGAATAATTTATGTTCGTCACACATGAATCCGTAAGTAATGGCGCGCAGGTTTGTGTGTGATGCGTCAATATTTAGAAGCCGTTTTTTTAAAACAGGATAAAGTAATGGTGGCAATAGCAAGTCGAAAGACTAATAAGGGTACGAAAAAGAAAACGACCACGCGGGCGGAAAAAGCCGTTAAAACGGCGGCGAGTGGCGTAAAATTCCGGAACTACCCGCAAGCATTGAAATATCTGTTCTCGTTGACCGATTATGAACAAATGCTGCGCGTAAGATACAACAGGGATACGTTCAGCCTTGACAGAATGGAAAAACTGCTGAAGAAAATCGGCAATCCTCACAAAAAGATAAAATCAGTTCACATCGCCGGCACGAAAGGTAAAGGTTCGACTTCCATGATGCTTGCCTCCATGCTTCAGCATTGCGGCTACAAGGTCGGGCTGTATACGTCGCCGCATATCTGCGACGTTCGTGAGCGAATCAGCATAAACGGCGAATGCATTGCAAAACCGGAACTTTCCGCACTTATCGCAAAAATATCATCTCACGTCGAGCAGATGAAAAAAGACCGTCCGACGTTTTTTGAGATTTTTACGGCTATCGCCTTCATGTATTTTGCCGATAAGAAAATCGATATCGCCGTGATAGAGACTGGCCTTGGCGGCCGGCTTGACAGCACGAACGTCATTCAGCCGGAAGTCTGCGGCATTACGAGCATATCGATGGATCACATGCATCAGCTCGGCAATACGCTGGCGGACATAGCCCGTGAAAAAGCCGGCATATTCAAGCCGCAAATTCCCGTCATCTCCGCCCCGCAGAATCCGATTGCTAAACGTGTGATGAAAAAAGTCGCCTCCGAAGTCAAGTCGCCGCTGTTTTTTGCCGGCGATGAAATTGAATTCAGTTATCGCGTCGAATCATCCCGCACGGAAGGCTGCCACACGCGGGTGTGCCTCACTACACCCAGCAGCAAGTTCGAGCATCTGGCTGTGCCGGTGCTCGGTGAACATCAGGCGATTAACTGCGGCCTGGCGTTAGCCTTGCTGGACGTGCTGAAACAGAAGGGCATGAAAATAGACGACAAGCAGGCGCTGTATGGCCTTGAAAGAGTCTACCTTCCAGGCAGAATGGAAATCATCAAAACTGAACCGCAAATACTTGTTGACGGCGCGCATAACGCAGCGTCCATAAAAGCGCTCATTCGCGGCATCGGCCAGCATATCCCGTATGACTCGATGGTCATGATTTTCGGCTGTGCCGCCGATAAGGACATCAGGGGCATGATGGAGCAGATAGCGACAGGCGCCGACAAGCTGATTTTCACCAAATCTTCCACCAGCCCTCGAGCGGCAGACCCGCATGAGCTTGCTGAAGTCTATGCCGAAATGACCGACGGCAGAATAGCGCAAGTGACGAACAGCCTCAAGCAGGCGCTTGAAATCGCATATTCCGCCGTCAGCAGGGAAGATATCATCTGCATAACCGGTTCATTCTATCTCGTCGGCGAAGCGAAGATTATGTTGCAGAACCCGGTAATCCTCGCCGGCCAACAGCCTGTGCAAGAACCAGCAATGGCGCCGGCAATGGCAGCTAATTAGACGTAGTTTTGCATATAACAAAATGTCATAACCATATTTTGTGGCTATGACATTTTTTATTGCTTTATGGCGGCAACATACAGACAGCCACCATATAAACCTCTCGCATCGGCAGAACGGTTTTAAAAATTACCAACACCGGATTTAACTCCATCTGGCAGAAATTTCTCAAAACGTTATGCAAAAAGCACCATTCAAATTTTTCCTGTCATTCGTGGTTCTTGAAAGAATCGTTCTGTTGGACTATTGTTCAATAAATACGGCTCTCAATTCAGTGCAAAAAAAGCCGCTTCACTTGAAATATCGGTTATCATGCATAAACTGTCGTAAGAGCTGCGCGATGGCGCAATATTCAATGCTACTTCGGCGGATTTTTTAGAGCATGTTAAATTTGAAATTGCGCCTTGTTGCGTCGTTGAGGACACGGTTGGCAAGGAAGGCGAAGCAGGCACCTTGTATGGTTTTCGATGCAGCCTGACGCAGCCAGCCGACGCCGCAAACAGCAACAAACGCAAAGTCAAGTTTAATATGATCTAATATGTCATTCGTAATTCTACGGTTTTTAAAATAAAAGAGTATTTGCCGGAAAAATATTTGTTTCGAGAATTATCATAGCCCTTTAGGGATTCATTTTATTTAAATTTAACGGTTTTTAAAGGAAACAATCATGTCACAGCCACAAGCCGATTTGGGCCTTATAGGATTAGCCGTCATGGGCCAGAACCTGGTGCTCAATATGAACGACAAGGGCTTCACCATCGCCGTCTTCAATCGTACGGTCAGCAAGGTGGACGATTTTCTCAACAATCAGGCGAAGGGCACAAAAATAGTCGGCTGCCACAGTATCGAAGAATTCATTGCCAGCCTAAAACGTCCTCGTCGCGTGATGATGCTGGTGAAAGCCGGCCAGCCAGTTGACGATTTCATAGAACTTCTCCTGCCGCATCTGGACACCGGCGACATAATCATAGACGGCGGCAACTCGCATTTTCCGGACACCATCCGCCGCTGCAAATACGTGGAAAGCAAAGGTCTGCTCTATATCGGCACGGGCGTATCCGGCGGCGAAGAGGGCGCCCGCAAAGGCCCGAGCATGATGCCAGGCGGCAGTCCGGCGGCATGGCCGGCAGTGAAGGAGATTTTTCAGGCTATCGCGGCAAAAGCCCCCGACCCGAAGACCGGCAGGGAAGAACCATGCTGCGACTGGGTAGGCGAAGGCGGCGCAGGCCATTTTGTAAAAATGGTTCACAACGGCATAGAATACGGCGACATGCAGCTCATCTGCGAAGCATACAACCTGATGAAAACTCTGGGACTGACCAACGCCGAAATGTGCCATGTTCTCGCCGACTGGAACAAAGGCGACCTTGACAGTTATCTGGTTGAAATCACACGAGACATTCTCGGTTACAGGGATGACGCCGGCAGGGAAGTTCTTGACAGCATACTTGACACCGCCGGCCAGAAAGGCACTGGCAAATGGACAGCCGTCGCCGCATTAGATGAAGGCCAACCGCTTACACTCATCGGCGAAGCAGTTTTCGCACGTTGCCTTTCCGCTATCAGGGAAGAGCGGGTAGAAGCGTCAAAAATCCTGCCAGGGCCGGCCGGCAAAAAAATCGAGGGCAATCGAGCCCGAATTGTCGCAGATATCAGCAAGGCTCTTTATGCATCCAAAATCGTTTCATATGCGCAGGGTTATCAACTCATGCGGGCGGCGGCTAAGACTTACGGCTGGAATCTGAATTACGGCGGCATCGCCCTGATGTGGCGAGGCGGCTGCATCATTCGCAGCCGGTTTTTGGGCAAAATAAAAGAAGCCTTCGATAAAAATCCGAATCTGGTAAACCTTCTGCTGGACAGCTATTTCACCAGCGCAGTCGCCGACTGCCAGCAGGCATGGCGAAACACGGTCAAGCTTGCCGTCGATATGGGCGTACCGACGCCGGCATTCAGCAGTGCGCTTGCATATTATGACGGCTATCGCAGCGCAAGGCTGCCGGCTAACCTTCTGCAGGCGCAGCGAGATTATTTCGGCGCGCATACTTACGAACGCGTCGACCGGCCGCGCGGCGAATTTTTCCACACGAACTGGACCGGCCACGGCGGCAATATAACCGCTACGACGTACAACGCGTGATTATGCGATATATACCGCATTCCTGCCGGCGGAATGCGTATTTCGGCAGTTAAATTATCGTGGCGTACCAATTGTTGTTTGACAATTCAGCCCCAGAAGACAGAATATACACAACTACGTCGTATGCACTGAAAAATTGTGTGATTCAGTCTTGCACAGGAGAATTGTCATGAAACAGATGATGTTGATGGCTGTATTGGCGGCAATTATTGGCGGCTGCGATACGAATAATATGGATGTTCGCAAGCAATACCCCGACTGGCCCAAATGGGGCTGGTGGGAAAGGCCAGCCGTTGCTGACGACGAAACGGCTGACGAATCCGGGAAAAAAGAAATAGCCGACGGCCGGCCGGATACAGAGGCTGAACGCGTCGAACTGGAAGAAAGCGGAAAAGTAAAACCTATACGGAAATTGACGCCGCTGCCGGACGCAACCATAACAAAGGAACAGTTATCAAAGAAAATTCAATTTCTGGAACAGCATCGCGAAAAAGTATGGCGGAGCGTTTCAATGCTAAGGGAGATAGACACCCTGCCGCTTTCCGAGCAGAATGAACTTCGACGTAAAATTTTGGAAAATCTGGATCAGTGGTATGAACCCATGCCCGTATCGCCGCCGAATACCAAAAAACCGGATTGGACGGACACCGTAATATGGGATTTCATGCCGTCGCCCATGTTCTGCGACGCTGTCAACAGATGGGAAACGATAGCACAGAAAAACAACCTGAAATTCCCCGCAAATCCGAGTCGCAGGGAATTGCTGCAATATATTAACGATTATGTCGAGGGTAAACTCAAGCCCGACCGACTACGAAAATGATGAGGTGCAAGATGAGTATCGATATGTTCAACGTTAACGGCAAAACTGTTGCGATAACCGGCGGAGCCGGCATACTGTGCGGCGAGATGGCAAAATCGCTGGCGGCCTGCGGGGCGAGAGTGGCAATACTGGACTACAATCTCGCCGGCGCACAAAAAGTGGCTGACGCAATCAACGCCGCCGACGGAACTGCGATAGCCGTCAAATGCAATGTGCTTGACAAATCGGCTGTCGTCGAAGCATTTGAACAGACAGTTAAAAATTTCGAACATATAGATGTACTCATCAACGGCGCCGGCGGCAACAAGAAAGAAGCAACCTGTGTACCGCCCGAATCAACATTCTTCGACCTCGACGCCGATGCAATCCGATGGGTTTTTGACCTGAACTGCCTCGGCAGCATAGTGCCCAGCCAAGTTTTCGGCAAACACATGGCCCAACGCAATCAGGGCGTCATCATCAATATTTCATCCATGAATGCATTTCGCCCGCTGACGCGAATAGCAGCCTACTCCGCCGCCAAAGCCGCCGTAAGCAATTTCACTCAATGGCTGAGCACCTACATGTGCCAGAATCATTCTCCCAACATCCGCGTCAACGCGATAGCCCCAGGATTTTTCCTGACCGACCAGAACAGATTTCTGCTGACGAACCAGGACGGCAGCAAAACCAGGCGGGGCCAGCAGATTATCGACCACACACCGATGAGCCGATATGGCGAACCGGCGGACCTGGTCGGCACACTGGTATGGCTGATATCGGACGCCGCAAAATTTGTAACCGGTATTGTAGTGCCGGTCGACGGCGGTTTTAGCGCATATAGCGGCGTTTGATATAAATGCCGATGAACATATCTCCAAAGCAGAGTCTTGAAAGTTGGTAAAGAATTCTCATTTTGCAGGTGATTCAGCCGGGAGAATTGTTGCCAAACGTAAGGCCGCCGGAAGAATGAATCAAAAACGAGCCAAGAATTAAAGCATACTCTATTACAGAGTACTAGAGCGGTTGAAAAACGGCGGCCATAAATAATTCGTGCAAATATGTTTAGAAGCTCTTAATCAAACATGAGGAAACAGGCATATGAATATCGAACTTAAAAAGAATTTCAAATACTCGCTGTTGATACCCACCAGTATGGGCATACGCCTGACGCCGGCAGACAGCCAACCCATGCATTGCAGCGATGTTTTCAAAATGCAGGCGACAAGTGCCGAATCCAACGTCGCCAGCGTGGCGTCGTATCTCGGCCTGCCGGTAAAAGTTTTGACGGCTTTCGTCAAGGGCAGTCCTATCGCCCGTTTTATCAAGGACAACCTCGCCGGCCGCCACATGGATTACGAAGGCCCTGAAGTACCGCAGGGCGGCCCGTGGGGATATCGTCACCAGTTCAATCTTGCCGATAGTGGCGTAGGCTCGCGCGGCCCGCGAGTACACAATGACCGTGCCGGCGAAGTCGGCAGAATCCTCAACTCAAAAGATTTTGACCTCGAAAGAATTTTCTGCGAAGAGGGCGTACAGATAGTACATTTGTCCGGCTTGATTGCAGCTTTGTCGCCGGAGACCAGTAAATTCTGTCTCGAAATAGCGCAGACGGCAAAAAAATACGGAACGAAAATCTCTTTCGACCTCAACTACAGGGCTTCGTTCTGGGTCAATCGCGAAGCTGAATTGCATAAAATTTTTGGAGAAATTGCGGCGGCGGCAGACATATTAATCGGCAACGAGGAAGATTTTCAGCTGTGCCTGGGCGTCAAAGGCCCGGAAGCCGGCGGCAAGGACATCGCCGCAAAAATCGACGGCTTCAGGGAAATGATAAATAACGCAAGAAAAGAATTTCCCAACGCCAGCGTTTTCGCCACGACATTGCGTGAAGTCGTCAGTGCAAATCTTCATCGCTGGGGGGCGATAATGTTCGACGGCAACGACTGGCACGTAATCGAACCGCGTGAAATAACCGTGCTTGACCGCATAGGCGGCGGCGACGGCTTTGTGGGCGGCATGCTTTACGCCATTCTTAAAGGCTGGTCGCCGGAAAAATGGGCTCAATTCGGATGGGCGACAGGAGCACTGGCGACGACGCTTCTTACTGATTACGCTCAGCCGGCGGATGAAGAACAGGTCTGGAGCATATGGAACGGCAACGCCAGAGTAAAAAGATAAATACCGCTTCGAGAACTGTTTTAAATAAAAATGACGACATGTACGCTTTGCAATATATCCGAGTTGTGTTTAAGTGGTGGTTGATTTTATTTTACGCCATGTTTTACATGCGCCGCTTTATTCTACATTAGTGCTAGCCGGCCGGCGCTTTCTTCTGCTGCCTGGACGATTGCGATATTGATTTGGACTTTGGCCGATGTTCTGCCTGAATGTACGGCTGAACGCATAAACTGAACCAAATCCGCAGGCTTGGGCAACTTCGCCGATGGACGATTCCGTCGTCTCCAGCAACCTGCACGCCCGAATGAGTTTGCTGCGCCTGATGTATGAGCCGATACTCACGCCGAACTTCTGCGTAAAAACATTGCGAAGATGACTTTCGGAAATGTTGGCGTAATCAGCCACGTCTCGTATCTGTATCGGCTGATCGAGGTTGGCATAAATATACTGGCTTACCACCTGAAACAGTTCATACGTGTGTGACGTGCCGGCACGATTGCGGATGGTCTGATGCGTTTCCTCGGCAAGGAGAAGTTCGTTTAGCAGTGCACCGGTCATGAGCTTTACGCCCATGGCTCGATAATCCTCATCGCCGCCGCCCGTATAATGTTCTATCAATCGTTCCACGAACGCCAGCATCTCAGCCGACATCGGCGTAATGGTATTCTTGAGTTTCATAAACGTCGCCGGCGTAACCGCATTGGGCCACTCAAATGACGCAAATAACCAATCGATACTGCCTGTGGCGAAATTCGCATAGGCGTGATATTGAAACGGGAAAATCACAACGGCTTGGCCGGGCTTGAAATCGAACATCATGTCGTCGATGATGACAGTGCCTTCAGTCTGAAAATTCATTATCACCATGAAGCGATGATGATGCGAACCGGCACCGATAAGCTGGCGGGTACGGCGAAAAAGCAATATATTTTCCGGCAGCGGCATAACATCGGTATTAACGCCGGTATAATAGTCTTTCGGCTCGGGCAGTTTCTGAATTTTCTGCCGTATAGCCTCAAATTTTTCCAATTCATCCATATCGATAATACTGAAATCTGTTTCCAAACATCATTCTGCCGCAGCCGAGCCGGAAATTCCTTAATCTCGCGACGAAAACAGATTCTGAAATAACCTTTAGCGTTTTTGTTAAAAAATACAGCATTAAAGATATTGCCATTTTCACGCTTTTGCAAGATATTTATATATGTAATCGTTCGTTTCGAAAGAACACTTTTTAAAGGACTTACTGAAATGGACACAGTTGGAATAGGTGCTATCGGCTGCGGTGACCGGTTGAGAAGTTTGCTGGAAACAGTGGTCAAAAAATATCCGTGGATAAAAATTGTAGCTCTTTCCGATGTTTCTCAAAAATCCATCGACACCATAAAAAATTCATGTGCGCCTGATGCAAAGGTTTTTGCGGATTATCATGACCTGGTTAAAGCGCCTGAGGTGAAGTGGGTGTTTATCGGTTCATGGAACTGTTTTCACAAGGAGCACGCCATTGCAGCTCTTGAGGCCGGCAAAGATGTTTTTTGTGAAAAACCGCTGGCAACCACGTTTGAAGACTGCATGGCCATGAAGGCTGCTCTTGAAAAAAGCGGCAGAATATTTTTCATCGGCTTTACGTTGCGGTATTCGCCGGTACACACAAAAATCAAAAAACTGCTGACTGAAGGTGCGATAGGCAAAATAATAAGCATGGAGTTTAATGAAACTCTTGCATTCAACCACGGCGGATATATTCACCGCGATTGGCGCAGGCTTACCAAAAATGCCGGCACGCATCTACTTGAAAAATGCTGTCATGATATTGACCTGGTTCATTGGATGGTAGATTCTCTTCCCGTATCCGTAGCCAGCTTCGGCGGCTGCGATTTTTTCAAGCCTGAAAACCTGTATCATATGGACCGTATAGGGCCCAATCCACAAAATGGCAATCCCGCGTTCTGTGATTGGCCGTGCCGACATCATCCCGATCCGTTTACCGGCGACAAGGATATAGTCGATAATCAGGTCGCCATAATTCAGTTTGCCAACGGCGTACGGTCGACTTTTCACACTAATTGCGTAGCCGGCATACCCGAAAGACGGATGTACATACTCGGCACGGAAGGCTGCATTCGCGCGGATATGTGTACCGGCATAGTTGAATGCCAGCGTTACGGATGGGAAGACACCAAGCAAGTCTGGAATCTAGCTGGCGTGGGCGGCCACGGCGGTAGCGATGAGGTGCTCTGCGACCAGATTGGCCAAACTCTCAAGGAACACGTTCAGCCGTTCAGCGGCTTGACCGAAGGACTCAAATCGGCTATCACGTGCTTTGCCATTGACGATTCGATGAATACGGGAAAATTGGTCGATGTACGGCCCTATTGGGAAAAAGCCGGCATCGAGGTGCAATAAAAGAAACGGAAGTCACAAAATCAGGCAAAACGGTTTTATTTTGAAAGATTGATTTTAAAAAATTTAGAGCATATTAAACTTGACTTTGCGCTTGTTGCTGTTTGCGGCGTCGGCTG
>CAZIAZ010000028.1:0-39842 GCA_964536835.1 uncultured Planctomycetaceae bacterium | reverse complement strand
AAAATTGTAGAGTTGATGATTAACTGAGAAATTGGAATTTCTTGTTAAAGTATAAGTACCAAAGCGACGATTCCCTAAGCTCTTTATATTTTCACTAAACACCGCCACCGCTTTAGCAGCTATAGAAATTTGCTTCTTGTAAGCTTCAATGGCGATTTCAAAAGACTTCTGGTCGGAATTTCTTTCAGGATAAAATGTCATTATTTCAAGGCTGCCGTCAACTCAACCCTTACAGGCACACCATACCCTCAACTCATAGCATATTCCCGTAAACGGTTACGGATTAGGAAAATCCAACAGCAAAAAGTCTCTCTTAATTAACGGCCTTAAAACTACCATTTTGTAAGAAGACGTACAGCAACTCGCTTGATGAGGCATTCAAACATGGACTTGACTCTGGCTTATTACACGCATTTGAGCATGGAAGATAAGGCTTCAGCTATTGCCAAGCTGCCGGAATTTGAGCTTCACCAAGCGTTAGCTATAACCGGTACGGACGGGGCAGAAAATTCTACCCGTTATTCGACTCGAAACTCTGATAAGATATGTAAAAGTTTGGTAAATTTTAGCAAGTCGGGCGTTTTTGATGGAAATAAAAAGAAAACTGTAACTCCTTTTGAGAATAAAGACTTACAGTTAAATTCAGATAAGCGGGCGAAGGGACTCGAACCCTCAACATTCAGCTTGGAAGGCTGACACTCTAGCCATTGAGTTACGCCCGCATTCAAAATTAGCCAATTCAATAAAGCGTATCTTCCATATCTAAAATGATTTGTCAAGATTATGATACAAAAATCCCAATGTGAAATGTTTTATAATAAAAAATCATTGGGAAAGATTCTCGCCTAACCAATATTCAGCCAACTATCTCCATTATTTCATTCACAAAATCAAAAGATTCGCGGCCGTTTGAGGCGGTTGGTCTGTTTGGCGGCATGGGAGAGTTTTTCGCCAAGGCTGCGGAGCGAGTCGTCATCAGACAGATTATTCTTCAACTGCGTCAGTTCATCATAATGTTCCCGCTGAAGAATTTTATTTACCGCGTCGTTTAACGTGGCGGAATGATTGCCCCGCCGTTGGCCAGCAAAGGAAAGCTCCGCAAGAAGGCCCTGCCATTCAGTAAACTGCGGCTGAGCCATAAGGCTTTCCAACGTAAACTTGCCAGCCACGCCGATATGCCAAATCTGCTCGGCAATTGCGCGGCAGAGCGGATCTTCAAAATGCGGCGGATCTATACGCTCAACGATTTCATCAAAAAGTTCCGGCTTATCCAGCAAAACTTCGAGTATCTGCCGTTCGGGGCTGAGTGACATGGTACTGTTTGATTGCGAAGGCGTTTGCGGCTGTGCAGCCAGGCCGCGCGGCTTGATTTTCCTGACCAGCCTGCGAATCTGACCATTTACGTCTATCGCCGACATATTCAGCAAATGCGCAATATGCTGCGAAATATTCTGCTGCCGTACCGCATCAACAGCACCATAAGCCGCCGAGCTGGCTATCAACTGCAAAAAATCTTCAATAATCTTTCGCCGCGCGGCAGGATTGTCGGCATGCGAATATTGCTCGTAACGTCTGTCCCAGACGTATTGCAGTGCGTCGGGTGCGCCGGCAATAAGCGACCGCAGCGCATCAGGGCCCTGCGCCAGAACCATATCACACGGATCTTTACCGGACGGTATCGTCGCCACCCGCACATTGAACTGTTGCCGGATAAAAAGTTCCAACGCACGCTGGGCAGCAGCCGCGCCGGCGGTGTCGGCGTCGAACATCAGAACGACTTCCTC
Source organism: uncultured Planctomycetaceae bacterium (assembly GCA_964536835.1). Classification (GTDB taxonomy): domain Bacteria; phylum Planctomycetota; class Phycisphaerae; order SM23-33; family SM23-33; genus DAONFI01. The sequence continues at coordinate 38,058 of CAZIAZ010000028.1, read as the reverse complement.
GGCATAGCGAGCCAGCAGACGGACATGCTGTTCGGTCAGGGCTGTGCCCAATGTCGCAACGAGGTTCGTCACGCCGGCTTGATGCGGAACAATCACGTCCATATAGCCTTCGACGACTACGGCTTGTCGGCTGGCAACGATACTTTCGCGTGCCAGGCTCATGTCGAATACCAGCGACGACTTATCGAACAGCACGCTTTCGGGGCTGTTGAGATATTTGGCGTTTTCGCCGTCAGCCAGCGCCCTGCCGCCAAAACCGATAACACGGCCGCCGAGGTCGCGTATGGGAAACATCAGGCGATTACGAAACCAGTCATAACCGCCAGACGAATTTTCACGCTGCCGCATCATGCCGGCGGCAAATAACTGCTGTTCGGCAAAACCCTGCTGCCTCGCAGCGGTTATGAACGCATCCCATGAATCGGGCGCAAAACCAATGCGGAATTTTTGTATGGTCTCATCGGTCAAACCGCGGGAATGGGCATAAGCCAGCGCCCCCTGTCCCGACGGACTGCCAAGCTGATTCTGATAAAATCGCGCGGCAAATTCAGTAACGGCTGCCAGGTCGTTTTTGCCCATTCCCGGCTGAGCCGGAGCAAAATTCTGATGGTCAAGCTGGGGCATAGCCATGCCAGCCTGCTCGGCAAGCATACGAACTGCCTCCATAAACGAGAGCTTTTCGTATTTCATCACAAAACCGATGGCATCACCGCCGGCACCGCAGGCGAAGCATTTGAAAATCTGTTTGGTCGGCGAAACGTACATGGATGGCCGTTTGTCGTCATGGAACGGACAAAGGCCCACGAATTCACGGCCCCGCTTTTTGAGGGCTACGTAACGCTCTATGAGGCTCACAATGTCGGTCGCCTGCAAAACCTGCTGAATAAATTGTTCTGGTAACATCGCCATGAGTCACATATTACCAGATTTTCACACGAAAACAAAGGCCGGGACTTGACTTATTCCTCCGCCGGACGTACAAAAGTCTGCCTGATTGAAGTTCGACACAATATGAACCACCCGAATTGAATTATAGAAGCTTCAAGTCACAAGGTACAGATTACAAGCAACTTAAAAGATTCAACTTTCAATTCAATATGATGCCAGCCGCACTTGTAAGTTGAAAATTAAAAACTTTCCAGTAACCTGTTTCTTGAATCTTGTTGTTTTTCGCAAACAGTTATTCAAAGTTACAATGATGATTACAGGTATTTTTTGAGGTGCAAAATGAGCGTTCAGAGTGACCTTGTCGCAGCCAGTGAAAAAGTGCTTATGCCCAATTACGGCAGATTTCCGATAGCTATGGTTCGCGGCGAGGGATCGCGTATATATGATGCCGACGGCAGGGAATACATTGATTTTTGGGCCGGCTTTGGTGCGGGCGGAGTCGCCGGCCACTGCCATCCGAAAATCGTGGACGCGGTCTGCAGGCAGGCTCATCTGCTGATGAGTCACGGCAATATCTACACCAATGAGCCGCAGGTACGGCTGGCGGAGAAACTCACCGGCCATGCGTTCGGCGGAAAAATCTTCTACTGCCACAGCGGCGCAGAAGCCAACGAAGCCGCCCTAAAACTCGTCCGCAAAGCCGCCGGCAACGGCAGATACAAAATAATCAGCTTCCATAACTGTTTTCACGGCAGAACCATGGGCAGCCTCAGCCTGACGCCCGAAATATTCCAAAAAGGCTTCGAACCCATGCTGCCGGGCAATATGAAGGCAAACTACGGCGATATCGAAAGCGTCAAGGCACTGGTAGACGACGAAACCGCCGGCATTTTCGTCGAACCAATTCAGGGTGAAGGCGGCATATTCGTGCCCACGGTCGAATTCATGCAATCGCTACGGAAACTCTGCGACGATAAAAATCTGCTGCTGGTCTGCGACGAGGTATGGACTGCGCCGGCGCGTACCGGTAAATGGTTCGCCTATCAGCATTACGGCATTACGCCGGACGTACTGACATCGGCAAAGGCTATCGGCGGCGGCCTGCCGCTGGCAGTATGCATGGCTGCGCCGAAGTGGGCTGACGTGCTCGGGCCGGGCAGCCACGGATGCACCATGGGCGGCAATCCGATATGTGCAGCGGCGGCACTTGCCAGCGCGGAACTCATAGAAGAGGAAAACCTCGTACAGGCGGCTATCGACAACGGCAGGGAAACATTGGAAATTCTCACAAATGCCAAGCTGCCAGGCGTTATGGAAATACGCGGCAAAGGCATGATGCTGGGCATAGCTTTCGACAAAAACGTAAAAGCAGCAGCTGCAGCGGCAGCTGCACTAGACAGAGGCCTCTTAACCTGCACGGGCAAAAACAATACCCTGCGTTTCGTGCCGGCATTAAATATCGACGGTAATACCCTGCACAAAGGGCTTGAATTGTTGATTGCCGCCATCAAAAGCATATAAAAGATAAAAAAAATCCCACATCCAAAATTCGGCTGTCCCTGCAATTAATGTAGCGGCGCCGGAGGAGAGAGTGGATGTCGTTGTTTCCAGCTTTGCGACAGGCCTTTTAACTTGCTTTTCTGGCAGTTTTGACATATTTTGTAATTTTTATGCGCAATGTGCAGAGAAGCTCTCTGTGCTGCCGGTATATGCAATATTCACAAAATTACAGGACAGATAAGGAAAACAGCAATGACAGGACCGCAGCTGGTAGTTATGGCCGCCGGCATGGGCAGCCGCTACGGCGGACTCAAACAGATAGACCCGATAGGCCCAAATGGCGAAATAATCATTGATTATTCGATATACGACGCCATGCAAGCCGGCTTTGAAAAGGTAATATTTATAATCCGCCGCGATATCGAAAAAGACTTCCGCGACATGGTCGGCCGCCATATCGAGCCGATTATCGATACTCAATACGTATTTCAGCAGCTCGATATGCTGCCAGCCGGCATGAACGTTCCCGAAAATCGCGTCAAACCCTGGGGCACGGGCCATGCCGTGCTTTGCGCGAAAGACGCGGTGACGGCTCCGTTCGCAGTTATAAATGCCGACGATTTTTACGGCAGAGGCAGTTTTGCGGCTATCGGGAATTATCTCAAAAATGCCCGCGACGCCAGGTATTACGACTATTCAATGGTCGGTTACACGCTCAAAAACACTGTGAGCGAATTCGGCCACGTAGCCCGCGGCTGCTGCCAGGTAAAGGATGACAAACTGGCTAGCATAGTCGAACGCACACGAATCCAGAAATTCACCGACGGCATAAAATACAGCGACGACGACGGCACGACGTGGATAAACATTTCACCGGAAACCATTGTCTCCATGAACATGTGGGGATTCACCCTGAGTTTCATGGACGAACTCGGCCCACGATTCGAGCGTTTCGTGCGGGATAACGCCGCCAACCCGAAGGCCGAGTTCTTCATCCCGCTGGCGGTCAACCAGTTGATGGAAGAAGACAAAGCCGCCGTAACCGTTCTGCCCTGTAATGAAAAATGGTACGGCGTAACGTATCGCGAAGACAAACCGGTCGTCGAACGGGCTATCAGAAACATGATAGCCCAAAAAACTTATCCCAAAAATCTCTGGGCGTAAAAGAGAGGAACATCCGTAATGAACTACGACCTCAGAAAAATCGCCGAACAATTTGACATCGAGGGCAAATTCGTTTCTGCCGTGCCTTACGGGACGGGACACATCAACGATACTTTTCGCAGCATATTCAGCAACGGCGTCGAGCGACACTTCATACATCAGCGCATAAATCACAAAATCTTCACTGAGCCGGAAAAACTCATGGACAACATCTCGCGGGTCACCAAACACCTGCGAAAGAAAATCGTCGCCGCCGGCGGAAATCCCATGCGACAATGCCTCACGCTCGTGCCGACGAAAGACGGCCGAAATTTCTGCATCATGGACGGAAATTATTGGCGTACTTACGTATTTATCGAAGGCGCTAAAACTTACGACCTCGTTGAAAAACCGCAACACATCTTCAACGCAGCGTGGGCGTTCGGCAATTTTCAAAAACTCGTTTCCGACCTCACTCAGCCGCGTCTGCACGACACGATACCGGATTTTCATAACACGATACGGCGATTCGAACAGTTTGAAACGGCGTTGAACGGCGATATCGCCAGCCGCGCGGCCGGCTGCAAACCGGAAATCGATTTTGCCATGGCCAGGCGCGAAATGGCCGGCGTAATCGTCAATGCCCTGAAAAACGGCGAAATCCCCGAACGCGTCACGCACAATGACACAAAATTCAACAACGTCATGATAGACGACGCGACTGACAAGGGCATCTGCGTCATAGACCTTGACACCGTCATGCCAGGCGCAGCGATGTACGACTTCGGCGACTCGGTACGGATAGGCGCCGCCACCGCCGTCGAGGACGAACGCGACCTGGACAAAGTCTCCATGTCGCTCGAACTTTTCGACAGGCTGACGCACGGATATCTGTCGGCGGCAAAGGATTTCCTGACGCCGCGAGAACTGGAGCTTCTCGCGTTTTCCGCAAAACTCATAACCTTCGAAATAGGCTTGCGATTTCTGGCTGACCATCTCTCCGGCGACGTTTATTTCAAAGTTCATCGCGAAAATCACAACCTCGACCGCTGCCGCACGCAGTTCAAAATGGTACAGGACATGGAAAATAAATTCGATAAAATGCAGGAAATCGTCAAAAAATATGCAAAATGATTTTCTGTTCCAATGTCGCAAAGGATTGCAGAGGCTGAGTGACTGAGTATAATGAAGCGATACGCAAATTGGCTGTCCCGATTGGACAACAAACAATAACCTAATTTGCCGATTGTTCGAATCGCAGCACAAACAGGAGACATAAAAAAATGGCCGGCGAAGCATTACTGACGACCGACATCGAGGGTTTTCCAAAAAAATCAGGGAAAGTCCGTGACGTATACGATATCGGCGAGCATCTGCTGCTCGTCGCTACAGACCGCATAAGCGCATATGACGTGATTATGACTAACGGCATACCGGACAAAGGCCGCGTACTGACGCAGATAAGCGCATTCTGGTTCAATCTGCTCAAAGACGTCGTGCCGAATCATGTCGTAACGACCGAATTTTCCGAACTGCCCGGCAGCCTGAAAAAACATACCGAGCTTGACGGCCGATTCATGCTATGCAAAAAAGCCAAAGTCGTACCCATAGAATGCGTCGTTCGCGGTTATCTCGCCGGCAGCGGCTGGAAGGAATATCAGAAGTCGCGAACGGTGTGCGGCGTAAAACTGCCGGATGGCCTTTTGCAATGCAGCGAACTGCCGCAGCCCATTTACACCCCTTCGACAAAGGCGGAACAGGGCCACGACGAAAACATTTCGTTCGAACGTGCCTGCGAGCTTCAGGGCAGTCAAACCGTAACCAGATTGCGTGACCTGTCGATAGCTTTTTATAAAAAAGGCCGTGAATACGCGGCCAAGCGCGGCATACTCCTGGCGGACACGAAATTCGAGTTCGGCCTCGATTCAAAAGGCGAACTCATGATTGTAGACGAAGTCCTCACGCCGGACTCGTCGCGATTCTGGCCGGCGGATAAATACCAGCCGGGCCGCGACCAGGAAAGTTTCGATAAGCAGTTCGTGCGAAATTATCTGGACGAAATCAAATTCAACCGTCAGCCGCCCGGCCCCGTTCTGCCGGCTGACGTGGTGAAAAACACTCGCGAAAAATACATGGAAGCATTCACGCGACTGACCGGCATGCCTTTCAAATGGGCATAAAATAGAGTTTTTTGAAAAATTACGAATTTTTGACAACTGAAATAAGGAGCTGCAATGAATTTTGAGAACCTCAAGAAGACGATAAGCGAACTGAAATATTCCGACGACGGCCTTATCCCTGCGGTATGCGTGGACTGCGAAACGAAGGAAGTGCTCATGGTCGCATATATGAACAACGCCAGCCTTGAAGACACCGTCCGCACCGGCAAAACGCATTTCTGGTCGCGCAGCCGCCAGAAATACTGGATGAAAGGCGAAAGTTCCGGCCATACTCAGGAAGTCCGCGCCGTCTATACTGACTGCGACAAGGACACGCTCGTTATTGAGGTCAAGCAGAACGGCGCAGCCTGCCACGAAGGCTACAGGTCCTGTTTTTTCCGCAAACTAAACGAGAACGGCCAATGGGACATACAGGGCAAGCGTCTTTTCGACCCGGAAAAAGTTTACGGCAAAAAATAGAGTTTTTTTAAGAACCTATCCAAAAAACTTTGGCTGCCTGCAATCGGTTCTTTTGCAGCCTGGCGGCGACGCCCATATTTTTGGGATAGGTTTAATTCAACGTGACGGCTACAGCGGCATTTTGTCAGACGCCCTGAGTCTTTGACGAACGATACTCGAAATCAAGCGTCGGTTTGGGTAAATGATAAATGATACCTCCCCGGACGACAACACGGCTGGGCAACAGGGTACTGCCCGTAGTTCTGAACATCCTGCTGGCAATGGCAGGCATGGTAGCTGTCTTTACGCTCGTGTTGCAGTATGGAGGCTTCAGCTATGACAGCCTCCCGCTCAGCCGCGATACCCTCATAAACATACAGATGGTCGTCGTGCTGGTATTCATATTAGACCGGTTTCTGCGGCTGATGATATCCCGCAGCCGCCTTGAGTACCTGAAGGACAACTGGCTGGATTTCACGCTGATATTTCTGCTGATTGTCGCCGGCCTCGTGATATATCGCTACAAGGGCGACCTTCTGTCAGCCGGCGTTCTTTACATACTGGTAACGCAGATATATCTGCTGGCGGTTCTGATATTGCGCGTCATAAGCGCGCACTACCTCATCGCCGGCAGCGGCCTGCCGCCGAGCTGGCTGGTAATAGGAAGTTTCATGAGCCTTTGGCTGGTCGGCTCAGGCCTGCTGATGCTGCCTGCCGCCGTGCGACAGGAATACTGGACAAGCTGGAACTATCTTGACGCCCTGTTCACATCGGTAAGCGCAACGTGCGTAACCGGCCTGGTCGTGGTTGACACCGGCACGCATTTCACATTTTTCGGACAGGCGGTCATTCTGTTTCTGATTCAGCTCGGCGGATTGGGCATAATGATTTTCGGCACGATGCTGGCCATACTCGCCGGCCGCGCGCTGACTATTCGCAGCAGCGAGGCTCTCAGCGAAATGCTCGCATCCGACGAACGCGGCAACATGGCTCGCATGGTCAAGTTCGTGGTTTCTTCGACATTCATCATCGAGATAATCGGCGCAATATGTCTTTACTCCCTGTTTTCCCAGCCAACCGTGCTTGACGCGTCCGGGCAACGGCTGACGTTCGCCGGCACGATATGGTACAGCGTTTTTCATAGCATTTCGGCGTTCTGCAACGCAGGGTTCGCCCTTTACGGCCAGAATCTGATGCAGGGCACGAACGGCGGCTGGGCTGTACCGCTGCGAGAACACTGGCAGATACTGGGCGTGGTAGCCCCGCTGATAATCCTCGGCGGCCTCGGTTTTCCGGTGCTGGGCAACCTGTTTGAAGCAGCCAGAGACCGTATCCGCCGCCGTAAACAGAAAAACGCGATATCATTGAAAGAAGACCCTAAAAAAAATCTTTACATACATACGAAAATAGTGCTGGTAACGTCGGCAGTACTCGTAATTCTCGGCGCGGTAGGTTTCAGCCTGGTGGAAACAGGCGTGGTCAAACCCAAATATCCCGACCTGATGCACAGTCCGTCGGGCAGAAATCTGTCATCCGGCGAATGGGCCAGCATGAATGGCATTCAACGGCTGAGAGAAAGCTTCTTCCAGTCCGTAACCGCGCGCACCGCCGGATTCAACACTATGGACATGGGCTCACTGAGCACTGCGGGCAAATTGTGGATGTGCGGATTGATGACCATCGGCGGCAGTCCGGCGAGTACGGCAGGCGGCATGAAAACCATAACCGTGGCATTGTTGTTCATATCGGCGTGGTGCATCCTGAAGCAGCGTAACAGCGTCGAAGTGTTCGGCCGAACTATCGCCGACGAACTCTTCCGCCGCGCGGCGACTCTAGCCCTGCTGTATATTTTCATGCTCGCCGTGGTGACGTTCATGCTCTGCATGGCCATGCCGGCAGAACAGTTCATAGACCTGCTTTTCGAGGCATGCAGCGCGTGCGGTACGGTAGGACTGAGCACGGGAGTGACTTCGCGGCTGACGGTTTTTTCAAAAATAGTGGTCATACTTGGCATGTTCATCGGCAGAATAGGGCCATTGACGTTGATTATCGCACTCGGCGCGCACGTGCGGAAAGCGAACTATTCATACCCGGTGGAAAACGTTATAATAGGCTAAACTTCTTTTTTCAAAAAACTTTTAAAAAAAAAAACGCGGGTAAACCGGCCCGCAACAAAATACGGGAGTGGCAGACATGGAAAAATTCGCACTTATAGGATTGGGCCGTTTCGGCACAAGGCTGGCAAAACTGCTCTCGCAGAACGGCGCAGAAGTCATCGCCGTCGACAAACGCCGCGATCTCGTGGAAGAAATACGCGACTTCGTCAGCCGTGCAGTCTGCCTCGACGCCACTGACGAAGAATCGCTGCGCAGCCAGGGTATCGACAAGGTCGACGTGGCAATAGTGGGCGTCGGCACAGCCTTTGAAAGCGCAGTTCTCACAACCGTCCTGCTAAAACAGCTCGGCGTACCACGGGTCATCAGCCGCGCAACCAGCCAGGTACGCTCGCAAGTCCTTTCCCGCGTCGGCGCAGATGATATCGTCAATCCTGAACAGGAATCCGCCGACCGATGGTGCAGCCGTCTCATGGCGACGAAGGTCATCGAAAAAATAGAACTCGCCGACGATTTCAGCCTCGTGCAGGCACCGGCGCCGGAAAAAACCGTGGGCAAAACGCTGGGTGAACTGGATATACGCAAAAATTTCAAAATACAGGTCGTAGCCATAAAACGTACGGTGGAAGATATCGACGCGGACGGCGTCAAACGTACGCGGCAATTCGTCATTTCCGTGCCGATGGCGGAAACCACCATTCGGAAAGGCGACGTGCTTATGCTCATCGGCTCGGACGATGCTGTACGAATTTTTGCCGAAGAATGATTTTTTTAAAAAAGAACAAAAAATGCAGATGAACGCAGCCGCCGTAAAAGCTGCCGGTTACTATTTTTAATGATTGTTGGTGTAAAAAAATGACTGAAGAACAGACGAACGCGATAAAACAGGCTGTAGTTACAATTCTCAAAGCCGTCGGAGAAGACCCCACGCGCGAAGGCCTCAAGGGTACGCCTGCACGGGTTGCGGCGATGTACGACGAACTCTTTTCCGGCTTGCGGGAAGACCCCGCAAAACATCTTGACGTCTATTTTACCGAGCAATATGACGAAATGGTCATTCTGCGCGATATACCGTTTTACTCAATGTGCGAGCATCATCTTCTGCCGTTCATGGGCAAGGCACACGTGGCGTATCTGCCGGGCGGCAAGGTGGTGGGGCTGAGCAAGCTGGCTCGCGTGGTTGAGGCGTTCGCCCGTCGTCCGCAGGTACAGGAACGGCTTACCGGCCAGATAGCCGACCTGCTTATGGATCATATAGGCGCACGCGGGGCAGGCGTAATAGTGGAAGCTAACCACACATGCATGACAATACGCGGCATAAAAAAGCCCGGCTCGGTAATGGTGACGTCAGCCATGCGCGGCCTGTTCCGCAGCAACCTGGCTACGCGAACGGAAGCGATAAACCTGCTGACTGGCGGCAGAACGCTTTAATCAAGACGATTCTCGCAAAGAGCAACGCCAAGTGACGTAGTTTTGAAAATCGCGGAACGCCTAGAGCATGTCCGGCGTCCGTGAATTGCCCAAAAAATACCGTCAAACGGGGAAAATACGCAATTTCCGGCATACTATTGCGTTTTACAGAAGATATGCTTTCGCACAAATAATTTCCGCATCCAGAGCATTTCTTGTGCAATCCAAAGTGTTTTGGTATACTGATTTATCATATTAGATGACAATCGTAACAGGGATACAAAATGCATGTAGATTATAAACGTAAGCTCGCCCAGCTTATGGGACAGATAGAGACTGTGCTTTACGGCAAACGGGAGGTTGTGCGGGAAGTCATAATCGCACTTCTCGCGAAGGGACACGTATTGCTGGAGGACGTACCAGGCGTCGGCAAGACTACGCTTTCGCGGGCAATCGCCGGCAGTATCGACGCCACGTTCAGCCGCATTCAGCTCACGCCCGACATGCTGCCGAGCGACATGCTCGGCGTAAGCATATACGAATCGACCACCGGCCAGTTTTCTTTCAAAAAAGGCCCGATTTTCGCCAACATAGTGTTAGCCGATGAAATCAACCGCACAACGCCAAGAACCCAAAGCGCGCTTCTGGAAGCGATGAACGAGTCGCAGGTGACGGCTGACGGGAAAACGTACCGGCTCGGCCCGCCGTTCATGGTCATCGCCACGCAGAACCCGTATGAATTCGAGGGTACGTATTTTCTGCCGGAAAGCCAGCTTGACCGTTTCATGATACGCCTGCGCATCGGCCATCCCAACAGGAGCGCTGAACGCCAGATACTGCTTAACCGGCCGTCTCAGACCGTTTTGGGCGAAATTCAGCCGATAATGAGCGTCGATGAACTTCTTTATATACAGAATATGGTGGATGAAGTTTCGGTCGACGATTCGATTTTAAACTATATCATCGACATCGCCGAAGCGACCCGCCGCGCCGAGGAACTTACCGTCGGGCTCAGTCCGCGCGGCTCGCTAGCCCTGCTACAGGCAGCCAAGTCAGCCGCCCTGCTCGACGACCGACAGTTCGTCATACCAGACGACGTTAAAAATCTGGCGCCGAGCGTATGTGCTCACAGGCTGCTGGCGAGGTCGTTCGCACACGACGGAGCGGCATCGGCGGCAGAGGCGGTATTCATCCGCATACTTGAAACAGTTCCAACTCCCCAATAAAAAGTTCCGGTAAAGTCGCATGGTAAAAATAGGCAAAGCGAGAAAAATGCTTGTGCATCTCCATGCCACGTGGGGCGGATGGATTTTTATCGCCGCCTCGCTGGTAGTCGGCTGGGCAGCCACGCGAAATAACGCCCCGCTGCTTTTCGTGATATTCGGCACGATGATAGCACTGATTACCTTTTCCGGCGTACATGCAAAAAACATGCTCGAAGGGATAGAACTCCAGCGGGAATTGCCGCAGCGCGTATGGCAGTACGAGACGCTTTATTTCGGATACGTACTCAAAAACATGCGTCGCAGTCCGGCTATGTCGATATCCATGCGGGAAATTGGTTTAACCGGCGTGAAGGATGCCAGTGCGTTGTGCGCTTATCTGCCGGCTAACGGCGTTTTCCGCTCAGGCAGTCGGCTGACGGCATTACACAGAGGCAGGACTGATCTCGTGGCAGTCCGCATAACGTCATCGTTCCCGTTCGGGCTGGTGCGGCTCAAAAAAGAATTCTGGCAGACCAACTCCATGATAGTCTGGCCGGCTAAGGGCAAGCTAAAGGCTAATCTTCTCCGCCACGGAGCGGCGATGACTTCAACGGCCCGGCCCAGTCGAATGCAGAGCGGCCAGGATGAATTCTTCGGCCTGCGGGATTACAGAATTGGCGATAATCTGCGATGGATACATTGGCGAAAAAGTGCAAACCGGCAGACTCCGGCTGTCCGGGAAATGAGCCATCCCGTCCCGGACGTCCTTTTTATAATCGTCGACATCCAGCAAACCAACGGCGATGAAATATTCGCCGGCGACCAGGAAAAAATGTTGCGATTCACGGCTACGCTCATGGACGACGCGTTGGGTCACGGATACCAGGTCGGCATGGCATTCGCGGGAGTCAACAGGGTTGAGATAATCAATCCGGGGTACGGCGTCGGGATTCGCGCCAGGCTGCTCGATTCGCTGGCTGACATGACCGAACCGGAAAATTGCACGCTTCACGACGTCATCAAAGCCCTGCCGATGACTCCGCTGAGAAAATCGCAGACGCTGCTAATCACCCAAAGCATAGCAAGGCTTCCCAGTCAGCCCATGACGCATCTGGCGGAGTTCTGCCGGCATTTGAGCGTCATTTCGTCGGAACAGATTGAACAGGTATTCGAGGATTCACCAGTCGTGTCAATTTACGTCGGGAGAAAGAAGAAATGATTTTCATCCGACGATATTCACAGACCGACATCATGTTGACGGAGCGCCGTCGCATGGAAAGGCCCCTGCTATGGCTGGTGTGGATATCCGCCCTCATGTTCAGCATGGTTGATGGGAACTTCTTTTACATGGGCCTGCTGACGCTGGTTACGGCGATGAGCTATTTTGCGACCATGCGGAATATGGAAATATGTCTTGATAGATGGTTAGTCAATTTCGCTGCCATTGCGGCAACCGTATGGATAATTGCCGAACACAAAATAATGGGTCAGAGAACCATCGTATCCATCTGCCACTACACAATATTGATACAGATATGCAAGATTTTTGAGCGTAAACGGCCATTTGATTATATACTCACGCAATTACTCGCGATGATACTGGTGGTCTCATCGGCGATGCTTTGCGCGTTTTTCTGGCTGGCGGCGATGGTGGTCGGATACGTCTTTCTGGCGTGTTACGTGGCAATGGTGTTCACTCTCAAGCGGGGACTGGACCGCGCGGCGGAACATACTCTGCCTGGCGAATATGAACACATAGACCCCAAAAAACTCGCGTGGAACTCCATCCGCAACTGGCCCGGCAAGCCGTTGCGGCAGGTAATGTTTTCACTCGGCTGCATGTCGCTGTTCATGGGATGTCTGGCGTTTATGCTCGCACCGCGAACGGCTAAAGGGATACTCGCCGTAATAAATTCGCCAGAACCGCTGGAGTCGATGCAGGAAAAAACCATGTCTCTGGGCCAATCCCGCGAGATATATCTTTCCAGGCGTCAGATAATGTCAGTCCAGATTATAACCAACAGGCATATCGGGCCGGCACAATCCTTCTCAAGTCAGTATCTGAGGGAAAACGTGCTTACTAAATATTCCCAATCCAGCTGGCAGACGGAAGACCCGGGATTCATGCACATAAATATCCCGCAGATTCAAAACAGCAGGGACTACGCAAATCTGGGCATTATCGTACATAGAATATCGCTCATGCCAGGATTCCAGGGCGGCCTGCCGGCACCGTATCCCACTCTTTCCATAGAGATGCCGGATAGCTCAAAAATTTCAGTCACACGAAATCTGGTATATAACGACGACGATGAAAACACCTTCACCAGAAGAGCTTACGAAACATACTCCTTCGGCGAGCCCATGACGCAAAAGCAGATAAATATCGTCATGAAATTTACAAACTGGTCGCATACGCCTCGCCGGCCAGCCGCCAAAATCAACATGAGCGACAACGATAAAAAACTCATAATCGAACTGGCGGAAACGTGGGCCGGCGACCTGCTCAGGCAGCGGGACGCCCTGCCGGAAGCGAGCCGCGAAACCATGAACATCGAAATAGCATCCAGACTCGCCGCCAAACTTGATGAAAGATGCTCATATACGCTCGACCTGCGCGATGCAAATCCGAATCGTGACGCCGTGGTGGATTTTCTTTTTTACATGAAAAAAGGCCATTGTGAGTATTTCGCATCCACGCTCGGCGTCATGTGCTGTCTGCTTGACGTGCCGGCCCGCGTGGCAATCGGTTACCATTTCGACGATTACAAACGCTCGTCCAAATCATACATAGTCCGCGAATGCGACGCTCACGCATGGTGCGAAGTCTACAGCAACGAAACGAACTGGACGATTGTAGACCCCACGCCGGCATCTGCGATGGCGTCGCCAAATTCGGATTTACAATTCTGGGCCAAACTGAAGGCAAAGTGGATGTCGCTGCAATACTGGTGGTATGAAAACATCATCGGCTTTGACGCCACGTCGCAGGAGCACATGAAACAGGATATCCAGAAAACATCGGAAAACTTTTTCCGGCACATAGGCGACATCGCCGCAAAATTATGGAACAGTATCGTCCTGCTAATCTCCAAGGGCGTAATCGATGCGTTTCTGATAAAAGCGTTCATATGGTTTTTGATAGTTTCGCTTAGCCTTTTTGTCCTGAAGATATGCCAGATAATCTTTTTCAACATGCTCATGGCCCGAACGCCTGAAGGCCAGGCGAGAATGCGCCGCCTGAAAGTGTTGCGTCATATCGTCGATATAACCGAGCGGAAAGGATTGCCGTATCGGCCGGAAAACACTTTGCGAGAATGGAGCGCACAGGCAATAGAACAATTCAACCTGCCTGCCGCGGAAATGCGACAGATAGTGGAACTGCATAACCGTTGGCGATGGGGCAATATTAAACCGTCGCCGGAAGAAATGGAAAAAATCCTCGCAGCCGCCCGAATTATCGAGAATCGCATCAAAAGTGCGTAGCACGTTTGTTTTTGTCGTAAATTTTCATCGCCTCCCGAAGAGCGTCTGCTCGTGACTTTATGACTCCGTCAAGCTGCAAGTCGTAAAGTTCGCTCAGAATCGCTCCCATCTCCCTGCCAGGCGTTATTCCTTTTTTACCCAAATCACTGCCCGACACCAAAGGTCTGGGCGATATCTGTGCAGGGTCGATATCATTAGCAGCGGCTGATATTCTGCAACATTTTTCATTGCCGCCGGTTTCGATTATTTCCCTTGTTCGCCAAAGCTCAAAGAGGCTTCTCCACGCCGGATTTGCCAAAAGTTTTTTAAACGTCGCCAGGCGGCCATCAAGTACGTCCCGCCAGCTATCACGGTTGACAATCATGAATTCCGCAGTCTTTCGCCACAGATTCGACGCGCCCCACCTGCGTATAATTTTTTGTTCCTCGGATACCGGCATCTCGCACAACATTGCACCTATCATGCCTATTTCATCGAGTTGGGAAATTTTTTCAATCCGTTCGACGGCTCGCTGCCACGGTTCGTCACCGTCGGCAAAGAATTCCGGAAGTATTTCGCGTGCCAGCCCCAGTTTTTCAAGCAGCCGCATCGCTTTTACCGGATTGGGGCCCACTAACATTCTGGCAAGTTCGTCGCAGACCCGTTCGCCGCTGATTTTTACGATATTACTGCAAAGTTTCCGAATCGCGGCAGTTGTCTGTTTTTCGATTTTGAAATCGAATCGTACGGCAAACCGCACGGCGCGAAGCATTCGCAGATAATCTTCGCCGAAACGCCTGGACGGCTGGCCGATAGTGCGAATGATACCCTTTTTAAGGTCTGCCTTCCCGCCGACGTAATCTATGACCTCGTCAGCCAACGGGTCGTAAAACATGCCGTTTATGGTGAAGTCGCGGCGTAGAGCGTCTTCGCGTGCCGAGGAGAATAGTACGCCGTCGGGCCGTCGGCCGTCGGAGTAACTGCCGTCATTGCGAAACGTCGCAACTTCAACGGTACGAGCCGACTTTATAACCATCGCCACGCCAAATTTAGCCCCCACCATCAATACTTTTGGGAAAACGGCTTGAACCTGCTGCGGCGTGGCATCGGTTGCGACATCGAAATCATTGCTGGGAAGATTCAGAAGCATGTCGCGCACGCAACCGCCGGCAAAGAGCGCCTGATAACCGGCCGCTCTCAGCTGCGTCAAAACCCACATCGCCGTCTTCTTGTCGCCATTTCCAGCCATGCGTGCATTATACTCAATTTTGCGTCGATGGCGACACTTTCAGGCTGTCGACAAACAAAAAAGAAAAAGGCGGACTCAATGTGAATCCGCCTTTTTTTTAGCATGCCGCGAAAAAATTACACATTTGCGGCGATGTCTTCGAGCACATTCAAACCTTCGCGAAGGGCTTCCTCATTTATCGTGAGCGGCGGATTGACCTTTATGCAGCATCCGCCGACGCCGACAGGAGCAAAGAGCATCAGTCCGCTTTCATAGGCGGCTTTTACCATTTTCCATGCCGATTCCGCGTCAGGTTCAGTCGTGCCGGGCTTGGTAAACTGCATGGCAGCCACCAGTCCGCAGCCTGAAACATGGCCGATTTTGCCATTGGACGCAGCCTGCACGCGACGGCAGCCTTCCATCAGAATAGGATGCAGCCTGGCGGCATTTTCTATAAGTCCTTCCTTCTCTATCACTTCAATATTGGCAAGCGCAGCGGCTGAACATATCGTATTTGCCGAATGCGTCGACGTCATTTCACCAGGGCCGTAAATGTTCATCAATTCTTCAGTGCCCAACACCGCCGACAGCGGCAAGCCGCCTGATATGCCTTTGCCGCATGCCACAAGATCCGGCACGATATCCCAGTGCATGAAACCGAACGGCTTGCCGGTTCGGCCAAACCCGGCCTGCACCTCGTCGCATATCATTACAGCCTTGTTTTCAGTACACCACCTGCGAAGAGCCTGGGCATATTCTTTTGGGAACATCGCCGCGTTGCAGCCCTGGTAACTCTCGCCGATGACACCTGCCACATCTTCAGCCTTGATGCCCTGACGTTCCAGCGAATTGACAAAAACGTCAAAACTCAAATCCGTCTGCCGGAATCCGTCGGGATACGGAACCTGCACAAATGTAGGATCATCATCCAGCCAGCCTTTAAGACCTTTTGAGCCGCCGGCAAGCTGGGCACCCATAGTCCGGCCGTGAAAGCCGTTTTCAAACGAAACGATTATCTTCTTTTTCTGATTAATCAAACGGCCATTCGTGCGGGCGAGTTTGATGCAACACTCGGTAGCTTCCGAACCGGTCGTTACCAGAAAAACTCTAGCCAGCGGTTTTGGCATGAACTTGCAGATTTTTTCCGCGAGTTTCGCGCGGATAATTGTCGGGAAACAGTATGCGTGATATAACCCCTGCTCAGCCATGCCGGCAATTGCCTTGACGATTTCAGGCCTGCCGTGGCCGCTGGCGGTCACGAGTACGCCGGCGGAAAAATCCAGCCACGTATTGCCGTACGGATCACTTATCGTGCAATCTTTGCCGCTGTGCCAAATAATCGGCGGCTGGCCGCCCATGCTGCGCGGCTCACATCTGCGGAGCGTTTCGAGAATCTCTACCGACTGCGGTGCAGGTATCTGGGTGCAGATTTTGCGATACTTGGTATTGACAGCCGGCACTTTTTGAGGCGTAAGAGGAAATTCTTTGGTAGCCATTTTAATCAACCTTCTTTCCGATTTTAGATGAATTTTACCGTATTTGTTTTGTAATCTATCTCAACTTCCCGTCCGTCGTGCGTGATGCTCATACGGCCGGCTTCGATGACGAGTTCATTATATGAGCTGTTAGCCGGCGTAGCCATGATTCCGTCGGCATCGAGCCGTTTGATGAATTTCTGGCGGTCAGCCTTCCCTGCAAGTCGGCTGGCTGCGATGCATTGGCGAATGATGAATTCCGCCGAACGATGGCCGTAACCCGCAGGAACAAGTCCATCGCCTCCCATGCCGAGCAACTGAAAATAATCAGGATTCGGCTCGGCATATAAAGTGTCGCCGGGGTCAGTGCCCTTGAAATTGTAATGACATTTTACGCCGCGATACTGATCGGAATGTACGAGCAGCGCGGCATCCCTGTCGCCCTGACACCACATCGTAAGGCCTTGGGCGTTCCCGCCGGCTGCTTCATTGGGATACCCTATTGCGTCAACAACACTCAGGCTTGCGCCGTTTTCCCATATCACCCTGCCGTCCGTCCAGAGATATCCGTCGCGTCCGTTCGGATATTTGTCCACGATGCCGTATATGCTGACGCGTTTTGGCTTCAAACCGGTTATGAACGCCACCAAGTCCACGTAATGACAGCCGACGTAAGTGAACATGTCGGAATTTTCGCACGTGCACCAGTTCTGGAAATTCGACTCGCGATAATAGTACGGCTCAATCATCTGAGCCTGCGCCAGCCGGAATTCGCCAAGTTTGCCGCTGCGATATGCTTTTCTCGCCATCAGATTGCGGTAGTCAAACCGCTTGTGATATTCCACGCCGACGACCAAACCGCGTTCATATGCTAGTTGCTCGATTTCTTTAGCCTGCGCGAATTTCAACACGAGCGGTTTCACGGTACAGACGTGCAAATCGTTTTCCAGGGCGGCTTTTACGGCCATGTAGTGCAACTGATCCGGCAGCGCCACCACGCATATGCTGCCCCGCGGGGCAGCCGCCAGCACTTCACGAAACGAATCGGGATAAACCTTGTCGAGGTCTTTTTCCATCCGCGGGTCGGGATGGGCAATTATCGACTGGCCGGGAAACGCCGCATTCAACGCTGGTGAATCGATTATCGTCCTGAGCGGCCGGGCGTTGAGCGCACAAACGTGAATGTCGCCCACAAGCCCTTCCCGCTGCATATGATAAATCGTCGGCAAAAGCTGTATCTGCGTTATCATGCCGCCGCCGACAACGGTTATCTGAGGTTTGTTATTCTCCGACATTTATTGATTCCTTTCATCTGTGTTATTGAATTCCTGTACATATACTTTAACACTCATAACCGACGAAAAGATATGTTAATGCTGGAATCATATACCCGTTTCATTGAATAAAAGTCCAGACCTTTTCAGCCGCCAAACCACGTTCCCGCACCCGTTACAATCCGCTTTCCAGCGTATATCGCCTCAAAATCACCTGATTCTGTTTTTGACGACGAGTTCCGCCGCAAGTTTGATGGCAGCCACCATGCTCGACGGATTAGCCTTGAATTTCCCTGAAATATCAAATGCCGTTCCGTGGTCAGGACTGGTACGGATTATCGGCAGTCCAAGCGTGACGTTCACGGCATCCTCCCAGCCGAGAATTTTTATGGGTATCAGCCCCTGGTCATGATACATGGCGATGACAAGGTCGAACTCGCCGGCGAGAGCCTTGTTAAAAATCGTGTCAGCCGGATACGGGCCATGCACGTCAATGCCGTTCTCGGCGGCCAAGAGTATCGCAGGCTCAATGACGCGGGATTCATCGTCGCCGATATGGCCGTTTTCGCCGGCATGCGGATTAAGTCCACATACACCGATGCGCGGCTTTTCAATGCCGAACCAGTTCCGCAACGCCTTGTGCGACAGCTCTATCGGGTTATAAACCCTGCCGATGGTAAGTTTGTCGCGCAGGGCGTGAATGGGGTCGTGAATCGTCGCCAGCGTCACGCGCAGCCGCGGTGCCACGAACATCATTGCGACATCCCGAACCTTGCATTTGTCGGCAAGCAGTTCGGTATGGCCCGGAAAGCGTTTATAACCGGCCATCTTCCAACTCGATTTTGAAATCGGCGCGGTGACTATGGCGTCGATAAGTCCAGCCTGAGCGGCGGCGATGGCATCGGTACAGAAAGCCATCGAAGTCTGGCCGCCGATTCTGCTCGAACCGCGCGGCATCGTCGGCGGAACGACGTATTCGTCGTAATCCAGCACAACGAGGTCGCTGGCATATCTGCGGATGTCTTCATGGCGGTCGCGATACGCCCCCCACGGCAATTCAAGTTGGCCGGCGGTATATTCCATCTGGTCACTCAGCCCGAAAACCACATATCTGGCTAGCGACTTTATCGCCGGCTGAGAAAGTGCGCGCACTATTATCTCCGCCCCGATGCCGCACGGGTCGCCCATGGTCAATCCTATTACCGGCCGCTCATCTGACATTTATCATTCCCATTAATCGACGCCAAAATATACTAGATTTGCAGATTATATATTTTGCACCGCGGCGGCAAAAATATCAAGCAGATAAAAAACGGGACAGGCCTTAAAAAGCGACCTGTCCCGTTCATAATCAACTGTGACAATACGGGTTATTCTTTCGAATGCTTTTCGAGATTCCGCAAATCTTCGATATCGCCCTTCTCCTTGAGTTCTTCGTCGAGTATACGTTCCTCGATGTGTGCCTCTTCGATATTTACTTTATCGACATCTTCAACCATTTCAACGTCGTCGGCACTTACATTGTCGATAACACGGCCATCGTCGAGCACATTGGTTTCCTTGACAGCCAGGTCTCTGAATAACCGGCAAAGATCTCTCGTGCCGCCCCAGGTGAACCATACCGTAGAAACAACGGCAAT
Organism: uncultured Planctomycetaceae bacterium; assembly: GCA_964536835.1. Classification (GTDB taxonomy): domain Bacteria; phylum Planctomycetota; class Phycisphaerae; order SM23-33; family SM23-33; genus DAONFI01. The sequence continues at coordinate 18,098 of CAZIAZ010000028.1, read as the reverse complement.
AGTACCTGCTATTACGAAGTTATCGATGAAAAACCACACCGACCACCAATGATTACTCCACGGTGAAATCACATTCCAGACGGCGACTACGACGAAACATATCAGAAAACGCCACACGAGCGAATAGCCGAACACCGACCATGCAAGAATTTTATCGCCCCTGGTATACTGGCTGTCTATGCCGACGAAACTCAGCAATATATTTTTCAGGCTGCGATTTTTTTTCTTGAGGCCGTCACCTTCACGCGCATATTTGCCGCGATGCAGCATGCGATCCATATTGAACGGTTTTTTGCAGGTCAACAGCGAAACTATGACATACAGCGATACTGAAATCAGCATCGACATGGCAAGAATTTCCTTCGAATTAATCGGGAACTTGGTACTGTTCATGCGCCACTTGATTATGGGTTCAAACGGCGATGAAAGCGTCTTGAGCCAGATAGCCATTGAATCCACCATCTCATGGCTATACAGCCACGGATAAACCACGTCCGCCCAATACGATTGCAGGAATATCGCCGAAAACGCCAGCAGCGAACCGCTTATCAACGCAACCCATGCCCCAGCCGTCGTGCCGCGTTTCCAATATAATCCGCCGACAATGCACGGCCCAGAACCGCCCATCCAGATTGCTCCGGTTATGGCGAAAAACATCAGAATGTAATCCACCTGGCCGAAGAAGAAACTGAAAAAGAATGCAAAAACCGCGACGGATGCTATCAAAATACGCAACAGGAAAAGCTGCTGCCGCGGCGTAAACGGTTTGCCGCGAATCGGCAGAATCACGTCCTGCACCAGAATGCTGCCCCACGAATGAAGATACGTGGTATCCGTCGATATCAGCAGGAAAATACATAACGCGCAGAATATGCCGGTAATGCCGACCGGCAGCAGATAACGCAACGTCATCGGCACACGCATCTGGCCGAAAATTGTGGCAAACGTCTGTGCGGAATGAGGGTCAACACCCTTGAGTGCATTTTTGACGGTATCCATGATTTTTTCACGGTCGCCGGCATTTACGGCAGTCGCATCGGTACGGACAGTCAGTACGTCATTTTCGTCACCGCCATATTTGATTCGTTCGCGTTCGGCGTGTTTTCTGGCTTCGTAAGATTTGCCCCTGGATATCAGGTCTTCTATAGAAGAAGTCATGTTGCCGGTTTTGACGTAGGTTATAAGCTCACTGCGCACACCTGTCAGGTCGTCGCCCCTGACTACGTCGTTTATGGTTTTGACGGCAAGCTCGGAACGACAGGCATCGGCGCCAGTCGGGCCGCCGGCAAACTTTTCGCTGTGGAGATACATGAACGCCACAAGAGCAAGAAGAATATACATCATGGTTGAAAAACCGACCCGCCATGCACCCAGTATCGAACCCATCTTCTGTTCATGGGCATTTTTGGCGGCAGCGTTATATCCCTGCGTTCCGGCCCAGCCCATGCGATTCAGGATATTTTCAAATATCCCCACAATCACATAAAACAGGTTAAAATCCCTAAGCTCTGTAATGTCAAACGGATTTATCATGCTCTGGCCTTTGGGCCGGTTCATCACCGTAGGCGCCATATCATTCGACCAGGAATATTTGTAAATGATAAAGCCGACGATAATGGCATACATGGGGTAGCTTAAAATGCCCTGGATACAGTCCGTCACCATAATCGTTATCTGGCCGCCAAGAGTGGCGACAAATACAGCGATGGCAAGAAACGCCGCCATCAACAACGCGAATGTCGGAAACGTATAACCGCATATTTCGGTATTCGCCGGCAATCCGCAGAAATAGACAATAAACCTCGCACCAACCGCAGGGAACAGGGAGTAGTTTATTATGCCGGCAATTGATTGAAGAATGCCGGCAAAGAGACGGAATTTCCGGCTGTAACGAATTTCCAGAAACTGCCCCAATGTCATGGCTCGCGTTTCACGATAGCGGTATATGCAGTATCCGGTCAACGCCATGACTATACCTATCGGCGTGGCAAGTCGGCTCCAGAAACTGTATGCGAAACCTGACTTATAATAATTCTCGAACATGGCGGCAAGGCTGACAAGCCCCATGGCCGCTTCGCCGCCGGCAACGCAGATGACATATCTGCCGGCTACTCTGCCTGCCGTGAGAAAATCAGAAACCCCCTTGACGTACTTCTGTGTTTTAATGCCGACATATAAAACGATAAAAAGCGGAATTGCTACGATAATCCAGTCAATAAGTTGCATGTTTACCTCAGCATCATTACAAAATTTGTAGACAATAAACAGCCCAATACTTCGGGCAAAACACATTGGAACATACCGGAATCAGCAACTGTTTCAGAACATATTTTAAATATATCAAGTCGGGATTCTACGGCTTTAAAACCATATAATCCCATTTGTGAATCTAACAACACCATCGGTTAGTGTCAAGAAATTTCAAGTTCGTCGTACATTCTGCTTCGCTGTTCGCGCAAAAAATCGTCGTCGCGAAAACATTTTATGTGACTCCACGGCATCGGCATATCCGGATGAAACGGCGTATGAACCACGGCGTCGAAATCCACACCCGTCTCGGCGATAGCCTGCTGCCATAGTTCGAAATTCCACGTCTCGTTCCAGCCGTCCATTCTTGCGCCAAGTTCCCACGCTCGCAGTATCGCGCAACCGACATCCCTGCCGCCGCGACACATCAACGCCTCCAGCAGCGACTGCTCGATACGATGGAATTTCACATTTACCGGCGTTTTGCGGCACATCTCAATAAGCGTTTCCCGCACTTTCCAAAAGTATTCCGCCCGCTGCATGGGCTCCCATTGCATGGGGGTGTGCGGCTTGGGCACCAGCCATGAAACGCTGGCGGTTATCGCGCCTCGATGGCCGTCGACGTCGCGTCTGGTATTGCTCAGCCGCCTGCACAGCCAATGAATCTGCTCGATGTCATGCTGCGTCTCGCCAGGCAGGCCAGCCATGAAATATATTTTAACGGTCTGATAGCCGGATTCCCAGGCGGCTTTGACGCCGGCAAGCATGTCCTCTTCCGTAATGCGTTTTCGAATAGCGCGGCGTAGCCGTTCAGTACCTGCCTCGGCGGCGATGGTCAACCCGCCCTTGCGCACGGCGGCGGTAAGTTTGGGCAGAACCGTCAACTGTTTATCGACGCGCAGCGACGGCAGTGAAACCGAGACCTTTCTTCCGGCAAGTTCGTCATTGAGCTTCAAAATAAGTTCATCGAGGTTCGGATAATCGCTCGTGGAAAGGCTGAGCAGTGAAACCTCGTCATAGCCCGTAGCCTCCACCGCCTGCCTGATGACGGAAAGAATTTCATCTACACTGCGACGGCGAACCGGCAGACGGACCTGTCCGGCTTGACAGAAGCGACAGCCATTGGGACAGCCTCGCATAACTTCAACGACGACCCTCTCCTGCACGCCTTCGCACAACGGCACAAGCTGCCTGGAATGCATCGGAAACGTGTCAAGTTCCGTCAGGCAGGCTCGATGAATTTCAGCAGGCACATCGTCGCGCATCGGCCGTGGACAGCCGAATTCGTCCGGCTGATAAAAACACGGCACATAAGCATTTGGGATTTCCCGTGCGATGCGCAACAGAAGTTCATTCCGCGACAGTTTGGGGCCAGATTTACGGCTGCGTTTGACATCCCTCAAAAAACCGGCGAGTTTGGTCATAGCATCCTCGCCGTCACCAGGCAGAAAGACGTCGAAAAAATCAGCCAGCGGCTCAGGCGTGTCAGCCATCGCATCGCCGCCGATTATCAGCGGCACGTCATCGCCTCGCTGCGACGCAAGCAGCGGAATACCCGCCAGGTCAAGCATCGTCAACACGTTAGTCACACACAACTCGTAGCCGAGCGAAAAACCAAGTACGTCGAAATCACACAGCGCGCAGCGGGATTCCCAACCGAACAGCGGAATGCCGGTCTCGCGCAGAGCTTTCTCCCCGTCCGGCGGCGGACAATACGCGCGGTCGCATGCGACGAAATCGATATCGTTCAGAACGTGATAAAGTATCTGGCTGCCCAGGTGACTTATGCCGATGGTGTATGCGTCGGGAAAACACATCGCCACGGTCACTTCGGCGGCGTTGACGTTTTTCATTCTGGCGTTGACTTCAAGGCCGACGTACTGCGACGGCTGCTGAACGAGGGGCAGAAATTCGCTGCTTATACGTTGAGATAAATCCTGCATTTTTTAAAAAATATCCTTCGTGATTTTTTTTCAGATTCTGTAACAACAGATAGAACCGAACTCAGGCAAACCGGCGATAACATTATTGAAACCATGTGGTGTTTTAAGCAAAATCTCATTCGTCTTCGTCGGCTTCCAACTGCGGCAGACCGCGTCGTTGACGAATGTCTTCTATCTTATCCAGCGGTTTTTGCAGCATATTGGTGCGAGTGGTCGTAAGAATATTGAATTGGCCGGCAGCCTGTTCGATATATTTGCCGAGCTTTTCGACGGCTTCTTTGTATTTTCCCCACTGCTGGTTGAATCCGCCCAGCAACGTTATGACTTCGTCGGCGGTTTTCATGACATTGATGTTCTCGGCAGCCTGGCGGATGACGGCAAGCATTGCATAGAGCGTAATCGGGCTGGCAAGTACGATATGGCTGGCGAGAGCCTCGTCGATGATGTCCGGCTGGGTATCGAGCACAAGGCTGTATAACTGCTCGGATGGTATGAACACAAGCGCGTACGGCACGGTCGAGCCTTGCGAATCCACGTAACCGCGGCGGGCGACTTCACGAATATGGCCCTTGACGTCGTTGACAAGCTGACGGCGCTGGACATCTCTTGCCTGGTCGTCATCGGCGTCGATATATCCCTTATAATGTTCCAGCGGGAATTTGACGTCCATATTCACCACCAGGTCGTTGGGCAGAGGAAATGTGAAATCCGGCCTGCCCGATTCAGCGTCGTCAGCCGACTGTTTGCGATAGTTGACGCCTTCCTTCATTCCGAGCAGACGAAGAATGTCTTCCGCCATGCGTTCTCCCCACGCGCCTCGACGTTGCGTGCTGGCGAGAACTTTGTGAAGTTCGCCGGTGGTGACGGCCAGCGTGGAAACCGACGCGCTCAGCCGTCCGAATTCCGTCTTTCGTTCGCCTTCAAGCGTGCGGAAATATTCGCCCATGCTGTTCAGCCGGTCATTGATGGCTTTGACGGACTGGTCGATAAGTTCTTTTTTCGCGTTCAGGGCGGTTTCAGTGCGTTCGGTCAGCCGCTGGCTGTTTGCGTCCAACGCGCGGGCTGCCAGCGAATCGAACGTCTCGCGAAGCTGCGCGGCGAGCTCCTCGCGCGCAGTCGATATCTCGGCGGATAAACGCCTTGACCTGCCCGATAAAAATATCCACACTGCCGCTCCGCCAAGCAGCAATCCTACAATTAGTCCTATTACAAATTCCATCTTCGGGATTATAACTACAAACATCCGCGTTTTACAGCCATATCCAGCCGCCGACGGAAAGAATCTGACCATGCACCGGCATATCCTGTTGATTTGCAAGTATTTTTAGTCATCTTTGGCGGAAAGTGACTTGACGCGGGGTGTTGGCAATGTTAGGATTTACGCCCCGTATATTATGTAAAAGCGAGTCGAATATGTTATTGGCGGTTTTGCGGGTTTATTCCGCAGTAGTTCCGTTAGAGCATGTTAAGCTTTCCGGATTTTTGAGACGCTTGAATATTTTTTATAATAACAATAACTGCGAGTCGGCGGCATCAGTTGGATTTATCGGGAGATAGTTGCAAGGAAATATATGGCAAAAGGCGACAACATAGAATTGGAAGCCGTAGTCAAACAGGCGTTGCCCAACGCGATGTTCAGGCTTGAAATCGAAATGGGCGAAAATAAGCACGAAATCATCGGCATGATATCCGGCAAGATGCGCCGTCACTATATCAGAATCACACCCGGCGACAAGGTACTGGTGGAAATGAGTCCCTACGACCTGACCAAGGGCAGAATAATCTACCGCCAGCGCTGATTTTTTGATATTTTCCTGGAACCTATCCCAAAAACATGGGCGCCGCCGAAATCGAGCAATTTTGCGGGTTGGCAAGAAAGAAAAATGGCAACATACTTTTTTAAAAAAAATATTCTGCCGTTTTTCTGACGCCGCCAGGTTGCAAAAGGGCCGATTGCAGGCAGCCAAGGTTTTGGGGATAGGTTCTAAAAAGACTGAAATCCTGTATATCATCGGGCGCATGTTTTTTGCGCATTATTTCACATCACAGCCATGAAATTTTTTATATCCAACAGCATAGATGACACTTTTCAGCTGGGCCGCCGGCTAGGCAGCCGCCTGGCCGCAGGTGACTGCGTCGCGCTGGACGGCGAACTCGGCGCAGGCAAGACGGCGTTCGTACGCGGACTGGCAGCGGGCATGGGTTGCGACGAACGGTTAGTATCCAGCCCTACATATGTGCTTATGCAGGAATACCCAGGGCCGATACCGCTGTATCACCTTGACCTCTACCGTATGGGCGACGCAGCCGCCGAATTTACGGACATGTTCCCGGAAGAACTGCTCGAAAACGGCGTCATGGTCATAGAGTGGGCCGGCATGGCGGAAAATGTCCTCCCCCTGCCGCGAACCCATATAACCATAAAAATACTCTCCGAAACCAGCCGCAAATTCACAATCAACGAAATCGCATGATAAAAAACCCCGCAAAAACCGGCCGACTTCGGGAGCGGTTCTCGAAATCATTTTAAAACTTCAAAAATATTTTAAAATTTCAGACTTATTGGTTATGTTTACATTTCGGATATTCGGGATTAATTTTTTTGTACTATCAGGCTACAGGTTAAAATTATCAGGATGACCGATTCAGTTCGCAATCTGATGCTTGTCATAGCGTATGACGGCAGGAATTATCACGGCTGGCAGCGGCAGGCTGACGGCATAGAGACGGTACAGCTTCGCGTGGAAGACGCGCTCAGGCACGTGCTGCGTCATCCGCTGACGATACAGGGCTGCAGCCGCACTGATGCCGGCGTTCACGCGCAAGGCCAGGTTGTCAGCGTGAAAACCGGCAATAGCGCAATTCCGGCGGAAGGCCTCCGTCGGGCGTTAAATTCACGACTGCCGGCGGATATCGTCGTCAGAAGCGTGCGCGACGTGCCGCTGTCATTCAATGCGTCGGGAAATGCGTGCGGCAAGACGTATCGTTACCGCATATATACCGCACCGACTAGGCCGGTGGAACTGGCTGGCCAGGTTTACTGTTATGGCCGACGTCTCGATGCGGAAAAAATGCGACAGGCTGCAGCCAGACTCACCGGCAGACACGACTTCGCAGCCTTCGCCTCCGCCGGCGAAGAACGCGAAAATACCGTTCGTACAATCTTTTCATGCACAATCAGCGACGTCGGCGACGAAGTGGAAATATGGGTACGCGGCGACGGTTTTTTATATAATATGGTTCGCAATATCGCCGGCACGCTGGTGGAGGTCGGCAGAGGCCACTGGCCGGTCAGCCGGATTGATGATATACTTGCCGGCTGTGACCGTGTGTTAGCCGGCCCGACAGCTCCGCCGGACGGCCTGACGCTCATGTGCGTACATTATCCGCCGGACGCTTTTTACGAGGATAACAAAAATGAATAACGTAAATTTTTCAACCACATGGAAAAACATACTGGGATTGACGGCGGCTGGATTTCTCGGCATGGCGGTCTTCGTCATGATAATTATCGCCATATCGCCGATACTGCTGATTGCAGGCATATGGCTGTTCATCCAGAAAATCAAATTCAACCATATGCTGCGCAAGGCAGCCGGACATGGAAACGTCGTGGAATACGCCGTAGACGTAAATCCGTCACAAAACGCATCGGACGGCTTTACGGCCAAACACGTCGATGTTACAGTAATCGATGAGTCGGGCAATGTACTATAAAAATAGCTGCCTGTTTCATTTTATCAGACGCCATTTTAAAAAAGGGTAAAAAATGACCGCATATTTCATAAGCATATTTTTAAAAATATTTTTCCTGTTGACGCCTTTTGCCGCTGTTTCAGGATTCATTTCCATGACCAGCGGCTGCAGCTCCGGCGAAAAGCGTAAAATAGCCCTGCAGACGACCGTCGCCATGCTTGCGATAGTATCGCTGGTATTTTTTTTCGGGCAATATATTTTCGACCTCTTTGGCATTACGCTGAACGCGTTCAGGGTCGGCGGCGGCGCGCTGCTGTTTTTAGCCGGCGTAAGCCTTGTACGAGGCGGCCACGCATATGAAAAGGCGTCCGACGAAGACGATATCGCCGTAGTGCCTATGGCTATACCGCTAATCGTAGGCCCTGGCACGCTGGCAGCGCTGTTCATCATGGGTGCCGAAGTCGTGAACATGCGAGAAAAAATGGTTGCGCTGTCGGCAGTGCTGCTGGCGGTACTATGCGTCGGCGGCATGCTTTTCCTGACAGTGTCAGTGGAACGGCACATCAAACAGAAATTCATAATCATGCTTACAAAGATAACCGGCCTTATTCTTGCAAGCCTGGCGGCACAGATTATCTTTGACGGCATAAAAGGCTTTTTGGGGTGACTTCCCTACAAAAAAATATCCTCTGCTGCCGATAAAAAAAATATCAAAAAAATTGTCTTCGAGATGCGACAATGTTATTATATTCATAAGAAGAAGTTTCGCAAAAAAACGCAAGAGAGGATGGGCAGCATCGTTATTCGTATTAAGGCAGGAATCGTAATTCATATAACTGAATAACTGTCGCATAAAATGCAAAAAGTGGTGCTATGAAGTCTCCCTCGTTCAGGCATAATATTTTCATATTTATCATAGTTCAGGAGACAGAAAATGCTTTGCATGAGTGTACGTTGTCCCAAGTGTAGAACTGTGCTGGGAGTGCCCGACGGGTACGGCGGCAACAGGTTCCTGTGCGGCAAATGCGGCACAAGGTTCAAAGTGCCGGCATTGAGCGACTCCGAGATTGTAGACCTCATCGGCATTCGCAATCTGGATGAGACGTCGGCCGGGAATATGCCGTCCATGGATATGTCCGCCATGGGCAGCCTCGGTGAAGAAGACGCCGCAGGCAAAAATGGCAGTTCGTCAACTCAAACGCAGGCGACTTTCGATACCGGCATGGAAGGTTTTTCAATAGTCCGTATCGACAGTCAGGGAGTTTTGTTCGAATTCCGGCCTGATGTCTATAAAAAGGCGGAATTCCGTGCCGCCATGCCGTGTCGCTGTCTGCGATGCGGCGTATCTCATTATCTAAAGCCGCACCTGGTGATTTTCTCTCATCTTATGCGTGAATCATCAATTCTGGAAAATGAACTCATCGTCAGCCGGCCGGAATTGACTGAAGACCAGCTCGTCCAGCTTGACCCGGCATCCATTCTCAAGCTCATGCCGGAAATCAAACGCCTGCCCAAGCCGGCAAATCTGCCCATGCCCTACTGGATATGTGACATGTGCAGCCCTGCGAACATGATTTTCGCACAGGGTAAATTCCAGGAAAACGGCAGCGGGATAATGCGCATGCAGATACACAAAATCTGGCGGGCGTTGGAGTTTCTCAAAAATCTCGGCTGCGAGGGCTCAGCCGCCTGGACGCGACTGGAGATAGAGTGCAACGAGAAACCGGAATCCGCGTGGGACGCTCTGCCGGGCATGGTACAGCAGCGTCTGCGACAGTGGTACAAGCCGGCAAAAGGCGAGGAATTCGCCGCCTATGCGCCAGACCGTTCAAAAAACCGTACGGAAGACGGCATGAGCGGCCTGGTGGTGACAAATAGGCGGCTGATTTACAACTGCTCGCTGCGGCAGAAGGAAACCGGCAAAACACGGCCTACGGATATGGACTTCACAATGGAGAATGGCCGGCTGAAGTTGGACATCAAAACGCCGGACTGGGAAGTAAAAGGTCTTTTTGTCGACAAGGCTGGACTCGAACGTCTCAGGCGGGCAATGATAGCAGAGCAGTTCAACGCCACGTGGCGATAAATAGAGCATTTTAAAGTTGCGACTTCCTTTTTTGCTGGTTTGCTTTGTTCGTGGCTGCAAACAGCAGCAAACGCAAGCCAGGTTTTATATGCTCTAATTCCATTATGCTAAACAAAAAATTGATATTTTAAACAAAGTTTACTTGACACGGCAGACGGCTGAGGATAGTATTCGGCTTGGCATCGAGAGTGCGCGAGGGTACTGGCCCTGAGACCGCACGGCAACCTGTCGAACATATTTATTTTATGCAGATAAGGTGCTATCAGCCAGCCCTAAAGGGAGCGATGCGGCCGGTAAGCCGTTATTAGCCGACAACTCGCAAAGCAATATATTTCGCCGCCATGCGACCATGACCGGCAAGTCCGTTGCACCCCTTCAGGCTTTTTTGGGAAAGTTTTTTATGCGCCTTATTTACGCGCGACGGCGAAGGACCAGAAAGGATTTTTAGAAAATGGCTAAGGACAACAGTTATAAACTCGGCACGAAGGCGATACACGGCGGTTACGAGACTGAACCGACGACCATGAGTTGCGGCGTGCCGTTATATCTTACCAGCAGTTACCTTTTCCGCGACACCAGCCACGCCGCGCGGCTGTTCGAATTGAGCGAGCCCGGCAACATTTATTCGCGTCTGCAGAATCCCACCTGCCAGATACTTGAGCGTCGTCTTGCCGAGCTTGACGGCGGCAGCGGCGCAGTGACGCTAGCCAGCGGCATGGCTGCGATATCGGCGGCGGTTTTCACGCTCACTAAACAGGGCGACAATATAGTATCGTCGCAATGCCTCTACGGCGGCACGGTCACGCTCTTCGGCCAGACGCTGCCGCGATACGGCGTAAACGTGCGATTCTTCGACCCTGAAAACGTCGATACCGTCGAGCCGCTCATCGACTCCAAAACCCGCGCGGTTTATATGGAAACCATCGGCAACCCGATTAACGTCGTGCCGGATTTCGAGCGTATCGCGGAAATCGCCCATCGCCACAATGTGCCGGTAATCGTCGACAATACCGTCGCGACCGCCTGCCTTTTCAAGCCGCTCGAACACGGCGCCGACATAGTGGTTTATTCGACCACCAAGTTCATCGGCGGCCACGGTACGCATCTCGGCGGAGCGGTCGTGGACGGCGGTTTCAACTGGGCGGCTGACCGCAGGAAATGGGCCGATTTCACCGCACCGGACGCGGCATATCACGGCATCGTATTCAGCGACCTGGCCGGGCCGGCGACTTTCGTGGAATATATCCGCACACACTGGCTGCGCGACACGGGCGGCGCGATGAGTCCGTTTGCGGCATGGATTTTCCTGCAAGGCCTTGAAACTCTCCACCTGCGAGTGCCGCAGCATTCCCGCAATGCGCAGGCTGTGGCGGAATTTCTGAATTCGCATCCGTTCGTGGACTGGGTCAACTACCCTGGCCTGCCGGGCCACGGCTCATATGAAAGAGCCCAAAAATATCTGCCGAACGGCAAGGGCGGCATTATCGGCTTCGGCATAAAGGGCGGCCGGCCAGCCGGCGAAAAATTCATCAACGCCGTAAAACTCGCCAGCCATCTGGCTAACATCGGCGATGCAAAAACGCTTGTCATCCACCCTGCCAGCACAACGCACCAGCAGCTAAGCGAAGACGAACTGCGGGCAGCCGGCGTTAAACCGGAATTCATACGGCTGTCGGTCGGCATTGAAGACATCGACGACATCATCGCCGACCTCAGGCAGGCATTGGAAAAATCACAAAAGTAGTTGGAAGGTATTTGGGAAATGAGCGACATTTTTTCCGGCAGTGATGAAGCCCGCAACGGCGGGACATTGAAATACGTCAAAACAGTGACGTTTCCAGGCGAGTTCCGTCTTGAGCGCGGCCAGACTCTCACCGACGTAAAGGCTGCGTATGAGACATACGGCAAACTCAACGCCGGGCGCGACAACGCCATATTGATATGTCATGCGCTGACCGGCGATTCACACGTCGCCAGCCATGACGAAAACGACGATTCCGGCTGGTGGGAAATTCTTGTAGGCCCTGACAAACCTATCGACACGAACAGGTATTTTGTAATATGCCCAAACGTTCTGGGCAGTTGTCGCGGGTCAACCGGTCCGAACAGCATAGACCCGAATACCGGCCGTGAATATGCAGGCGATTTTCCGGCGATAACCATCGGCGACATGGTTGAACTTCATCGCCGCGTCATAGATAGCCTTGGCATAGAGAAACTCTTAGCCGTAATCGGCGGCTCGATGGGCGGCCATCAGACGCTGGAATGGGCGAGACGTTATCCTGAGCGTACCGGCGGAGCGATATTGATGGCTACGTCGCCCAGGCTGTCCAGCCAATCGCTTTCGTTCGACATCATCGGCAGAAACGCCATACGGCAGGACCCGAATTTCTGCGACGGCAATTTTTACGACAAGCCCAAAGGCCCAGCCGTCGGCCTTGCGCTGGCGAGAATGCTGGGCCATATAACCTATCTTTCGCCTGCCGCGATGAACGAAAAATTCGAAGCCACCCGCAATCAGCCCCGCGACGTGGATACGATTTTCGAAAAGGAGTTCTCCGTCGGGTCTTACCTTGCCTACAAGGGCGATAAATTCACTGGCCGTTTCGATGCAAACAGCTATATAGTTCTGTCGATGGCCATGGATCAGTTCGACCTCGGCGCGACGGTCGAACAGTTGCGTAAAAATCTGGAAGCCGCCAAAAACCGCTGGCTGGTGGTGAGTTTCACGGGCGACTGGCTGTTTCCCGCTGAACAGTCCAAACAGATAGTCCATTCGCTGGTTCTGTCCAGAAAGCCCGTGAGCTACTGCAATATCACCAGCGAGTGCGGCCACGATGCGTTTCTGCTGGAAGAGGATTTTGACAAATACGGCCGCCTGGTCGACGGTTTCCTGCGAAGCCTTTCAGGCGAAAAAATCAGGGACGACGGCATTGAACCTATCGATTACAGCCCGACGAGCATATTTCACAGACATCGCCGGCTGGATTACGACCGCATAATTGACTTCATCAATCCGGAAGATTCTGTGCTTGACATAGGCTGCGGCCACGGCGGCTTGCTGGAACGACTGCAAAAACAGGGCAACAAACGGGTCGCCGGCGTTGAGATTTCCGCCGACAGCATAATAGAATGCGTCCGTTGGGGTCTTAACGTCATTCAGGAAGACATCAACAACGGCTTGGGCTGGTTCAGCGACAGCCAGTTCGACGTGGTCGTGCTCTCCCGAACGATACAGGCGGTCTACGACGTCGAACACGTAATGGATGAAATGCTGCGGGTCGGCAAACGCTGTATAGTATCCGTGCCGAATTTCGGTTATTATAAGCTCCGCGACATGTTGGCCAGGCAGGGCCGGGCTCCGGAAGCCGGCCTTCTGCACTACAAATGGTATAATACGCCCAACATCCGCGTGCTGACGCTGCGGGACTTTGAAGAGTTCTGCGTCGCCAAAAACATAACGATACATCGCATGGTTGCGATAGAGACGGAGACAGACCGCGAACTGCCCGCTACCGAGGAACACTACGAATTAGCCGATATCGCAATATATGAAATCTGCCGCAAATAGCGTGCACGACGTGAACTGACGATGATTTTTGCATGGAAACGGTTGAAAACCGTAGAATTGTTTGACTGAAGAAATCCAGAATAAGGACTCCCTTGTCATATGAAGGCCGTCGTATTTGAAGTAAAACCTGCCGGGTGGATGTTATGCAGGCTGTTTGCCAAAAAATTTCCGGCGCTTCGTAAAAGCGCGTTGGACGGTTTTGAATTGCGGGAAATTCCCGTGCCGCAGCTTCCCGGCGACGACTGGGTACTGCTTCGCACCAGGCTGGGCGGCATATGCGGTTCAGACGTTGCGTTATTTACCCAGAAGCAGCCGCCGAATTCGCTGTTGCAGACATACACGTCCCAGCCCATGCTCATAGGCCATGAAAACGTGGCGACGGTGGAAAAAGTCGGCTCTGCAGTCGATTCATCATGGCTGGGCCGGCGTGTGACGGCTGAACCCACGCTCGGCTGTCAGCCGCGCGGCACTGTGCCGATGTGCCCGCGCTGCCAGGCAGGCGAGTTCGGGGCATGTGAAAATTTTTCCGGCGACATGGGCGGCAGATATTCACTGCCGGCCGGCTCAAGCATAGGGTACAATTCCGCCACCGGCGGCTCATGGGGCGAATTCTTTGTGGCACACAAGTCGCAACTCATAGCCCTTGACGATGAAACGATATCCGACGAAGAGGCTTTGCTAATCGACCCGTTCGCATGCGCCCTTCACGCCGTATTGCGAGCAAACTCGTCTGCGGCAAGCCGTGTGCTCATATACGGCAGCGGCGTATTGGCGATGGGGACGGTGGCGTCATTGCGTGCGACCGGTTTTAAGGGAAAAATCGAAGTGCTCTGCGGCCGCTCAAAACAGCTGCAGGAAGCAGTCGCCCGCATGGGTGCGGATGAATGCTTCGTTCTGCCGCGGAAAAAATCGGAGCGATTCGAAATAATGGCCCGTCGTATCGGCGGCACGCTTCAGAGGGCGCGGCTGGGCAATTACATGATAAGCGGCGGTTATGACGTGGTTTTTGACTGCATCGGCACAGCCGTAAGTTTTATGGAATGTCTCAAATTCGCCCGCGCACGCGGCCAGGTAGTCATGCTCGGCACGCTCCAGGAACAGATACTCGACATCTCGCCGCTGTGGTTTCGCGAATTGTGCATTCTGGGCAGTTGGGGCAGGTCTGTGGAAAATTTTGATGGCCAACGGTTGACAACATATGAGCTTGTGCTAAAGTTTCTCAAGGAACGGAAAATTTCGACCGCCGGCCTGGTGACGAATTTTTTCAGAATAGAAGATTATCGGGCCGCCCTGCTGGCGTCAGCCGACAAATTTTCCAGCGGCTCAATAAAAACCGCGTTCGATTTCAGAAATTGACAAATAACGGACATATTCACGCAAGGAGACGACTGATATGGAAAACCCCGTAGTCGGAGTCGTAATGGGCAGCGACAGCGATTTTGAGACCATGAAGGCCTGCACTGCCATGCTGGATTTTTTCGGCATATCACACGAAGTGCGGATAATTTCCGCTCATCGCACGCCTGATACGGCGCACGAATATTCAGCCGTCGCCCGCAAGCGGGGCCTGAAGGTAATCATCGCAGCCGCCGGCATGAGTGCCGCACTCGGCGGCGTACTGGCTGCGGGCACTACCCTGCCGGTCATAGGAATTCCGATGTCAGCCGGCCCGCTGGCTGGCGTGGACGCGGCATTGAGCACCATGCAGATGCCGCCCGGCATTCCGGTAGCCTGCATGGCTATCGGCTCAGCCGGCGCTCAGAACGCAGCTATCTTCGCCGCCGAAATACTCGGCGTCACCGACACCGCCATCGCCGAAAAACTGCAGGCATTCAAGAAAGAAATGGCTGAAAAATGCGCCGCAAAAGACGCAAAACTACGGCAGGAATTGTAAATACCAACGCGTTTTACAACAATCATCGGGAATTTATTCGGATTTCCCACATCAAATGGAAGTTCGACTTTCGGGCTAGTCGTTAATTTTTGGTTTAAAAACAGTAAAAAATGCTTGCGAACCGTAATTTTGTTCGCATAATGTCCCTCAACTGCTCCGACGGATGTAAACGGAGCAAAAGGCCCCCACAGCAGGGGCCGACAAAACGGTGTCCGCCCTGATTGGCGGATAACGAAATATAAAGGATTTTTTATGGCAAAGACGGCATTTCTGTTTCCAGGGCAGGGTGCGCAGTATGTCACGATGGGTAAGGACATCTGCGACGCACATGAATGTGCACGGGAGATATTTGAACGGGCGCAGGCGGTTACCGGTCTGCCGATAATGCGGTTATGCTTCGAAGGCCCTGAGGACGAACTCAACGCGACCGACATCGCCCAGCCGGCGATTTTCACAGTTTCCGCCGCCATGCTCGCGGTAATGAAAAAAATACTCGGCGACGATATGCCGAAACCTGCTGTCTGCGCCGGCCTGAGCCTCGGCGAATACACCGCTCTTTACGCAGCCGGCGCAATGGACTTTGAAACCGGCGTAAAACTCGTCGCCCGCCGCGGCCAGCTAATGCAGGCTGCTGCTACGGCAAGGCCCAGCGGCATGGTTGCGGTAATGGGACTTGACGAACAACAAGCTGTCGAGTTATGTCAGAAAGCTGCACAAGGCCAGATTCTTACGCCGGCTAATTTCAACTGCCCCGGCCAGATTGTGCTGTCGGGCGAAAATGAGCCCTGCCAGCGCGCCGCCGAACTCGCCCCGACAATGTTTCCGGACGCCTGCAAAGGCGCAACCGTTCTGAAAGTGGCTGGCGCGTTTCACAGCGAGATAATGACTCCGGCGGCTGAAGAACTCGCCAAAACTCTCGCCGAAATTAAGTTCAACGAACCGCAGATACCTGTCATCGCCAATGTTGACGCAAAATATTACGCTTCCGCAGCTGAAATCCCGCAAAAACTGCTGGCTCAATTAACCGGCGCGGTACGATGGCAGCAATCTATGGAAGCGCTGCTGGCTGACGGCATGGACGCTCCATATGAAATCGGGCCAGGCAAGGTGCTTTTCGGACTTATGCGAAGAATTTCCCGCGATTGCAAGGTAACGCAGGTAAATGAGCTTGCCAAAGTTGAGAATTTGAAAAAATGTTAAATGCCGCCTTCGGCGACGATATCATTCAGGATGAAAAAAGTTTATCGGATTTCTGAGGAAAAATCGGAGATATTAAAAAATGGCTAAATCAAAATCGGTACCTGACGACCAGAAAATCGCCATAGTGACCGGCGGCAGCCGCGGGATAGGCTTTGCGTGCTGCAAGGAACTGCTCTCGATGGGCATGACAGTGATAGCCGCCGCCCGCAGCGCTGAAAACCTGCAAAAGGCAGCCGCCGAACTCGCCGGCGAAAAACTGGAAACCTACGTAATCGACGTAGCCGATTCCGCCGCAGTTACCAAAATGATTGATTACGTCGTAGAAAAATACGGCCGACTGGACGTGATGGTCAACAACGCCGGCATCACCCGTGACCAGATAATCGTCATGATGGAAGATGCCGACTGGAACGCCGTCATAAACGTTAACCTCAATAGCGCCTTTTACGGCACACGCGAAGCGTCGAAGATCATGATGCGTCAGCGTTGCGGCTCGGTAGTCAACATGTCGAGTTTCAGCGGGCTTGAAGGCAATCGCGGCCAGGCGAACTACGCCGCCGCCAAAGCCGGCATGATAGCAATGAGCAAGTCCGCAGCAAAAGAACTGGCCAAACGTAACGTTCGCGTCAACTGCGTATGCCCGGGCTTCATAGAAACCGACATGACCAGCGTACTGCCGCAGGAAGTCAAGGATATCGCCCAGCAGATAATCCCCATGCAGCGCATGGGCACAGCTGACGAAATCGCCAAAGCAGTCGCCTTCCTCGCAAGCGACGCCAGCAGCTACGTAACCGGCCAGACACTGAGCGTGGACGGCGGAATGCATATGTAATATCATGCCTGACAGGGAGTTAGGCGCAAAAATAAAAAATGGTTGCTTTGGGCATTGCTAGCGTATATAGTAACCGCCCGAAGTAACGCCAACGGGCTGCCGGCTATGGCAGATGTTAGCCGGCTTAACAACGAACTTTAATAGGAGAATAGAAGTGCCCACCAATGCAGAAATCGAAGCAAAGGTAATCGAGATCGTCGCTGAGCAGATGGGTGTCGACAAGAGCGAAATCACCCGCGAAACCTCATTCGTCAACGACCTCAACGCCGATTCGCTGGACACGGTCGAACTGGTCATGGAATTCGAAGACGCTTTCGATCTGTCGATACCCGACGAAGAAGCCGAAAAGATTCAAACCGTCGGCCAGGCTATCGACCACATTTCAGAACATTGCAGCAAGTAAGAAGTATGACAATCAACCGTGCTTCCGTTGGATGTGCCGGCGGCTGCACGGTTGGTATTGCGCAGAGGAAGGAACCCTTACATGGGTAAAAGACGCGTAGTAATAACGGGTCTGGGTACGGTTAACCCCGTAGCCAACGACGTTCCTGCCTACTGGGCCGGCCTGCTGTCAGGCAAAAGCGGCATAGCCCGCGTTACCAAATTCGACGCAGAGCCCTATCCCAGCA
>CAZIAZ010000027.1:0-40702 GCA_964536835.1 uncultured Planctomycetaceae bacterium | reverse complement strand
GCTCTTTGCCGACCTGGAACAGGTTACGACGCGAATAGAAAAGCTGGAAGTTTCGACCAAAAAGCCCACGCCGAAACGTGACGAACAACTCCGCGAACTTGAGCTGATGAAGCGCATGCGCGACGCCCTTGAAAACGACCGGCCGATTAGCGAGGTTTTTTCCAACGATGCTGAAGAAAAGCTCGTTCGCAGTTTCGGTTTTCTGTCTCAAAAACCGGCACTGGTTGTCATTAACTGTAGTGAAGACCAGGCGGCCGACGATTCATCAGAGCCGGTAGCCGGTTTGCCTTCGCTGAAGCTCAGCGCTCAGATTGAGCAGGAAATCGCCCAGCTTCCTGCTGAAGACAGGGGCGAGTTTTTGAAGGATCTCGGCTTGAGTGCGTCAGTTGCCGACAGGTTCATTCGTGCGTGTTACATGGGCATGAACCTTGTGAGCTTCCTGACCGCCGGTGACGACGAGTGCCGCGCCTGGACGATTGCCAAAGGCGACGATGCTGTCGAGGCTGCGGGCAAGATTCACTCCGACATCGCCCGCGGGTTCATACGTGCCGAAACAGTCGCCTTTGACGATTTCAAAGCCGCCGGCGGCAGCATGAAAGACGTCAAAGCCGCCGGCAAAATGCGGCTTGAGGGCAAAACCTATGTCGTTCAGGACGGAGACATCATCAACTTCCGGTTCAATGTCTGACATCAGGCGGATAATCCATGTCGACATGGACGAGTTTTTCGCAGCCGTGGAAAAGCTCGACAATCCGGAGCTTCGCGGCAGGCCGCTGCTTATCGGCGGTTCGCCCAGGTCACGCGGCGTAGTCAGTACGGCAAGCTATGAAGCCCGCGCGTTCGGCTGTCATTCCGCAATGCCGATGGCTACGGCGATACGGCTGTGCCCGCAGGCTGTCGTCCTGCCGGTGCGCGGCAGCCGTTATTCGCAAGTTAGCGACCAGGTCTTTGAAATATTCGAGCGTTTCACGCCACTGGTTGAACCGCTTAGCTGCGACGAAGCGTTTCTGGACGTGACCGGCAGTGTACGGCTGTTCGGCGGCGGGGAGAAAATCGGCAGACGCATAAAACAGACGATACGCGACGAACTTGGCCTGGTGGCATCGGTGGGTGTGGCGCCGAACAAGTTTCTGGCCAAGCTCGCGAGCGATTTGGACAAGCCGGACGGCTTTGTCGTACTTAGGCCTCAAACATATCAGTCGGTTATAGATTCTCTGCCTTTGACTAAACTCTGGGGCGTTGGCCCGTCAACGCTTAAAACTTTCGAGCGGTACAACCTCAAAACGATAGGCCAACTGCGAATGCTGTCGCAGAAAGATGTCGCTGAATGGTTTGGCGACGGCGGCGAGTTTTTCTGGCGGTTGGCTAATGGCCTTGACGATAGGCCTGTCGTACCGGACCATCAGGCCAAAAGCATCGGCCAGGAACAGACATTCGCCAGTGACGTGGCTGATGTCGTAGAATTGCGACGCGTCTTGAACGATCATGTGGAACGGATAACAAGGCGGCTGAGACGACATGAACTGCTGGCAAAAACCATTACCCTGAAGCTGCGATACGGAGATTTCGTGACGGTAACGCGGTCGGTTTCGCTAAAAGTGCCGGCTGATACTACGGATGACTTCCTGAAATTGGCGAACGATATTTTTGACAGATGGTGTGACGACGGTTTTAAGCCGCTGCGGCTGATAGGGGCGACACTGAGCAATCTGAGGCACAGGCAGGGGCGGCAGATGTCGCTTTTCGGCGAAGCGGAGGAACAGAAAAAAAGGCGGCTTGATTCGGTTATCGACGATATCGCCGATAAATTCGGCTCAGATGTGCTCAGAAGAGGCGGAAATATCTTAAAAAATCATCGCGACGAAAGCGACGAGTGAATAGACCAACCGGCTGGCAGATGCACTTTGCTTATTCTTCCTGCTGGGTCTGGTATTCTCTGGGGTCTACGCCCTGTTCTATCATTGTGATTTTTTGAATTCGCCGTATATGCCTGGGAGAGTTTTCCGCCTCAGTATTCAGCCAGCATGTGACTATTCTGCGAATTATCTCGTCGCCCAATACGTCGCTGGCCAGGCAGAGTATGTTCGCCTGATTATGCCGTTTAGCCAATTCTGCCGTAAGTTCGTCATGACAGAGCGCGGCTCGAATGCCTTTGACCTTGTTGGCGCATATGCTCACCCCTATGCCGCTGCCGCAGATAAGTATGCCGCAGTCGCTTTCGCCTTTCGATACCGACATGGCGGCGGCGTATGCCGAGTCGGGATAGTCGCAGCTTTTCTTGTTGTGTGTGCCTACGTCCTGCACTTCATGTCCAAGCTCGCCAAGCAGCACCATTATTTTTTCCTTGGCGCCGTGGCCTCTGTGGTCCGAACCGACTGCGATTTTCATTTTCACTTCCTGCAATTTATAAATAACCCTGAATTAGACGGTTTCTTATAGCTTTTTCTATCTGGCAGGCAGCCTGTCGATAAGCCTCTTCGCCGCCGCCGATGGGATCCCGCACGTCGCAATCGTCCAAAAGCATCACCCTGCAATTCATGCCGCGTGCGAGCGTCTGAGCCAGCTCAAGATGGCCGGCAGTCATGCAGAACACCACATCTGTTGATTTTAACATGTCCTCCGAAATTTTTCTACTTTTATGCGAGGAAATATCTCCGCCGTGATATTCCGCCACGTTGACCGCCTGCTCGGTGGCTGGCCCGCCTTCCCATGCGTGAATGCCGGCGGAACATATTTCAATGCCTTTGTTTTCAAGTTCTTGCGGCTGACAGTTGAATTTTTCAGCCAGAACTGCACGTGCAATGCCGGCTGCCATCGGGCTGCGACAGGTATTGCCCGTACACACGAACAATATTTTCCTGCCGGCTACGGATGAAATCATCCGCCGGTCAAAGACGCCCTCGCGACAGATTTCATAATCTTCGCCGCTGAACAGCACTATTGTACTGTCTTTGCCGTACTGCGTTGGGCCGGTGTCGAGCAGTATATCTATTCTGCCGTCAAGGTCGCGAAGAACGTCGTCGGCGTTTTTCGGGCTGGGATTGCCCGCCAGGTTTGCACTTGGGGCGACGACTACGCCGGGCGTCATTTCAAGCATCATCATGGCCACAGGCTCGGAGGGGCATCGGAGGCCAAGAATATCATTTTTCGTAAGCGTGGCGTGCAGCGACGAAAGTTTTTTATCGGCAAAACGGCCACCCGTGGGCAGCAGAAGCGTAACAGGGCCGGGCCATGTTTTCTGCATCAGCCAGCGGCCGCGTATCGGGAAATTTTCTGAAGATATGAAGTCAAATGCCTTTGACGGCGAGCCGATGTGTACGCTGAACGGATTTGACGGCCTGTTTTTAAGTTCTCGCAGACGAGCCATGGTGTCTGGATTGTTGGCGAGGGCGGCGATGCCGTAGACCGTTTCGGTGGCAAAGCCGACCAGTTTGCCTTCGGCGACGGCGTTGGCTGCCTTTGCCGCTGCGTCTTTTGCTGCGGCCATGTCATCGGCCGATGCTTTTATTACCTGGGTGTTCATGAAAAATATTATAGTGAAACGGCGGTTTGACTGTGAAATAAAAAACGGCGGATATCGACATTTGCCGATATCCGCCGTCAGGTAAGACGCCTTCGAAAACTTATTTCTTCTTGGCGACTTTCTTTTTTGCAGCTTTTTTCGGGGCGGCCTTCTTCGCGGCCTTTTTCACGGCTTTCTTCGCGACTTTTTTCGCGGCCTTCTTTGCGACCTTCTTGGCCGCAGCTTTCTTTGCTACTTTCTTAGCCATTCTTCGGACTCCTTAAATAACGGTTGTAAAAATCCATTTAACAAGACAACCTACTTGCCCTGTTATAATTCTATTTTTAACGACTTACAAGTGTTAAGTTTTATGAAAACCCGATAATGAATCGCGGCTGTTATTGTATCGCCATAGTATAATTTCGGCTATTTTTGTTGTGAAAGTTTAAGAAAAATTTGCGTCTTTTTCATGCAATCTTCATGTACGGCTATTTTGGTCAATGTTTATGCGGATTAAATGCTGTCGGTTCTTTATATATAAACTGAAACGAATATGTTATTTTTCGCCGCCAAGGCCGGAAACGGCGTTCTGGCCGGCGTTTGACGGCTGTTGACGGCCTGAAAAATTTTTTTAAAACGCCGAAAAATTTTTACTTGAAACGGCCCTGGACATTAAAGTTTGTGACGGAATGATAAATTCATCTTCCACTTGAGGGCTGGAATTTATATGATGGTGACAGATTTTTTTGATTCCGCAGTGAAGGAAAATTTATGAAAAAATATGTCATGTACATGTTGATGTTTCCGGCATTCCTTGCGATATCCGGTTGTCCCGTGCCGCCTACTCCTCCGACGCCAGAAGATCCGTGGTATTGGAAAGACCCTGTCACGAAGACGGAATGCTATCTTTACATTCCGGAAAAGTATCATCACAATAAGCCCATGAAAGTTATAGTGAGTTGCCATGGCACGCCGCCGTTCGACGTCGCCGAGCATCACATTCGTACCTGGAAATATTATGGCGAAAGATACGGATGCATAATCATATGCCCGACCATGCAGGGTACGGACGGCGTATTGGGTGACGGGCCTGTACTGGCGATGCTGGAAAACGAGCGGAACATACTTAGCATACTTTCTACGCTGTCGTATCAGTACAACATAGACCGTAACAATATAATGATAACGGGTTTTTCCGGCGGCGGATTTCCGGCATACTGGGTCGGACTGCGTCATCCGGAGATTTTCAGCGTCATAGTGCCGCAGAACTGCAATTTTAACCGTAACAACGTCGACGGCTGGTATCCTGCCGATGCCACGACTGTACCGTTCCTCATCTATTATGGCGAATATGACCCTGCGCCGATTATAGTTCAGTCAGAAAACGCCATCAAATATCTCCGCGAAAAGGGCTTTTCCGTAAAGACCGAAATAATTCCTGGCGCCGGCCATGATCGTCATCCTGAAATAGCGATGGAATTTTTCCGAAAACACTGGCGGACGCCGGCTGGCACTGCCAACCAGATAACGCCGAATGGCAACAGAAATACTCCGACCCGCATGTCGCCGTCAACCGGTAGCAGAACTGATGATACGGACAGGTTGGGCGGCCCGCGGCCGCCGGCGTATTGAGAGTAGATATCATGAGAGATGCTGTGCTTGAACGGCTGGCTTCAGGACGCGGAAGATTTCTGGATGAACTTATAACGTTTCTGAAGTTTCAGTCCATCGCAGAGTGCGGAAACAGGAAAGATTGCGTTCCATGTGCCGAATGGTTGGCCGATTTGCTTGAGCGAATCGGCTTTGACGGGGGACGAATTCTTGCCGGAGACTGCCAGCCTTGCGTTTATGCCGAAAAGACGGTATCGGCGGATGTGCCGACGATTCTGTTTTACGGCCATTATGACGTACAGCCGGCTGACCCGCTCGACGAATGGGAAACCCCTCCGTTCGACCCGCAAATAATCGACGATTACATTTATGCCCGCGGCGCTTCCGACAACAAAGGCCAGATAATGACATGGCTGCGCGGACTTGAGACGCTTATTGCAGCCGGCGAACTGTCCATGAATGTCAAGGTTCTGCTGGAAGGCGGAGAGGAAATTGGCTCGCCGGGCATGGCTGAAGTGGTTCTGAAAAATCGCCAACTGCTCCGCGCAGATGCCGTTGTCGCCAGTGATATGGCCTGGTATGCCGACGGTGTGCCGTCCATGACGAATATGCTCAGGGGCCTTTGTGCGTATGAAATCATTTTCAGGGGGCCGGCTAGTGATGTGCATAGCGGTATGTACGGCGGCTTGGTGGTGAACCCGATAAACGAACTCGCGGCACTGATTGCGTCGTTTCATGACGCTTCAGGCAGGATTGCGATTCCAGGATTTTATGACGATGTGCAGGATGTTCCGCAGGAACAGCTGAAAAAATGGGAAAAACTTTCGTTTGATGAGCCGGCTTGCGCGAAGGTTGTAGGCTTAAATTCCTTCGCCGGCGGCGAGGCCGGCCTTGAGCCGATTGTGCGGATGTGGGCAAGGCCGACGCTGGACTGCAACGGCATTGTCGGCGGCCATACCGGCAGTGGGTCAAAGACGATTATACCTGCGAAGGCGTCGGTAAAAATTTCCACGCGGCTGGTGGCTGACCAGGAGCCCGACAGAATAGAGTCTCTTTTGCGTGAATTCATTTTTGCCCGTGTGCCGGCTGGCATAAAGTGTGAATTTGTGACGTTGGCCAAATCGAAGGCTGTGATTTTTCCGACGGATACGCCGCTGGTACGGCGTGCGGCGGCGGCTATGGAAAAAGTTTTCGGGAAAGCGCCGGTGTTCGTCGGCTCAGGCGGGTCTGTGCCGATAACTTCCGTGTTGTCGGAGCTGGCCGGCGGAAATGTTTTCTTCATGAATCTCGGCCTGCCTGACGACAGGATTCATTCACCCAATGAACGGTTCAGACTGGACTTTTTTGACCGTGGCGCAGAGATGGTCTGCCGTTTTCTCGGCTCAGATACGTTTAAATGATTTTTTATAAATTTTGGCAGTTTCGTATCTTGCGAGCATGGTTGTCATGCTGTAGTGATATCAGATACGTTTAAATGATTTTTCAAGTTCTTTGAGGGATATGTTCAGCGTGGTAGGCCGGCCGTGGGGACAGGCGTTGGCTTTGTCGATGCCTTCCGCGCGTTCAAGCAGTTTTTGCATTTCGTCTTGGCTGAGCGGGTCGCCGGCTTTTATGGATGCTTTGCAGGCCATCATGGCCAGGATTTTTTCCAGCATACGCTCGGCGTTCGCAGTTTCATCATCGCGCAGGGTGTCGATTAATTCCCTTAAAAAATCCGTCATTCGTACGCCGCGCTGTGCCAATAGCGTCGGATATTGCTGAATGGCGTAAGTGCCAGGCCCGAAAGGTTCGATTTCGAATCCCAGTTTTGTCAGCAGTTCGCTGGCGTCTTCCAGCAGGGCCGCTTCAGCCGGCGTGACGTCTATAGTCTGGGGAATCAGCATTTGCTGCCTCGTGAGGTTGCCCTCTGCCAGCCGTCGTTTTAGTTCATTGTAATTTATCCGTTCATGCAGGGCATGCTGGTCTACGATGCTCAGCCCGTCGGGCGTCTGCGATACTATATAGGTATTGTGAATCTGCAGCAGTGGCCGATGGGTCACAGGTGCGGCGGATGAGTCATAATCTTTTTCATCGGGTTCGGAGGACGGTATAGCCTTAGTCGTATGCGGCTGTCCGTTGAAATCCTGCGGCGGCCGATGTTCGATTGGCTGTGAATGACGGTACTCATGTTGCCGCGGTTCGCCAGCCGGTAAATTCAATCGTGGTTGGGGGGCTGGAGCGTTTTTGAAAAAATCGGCTAATGCGTCGCGCAGGGAGGCCTCGGTGTTTCCGGTTTGCGGGGATTTTTGCGGTTTGACGGACTCTTCAGGGCTGTCGAAGAAATTTTGTGTTTGCATGTCAGGCGCGAGATTTGAGTGGCTGAGCGTTTCCTTTAACGCAGCCAGTACGTCGCCGTATACGCCGTTGGAGTTGCGGAATCGCACTTCGATTTTTGTCGGATGGACGTTTACATCCACTTCGTGAGGGTCGATATTGATGAATATGAACGCCACGGGGCACTTGGCCGGCATAATTCTGCCGCGGTAAGCTTCTTTTATTGCGTGGCTTATCAGCCTGTCGCGAATATATCGCCCATTCAGGAATACGTACTGCCATTTGGTACTGTTGCGTGCAGCCGCCGGCGTGCCGATTAACCCGTTGATGGTAGTTATGGCGTTTCGTTGTGGGATGGGGATGAGGTTTTCTGCCGTGTCGGGCGTGAAGAGGTCTGTTATGCGTTGCAGGGTGGACTGGCAGGCTGGCAGATTTACGGTTTCACGTCCGTTATGACGAACGGTGAATGATATTTGCGGATGCGGCAGCGACAGCCGCGCAACCTGCTCGGTTATATGGCCGAATTCGGTGGAGGCGGTTTTCAGAAATTTACGGCGTGCCGGCGTATTGAAGAACAGGTCACGCACCGTTATTGTCGTGCCAGCCGCCGCCGGACATGGCGTGACGGCGGTTATATTCTCACCGCTGGCTGAAATCTCCCAGCCGTTTGCGTCTTTGCGCCGTCGCGTGCGGATGTGAGCGTGCGAAATGCTCGCTATGCTGGCTAGCGCCTCGCCGCGAAAACCCATCGTACAGATGTTGAACAGGCCGTCCTCGTCACGCAGTTTGCTGGTGGCGTGCGGGGCGAAGGCAAGAGCGGCGTCGTCTCGTTCCATGCCGCCGCCGTCGTCGGTTACCTGGATGAGCTTTTTGCCGCCGTCCTCTATGGCGATGTCGATGCGCGTAGCACCGGCGTCGATTGCGTTTTCGACGAGTTCCTTGATGACGCTAGCCGGCCGTTCTATGACTTCGCCGGCTGCTATCTTATTTACAAGGTGCTGCGATAGTTGGGATATCTTTGGCATCAGTTAATCTTATCAGGAATTTTTATAAATTTCTTTGGAAAGGGAGGTATTTTTTTATTTCTGTCATTTATTTCAACTTGGTCGTCCATTGGGCAACCGATAAATGCCGCCAGTGTTCTGCCGGCAAGCATGGATTTATTCAGTAACAACCAATCACTGTTTAAGGAAATTTTGCGCTGATGTATTGTATGCCACATATTGGATTTGTCTATTGCTTCCAACCGATAGATTTTTACTTGTTTATTGTTTCTTTGAAAGGACGATACATCAATTTTTAACCGCAGATTTTTAATATCGCTCAGTGACAGCCGCCAGTTTTCCTTTTTCGACTCGAATACTATTTCACCCGTGACTCTGTCTATGGTTAAAACTTCGGGCCGGCTGAAAATATATTTTATAATCGAAAGTATTACCCCAACAACGCTTATGGAGAGAGCGATTTTTATCCACGTTAATGTCTGTTCCAGAGACATTTCAAAGCCGTATTTGAAGGCCATTATGAATATCATTGCAAAAGTTACCATGCAGTAGCTGCTTATGAATGTCGTGCATATTGACGGTTTGTTTTTAAAAGAAATCTTGAGCGAATCAGCTCCGATTTCAGGTTTGGCCCAGAGGTTTTTGATATTTGGCTGGAGCTGATCAGTAAGACTCAGTAGTCGTTTCAATTTAAAATAGTCTTTTGTCGTTTTGATGGTGGCCAGAATAATCAGGACACCTGCCGCGAAAAACGGCTGAAGGAAAAACAGGAATGCCTTGAGCATTTCAGGTGGGGCTATTGAAATGACGGCTTTCGACGGATTTGCAGGGTCGTAATATACGGTGACTTTTTGGCCTTTTGGATTTTTACGTACGATGTTGTATGCCCAACTGCCGCTAGAGCTTCCGCCTGTGACATCGTACTTTTTACCGATGTATTTTTTGCCGTTGACATAATAGATGTATTTAATTTCCGGTGAATATGTTGTCGAATTGTTGCTGTAGTGCTCGGCGACCCTTGATGACAGCATCGTGCCGGTTGTACGCTCATATGTTGCTTTCGCAGTAAGATATTTATGTGCCTGATATCCCATTATCACCGTGAATATTCCGAGTAGAAACCACCACACAAGCGAAAAAAACAGTAATGGGCAGACTTCTTTTTTGAAAGATGAATGCGACAGATTACCTGCCTGTTCGCAGGATTTATTTTCCACATGGGATTCCGTCTGGAATTGTACCAGTTCCTGTCTGGCGTGGGTTGTTTTTTTGAGTTTGCAGTTGATGGACCTGATAATGAAAGGTATCAATATCACATATGCCAGGAAAAGAGATATGGATATATAGGGCGAAGTCTTTTCACCTAAAAAAGCAAACAGAAACGCTGCCGGACAGCACAATAAAAACAGTCCGATAATGCAAATAACTGCTGCATAATCTTTTGTTCCTGGTTCTACGGATTTTTCTTTCTTCAGTTTGCCTGTGACTATCATGAATCCTGTGGCTATGAATGGTACGGTGAACAGCAGCATGAATAGTATGGCCGGATTGAATGGTTTATACGGGTCATTATTCTGAGGATTGGCTGGGTCGTATGAAACGATTATTTGTTCGCCGGTTTTGTATTGGCTGAATGTGTCGTAAAGTTTTTGATGCGACGATTCGTTTGCGGTTTTTCTGCCAGCATATGTTTTATCATCAATAACGAATGACCAATTTATTGTGATTTCGGAATCTTCCAGCGAACCGTCAATGGATGCGATGGTAGCTATTGCGGTCTGGTGATTCAGGTTTTTAACTATATCTTTATATGAAAAGAAGATAAGCATTATCGCCGCCGATAGTGCAATTCCTCCGAACATTGTGCCGAAAATTATCTGGCCGATGCGCGAACCTATTGACGAAACCGTTTCAAGCGGATTTGATTTCGGTTTTTTATTAAAGATTCCGTCATAATTTACATTGTTAAAATCGTCGGCCATGTTTGCCCTAATCCGGTTCACACGTCCAGGTTATATTCTTTTATTTTGCGGTAGAGAGTGCGTTCGCCTATGCCGAGGATGTCGGCGGCTTTTTCACGGTTACCTTCGACCATTTTTAACGTGTTGACGATTAACAGCCGTTCTGCCTCCTGGAGACTTATGCCGGCCATCGCACCCATATTGCAATCGTTAATGCCCGACGGCGGGGTGTGAATCTCCGCCGGCAGGTCTTCTACGTTGAGCCTGTCGGTCATGGACAGTACTACCATATTTTCCACCACATTTTTCAGCTGCCTGACGTTTCCTGGCCAATTATAGCTCATCAACAGTCGCCGGACTTCAGGGTCTGCGTTTTTTATCCGCATGTTGTGACGTTTGTTCGCCTGCTGAATGAAATGTTCGATGAGCAGCGGAATGTCGTCGCGCCTGTTGCGGAGCGGCGGAATTTCAATCGTCGCGCCTTTTATGCGGAAGTAGAGGTCTTCGCGAAAAGCATGTTTTTTGACCTTTTCTTCCATGTCGCAGTTGGTGGCGGCGATGATTCGCACGTCTACTTTTTTGGGCTCGTTGGCCCCGACGCGGATGACTTCGCCGTTTTCCAGCACTCGCAGCAGTTTGGACTGCATTGACTGGGGCATATCGCCGATTTCGTCCAGGAATAGCGTACCGCCGTCGGCATGTTCGAATCGGCCTTCCCGCTCGGTGGCTGCGCCGGTGTAGGCCCCCTTGACGTGGCCGAAGAGTTCATCCTCCAGCAGCGTTTCACTCAGGCCAGCGCAGTTGATGGCCACGAAACGCTCGTCGCGTCGCGGTGAATTCTGATGTATCGCGTTAGCCAGCAGTTCCTTGCCGGTGCCGCTTTCGCCGAGCAGCAGTACGGATATGTCGCTGCGGGCTACGCGCCGGGTGATGTCCAGTACCTTGAGCATAGCCTGCGACTGCCCGATTATATTGCCGAACCCGAAATGCTCGTCAAGCCGCTGTTTCAATTCGCGGATTGTCCGTCGTTGTGCCGTCATTTCGGCGGCTCGGCCTACGATTATGCGGAGTTCTTCGAGGCTGAGCGGCTTTTCGATATAGTCGAAAGCGCCATTCTGCAAAGCCTGCCTGCAGGTCTCGATGGACGAATGAGCCGTTATTAGTATGACCTTGGCGGCTGGGAGTTTTTCCCTGGCTGTTTTCAATACGCCCAAGCCGTCGATATCGCCGCCCAACATGAGATCGGTTATGATGATGTCGTACGGCGTGGACGAAATTTTGGCTACCGCCGTTTCGCCGTCGTGGGTAACGCTGCAATGATGGCCTATACGCGAAAGGCCTTCCTCGATTGCCTCGGCGTGGGCGACCTCGTCTTCAACTATCAGAATGTCGGCAACTGGTTTTTCCTTGGTCATTTTGTCCGTCTCGAAATATCTGATGAATGCATCAATTATGCTCTAACGCAGTTTCCAAAATGAAAAGATTTTTGAGAACTGCTGTAAATTCTTCATTTTAAGCAAAACGGCGGCTTGTACAATCAGTTTTTCCAGCCTATCGTTGCGGCGAAGCGTTGGGCGGCTGACCCTTCGACGCGGTAGCTGGGATAAGTCTCAACATTGGATATCGTGCAGACGCGGGCGGAGTATACGTTCATGAAGTCTACGCCGGCGGATTGCAACTGCGAATCGTTTGCCGCCCAGAGGTCGAAAAATTTTTTATCGCCCTTGCCGGCGAGGAAGAAATTTTTTGCATCCGGCCCGAGTTCTGCTACAGCCTGCCGGAAAACTTCCGGGCCGACCTCGAATTTCTCCGGGCCTGCCGACGGGCAGATGCATGCTACGATATCATTGGGATTACTGCCGAGTTCGCGGAAAACGTCTATAAGACGCACTGTGATTTTTTTTATTGTTGCACGCCATGATGCGTGTGCGAAGCCGGCTATTTTTCTGACAGGGTCGGCGGCTAATATCAGGGGGCAATCTGCGCTGCGGCCAAGCAGCAGAAGGCCAGGCGTTGCCGTCACCAGGCCGTCAGCCTGGCCCGCGCAGCCGGCAGAATCGACGGCTAAAACGGTGTTGTCATGCACCTGCTCAGCCCAGGCGACAGCCGGCATCTGCATGTCGCAGGCTAGCCTTTTAAAAGCGTCTGCTCCCTCCGAGGCGATTGGCGGAAAAAGTTCGCCGCGTTTTGTGGTTACGCAGTGTACGAGGCCGTCGATGCGGCTCAGCGGCTTGAATCGGCCGACGGTTCTGCCGCACTGCAGAACCGTCAGTGCATATTGATTGCTCGGCTCAATCGACATCTATGAGTACCTTTATATTATTGCCGGATGTCGCGGCGGCCATGGCGGCGAGGCCGTCGTCCAGGCTGAAACGGGCTGTTATCAGCGGCGTAACGTCGAAACGCTTTTCCCGCAACGCACGAAGTGCCGCGTCGAACGGGCCGCATCGCGAACCCATAATCGTGATTTCGTTCACGACGACCATCGCCATGTTCATGCCGCTTTCGGCGACGAATGTACTTTTGAGGATTATCGTGCCGGCGGGGCGTGTGGCGGCGATGGCGGCGTCAAAGCCGGCTGGCGAGCCGGTAGCCTCCACCGTTACGTCCCACGATTTGTCCGGCGAGAAATTTTGGGCTAAAACAGTTTTTATGCCCTGTCCGCGGGCGATTGCGAGTTTTTCGTCATGTTTGCCGACGAGCAGGACTTCATCGCACAGCGAGTTGAAAACCATTGCGCTTAGCAGGCCCAGTCGGCCATCGCCGAAGACGGCAACGCGGTCGCTGCGATTGATTTTCATGCGGGTAGTCGGCTCGAAAGCTGCCGCCAGCGGCTCGATAAATACTGCGGAGTCGTTCGGAACGTCATCCGGAATGGCGACGAGATTTTCGGCAGGTGCGGTGACATACTGTGCCATTGCACCGTCGTGTCCGTCTATTCCCATTACTGAGCGATGTGGGCAATGTTTGCCGCGGCCAGCCTTGCATGTGGGGCAGACGTGACATGGATTGTTTATTTCGGCTGTCACGCGACGCGCGAGCCACTGCTTTGGGCCGTGTTCCACAACGCCGACGAATTCATGGCCGATGATGCCCCTGAATCCCATGTAACCCTTGAGTATTTCGAGGTCGGTCTTGCAAACGCCGGCGGTAATGACTTTTATAAGCACTTCACCTTCAGACGGCGATGGCGCCGGCAGGTCGGTTCTCAGTTGCAGATTTTTGCCGTCGAAGAATAATGCTTTCATTCCGAGTCGTCTTTCGCTGGCTGTTTTTCGTTTTTCTCTACGCGAACAGGCGAGAGATCTTCCATTTTCATTTTTCCGCCGGACATGTCTATGCTGTCCATTATATTCGGCTGCGAACCGTCCTTCACTTCGACCGTTTCCTTTGTTACTCCGGCCCAGTCCCACCAGGGTCGCTTGCGGTATATGACCTTGCGTTTAGCCGGCAGTGTTTCCTTGCCGAGCTGTTTGGGGTCGGAGACCCATTTGGTCGGGTCGTAACCGTTATCCACGCCGGTCATCGCCACGAGAGATTCATGCGACGCCTCCCGCACGGTGAAAGATTCGTCGCCCAGGCATCGCAGAAGGGTACGATAGGTATCGTCTGAGCGATAATTTTTTAATGCCTGGCAGGCTGCTGTGCGGACGTCTTCATTATCGTCGTCCAGCGCCAGCCGCTGGAGTTCATCCTCAGCCGGCGGATAGATTATCAGTTCAAATGAATCGGCTGCGTCGAATCGCACGATAGAACTGTCGTCCTTCATGGCGTCGGCGATTTTATCAAAATATTTCGGGTCGTTGACTTTCGCCAGCGTACGGACGGCTGCCGCGCGGACTATGGGCGATTTCTCGACCGACCGGCTGGTCATCTGCGCGACTAATTCGCGATTTTTTTCTTCGTTTATCCAGTACGTTTTGGAGAGTTTTTCAATCGCTATGCGTCGCGTATCCGGTGATTGTGCATTAAAAAGCTGTTCCACAAGCACATCCGGCGGCGGGTCTTTCTTTTTGCCGAACACGTCACTCCAGTCGGGCGTTTTGCCGCCTTTGCAGCCGGCTACCAACGACAGTCCTACCATCGCTGCCAGAAATATTTGTGCATAATGTTTCATTTTTGATTCCTGCTGAAGTTTTCAAGTTCATCCGTTCCGACGTATTCGACGGCTTTTGCCTTGTGGCCGCCGAATCGTTCCACGAGGCTGGCGAACCGTTGCGGGCTGTCGGTTGTATAACACGTCAGACTGCCGCAGGCTTGCGTCGAAGTTTTTTTAAGCAGATTCATCTGCGTAAGGACGAGTTGTGCTTCGTGAGCTGCCGCTGCCGCGGAGCTGACCAGCGTGGTTGAAGGGCCCATGAGTTTGCCTATTGCGCCTGCGAGCATCGGATAATGCGTACAGCCGAGTATCAGTGCGCCTGGCCGCAGCCGCTGCAAATCGCACAGATATTCGCAGAGCACATGCGTGACTATTGGGTCGTTTTCATCACGGCCTTCCTCGACGATGGGTACAAGCAGCGGACAGGCTACGGTCATGACCTCGCGCGACGGGTCTATCGCGTGAATAGCCCGCGTGTATGCGCCGCTCGACGCGGTAGCCTGCGTGGCAATGACGCCGATGGGAGAGCCTTTTGTCGCAGCCTTGAGGGCGGCTTTTGCGCCGGGCGTTATCACGTCCACGACCGGAGCTTTAGCCGTCCGGCGGACGGCGTCAATGGCGGTGGCGGTGGCGGTATTGCAGGCTACGACTACGAGTTTCGGCTGAAAGCCGTTCAGAAACGAAGTGTCTTCGCGGGCAAAGCGGCGAATGGTCTCAGGAGACTTGATGCCGTATGGCACACGTGCGGAATCGCCCAAATATACTATGTCCTCGCCGGGCATGGCGTTGAGCAACTCCCGTACTACCGTCAATCCGCCGAAGCCGGAGTCGAATACGCCTATTGGTTGTGATGCCTGAATATTCATTTTCGTTGCGGATCCCATGAAATTGCTCTGCCGTCGGGCGTCGGAATTTCCGACGTATCCTGGCCGAGAAATTTGTCGTAAAAAATCCTGTCCATGCCGACGCCGTGGCCGGTTAACACATCTATAGCCGCATCACACATGCCAGGCGAACCGCACAGGTAAACTTCCAGATTTTTCCTGTCGCAACATTCGATATGTCTTGCGACAACGTCTGTTATAAGGCCTTTGGCGCCGCGCCAGTCTGCGTCCGGCTGTGAAAGAGCCGGTATGAATTCAAACCAGCCGTTTCTGCCGGCGATTTGCGAAAGCTCATCAACGAGTATGAGATTTTTTTCGCTGACGGCGCCGTAATAAAATTTTATCGGACGACTTATTTTGCGGGTTATGCAATCGTAAAGCATCGCACGGAACGGGCTGAGTCCTGAACCGCCGGCTATCCAGAGCATGGGGTTGTCGGTCGGCTGCATACAGAATTTTCCGTATGGGCCGGAGAATCGGATTTCTATGCCTTCTTCAAGATAATCGAATATCCACGTAGTACCCAGGCCGGCCGGCACGCGGCGAATTATCAACTCTATATGGCTGTTATCTTCAGGTGCGGATGCAATCGAATACGAACGTCTCTGCGGCGTCGGGGATTTTTCATACGCGGGTATCTGCATCTGCACGAACTGGCCGGGCCGGAAACTTATGAAATCCGGCGAAATAAGCCGCACTCGCAGCATGACTATGTCATAGGTCAGCTTTGTTTTTTTTTCGACGGATGCGGTAAAAACCGTTCGCCCGCTGGTTGTATTTGCGACTAAAGCCATAAGACCTAAAGGATACTCTCCGATGCCGGAATATACAAGACTTTGCCGAACCGCTTTTCCCGACGTTACTTATAAAGACACGTTTCTAGAGCATGTTAAATTTGAAATTGCGCCTTGTTGCGTCGTTGAGGACGAGGCTGGCAAGGAAGGCGAAGCAGGCAACCTTATATGGTTTCCGATGCAGCCTGACGCAGCCAGCCGACGCCGCAAACAGCAACAAGCGCAAAGTCAAGTTTAATATGCTCTAAACCGGAGGATTCCGCTATTGAAATCGCGGCATGCCGCCAGGATTTTATTATCTGTTATTTTTGTTTATTTTCCGTATTTCTTGAGGTAATTCTGCCACA
Organism: uncultured Planctomycetaceae bacterium; assembly: GCA_964536835.1. Classification (GTDB taxonomy): domain Bacteria; phylum Planctomycetota; class Phycisphaerae; order SM23-33; family SM23-33; genus DAONFI01. The sequence goes on along the minus strand of CAZIAZ010000027.1, from coordinate 24,187 downwards.
TTTCCCATGTGGTCAGCGGCCGCCGGATGTGGCCGCCCTTAGTCTCTTTGTGCGTACAGTTTTTGTGCGTCCAGCCGTGCCGCCTCAGCCAGCGATACGTCATCCATGTTTGGTCCTGTATCGGCTGAAGGTCGTCCTTGCCGACGAAAAACAGCACTGGAATGCGGGGCCTGGATTTGTTTTTTTCGTTATATTCGGCGTCGAGGCCGTCGAGCGTTATCTCGTCGTTATTACATGCGCGGGCGATGAGAATGCTGAACTTGTCCTGGTGATGCAGGCCGGTGTAAAACATGGCATAACCGCCGGCGGAAAAACCCGTCAGCAGAATCATCTTCGGGTCGATGTTGTATTCGCGGCACAGCGAGTCCCGCAATGCTATGATTTCAGCGTCGTCGGCGAGTACTTCCTTTTTACGTTCATCTTTGGCGACAGGCAGGATTCCTTGCGGGCTGCTGAGTTTTGGCGCAACGACAATGAAATTCTTTTCCTCGGCCAGCGCTTTCCACTCATTTATCTGGAATAACGCCACGTCCCACGGCGGCGTGCCGTGCAGGGTTATCACAAGAGGAGTTGGCTTCTGGGGGTCGTAACCGGTCGGAACGTAGATGTAATAATCTTCGCCGGTCGGGCTTTTGCAGAGTTTCTGAGCGTGAGGCGTATTCTGTGATTGCGTGACGGGGCAGCCGCAGCAGGCTGCCAGGCCGGCCAGCAATATCGAAAAAATTATTGCGTTTGCATATTTCATGTTCATATCCTGAAAAACGAAGTCCGCATTATACAATATTCCGCCCTGAAAGTCAGTCGTGTTTTCTCTTGGATTTGTGCCGCCCCGCGTGTACCATATCGCCTATGAATATAGTATCCAAACCCAGAATCGCAGTAATGATACCGTGCTATAACGAGCAGGCTACCGTCGGCAAGGTTGTTGACGACTTTCGCGAACAGCTGCCGGAAGCGTCGATTTACGTATATGACAACAACTCTACGGATAACACGGCAACCATCGCCCGTCAACACGGGGCGATAGTTATTCCCGAACCCAGGCAGGGCAAGGGTTACGTGATAGAGTCAATGTTCGGCGACGTGGATGCCGACGTGTGCGTCATGGTGGATGGCGACGACACGTATCCGGCGGATTGCGTTCACAAGCTGCTTGAGCCGGTCATCAAAGGCCAGGCTGATATGGCCGTCGGTGCGCGGCTGGCTGAGTATACCGAAAAAAGTTTCCGCCCCCTGCATGTAGCCGGCAATCATCTTGTCAGACATCTTATCAACAGAATTTTCAATGCCGATCTCCACGACATACTTTCCGGCTATCGCGCGTTCAATCGCAAATTCATTACGAACGTGCCGGTGGTTTCCCAGGGATTTGAGGTTGAAACGGAGCTTACGATACAGATGTTGTATTACCGGCTGAAGGTTGTGGAGGTCGTCGTGCCGTATCGTGAACGGCCGGCTGGCAGCGTTTCGAAACTGAACACTTTCAGCGACGGCTTTCGCGTGTTGTGGAAACTTTTCAATCTTTTCCGCACATTCAAGCCGCTGACTTTTTTTGGAACGTTATGTCTGGTATTTTTCTTCATGGCCGTTCTTGCGGGGCTGCCGCCGGTGGTGGGTTATATTCAGAGCGGTTTCACGGAAGTCAGACGTTTTCCGCTGGCGATACTGGCTACGGGGCTGATGCTGATGTCTTGCGGGTTTGCGTTTCTGGGCCTGATACTTAACGCAATTAACTGGCGTTTCAGAGAGTTACATAACATTATCGTTCGTCGTCGCGTGTAATTCTGTCATTATCGGCGTTTTGGGGCTTTTGGGTTGAAAAACTCTGCGCATTGCGTATCATGGCTGGGATTATGAGACGTATATATATGGACAATTCCGCGACGAGTTTTCCCAAGCCGTCGTCAGTATTGCAGACAATGATTGATTTTGCGGAAAATTGCGGCGCATCCGCCGGCCGAGGTGCTTACGCCGAGGCCAAACATTGTGAAAAAATTCTTGCCACGTGCCGTGCTCGCATTGCGAAACTTATCAACGCCGAATCGCCGCAGACGATAGTTTTCACACTGAATTGCTCTGACGGCCTGAATATAGCGATTCGCGGCGTACTCAATACCGCTCCAGCCGGCAGCCATGCGATAACTACGGCGCTTGACCATAATTCGGTGCTTCGGCCGTTTAACGCGCTGGCTGAACAGACCGGCTTGCAGCCGCAGTTTATCGAATGCGATAGCGTCACCGGACTGGTTGACCCCGACGACATAAAAAAAGCCCTTCGGCCTTCGACCAGGTTGATAGCCTGCGTTCACGTATCGAACGTCACCGGCACAATGCAGCCGATAGACGATGTCGTGAAAATCGCCCGGGAAGCCGGCGTTACGTCAATCGTGGACGCTGCGCAATCCATCGGACACACGCCCATAGACGTGCAGTCGCTGGGTGCGGATTTCGTGGCGTTTCCCGGCCACAAGGGCCTGCTTGGGCCGCTCGGCACGGGAGTGCTGTACGTGAAACCCGGCAGTGAAAAAAACTGTCCCACAATGAAAGAGGGAGGAACGGGCACGGTCAGCGAACTTGCGACGCATCCTCAGACAATGCCCGATAAATATGAAGTCGGCTCGCATAATGCCATCGGCATTGCAGGCCTTGACGCAGGTGTGGCGTGGCTGCTGGAGAAGGGTGTGGATAAACTGCGGGCACATGACCGCCGGCTGTGCGAGGTGTTTTTGAAGGCGACCGACGGTGTGAAAAATCTCAAGGTTTACGGCCCGCCATTGACGCACCTGGACTGCCGCGCAGGCGTATTCAGCGTCAACGCCGGCGACATGACGCCGCACGAACTGGCTGATGAACTGGAGAAAAAATACGGCATACTTACGCGGCCGGGCGTACATTGCGCGCCGCTGGCGCACAAGACCATCGGCACGCATCCGGTCGGCACATGCCGTCTGAGTTTCGGCGCATTTACCACGGAAGAAGACGTAATCTTCGCAGCGGAATCGTTGTCGAAAATCGCGAATAGCCTTTAGAGCGGTTCTCACTAATTTGAAAAAACTGATTCAGATGAAGTCTGGTATTGCTTGGCCATGGCTATCAGTTGCGAAGCAATTCGGCACGGCGGCAGGATGTGGTTGACGGCGCCGAGCTGGATTGCGGCTCTGGGCATATCGAACACGATTGAACTTTCTATATCCTGGGCGATGTTGATTGCTCCGGCGTCTTTCATCATTTTGAGTTCTTTTGCGCCGTCGCTGCCGATGCCGGTGAGTATCACCCCGATAGCAGTCGGGCAGCAGTTTTTCGCCAGCGATTCAAACAGCTTGGACACTGCCGGCCGTATGTCGTTCTGCGGCGGCTCCTGCGATAGGACGATGGTCCGCTCGGGCGAGACTTTCATGTGATAATCGTCCGGCGCAAGATACGCCGTTCCAGGCCGCATCTGTTCGTCGTTGACCGCCATTTTTACTTCTATTTGCGACGAGGCGTTCAGCCATTCCACAAGGCCTGTCGTAAAACCTTTTGCGATATGTTGAACTATCGCTATGGGAAAACTATAGTCTTCCGGCATTCGCGAAAGTATTTTTTGAAGTATGGGCGGGCCGCCTGTAGATGAGCCTATTGCGACTACCGGCGTCGTCGAACGTGAAAACGTTTTGAACACGTAATTAGGCGACGGCTCGGTTGGTATGGAATGTACAGTTATTGACGACATTGTGCGTATGATGCTCAGCAGGTTGTCGATGGAGGCCTGGTCTTTTGTGGACGGCAGTTGCTGGGCTGTGACGGCGCCGGCTTCAAGCGCATGAAAACACAGTTCTACTTCGCCGGGTTCTATGCTTGCAGAAAGTATCACAATCGGAATGGGTTTTTGCGACATGATGTTACGTGTGGCATCAAAGCCGTTGAGTACCGGCATGAAAATATCCATGGTGATTATATCGGGACTGCATGTTTCGGCCATTTCGATAGCCTGCAAGCCGTTGACGGCCTCCCCGACTACGACCATGTCCGGCTGCTGCTCGAAAACATGCCTGAGCATCGCGCGGTTTATGGTGCTGTCGTCTACGATTAATATGCGAATCATGGCAGGCGTCCACTCCCGTTTAATTTGATGTTGCAGACATCAGCCTCCTGGCGTCACATTCATCTCTCTTTTAAATTACATCATAGGATAGAAAAATCCCGTTTACAATCAATCTTGATTTTTGTGGGAATTTTTGTATGTACTTACCAGCCGCGCTATCAGGATTGAAAGATACAGCGGCCCTATTACGGATTCTATGGTTGTAAGGGAACGGCTGACGGGAGATGCAGGTGTTACATCTCCCAGCCCCAGCGTAGTCAGCGAACAGTAGCTGAAATATGCGCTTATATCCCAGACGTCATGCAGATTGGTGGTATTCTGGGTCGACTCTATGGAAAACACTTTTACACCGCACAGTGCCAGCACTGCGTAAATGCCGGCGAAAAACAGGCCGAGCAGCAAATACGCCGATATGGCGTTAAATATGGTATGCTTTGTGACGGCATGCGATTCCGAGACGATTTTATAAACGGTTATGGAGAAAAGCAGGACGAAAAAGAAACAGAGCATTATCGCCTGCGCTATGTCTGACGCAGGGTGTTCGATATTTGCTATGCAGTCCAGCCACGCCAGAATCAGCAGCGGCACAGCCAGTATCAGTACGGATGCGATGAATATGCGATTCCGTCGCACGCTCAGAAAAGACGTGATAATTACCAGTGTGAACATGGTGCAGAGAGCCAGTTTTGCGGTATTGGTCTTGGTGAATACTGGAAAGAACAGCATCAGTGCAAACATGGAAAGCATGAAAACGAACGGATAATTCTGTTTATGCGTCCTGTTGTGTTTCAGCCATTCCGTGAAGTGTCTCATAAGGGTTTCCTTCTTCATGAGAATTTCATTTAGCGGTTTCGGCAGCGGCGGCAGGGGATTGCCGCGTTGCGTCGTCAGCCTGCGGCTGGCCTATCATTATAGCCGACCTGAGCAGCCTTGCCATATTTTTGTTGCCTCTGCTCATTTCAAAAATATGGTATGCTCTCATGTCGTCAGCCGACATTTCATCCATTCGCCGTTCCGCTTTCATGGTTCTGCCTTTAGCATCGACGAGAGTATATATGAAAACCGGCTGTTCGTCGCGATTTTCGCGGCTGATGTCGTATATCGCAGCCGTGTCGGTATCGAAGTTGCCAGCGACGTTTTTGACGGGTTCGTAGGCTCTTGATTTGTTTGCCCTGCCGAGCGTTTCTGCCGCTGCAGCTACTGCATCGACAGCCTGCGGGTTCATATTTTGCAGAACCGCCGATTTTTTGCGAAGTTCAGACATTTTATCTTCGTCGGACAGTTCAGCTACGCGGGCTTCTTCTTTTTGAAGGCTGGTTTTGACGGTGTCGATATTTATATCCGGCCTGGCGGCGATAGCTTGCAACTGGCCGTTATCTGCCGAGCCGCGATGTTTTTCATAGATATGTACGGCGACAGTCGCCAGGACTGCTATCAGGATGACGTGAATCAGCAGCGATATGAAAAAACTTCTGCCGAATTTGATTTTTTTGGATGCGGTCACTTATTCGTCATCTTTCTCGGCGGTGTTTATGCGTCGAACTCTTAGCCGCGAGATTTTTCGTTCGTCAGCCTGCATTACCGTGAATTCCGCGCCGAACGCCACGAATTTTTCGCCAGCCGGCGGAATGTATCCCAGATATGCCGCCGCAAATCCAGCCACCGTATCGTAATTTTCATCTTCTGGCAGTTCGATATCAAGTTCGTCGTTGAGTTCATCGACTCGCAGTCTGCCGTCGACGTCAATTGAGTCCTGGCTTATGCGGCGTACCTGGGCGTCTTTTGTTTTGTCATATTCATCGGATATTTCCCCTACTATTTCTTCAAGTACATCCTCTATAGTCACAAGGCCAGCCGTGCCGCCGTATTCGTCGAGAACGACGGCGATGTGAACTTTGCGAGCCTTAAAATCTTTCAGCAGATTGTCCAGGCATTTCGAGTCGGGTACGAAGTAGGGTTTGCGGCAGATAGCCTTCAGGTCGCTGGGCGGCTGATGGCCCATGAATTTCAACAAATCTTTGGCGTAAATAATGCCCACGATGTTGTCGAGGTTATCTTCGTAAATGGGTACGCGCGTATGGCCGGCCATATGGATGGTTTTGACTGCTTCTTCCCATGGTGTGTCGGCTGAGAGTGCAAAGATATCCGTTCTTGGGGTCATTATTTCCGCCGCGCGGGTTTCGGCAAATTCCATGACGGATTCTATCATTTCCACTTCTTCGGCGTCTACAGCGCCTTCAGCGGCGCCGTCCGCGGCGGCTTGGAGTATTTCAGCCTTGGCTTCGCCGGTGGGCTCTTCCTCGTCGTCGTGTACGCCGCTGAGCCGCCGTATCGGCAGGTCGAACAGTCCCATCAACGCCACCAGCGGCCAGAGTATGAATCGCAGTCCCAGCAGTACCGGCAGTGTGGCGACGAGCATTTTTTCGCCCGAGTAGTTGGCCCATGCGAACGGGATGGCTACGCCGAATATTGCAATTATGACGCTGCAGATGACGATTGCTATCGCAGCCTGCTGCCACGTTGGAAAATCCGTCTTGTCCGACATCAGGCAGACCATGGCGGCGATAAGCACGAAATTGGCAATGGTCTTACACATCGCGAGCGTCATCTGAAGCGGTTTGAGATGCTTTTCAAGGGTATCGAGGCGTTTCTTGCCCTGTTTTGTGCCGGCGAGGGTATCGCCGAGTTTGGACCAGCTGAACGACGAGAGAGTAAAAGCCGCCAGCCCGAAAAAAAGTGACAGGACCGTGGCGCCCGCCACAATCCATAATTCAATGTCCACTGTTGTGATGTCTCCAATAATAGCGTCTTGTCTGTAACGTCAAAATTTTCCGGAAAGACGCTTGCCGGTTTTACGCGATAATTTTCAAAAAATCCGATGTCCGATTATTTTTATTATGCAGATCGGTTCTCAAAATTTTTTAAAACCACTCTATAAAATGATTTTAAAAAACCTTGAACCGGAAATTTTCTGAAAATATCACAGGATAGTATAAGGCAACAGGGCGGGGCGGTTCAAGAAATTTTCGCCGCCGCCTGCATCAGTTCGGCAGCCTGAGTGATGCTGGCCTGCGAGACGTTTTCATGGCCTGCGAGCATGGCTGCCAGTTCATCTATGCGCCGGCTGCCTTCCAGCGGAGCGACGGTTGTTCGCGTCATGCCTTTTTCTACGTGTTTTTCGATATGAATGTGATAATCGCCGAAGGCTGCTAATTGCGGCAGGTGCGTAATGCACAAAACCTGGTGGCCGCCGCGGCGGGCGAGGTCGCGCATTTTTCTGCCAACGACCGCACCGAGACGGCCGCCGATATTGGCGTCGATTTCATCGAATACGAGGACGCTCACGCGGTCGCCGGCGGCGAGGATGGATTTTATGGCCAGCATTATTCGCGAAATTTCACCGCCGCTGGCTATTGCCCGCAGCGGCTGAAACGCAAGGCCGGGATTGGTCTGTACCATGAACTCTATTTCATCCAGGCCGGCAGGGCTGACGCATGTCTCGACGTCGTGCGTTACAATCTGAACTCTGAACTTCGCCTGTTCCATGCCGAGATGCGAGAGTTCCTTTTCGATGAGAGGCGCGATTTTATCGGCTGCCGCGTTTCGGCCGGCGGTGAGCTTCCGGCCGATTTCCGCAAGCTGTTTCGTGAGCGATGACATTTCATCATCCAGGCCGGCCAGCTCGGTATTTTCAGTGCGGAGTTTTTCGAGCTGCATTTCAACCTGTTCGCGGAATTTAAGGACTATTTCCAGTGGGTCGTTGGCTGTCGGCTCACGGCCAGGGCCGTATTTGTGAATCATGCCGTTAAGCTCGTCAAGACGCTGTTGAGTTTCCTCCAGTTCGCCAGGCTCAATTTCGAGATTGTCGGCATAACGGTTCAGCTCGGCCGCAACATCACGCAGCATTTCCGTGGCGTCGGCGAAATTCTGCGATATTTCATTCAGCCGTTTTTCATCTAGCGAGACGAGTTCGTCCATGACTTTGGCTGCGCGTTCGAGGATTTCGACGGCTGAGCCTTCGGACTCGTACACGGCCATCGCCACCTGCGATGCGTCCTGCTTGAGTGTGCCGATATTGGATAGCCGCTCGAATTTTTCGCGTACTGATTCAAATTCGCCTGGCTGAATGTCGGCGGCGTCTATTTCGCCGGCCTGAAACTCAAGCAGTTCCGTCTGGTTGCGCCGGATAAGTTCGGATTGATTCAGATCGTCGCGTCGTTTTTTCAAATCGCGCAGGCGCGTGAACGTCTGCGAAAATATTTTTTGCGTTTCGCACATCGCAGCGAAATCGTCGAGTATTTCAAGCTGGTTTGACGGTTTGAGTAAAAATTGCTGGTCGTGTTGGCCGTGAATGTCAACGAGGAACTGGCCTATCTCCCGCAACATGGCTGCGGTAGCCGGCTGGCCGTCGATGGATACGCTTGAACGGCCGGTGGCAAACAGCCGTCGCGTGATGAGCATTTGCGAGTCTTCTATCTGGCGGCCGATGATGGATTCTATTTCATGTACTATGCGACTGTCGCTGAATTCAAAAAGGCCGCAGACGCAGGCTTCGTCGCAGCCGCTGCGCAGCATGCCCGCACTGTCTCTGCCGCCGCCTCGTAGGCCCAGCAGAAGCTCGAACGCACCGATGATGAGACTTTTGCCCGCGCCGGTCTGGCCGGTGAAGACATTGAGGCCGGGCTGAAGGTCGAAGGCGGCGTCTTCTATTACCGCCAGATTCGATATATGTAATTCTCGGAGCATTTGCGCATTAAGGTATCAAACGCCGGCTGATAAGCAAATAAAAAAGCTGACGGGCCTGTTGCAAACCCGTCAGCTTTTGGTTTTTTTTATTGAACTCAAATCTGTCATTTTTCCACGGGCGTGAATCAGTCGTTTTGGATATTGGAAATAATCAGAACGACTTTTTCAATCTTTTGGCCAGATAACCGCCCAACCCGCCCGTGGCAAAGAACACCGACAGTACCGTAAGCGGCTCAGGTACGCCAGGAACCGGCGAATCGCCGCGATACGTTATGGTAGAATTCTTGCCGACGTATATGTCGCCGCTGGCCCATACGTTGCCGGTTATGGTTGCACCGGTATCCATGCCGAATTCACCGTTATAAACCCTGACTATCGCGTCAAGGGTCGAGTTCTGAGCCATCCAGAAATTGCCGTCGTAAACATTCACATACACAAGGCCGTCGCCGGTCACTATGAATGTGACACCTGTGCCGGTGTTAAAATCTCCAAATAGATTCAGCACTATGTCGCCGGCCGACGTATCGAAATTCAGCGTGCTGTTATTATTCAGCCATATCTGGCCGAGATTGTATTCGCCGGCGGAGAAAAACAGGTCTACGCCCGTGCCTGTGCTGTAGCTTCCGTAAGTGCCAGGCGTGATGGACGCGCTGGAATTGTTCGGCAGCCATGTGCTGCCGCTGCCGGAATAGGACGGAACACTGCCGGGCGTAACAGTGGGTATGCTCACCGTAGGAACGGTTGGATTGGACGGCGTAGTATTGCCGCCTATCGTCACGTTGCTGCCGGTACTCAATGTGCCGCCGTTAGTACCAGGGCTCGCATTGCCGCCGACGCTCGTTTTATTGTTCAGCCATATATTCGCGCCGGAATTCACATCGCCTGTTACCTTGACGTTTGTACCGGTATCTATCGAGCCGCTCGATTCCACATTTCCGCCGACCTGCGTTTTATTGTCCAGCCACGTTGTGCCGCCGCTGGTCACATCGCCGCCGAAGCTGACTCCCTGGCCGGTACTTACATTACCGTTGGAATTGAGCGAACCGGTTATTATCGAATTGCTGTCGACCCATGATGCCCCGCCGGAATAGGCTGAGCCGGTTACGAGTACGTTGTTGTGAACGCTGACGCCGGCTGTGCCGGCTATGTCGCCGGTGACGGTTGTGCCGTATTGTACTTCAACCGTACCATTTGAAAGAAGGGCCATGTTGGTCGTAGGCACACTGACAGCCCACGCCGGCAAAACAGCGGACGACAACAGTATCACAATTATTAATGTCCTGAAAATAGTCTGCATATATAAACCTTTCTGCAATCAGTACAGAAATCGCTTTTATTCTCTACTATATTATATACGTAAATCAAGGAAAAAGGTTTCGGATAAAATAACAATTTTTAATAGCCTTTGGGATTCTACTGTTTTGACCGTAAAGAGTTATTGATTTTGAGTCCGATAACTAACGTTCATTGTTCCACCAAAAGTGCTTTCACAGGGAGGCTGCAAAAAGCCGGCCTCAGCAGAAATAAGGTTTACAATGAAAATGAGGATGTCTGCTTCGACGTCATTACTGAAACCTTTCGACGGCAATTAAAAAGAAAATTCTTTTGAAAACCATCTAACATTCAAGTTGCAGGGTAGTTATGCCGATAAATCAAATAGCTGGGATAGTCAAGGAACGACTTGTTTTGGAGAATGGAATCGTGTGTCCACTAGTAGAAAAATCCAATCCCCGTTGCGCCAGTCATATGACTTTCCGCAACATCTCACAGATGTTCGCACATTGTGCGGGTGAATTCAACAGCTGTCCGATTTATAAAGAGATGCAAGCCGGCATCCGGAAGACCGAAAATGCAGCTAACTGCCCCTGCGAAATCTACCGCGCCGTCAGCTGATGCCGTAAGGCGGCTGAGGGAGTTTTTGGATTATTTGCAGGTAGAGTGCGGCCTTTCGCTCAATACGCGCAAAGCCTATAGAAGTGACCTGCTGCATTTCTTTCGCCATATGGAACAGTGCGGCTGTGGCCGGCTGGAAGATTTGGAGACGTGGCACTTCGAAGAATTTTTGAACTATGCCGCCGCCCAGGGCTGGAGCGTATCGTCGGCGTCGCGCGCACTTGCTGCGTCGCGCATGTTCTGCCGCTATCTGGTGCTTGTGCGAGTTTTGCGTCGCGATGTGTCCGACAGCGTGCAATGTCCGAAAGCCTGGAATCGGCTGCCCAAAGTGCTCTGCGAAGACGAAGTCTACCGGCTGCTTGACGCGCCCGATTCCACATATGACCGCATGGCTCTCCGCGACAGGGCTATCATGTTTACACTTTTTGCGTCCGGCATGAGGGCATCGGAAATCGCCGGCATGCGATTTGGGGATATCAACAGCGAAATGGGTTTTTTACGCATATTCGGCAAAGGCTCGAAGGAGCGTCTTGTGCCCATTGCCGGCCGTGCGTTAAAAGCCATCGATGAATATGTCCAAAACCAGCGGCCATCGTTGCTTCGGGACAAAACCGACGTGGTGTTCCTGACCCGTTCAGGCAGAAAAATGCTTCGTGAGGATATTTATCGCATCGTCGTCAAATACGTGAATCGCGCATGTCTTAAAACGCGGGCTACGCCGCATACGTTGCGGCACAGTTTTGCCACGGCACTTCTGTCGGGCAAGGCTGACCTCCGCAGCGTACAGGAAATGCTCGGCCACGTCGATATCTCCACCACGCAGATATACACCCACGTCGACGCAGCCCGTTTGAAGGAAATTCACCACAAATATCATCCGCGGGCATGAACTTATGAAATATGTACTCAAAGCGACCATTTTGAGCTGTATCTTGCGGCGAAATTGAAAAAAGTTCTTATAATTGACGGCGGATTTCTGTTATACTCCTGCGATGAAAATCACGGAGACAGGAAAAAGATTCATAGGGCTTGTTGTTTTTATTGCCGTGGTTATATTTTACGTGATGTTGTTTCGTTTTGGAGCGTCGCCTTGCGGGTATGGGACTCACACCAGGCTGGGTTTGCCGGCTTGCAGTTATCTTGCCAGAACGCATTATCCCTGTCCGGGTTGCGGAGTTACGACTGCCGCGGCGGCGATGGCGCGCGGCCGGCTGATAGAGGCCTTTCGTGCCAGCGCGTTCGGAGCGATGGCATTTGCGGCGATTGTCGTACTGGGAATTGCCGGCCTTCTTCAGGCGATAACCGGCAGAGACGTCTTGATAAAGTTCAGGCCCGGCCCCAAAGGCGTTCTGTTGATATTAATTCTGTTTTTTGCAAGCTGGGGCCTGAAGGTCGGCCTTGGCGTGCTTGAAGGCAGATATCCGATAAAGTAGCGATTGCGGAGAAAGCCATGAAAAAATTGAATTTTTATATGATAATGATAATCACTGCCATATCAGCAGCCCTAAGCGGCTGCGAGGGGGCACGGTGGTTCACATATCTTTTTCAGCCGCGCGAAGAAACGCTGGTAAAGCCTGAATATCCAATAGACGATAAAACCGTCGCCGTCGTCGTATATACGGATCAGGCTACGTTGTATGAATATCCCAACGTGCGGCTGACGATGGGAACAAAACTCTGCTACGAACTCACCCATAGCCTTGACGACGTAAAAACTATCAGCCCGTTCGTCGTCTCCAGATTCCAGGACGACCACGTCAACTGGGAAGCCATGGACCCCAGGGAACTCTGCAAGGAACTCAACGCCGACATCATTCTAATGGTTACGCTTTCGGAATACAGGACTCGCGAACCAGGCCTCATGAATACCTATCAGGCCAGGATATTGGCTGAAGCGAAACTTTATGACAAAGACTCCAAGGATTCCGAACCAGTGTGGGAGCTGGATAAAAATATAGAGGTTGTATATCCGAAAGAGCCGCATTATTCGCCGCAGGCTGAGCCGTTAATCGCCGAACAGGCGGAAAAAATGCTCGCCGAAGATCTGGTGAGAAAATTTTACAAACATACATACACCGTTAACGATGAGGGTGAAAAAGAATATATAAAGGAAAATTAACCGACCTATGTGCGGATTTGACGTTACAGGTACAATACCGATGAATGACAATGAAAAAATACTAAAGGACGGCTTGAGAGTTTCACATTATTTGTGGCTTGGCCGTGTTGTCATGTTTTTGATGTTAATCATAGCCGGCAGTATGGTTTTTGGCGGCTGTGCAGCCGTCGGATGGTTTGCGTCGCTGTTCCCTACAGCCGACCTGCCTGCGCAATATGAAATTCCCAAAGATCAGTCAGTCCTTGTTTTGGTGGAAGACCCTAAAAATATCGTCACGTATTCACCGATAAAATATGAACTTGCCCGCAGCGTCAACAAGCTGCTGGAAGAACATAAGGCGTGTTCCGAACTCATATCTCCCGATTCGGTGTTGCATCTGAAGTCGTCGTGTACGGAATTCAGCCAGCTTTCCACGGCTGAAATAGGCAAAAAACTCGATGCCGACCTGGTTCTTTACATTCAGATTACCACGTTCCAGCTGAAGGATTCGCCGTATGATCCTGTTTGGAACGGCAAGATGGGTGCGACGGTTCGAGTCATAAGCGTCAATGACGGCCGATTATGGCCGAAGGATACGCTTGGCGGTTATCCTGTGGATGACGTAGTTCGGGACAGGCATATGGATACTTCCGACAACTATACTGAAAAACTTTCTGCTGACATGGCGGAAGAACTTGCCCAGAATATCGGGGAGTTGTTCTATCCCCACCCTGCGCCGGAACATACCGATTTACCCAAAAAGCAGGTCAATTCACTTAATCAACCGTAATATTGGATGCCTTTGATGATGATTACGATGCACAAAAAAATTTCTTTAGCGATGCTGGTGTTGTTTTTTATGAATCTGCCGCTGTATGCCGGCGTAATGAAAAAATACGAAGCCAAATATCACATCATATATTCCGACCTTCCCCAAGAGGACGTTTATGAAGCCATCTCCCGCGTCAACGCCATGGCTGAGCAATATCACAATCGTACCAAGGGTTTTGGCGGAAAAATCACACGCAAACTGCCCTTTTTTCTTTATGCGAATTATGACGATTATCAGACGGCTATCGGCGGCCAGCTTGCCGGCAGCGTGGGCGTCTATACCGGCAAGGAACTGCGGGCAGCTGCCGATTCAGCCAAATTTTCAAAAGAAGATGTCTGGCATACCGTGCAGCATGAAGGTTTTCACCAGTTCGTCGATATGGTTATAACCAATGGCCGACACGATGTTATGCCGATATGGCTGAACGAGGGCATGGCGGAATATTTCGGCGAAGCCAAATGGACCGGCGACAAACTCATACCTGGCGTAGTCGATACCGGCAAACTGTTTAAAAAAGGCAAAAATCTTTATAAACGCAGCGGCAGAATGCAACGCGTGCAGGAATCCATAAAAGACGGCAAATTCAAGCCTTTCCCCAGAATGGTGACCATGTCCCACGACGCATGGAATTCGCAGATGGATATCGCCAATTACGATCAGGCGTGGTCTATGGTACATTTTTTCGTCCATGCGCAGGATTCGGCAGGCAATTACAAATATCGGAAAAAATTCCAGAAATATCTGGAGTCAGTTGTGAAGGGCAACGACAACGCCAAAAGTTTTTGCAGGTATCTGGGCAGTCCGACCAAGTTGGAAAGGGAATATAACGAATGGTGGCTGTCATGGGATAAAAATCCAAGCCAGGATATTTGCGACAGAATACTCATTGAAACGCTGGTAAATTTCATGTCGCGTGCCGACGCAGTTTGCAAGATGAAATTTCAAAAGGCTGACGATTTCTTTTCGGCGGCGAAAAAGGACAAGATAAAAATCGATTCCAGCCGTTTCCGCAATCTCTGGCTGCCGCAGTCGCTGCTTGACGAGGCAGTATCGCAGGCTGAGCTCAATAATCGTGATTGTACCTGGGATGTCAAACGTGAAAAAGGCAAAACAGTTTTCATAATGATTCACAAGGATGGTTCTGAAGTGCAGTGTTTGTACAAAACAAGGGGAGCATCGCTGCCGCTTGTGAAAACGACATTCATATCCGCCGACGATACCGGCAAAAAATCAAAAAATGCCGATGACGATGATGATTGATTTGGCAAGTGCTTCCAGTTAAGAAAAGCATATTATTACAGGTATCAGTATCGCCCGATATTTCCCGCCGGAACCTAGAGGTCGTTCTCAATTAGACTGTGAGACGCAAATGAGTGGCAATTATGCAGATGCAAGGAACAAAAACGACTGCGAATTGTCAATTCGCTGAGTTTTTGTGACGTCGCAGATGCACGATTGCCGCTCACAACCTTTAATATCTTATTTTTTGCGGCCGCAGGGTAATTGAGAACGGCCTTTAATATAATTACAAAAAATGACAAAAAACAATTGACAAAAATCAAGCATGTAGTTACAAGTTAGGTATGGCAAAAATAGAACCCAAAAAAGAAAAATCTTGGGAAGTTCTGATGATTGAGCTTTCGAAAGATATACTAGCGGGTAAATATTCACCAGACATGCCATTGCCTGGCGAATATCCTTTGTGTGAACGTTTCAATTGCAGCCGCACAACCGTTCGTCGTGCCATGGTTGAACTTGAAAAAAAGGGGCTTATATATCGACGGCATGGGAAGGGAACGTTCATTCACCCTGTGCAGAAGCTGGATTTACCGCCGGTTGGTTTGCTCATTCGCCGGCCAGAACGGCTTACCGGGGATTATTTCGCTGAGCTTATCCGCGGATGCAATTCATACCTGAACACGCTTGGTTCGCAGATTACCATAATATCCCAGCCGCCACAGCAATGGCCAACGCGTTTGTTTGCATCTCTTTCGGGTGTAATCGTTATTCCGGTGACATTGGATAAAGATAATATGGCGGTACTTTCCGCTAGTAATTGTCCATATGTCGTGATGATGGAGTCCATGCTTCCAGGCCCGCACGTGAAAATGGATATCGAAAAAATATCATATGACCTCGCTAAGCTGCTGTTAGAAAGAGGGCATCGACATATCGCAATCATCAGCGGCCACAGTGAGCACTCCGACGCATTCAAGCGTCGTGGTATAGCAAATGCGCTTGCGGAGTATAATATTTCGTTAAAAGATGTTACGGATATTCAAACCAATTATGACATTATGAATGCGAAAAGTGCGGCTGAAGAAATTTTGACACAGAACCCAAGGCCGACCGCAGTTATCGGTTTTGATGATATGATTGCGATTGAAGTCATGAATGCGGCTAAAAAGTTCGGCCTCAAGCTGCCTCAGCAATTGAGCGTGGTAGGGTTCAACAATTCTCCACTAGGCAGCCTTGTTACGCCTCCATTGACGACAGTGCATTTTCCTGTTCATGATGCGGGTAGGGCGGCGGCGCGTATGATTGCGGGACAATTTCTTAAAAACATCAAAATTAAAACGATAGTGCAGCATCCGCTTCTTGTGTTACGCAAAAGTGTTGCGTGCGTGAAAATGAAAGAGAGTAAAGAATGAAAGATTTGGAAAATAAAGTTGCATTGGTTACAGGTTCATCGCGCGGCTTGGGGCGCGGGATTGCTCTCGAACTGGCTAGGCAGGGCGCAAACATTATAGTCAATTACAATTCGTCCGAAAAACAGGCGCAGGAGGTTGTAAAAAAAATTCAGGAACTCAACTGTCAGGCCATTGCGATAAAAGCCGATGTAAGTGATGAAAAATCCGTAGAAGATATGTTTGGACAAATAATCCATAAATTCGGACATATCGATATTCTGGTGAATAATGCTGGTACGACGAAAGCTCAGGATATTTTTAGCACTACTCTTGATGACTGGAACAGAATTATAAAAACCAATTTGACCAGTTGTTTTTTGTGCAGCAGGGCGGCGATGAAGGAAATGGCGGCAAAAAAGAGCGGCAGGATTGTAAACATATCTTCGATAGTTGCCCGTCGAGGAGCACTTTATGGCCATGTACATTATGCCGCAACCAAAAGCGGCATGTTTGGTTTTACAAAAACTTTGGCAAGAACAGCTGCGCCGTTTGGAATTACAGTTAATTGTGTCGCACCTGGAATAATCGGAACGGAACTTTTATTTGAAACGCATGGTGCTGAAGAAGTTGAGAAACTTTCTTCTGGAGTGCCGCTGGGCTTGGGGAAAGTGGAAGATGTAGGTTTAGCGGTGGCATATTTATGTGGCCCTGGCGGCAGGTATATAACCGGAGCGACGATAGATGTCAATGGTGGTATGTGCTTTGTGTAATATGTTCGTTGGTACGCTATTATCACTGGCGAGCTTAAACCTAAACTTTAAAAAACTTTAATACTTGCGGGTATTTTTAAAACTGTTTTAACCGGAGTAGCCTTGAAAAATGACTTTATAGATGATTGCAGAGCGGCCATGGCTTAGGACAGTCTTTCAATATAAAATTGAAGGTGGAAAATGATTTATACCATTGCGAATGATTTTTTAAGGGTTTCGTTGGATCGGCACGCCAGACTGGTTGAGCTTACGAATCTGCATACAAATCGCAATTATGCCGGCGGGCGGGAAATATGGCATATCTTTGTCAAATACAACGATGACCTTGAAGCCGATATATCCACGCAAAAATGTGTTCCATCCATAACGCAGGTGGATGCTGCTTCGCTCAAACTGGAGTACGAATGCTTATATATCAAGGATAGGAAGGTTGACTGTGAACTTTTAATAGATATGAAACTCTGTGATGACGAAATTATATGTGACCTTGAAATAAAAAATCATGATTCTGCGATTGTCGTCAGAGAAGTTCAATTTCCGATTGTGGGAAATTTGCAAATTGACGGCAGCTACCGTTTTATATGGTCAAAATTTGGTGGCGAAAAATTCGATGATATTCGTTCGGAAATAAAAAAATATCATACCCAGTATATGGCATGTGACCAGAATGGCATTCAGATGGCCAGCCTTTATCCTGGTACGCTTGCCGCATTGAATTGCTTTATTTTTTCTTGTGAAAACGAAGGGCTTTATTTTGGAAGCCATGATTTATCTTTTCAGAATACGTTGCATCTTCTGAAACTGCGGAACGATAATGAACTGAGTGCATGTTTTGTCAAGTATCCTTATGCTGCGGCAGGCCGAAATGTCAGCATTAAGGGGTATGTCATTTCTCCGTATTCAGGGACGTGGCATTTTGCGGCGAAAAAATATCGAAGATGGCTTGAATCGTGGGTTGAACATCAGGATGTACCGGACTGGGTGCGGAAAATGAACGGGTGGCAACGCATAATACTGAAACATCAGTATGGTAAAATTCATTATACCTACGACGATTTTACGCGAATTTATAATGATGGCGCTAAAGCTGGAATAGATTGTTTACTGATTTTTGGATGGACTGGTTCAGGCCATGACAATGATTATCCTGTTTATGAATGCGATATTAAACAGGGCGGACAGGAAAAATTTAAACAGGCTATTTCGCAGTTTCGTGAATTGTACGGACATGCGATACTGTATTTTAATGGCAGGCTAATAGATACAGGGACGGATTTTTTCAAATCGAAAGGCAGGGAAATCTGTGTTAAAGACGAAAATGGGTATTATGCGTTGGAACAATATCCGTTTTCGGGCAATGGTACGGCGTCCAGATGGTTTGGCAACAAAACTTTTGCTATTGCCTGCCCTGTCAGCGAGGCATGGAGAGGCGTACTTGAAGATTGTGTCGAAAAATCCATTGCAATTGGCGCAGATGCCGTGTTTTTCGACCAGCTTGGCATATCCGAGAAAATATGTCATGGCAAATCACACGGCCATGAATCACCTTGTACGAATCCGACATTCCATAAAGCTCGTACCTTGAAGTTCCTCAGAGGTATCGTTAAGAAACATGATTCAGAAATGGCAATCGGCATCGAGGCTCTGTCCGATATAACAGCCCAATATGCAGATTTTGTGCATGGTTTAACGGGCGGTTGTACGTTGTCTGAAAATGGCAAATCTGTCGGTTTTCTGGATTTGTTCCGGTATGTGTTTCCGTCAATAATCGTAAGCGATAGGGAAATCAGGGATGATACTGATATTGAGCGACGATTGAATCATGCGGTTTTAAAAGGACTCAGGAGTGACGTGGAGATATATCGTTGCCGCAAAACAATTGCCGAAACTCCGCACTATGCAGCGTATTTGAGTAAAATAAATTCTTTCAGACAGAAATATGCAAAATTTCTTCTGGAAGGAACTTATTGCGATACGGAAAATTTTATAATATCGGGCTCAGAAAGCATTGATGCGAGGTTTTTTAAGAAGGAAAATCAGTGTGCGGTTGTGATGACTCAAAATTCCGAGGAAGAAGTTTCGGCTGATTTGTGCGTACCGGACTATTATTATTTACAATCAGATGCTATTGGTGAGGTTAAAATCAAGCAAATTGGCAAATCAGAACTTGCCGTAACGTTAAAAAAGAATTCCCTTGTAATAGCAATGTTTGAAAGAAAAAGTGCCGTGATTGAATGATATTGGTATGCTTCATTGAATTTGTAACGAGTTTATATTTATGACAAGAATTTCCAATATAACATGGCTAAATCAAGGTGGCTTTTTATTTGAAGTGGGTGGCATACGGCTGATAGTCGATGCATATGTGAGTAATGTAGTAGAGCAGAAAGATAAGCTGACGCGGCTTGTCAGTACGCCTTTGACGCTTAACGAATTACGGCCGGATTATTGGCTGTGTACGCATGATCATCTTGACCATCTTGACCCGCCGACTGTTGAGACTGCAATAAAAGAATATCCGCAATGTAAATTTATCGGTCCTGCCAGCGTGCAGCGTCATCTTACGCAGTTGGGTTTATCAGACGACAAATTCCTGCCTCTTGGTAAAGGAGAATCCGTAAAATTAGATGATTTGGAACTGTTCGGCCTTCCTGCGATTCACAGCGACCCTTATGCGATAGGCGTGCTGCTGCATGAAAGCGATTTTAAAATATATTTGTCCGGCGATACAGAATTTTTTGAAGATGTTCAAATGCAGGCGAAATTACCACAGGCTGTTGATGTGGTGTTAATATGCATTAATGGTAAATATGGCAATATGAATTGGCGTGAGGCTGTTGAAATGGTAAAATTAATAAAACCGCGTCTTGCTGTGCCGATGCATTACGGATTATTTGCTGAAAACACGGTTTCGCCGAATGATTTTTTAAAAACCTGTCGCAGAGTTGGGGTAAATTCAAAAGTGTTGCAGAGCGGACAAAGCTATAATCTTGAGGAATTACTGAAATGAAAATTACGGGGATAAAAACTTTTCTATGTGAAGCCTATCGTACAAACTGGGTTTTCGTCAAGGTTTTGACTGATGAAGGAATCAGCGGTGTCGGTGAAGCTACGTTGGAATATCGTGAAAAAACAGTTATTTCGGCTATTGAAGATCTTTCCAGGACAGTTATCGGTTGCGATGCGCATAACATTGAAAAAATTTGCCACGATTCATATCGCGATGCATATTGGCGTGGCGGTCCGGTGTTGATGAGTGCGCTGTCGTCGGTTGAGATGGCGTTGTGGGACATAAAAGGCAAAGCATTCGGCGTACCGGTCTATCAGCTGCTAGGCGGGAAAGTACGCGATGCCGTCGAATGTTACGCTAACGGATGGTTTTCACCTGCGCGGACGCCGGACGAATTTGCTGCAAAGGCTATCACCGCAGCAGATGCTGGTTTTACCGGCTTGAAATGGGATCCTTTCGGAAGCGCGTGGATGAATCTTTCACGCAAGGAATTTTTATATGCCATGTCCTGTATCGGTGCAGTAAGCGACGCGGTAGGTGACCGCATGGATTTGATGATTGAAGGGCATGGCAGATTTAACATTCCGACTGCCGTTCAAATCGGCCGTGAATTGGAGAATTATAAAATTCGCTGGTTTGAGGAACCAATTCCGCCTGACAATCTTGAAGGGCTGGCCGAAGTCAAACGACGCGTTCGCATACCAATCTCTGCTGGCGAGCGATTGTATAGTCGTTATGATTACAGACGATTTTTTGAACTGCGTTGCGGTGATTTTATTCAGCCAGATGTTTCGCATGCTGGTGGAATCATGGAGGTAAAGAAAATAGCGGCTATGGCGGAGATGTATCATATACCGATTTGTCCGCATAATCCGTCTGGACCTGTAGCCAATGCGGCTACACTTCAGCTTGCGGCATGTCTGCCGAATTTTTATTTGCTGGAGACTATGTTCAGCGATGTGCCTTATCGTAGTGAAGTAACGAATGAAAAAGTTATTTTCCAAGATGGCAAAATGCGAATTCCTGATAGCCCCGGGCTTGGCATTGAGCTGAACGAAGACGAAATAGCCCGACATCCCTATAAACCTCATGATTTAAGACATTATCGTGGCGATTTGACGGATATCAGGCCGATAAATGCGAATGGCTATTTTTCAAAATAATTTCAAAATAATCTCAAAATTACCTCAAAATAAGACAAAATCAATCAGTCATATTATATGTAGTAGTCACTACTTAATCTGACAAAACGCTATTTTGGACGATGGTTGTCTGTAAGTTATTGTCCAGCATTTTGGCTTTCACCAAAGGTAACGAATTTTCGAACGGTTGCATATGTGTTTTCTCAAAACAATATCTTCCACTATGCGTTCGCTCGTTATTGTACCACTGCATCCAAGTATCCGGATTGGCTTGTAGTTCGTAATGTTGCTATAGATTTTTTACGTAACACCATCCTTGTTTATTCCATGCATTATCTTGTACAACCGTTTGCATATATATGTCATATTTTGTGGATGTATTACGTTGGTTTGGCTGTGATTGATATCCTCAAACGCAAGATACAGTTGATATTCGTGAAATTCAATCTTACAACAATATAACTGTTTTTATTTCAAAAGGCCTGAAGCGAAGTTTAATTTTCTGATTGATGATTTTTAAGGATTTTGTCGGCTGTTCAAGCATGTTAGCTTCGTGGGCCGAAGAATAATCATCTGCCAATGTTAAAATTGCGTCTGCACTTCCGCCATGTGATTCATATAGTCTCAAAACCATGTCATTGCTATCTTCCGCCTTTTTAACAGCTTCAATTATAATCGCAGAATTGTCCAGTGTGAAAAATGCTTTTTCAGTTGTCATTTTGCCATTGGCATGTATATTTGCATGGCGAAGCGGGAAATTTAGCTCGTAACCAGCTTGTATTACTCCGCCAGCGACGGCACTGCCGCCATGCGGCAGTATTGAATAGGTAAATTCATGTCCACAAAAATCGGTAAAACCATCTTCGTTTTCGTCATCAACAGAGATAACCGCTTTGGGAAATGGAACTGATCGTAACAGGTTCAACTCAATAATATTATTCTTTATTTTGTGGCCGTATTTGCAGTCATTTAGAATTGCGACGCCAAAATCTGCCTGTGAGATATCGGCGAATTTTTGCGCAACGACTTCATTTTTAGCCATATCCCATGAAGTGTTATTGTGAGTTGTTCTCGTAAGATGTCCGAATTGTATTTCATATGTTGCATAGTCGCTTCTGACGTCTACAGGAAATATTGTGCGCAACATGGTATTTGGTGTTGCCCAATTTAGGCTGGTGTTAAAATCTATTCTGGCGCAGCCCGATGTGATTCTAATATCCTGAGTCAGAATACTGCCGTGATATTCATATTTCTGCCGCATGACGGCTTGTGGACCATCAATATAAGGTTTGCAGGATATCAGATTCATATATTCCGGCATCTGTTCCGCGTAATCCATCGGGAAATCCCATGCGTCACCACGGTCGCAATATACTGCCAGCCGATTTGCTTTTTCACCTTTTTCCAGTATTTCACGTTTTAAGCGTTTATCATAAATACCGGCAATAGCTCCTGATTTGTCGAATTGAATGCAAAGCATATCGGTTTCAAGTTTATTTTTTTCGGCAGAAATTTTTGGAAGATTATCACTTTTGGCTATATCTATAGTGGTATATCCGGCCGGCGGAACTGTAACTTTTTTCCATTTTTCCTCGAATTTCAGCCATTCCTTGCGTTGCCATGACAGGCTGTTAAATACGAGAACGGGTTTTGTCATTTTCCCTGTATTAACTGTATTGGCGATTTTTTGGATGTTTTCCGTAATGCCTTCATTTATTTCTTTAAGCAATATTTTATAGCGTTCGTATGCTTCTTCATAAACACGTTTAATTGATGAGCCTGGAAGAATATCATGAAACTGATACATCAATATTTCTTTCCAGATTTTTTCCAATTTTTCTTGTGGCCAATTTTTGCCGGCCAGTATGCCTGTGAGTTCCAGGTCATGCAGTGCAATTTCGGCAAGCCGATTATAACGTTTCATATTGCCGTGTGTGGTAAGAGTACCCTGATGGCGTTCGACGTAAAGTTCACCAATCCACTTGCAGAAGCGGGAAGCTTCTTTTCTCCATTTTTCAAAAAAGTTCTCTGCGGATTCCTGTTTGACCTGAGAGATACCGGCAAGGTTTTTTATTCGCTTCAGGCGTTCCAGGTGTTCCATGCCAGGGCCGCCTCCGCCATTGCCGATGCCGAATAATATCAATGCATGGCTGGAAACGTCTTTGTCTTTATAATTCTTTTCGGCAAATTTTATGCTGCGTGGCGTTGCCGGCGAATTATAGTTGTCTTCCGGAAGAAGATGAGCAAGTATCCTGTCATCACCAATGCCCTGCCACACGAAAGAATGGTGCGGATAAACGTCCACCTTGCTCCACGAGAGTTTCTGCGTCATGAAAGTATCAATTCCGCAGCCTTTGAGTATCCCGGGAATCGCCGCCGAATAACCAAATACGTCCGGCAGCCAGAGATTTTTGATATCAAGTCCGAATTCCTCGGCAAAAAAACGTTTTCCGTAAAGCATCTGGCGGATTAGCGATTCGCCACAGGGTATATTCGTATCACATTCAACCCATGCGGCGCCTTGTGGCTCTATACGGCCGGCTTTAACGGCGGCTTTGATTTTGGCGTAGAGGCCAGGGTAGTATTGTTTCATCCACATGAAAAGCTGCGGCTGACTTGCGCCGAAAATATATTCCGGATATTTTCCTATAAGGTCAAGTGCAGTGGCGAATGTTCTGGCGCCTTTTCGAATGGTTTCACGGATTGGCCATAACCAGGCAAGGTCAAGATGTGCATGGCCGACTGCGCTGAAACATAAAGATGTGTCGCTATTTTTCATGTTTAAGAGCGGCTTGAGAATTTTTCGAGCTTCACATATTTCGTCGTCGCTGTCATTTCGCAATAGAATGCAAACATCACGCAAGCCACGATGTATCTTTTGATAGCGTGCCGAATCTTTGGGTAAATTTTCCAGCAAATCATTCAGCACTTCCATGTCGTAATAAAGTCCGCGGGTCTGTTCATTACAGATTGCCAGATGTG
>CAZIAZ010000026.1:0-43500 GCA_964536835.1 uncultured Planctomycetaceae bacterium | reverse complement strand
GTTGCCTGCTTCGACGTCCTTAGCAGGAAAACTTTCGCTGACGCTCAAAAAGAAATTTCTTTAGAGAACCACTCTAGCGGATAGCTGATATATCCGAACGCGACATATGGCCCTATAAATGACGCCATTCGCAATCGGTTATCTGGAATTAATCAACGCCTTATAATCAGGGTTCACTTCAGACGGCAGAGAATATGTTTCGAAACATTTGTTAAAGCACTCTTCTATGCCTTCGATGTATACCAATGTGTTATTATCCTTGCAGATGGTTTTCACCATACTTTGAGGCATAACGTGAATCGGCATCTTTTGAACCTGGTTAATGCAGATTAAATGCGGCAATGCCGTATAAATATCGCATGGTATAACCTTGCTGTCGCGTGCCGCATCAACGCACTCCCATAATTTGTGCATTTCGTCGTCATACGGATTGCCGTAAACTTTTTTGTCGCCATGCGAAAGCTGACCGACAAGTTTGAAATCACCAGGGCTGAATGTGACCTTGCCGTGTTCAAATTCAAATTCCAGGACAGGCCCTATTGTTTCCTTGCTTGAATGTGTCGTAAGAAAAAGAAGTTCGACACCAGTATCGGTCATCATCCGCACTGCCGCGGTGTCATAGTTTTCGCATGATTTGGCGCGATAAAGTTCAGCTTCTATCTTTTCAGGTTCGGCACTTTTGTTTATTGCAGTTCCCGCTACGAAAAACATGTTATTGAGATAGTGAGCCGTTGCATTATTGGCCGGACTGTCCAGAATCCATAAACCATTATCAGTTTTAATACGGCCAGCCCAGTTATTGCGTTTGTAATAGGATTCCCATCGCGGCCAACATGTGCAGGTTTTGAATCGTTTCGGTTTGCCGTAGTGGCCGGCCAGTATATCCTCTTTCAATTCAATATTGGCTGGTGAAAACGACCATTGATAACCGATGGCCACAAACCGTTTGGCCTTTTTTGCCGCATCAGCCATGGCTAATGCGTCTTCGACCAATGCAGCTACCGGCTTTTCGCACAATACATTCGAGCCGGCTTGCAGAGCCGTTATAGTCTGGGATTTGTGATAATGTATGGGCGAAGATATTACCGCAAGTTCGGCGGAATGATTTTTGTAAAATTCCTCAAGGCTGTCATAAACCGGAATATTACGCTGCCGTATAACGTCAATATGTTTGGATGCTGCTGCAAAGGGATCTACACAGCCGGCCAGCCGTGCGTTGTGTGTATCGGCATCGTTCAAAAGAGCATTTAAATAGCCTTCTCCATAACCGCCTATGCCGGCTAAAACTACATTAATCATCATATCGTCTCCTTTTGTAAAGACTTGAGAACTGCCGCGTCACGCAGAAAAGAGTCTTGGGAATCGCCTTCGACAAATTCCATCAAGGCAAAAAAATCGCCGGCTGATTTCGCACGATTAAAATATTGCCGCCAAAGGTCGTAATGATTGGACAGCGGCAGTCGAGTGGTACTCTCCCATGCATAAACATGCATCCCGGCCAGATGTGGAATCAGTTCGTCAATCTCCTTCATACAGACTTCCGGCAGTCTGTTCATCGAAGGTTGCCAATAAGTTTTAAAATTATCTTTTGCCACGTCATTCAGAAGTTTTTTGCCGGAATCAAGTTCATCGGTCAAAGTGTTGCAGTGCCATTCGCAAACTATCGTGATTCCTTTTTCGGCAGCAAGGTCGGCTACCCGTTTGGCATCTTCGACAATCTGTTTGCGATATTCGTAATCTGCGATGTCGCTGGCTTTTTTGCCGGCCCATACACGAATCTTGTCTGTCCCCAATGCTACGGCACTTGCAAGCACGTCTGAAAATTTCGGCGTATCGGTTGCTCCGAGGCGGTAATATGAACCGTATGCCGCTGTTTCAAGGCCTGCTTTCGTTGTCAGGTCGCGAACATGTTCTGCCGTCGAAACATCGCCGTGGGGAACGTGAACGTCGCCGCCCCATTCAATGCCGTCCAGCCCTGCTTTTTGAACCAGGGAAACTATCTCCTGAACGCCAAGTTGACGGAATGTAATGGAAACCAAGCCTGTTTTTATCATATCTAACAACCTTTCATGCCGATTGGAAAGCTACTTTAGGTTCTAAAAAACTTCCAAAGTGTTCTTTTATGAATGTAGGAACTATGTAGGAGCTATGTAAAAGCTATTCCGATGCTTTTGAGGAAGATGTTTCTGCGGCGGCTATAGTGGCCGGCTCTGGCGGAACGTAACTCTTGAAGCCGCCGAAACCGATAAAGCCGCGATAAAGAAATATGGCTGCAATAAAGGCTAATACGTTGAATATGCAGGCAACTCCGAAAGTATAAATATACTGATGATTCATGATGTCCAGAAATTTGCCCAAAAGCATGCTCAACAAGATTCCGCAGATGCTCATGACTATGCCGCCAGCCGAACTCATCTGTGAAAACCGCGACTTGGGAAGAAGCATGGGCGGCAGACCTGAGACAGCTGTAAGATATGAGCCGGCAAGTATCTGCTGAATAACGAAAATAATTGAAAATGTCCATGCGTCGCGAATGAAGAGAAATTCACATAACGTGGTTATGCCATGAAGGCCCAAAGTCAGCAGGCTCATCCGAAATGGATGAAGCCTGTCAACAAGGATGCCGAGCGGATACGCCAGGATGAACGAACCTGCAAAGGCTATTGCAACACAAGTTCCATAACCCTGCAATGAAAGGCCGAAACTTTGTGCGGCATATACGCCAAAAAGAACCGCCGCTGTTAATGACATCATTGACAGTGCTGTCATCGCATAATACCAGATGTAATATGACGACGAAAAGCATTCGTAGAAATATGATTTTACCGCCCTGAGTGGGTGTACGCCTTTTTCGCCGGACAACGATGGCGGCGGCGGATATTTGCCTTCCTTGACCTTGAAGCACATCGCTGTGAAACCTATGCCATAAAAAGCTCCGGTGCAGGCGTATATTGCTGTATAATATTCGTCAGCTTTGCCCAGCAGTACGTAAAAGAAAAATATGCCGGCTAGCAGGCTGACTGCACGAACCATCCCGTAAAAACGACCTATTACCGAATGCGGAACAACGTCGTTTACCAGGCCGCCAAATACTGCATTGGCTGTTATTGCTGTAAAATCAAAAATAGTCCAGAAAACGCCAAACGTGGCGATGACGAACGTGTTGGCGGTATCAGGACTTGCACCGACCAGCCGGTGTAACCACATGCCGATATCGGGGCTGAATGCGAGGCCAATCATTGACACGGCTGCGATGGGAGCCGGCACGATAAGAAACGGAATACGACGGCCCCAGCGGGTTCTGCATCTATCGCTCCAGCAACTTATCGCCGGACTCAGAAACAACCCGATTGCACCTGGCAGAGAACCTATAAGCAACCCGACAATAAAGTCCGATGCCCCGAACTTTTTAAGCATGACCTGTGCAACAGGGCCTGTAGCCCGGTCGCGTATTGACCACACGAAATCGCCTATCATCAACCAGCTGAAAAGTATCAGCAGGCCTTTGGTCGTATAACTTAGCGTTCCGACCGTCCATATTTTTCCGCCGGATGCGTTTTTCGAGCAGTCGGCTTTATTTTCAACTGTCTGCTGGTTGTCAGTCATGCTCTCACCATATGCTGCCTGTACATCTGAACATTGTTCATTTATACATGGAGTTCCAGGGCTGGTCGCTTCATTTTCTATAGCTGATTCTGTTTCCATTATAAGTCATCTCCATCTTTTAAAGAACAAATAAACACAAACTCGGCATTACGTGATTATGATATGGCAATTATCGGCAAGAGATGTTCGCCAGTATTTTCCAATACAATTGACGAATAACTCTGCATATTACATTACTTTTCCATTACAACATTGTTGGTCAGATTACCGATACCTTCTATTTTTACGGTCATTTTATCGCCGTGTTTGAGGAAAACCTGAGGATTACGGCCCATGCCGACGCCAAAAGGCGTACCAGTTAGAATCACGCTGCCCGGATACAGCGTCATGCACTGCGAAAGATAATGGATTATGAACGGGATGTCGAAAATCATATCGTCCGTTTTTGAATTCTGCATAAGCTGGCCGTTGAGTTCAAGACTCAGATTGAGATTGTTTCCGTCCAGGCCTGTTGCAATCCATGGCCCCAGCGGGCAGAACGTGTCGAAACTTTTTCCGCGATCCCACAATTTATCCTGTTTTAATTGAACGTCGCGTGCGCTGATGTCATTCGCGCACGTATAACCCAGCACGTAATTGAGGGCATCGTTTTTGGAAACGTTTTTAGCTTGGCGTCCTATTACGATGGCGAGTTCCGCTTCGAAATCAACTTCGTTTGGCGCTGTTTTTGGGAGAACTACCGCATCGTCCGGATTGCAGAGAGTATTGCATGTTTTGAAAAAAATCACTGGCCGGTCTGGTATCGGCGCGTGACATTCTTCGCAGTGTTTGCGATAGTTTGCACCTATGCAGATAATCTGAGGCGGCACGGTGGGGGTGAGGAGTCGGGCTTTGCCGTGCGGTATGACCGTATCCGTTTTTCGCCATTCGCCAAAAATACTGCCGCTTATCAGGCGGTAAGAATCGTCTTCAACTATCGCATGGCTGATTTTCCCGTCAGATTCGATTCTCGCAATTTTCATTTTGCAGCTTCCTTTTACGGGTTATCAATATTTCCCGTTCTGTGTTTCGAAATGAGTCGGTTTGCCGATATTTTCACCGCCGGCCTGTATCCATGCCGCGACCCATTTTATAACCTGTTCCAACGGTATTGACGGATATCCGAAAAGGCCGTTGGCTTTTGCGGCATTGCTTATATAACCGAGGCCGTTTTCCTGGCCTTCTATTATAGGTGTTTTGCCGAAAATTTCACCGAATTGATTTGCAACCTGGCGGATGGAGAACAGTTCTGGCCCAGTTACGTTGAGTATCGTTGACGGGGCGGATGCCAGCGACAGACTTCTGATTATCTGGTCGCACGCGTCGCCCTGCCAGATGCCGTTTGCGTAACCGGTCGTGATATCCAGCGGCTGGCCGTTAAATACTTTTGTGGCGATGTCGCATATCACGCCGTATCGCAGGTCGAGAGCGTAATTCAGGCGTATTATGACGACTTTCTCGCAGGCGGTATGGCTGAAATAATCGAACATCCGCTCGCGGCCCAGTGACGACATTGCATATTCGCCCACCGGATTAGCCGGAATCAGTTCAGTCGCGCCGCCCGTCTTGATGTCCATCACGGGATATACGCAGCCGGTCGAAAATACCGCTATTCTCGAATCCGTGAATGTCTGGGCGATATTATGCGGCACCATGACGTTGATAGCCCAAGTGAGGTGTTCTGCGCCGTCGGAGCCGAATTTGCGGCCGACCATGAAGATGATATTCTTGGCTTTGGGGAGTTTTTGTACCTCCTCAAGATTCAGCATGTTGCATTTTATGGTTTTGATGCCTTTGGCCTTCAGTGCCGGCAGGTCCACCACATCGACCGCTATGATATCTTTTTTAACGCCGGCTTTATCTACGGCGTGTTTCGCGATTTCGGCAAGCGTGGGCCCGATTTTTCCGCCGGCGCCCAGTATCATTATGTCGCCGTCCAGCGTCTTCATGAACTCGACGAGTTTTGCTGAAGGGCTGGTCAGCACTTCTTCCAGTTCGGATACCGTTTTGATTGTTTCGGGTAGATTTGTCATCATTTTTCCTCTGTAAAATAAATTAAAAATTCCAGATTGATTCTTCATTACTTATGGGTAATTCCACGATTTTGTTGTCGGCTGCGGATTGATACATGGCCAGCGCGATTTCCAGCGTATTTCGCGCACTTTCTGCCGTGATAAGCGGCTGGCAGTTTTCCCGTATCGCCTTGGCCATGGCTTCGATGACCACCTGATGGTCAGCGAAATCGAAGTCAGCCGGCCCTGACGCCGCCGTTGCTCCGGTGTCGGCGCCAAGCCGCCGAATCTGCTCATCTTCCGGCTGTTCGTCCCTGAATTTCCACGTATCCATTTTTGAGCCCACCATGATGGCAGTGCCGTTTTCGCCGGTTATTTCAATCCTTACATCCTTGCCCGGCCAGAGTGCCGTCGACGCCACCACCGCTCCCTGTGCGCCATTTTTGAAATTTATGAACGACATGAGCGAATCTTCCAGTTCGACCTGCGGATGAGCCATATTGCTCATGCGGGCCTGGACTTTTGCCGCCGGCCCCATCAGATATTGCAGCAGGTCTATGTAATGGAAAGCATGTTGAACCGTAACGCCTGCGCCGCAGCTGCGTTTGCTTCGCCAGTCGCCGGAAAAATAATAATCCGTGCTGCGATACCACTTCATGTAAGCGTCCGCCTGCAGCAGTCTGCCGAAGCGGCCCTGTTCGATGGCTGTTTTGATTGCACGCACCGGCCCGCGTGCGCGGCAGTTCAGCATTATGCCGAGCTTTACGCCAGCCTGCCGGCATGCCGCTATCATTTCATCCGTCTGGGCGAGGCTCATTGCCGGCGGTTTTTCCACGAGTACGTGCTTGCCGGCTTTTGCACATCTGATTGTCGCTTCATAATGCAGATGATTTGGGGTGAGAATGTTTATGACGTCTATCGTCTTATCCGCCAGAAGTTCGTCGAGCGACGAATATGCCTTGCAGTTGTACTCTCCTGCAATTTTGGCTGCGTGTTCAGCCGTTCGGGATGCGACGGCTACCAGTTCGCAGCCGTCTGCCGCCAGTATGCTTTTTGCGTGAAACGGCGCAATCAGGCCGGCGCCCAATAAGCCGAAACGTACTGTCTTTCTGTTCGTCATATTGCGTTCCTGTTTATGGTATGAGTACTGCTTTGATGGCACGTTGATTGTCTATGTCGTCGAAAACTTCCTTCCATTCTTCAAGCGGCCGGCGATGCGTGATTATTTCGCCGGCTGGTATCTTGCCAGCTGCCACGAGATTTATTGCGGTATCCCAGCACGTATAGCTGGTGGACATGCAGAAAAACACGTCGCAAACTTTAAACGAAGCGGCGGCGTACGGGAAAATCACCTGCTGTTTGCCCGGCAGGCCGATGGCGCAGATGCGTCCTTTTTTGCGTATCAGTTCAACTGTCGACGCTATGCCGCCGGCTGAGCCGGAGCATTCAACCACCAGGTCGGCTCCTATGCCGGCTGTCATTTCCTGAACAATCTGGGATGCTTTCTGCTGCTGGCAGTTGACGGTTTTGAAGCCGAGCTGTCGGGCTTTTTCCAGCCGCAGTGATTCGTCTGAATTTGTGCCGATAATCACGACTTCTCTTGCGCCGGCGGCTCTGGCGGTCATCGCCGCCAGAAGGCCTATGGGGCCTGGGCCTATTACGACGACAAATTCGCCGGCTTGCACTCTGGCACGTTCAAGTACGTCGTGCACCGCGTTACCGGTAGGCTCAATAACGGCGCCGACGTCGTCTGGTATCGAGTCCGGCAGCCGGTGTAGCAGTTTTTCGGGCATGACGAGATATTCCGCCATCGCTCCGTCGATGCCCCAGCCCGGGCTGCGTTTTTCAGGACATATCTGGATGTTGCCCGTCCTGCAGAGGTAACAATGGCCGCAAGCGCGCGTATGCGGCTCGCCTACAACCCTGTCGCCTTCCTTGAAAAGTGTTACGCCAGGGCCGACCTTGACTATTCGGCCACTGAATTCATGGCCGAGAATGACTGGCGGCCAATATGGGAAATTATCGTCCCGCACATGTATATCCGTTCCGCATACGCCCGCTGCCAGGATTTTGAGCAATACTTCACCTTCGCCGGCAGACGGGACAGGCATATCCATCAGTTCGAGATTTCCAGGGCCTTTTTTTGTTTTGACCAACGCTTTCATTTTAATATGTCCTTCGTAATTATCTGTCGTCTGTCGGGCAGGCGACTGCCTGAAAAATATGATGTTGCGGTTTTAAAACCGCAGAGTTTCATTTTACTCCACACCATTCAATGGCAAGATTGACCAGAATCTCCGCCGCTTTTGCCAATTCGTCGACAGGCATATGTTCGTTGTTCGAGTGCGCCACGGAGAGGCTTCCGCCGCCGAAAACGACGGTCGGTATTTTTAGTTGATTGTTATAAAACCACGCGTCGCAGGATGCCGTCATGGCATCGATGCAGGGCGTTCTGCCGGCTGATTCGGTAGCTTTCGACATGCATTTCACAATCTGCGAGTCTCTCGGGCAGACGGATGCGTCGTGGCGGTACATGAAATTGATTTCAAAATCATCTTTAATGCCGTCGCCGCCTTCCGTGCGGATAATCTGTCGCATTTCTTCCATAACCTGTCCGGCGGTTTTGTTCGGCAGCAGTCCCAGTACGCCTTCGATTTCCGCTTCGCCTGGCGCGGTAGCCGGCCAGTTTCCTGCAGCGAGTTTGCCGAAGGTCAGCGGCATCGGATTGGGATATTTGTCGAACAGGGCGTCGCCTCGTGATTTTTCAAGCAGGTCGGCGTGATAGCCGTCGAGGATTTCGATTATGCGAATTGCCGATTTAAGCGCGCTGCGGGTTTGGCCGGCTTGGCCGGAATGGCCGGGCTTGCCTTTGACGTTGATATGAAACCACACAGCCCCGCGGATGCTGCTCAGCAGACGCATTTCCGTCGGTTCGAGTACGACGCAGCCGTCGGCGTTTTCGCCTCGCCTCGCCATCGCTAACGTGCCGTTGCCGCCGACTTCCTCTTCGACGACGATATGGCCCGCAAGGCTGCCGCACAATTTTATCCCCAGCGTCTTCAATGCCGCCATCATGAGATAAATCGTCGCAACCTGTCCTTTGGCATCGCACGCGCCGCGGCCGAATATTTCGCCGTTGACGATTTTCGGCTCATACGGCTGAGTTTGTCCCTGGCTTGGCGGAACGGTGTCCATATGCGTGTTGAGCAAAAGATTTTTTCCGTCGCCGCTGCCGGGCATGACTATGCGCAGGTTATTCCTGCCGTCGTAATTTATTCCGCTTACCGGGTCGGAGTAGTCCCTGTCATCCTTCAGGGCGTTGCTCAGCGGGACGGTTTCGACCGAGGCTATCTTTTCAAAAACCTTTACCGCCAGATTCATTGCCGCCGTTTCCTGGCCGGGCAGTGACGGTGTCGAAATCAGGTCACACAGAAAATTCGACGCATTTGAAAGATTTGCGTTGATGGCATTTTCGATAAGTGTTTTATCCGGCTTCATGCATCAGGACTCCAGGCTTAATATGGATTTTTCGAAAATCTCGATGCTTTCCATAGCTTGTGCCTCGTTCACTACGAGCGGCGGCGCGACGCGTATGACATTGCCGTAAATGCCAACCGAGCCGATAATCAGGCCATTTTCGGCACAGCGGCAGATAAGTTGTTTTGCCAGGTCGGCAGCGGGCTCTTTGGTCTTCTTGTCCTTGACCAGTTCCACTCCGATAATCAGGCCTCTGCCGCGGACTTCGCCGATATATCGTGACTTTTCCTGCAATTTGAGCAGTTTGTCCATGAAGAATTTGCCCATTCGCAGGGAGTTGTCGACGAGTTTTTCCTCGTCCATTATTTCCAGGATGGTGCTTACGGCGGTGCTGGAGACCGGATTGCCGCCGACCGTGCTGCTCATTTCACCTTTGCCCAGGCAGGCGATGACGTCGCCTCTTGCCGCAACAGCCGACGTCGGAATGCCGTTGCCTATACCCTTGCCGATAGATACAAGGTCAGGCGTAAGGTTTTCCCATTCCATCGCCCACATGCGGCCGGTTCTGCCGTATGAACTCTGGACTTCATCGAGTGTGAACAGTATGCCTTTTGCGCGGCACCACTTTTCAATCTCGGTCAGATAGCCCTTTGGCGGGAAGATGAAACCGGCTGCTCCAAGATACGGCTCGACAATCAAGCCGGCCAGCGCACCGGTGCTGTTCGCCCTGACTTCGTCTTCAAGCAGGGTCATGTAGTAGTCTATCATTTTTCCAGGTTCGCTGCCGACCGGACTACGATAGGCGTAT
Organism: uncultured Planctomycetaceae bacterium; assembly: GCA_964536835.1. Classification (GTDB taxonomy): domain Bacteria; phylum Planctomycetota; class Phycisphaerae; order SM23-33; family SM23-33; genus DAONFI01. Next base: position 33,558 of record CAZIAZ010000026.1, on the reverse strand, counting down.
GGGTACGGCACGCGGATGACGCCCGGCATTGTCGGGCCGTAACCGCGTTTTGGGCCGGACAAGCCGCCCGCGCTTGCGGCGGCATACGTGCGGCCGTGAAAGCCGCCGTGAACGCCTATTATCTCAAAACAACCGGTCTTGCGTTTCATTATTCGCGTGCAGGACTCGGTGGCTTCGCTGCCGGTAGTCATGAAAAAGCATTTGTCGAGATGTTTGGGCAGGTGAGCAACCAGTGCTTCGGCGGCTTTGATTCGTGCCTCTGTTGGGCATTCGTAGCTGTTAATCAGTTTGGCCACTGCCTGCTGGACGGCGGCTACCAGTTTGGGGTGGCAGTGTCCGACGTTGGTGACAAGTACGCCGCTTGTCCAGTCCAGATAACTGTTGCCGTCGACATCCGTGATAACGACGCCGCTGGCGGAATCCCAGACCACAGGCGCCTGAAAGCCCGTCGTATCCGCTTCTGCCCTGTGCCACCGTTGTAACAATGCCGCCGATTTCGGGCCGGGAATGGCGGTCTTTACGTTCGCAAACTTCTTCTCTGACATTTTTTTAAACCTTCTTCCGATTTTTAACAGCGTCGGGATTGACCGGAATCCTCGGCCCGCTCCCGTCGATGAACATGTCGATAGCCTGAACTATTTTTTCACGTATCGCGCGTTCCGCATCCACGCTGTACCAGCTGAGATGCGGCGTGATTATGACATTATCCAGCCCAAGCAGCGGAAAATCCGGCTTGGGCGGCTCTTTTACGAAAACGTCGATAGCTGCGCCGGCGATGGTATGATTTCGCAATGCCTCGGCAAGCGCGTCGTGGTCGACCATGCCGCCGCGTGAAGTATTTATGAAATAGGCGGACGGCTTCATCATCGAAAGAACGCGTGCGTTGATGATGTGATGAGTGTCATCGTTAAGCGGCGTGTGTATCGTGATGAAATCGCTGTTCCGGCATACCGTTTCGATGTCTACGGTTTCGATTCCGAGGGCTTTTCTGCGGGCCTCCTTGAGATATGGGTCGCATATCAGGAATTTTACGCCGAAATGTTTGAGTTTTTTATAAACCAGCCCGCCTATTCGGCCGCAGCCGATGATTCCAACCGTCGAGCCGTCAATTCTGTGCATCGGTATTATCGGTGCGAAATCCCATTCCCCGCGTACTACGGAGTCGTCCAGCACTTTCCTGCTCCAGACGACTTTGCGGGCACAGGCGAACATGAGCGCTATGGCGTGTTCCGCCACTTCATGCTCGCAATAGTCGGGCATGTATTCCAGGACGATTCCCTTTTGTGTCAGTGCCGGCACGTTAACGTTGTCGTAACCGGCTCCGTGACGTATGACAAGCCGGCATTTTTCCCATCCGTTTATGATGGCAGGCGTTATTTTGACCATATTCACGACTACAACGTCGGCATCGCGCGTTTTGGCGAGAACTTCATCTTCGCCGGCCTGCTTGAGCTGATACGCCTCAAATCTGACGCCGCGATTGGCCATTTCCGCCGCTTCCCAATCCATGTCGGTTTCAATGTAATCGGTAACGACAACTTTTATATTTGCCACTGGAAATACTCCTGTTCATGCATAATTAAAGGATATCCCAAGTTTTCTCTTTTTCAAGAGCATAATTAAATTTTTGTTGATTAATTGTAACTAATCGGTTACTATAATTCTGATGACATTTGTTTGCATAAATGCTATAAAACAGGCATGAACACTAAAACTGAACCGAAGGGTAATAAAGGTAAACGGAACGCCCAGGCCAGCAAGCAGCGTCTGCTGAATGCCGCCATAGAGGTTTTTGCCAGAAAAGGCCCGGGTGCTGCGACTGTTGACGAGATATCTGCGCTTGCCGGCCTTAACAAGCGGCTGACATATCACTATTTCGGAAGCAAGGAACTGTTGTACAAAGCCGCGCTGTATCAGGTTTATGAAAGTTTCTTTTCGCTTGAAATAGAACTTAGCGCCATGCTGCTGCCGGCTGATGAGCTTTTGGAGACGCTGGTTCGCAGGTATTACAGGTTTCTGGATGAGCATCCTGATTTTGTGCGGATGCTGTGTTTTGAAAATCTAAATGACGCCCAGGCTGCCAGGGAGATGAATCTTCAGGACAAGAAGGCTCCGATAATTACTGCTTTGCGGCTGGCGTTGCAGAAGGGCCAGGATGCGAAGCGGTTTCGCAATGATATCGACGTGGCCGACCTGCTGATAAGTATATTTTCGTTGTGTTTTTTCTATTTTTCAAACAGGTACACCATGTGCCAGCTTTTGGAGAACAACACGACATCGCTGTCGAATCTGGATAAGCGGATAAAAAACGTTGTGGCTCTGCTGTTATATGGGATTACGGCAGAAAAACCGGACTCACAATAATTATACGGAACGGAAACATGAAATCGCTTGGACTTGGAATTATCGGTTTACATCATCAGCATCCTCGCTGGTATCATCCTCTCTGGAAGAATCTGCCCGAATATGAACCCAGGGCGATAGCAGAAAGCGACGGGAAATTTCTTGCGTCGGAAAATGAATTTTTCCGGCTCGACGCATATGACGATTATCGAAAAATTCTTGAGCGTGACGACATAGACGTCGTAATCATATGGTTGCCGCACAGTGAAATGCCGAAGGCTGTTGAACTTGCCGCAGCCGCCGGCAAGCACGTCATAGTTGAAAAACCATGCGCCGCCACGCTGGCTGGTGCGGAACAGATTGCAGAAACTGCAAAAAAATATCCGAACATCAAAATAAGTTCGCCGTATTGCTGGCGGACTCATCCAGTGAGCGGACAAATCAGGAAAGCCGTTGTCGGCGGCCTTATCGGTGAAATCAGGGCGATGGAAGCCAGACTTAACGCCGGCATGGCTCACCGATACATACGCGACAATTCCGCCTGGACTCTGAAAGCCTCTGAAGGCGGCGGGCCGATGTGGAATCTCGGCGTGCACTGGGTGGATTATTTCCGTTGGATGACGGGAAAAGAAGTTGTGAGCATATGCGGGGCAGTATCCAGAATCTCCGGCGGCCCGCAGCGGGACATAGAGGACAACTCCCAGGCGGTACTGACTTTTGAAGACGGTGCGACGGCGATTCTGGACATAAGTTATTCACTGTTGGACAGCTATCCCGGGAAACGCGATATTTACGTTTCAATGCGTGGCAATGACGGCAATGTGTCGTGGGAGCCGGCCTGGCAGGGCGTGCACGACGAGTTTCTGCTGGTCAGCAGCCATGAAAAACCCGAAAGTCAAAGCCGGCGAATTCACGTCGAAAGCAAAGACATACCAGGCTATTGCGGCGAAATGGCCTGGACGTGGCTGAAAGATTTTGCCGCAGCCGTCAACGAGAATCGCCAGCCCATGATTACTGTTGACGACATCATCAAAGACGTGAAAGTGGTGGATGCCTTTTATAAGTCACTCAAAACCGGCGCTATCGAAAAAGTATTTTAATGAACTAAGAGCATGCTAAAGCTGACCTGCAGTCATCCTGCTGGTTGCGGCTACTGCTGGCGGCATTTGCATCGGAAACCTTTTTCAACGTCGAAAATTCTGTCCATTAAAAAAAAACCAGTTGGTTTTGTCTGTCATTTTCTGTCATTTATCGAAGGCAGCGTCGAACGCGACGTTGGATGGGGCGAAATCGACGCGTCTGACGAATTCGCAGGCTTCTTTTGCGCCGTGTTCGCGATTCATGCCGCCGTCTTCCCATTCTACCGACAACGGCCCTTCGTAGTTGATGCGATTCAGTGCGCGGATGATTTCCTCGAAATCTATTCTGCCTCTGCCTGGGGAACGGAAATCCCAGTATCGCCGTCTGTCGCCGAAATCGAGATGCCCGCCGAATACGCCGGCCTGCGTCGGTTTGTCACTCCAGCCGACGTCTTTCATGTGCACGTGGAAAATTTTTGGGGCAAATCTGTAAATGAATTCCACGTAATCGACGCCCTGATAGCCCATGTGGCTTGGGTCGTAATTGAAGCCGAACGCGGGATGGCCGTCGAGTGCGTCAATCGCACGCTGGGCGCTGACGATGTCGAAGGCTATTTCCGTGGGATGCACTTCGAGTGCGAATTTTACGCCGAGTTTCTGGAATTCATCGAGAATCGGTTTGAAACGTTTGGCGAAATCGGCATAGCCGGCGGCTATCATTTTGGGCGACACTGGCGGAAATGAATAGAGCAGCGGCCATATGCTGCTGCCGGTAAAGCCGTTGACCACGTCAACGCCGAGAGTTTTGGCGGCTTTTGCGGTGCGGACGAGTTCTTCGGCGGCCCGCTGGCGAACGCCTTCGGGTTTGCCGTCGCCCCAGATGTAAGCCGGCAGAATGGCTTGGTGACGTTCGTCGATATTGTCGCAGACGGCTTGGCCGACGAGATGTGCGGAAATCGCAAAAACGTTCAGCCCGTATTTTTTGAGCAGTTCGCGTTTTTCGGCACAGTAGGAGGCGTCGGCTTTGTCGACTTCAAAGTGGTCGCCCCAGCAGGCGAGTTCAAGGCCGTCGTAACCGAATGCCGCAGCTTTCCGGCACAACGCTTCCAATCCCAAATCCGCCCATTGGCCCGTAAATATCGTCACTTTTCTTGACATGTCTCTTACCTCAAATACGGCATTCGCAGTTTTAAAAAAAAAAACCAATCGCCTCAAAAAATCATGGCTACCAGGAGAATATAGCCGTTCATTCGAATTTTGTCCACTTCCTGTCGCTTTTAGCCGACTTGACGACGGCTTCGATGAACGCCATACCGCGTACGCCGTCGGCAACCTGTGGAAAGTCGTTCATGAGGGCATCCGGTTCTTTGCCGGCGGCTTTGGACAGAATCGTGTCTGCGAAGTTTGAATAATTGTTCGCAAACGCTTCGAGGAAACCTTCCGGGTGGCCAGCCGGTACTCTCGTGCCGCGCGCTGCCGCGGGACTGATTTCGCCGACGTAACCGTTACCGCGACTCCATATCTCAACGGGCTTGTCCAGCGGTTTGAAAGTGAGATGGTTGGGCTGTTCCTGATACCATTCAATGGCTGCGTCTGAGCCGTAGACCCATATCCGCAGGCCATTCTCTTCGCCGATGGATATCTGGCTGGCGTGCAGTATGCCCTTGGCGCCGTTGTTGAATTTAAGCAGTACGTTGACGTCGTCGTCGAGCGGCCGGCCGGGTATGAATGACGTCGTCTCCGCGCAGATGTCCGTTATCCGCAGGCCCGTGACGTATTCTGCGAGATTCTCCGCATGCGTGCCGATGTCGCCCACGCAGCCGCCGGCGCCGCTCTGCTTGGGATCGGTACGCCACGACGCCTGCATCTGGCCCTGTTTTTCGATAGCCCTGGCCAGCCAGCCCTGTGCGTATTGCACGACTACCTTGCGTATTTCGCCGAGTCGGCCGGATTTCACCATGTCGCGCGCCAGCTTGACCATCGGATATGCCGGATAGTTGTGCATCAGTCCGAAAACCTTGCCGCTGCGCTTGACGACTTGCTCGAGTTCTTCGGCTTCCGCGAGGGTCATGGTCATGGGTTTTTCGCACATGACGTTAAAACCGGCTTCAAGGAAGGCTTTGGCAATCGGGAAATGCCAGTTGTTCGGAGTGGTGACGGCAACGAAATCTATGCGTCGCTCAGCCGGCAGTGCGGTTTCTTTGGCAATCATTTCCCTGAAATCGCTATAAACTCGCGAGGAGTCGAGGCAGAGTTCCCTGCCCATAGCCATGCTTTTGGCCGGGTCGATGTCAAATGCGCCGGCGACGAGTTCTATTTTGCCGTCGATTGCGGCGGCTTTGCGATGGACGCCGCCGATGAACGCGCCTGGCCCGCCGCCAACCATACCCATACGTAATTTTCTGCTCATGACTTCTTCTCCTTGTGCAACGGTTTTTAAAAATTAAAACCAGAATTTTAAATTAAAATTTAACCGGTAAAAATTTGCTTCTTATTAATAATATCCGCAAAGGCTGATTGATGATTGCAAAAACTACGCAAATTCTTGTATAATATGCGCATTATTATTGTTGGAGGCTATTGCCTGCCGATGTTGAACAAAAACGCTGAAAATGGTATTTTGCCGGGATTTCTTGATAAATTGCGGGATGCAACGCCTTTTATCGAGTTGTTCGCCTATCTGCCGGACGTCTATTTTTTTGTCAAGAATCGGCAGGGCAGGTTCATTCACGTCAACGATATCATGATAGAGCAATGCGGCTGCGACGAATTTTCGCAGGTTTTCGGCCGAACCGATTTCGATTTCTTCCCGCATGAGCTTGCGCAGGAATACGTTAACGATGACCGCAAGGTGCTTGAAAAAGGCATTCACATAGTAAACAAGGTGGAACTTGTAAAAAACCGGCGAGGCGAATTCAACTGGTTTCTTACCACGAAAATGCCGCTTATCTCAACGACGGGCAAAATCATCGGGCTTGCCGGTTATACGCGCGACCTGCGTCGTTCGCCGCATAGCTGGCGGCCGTTTGAAACCATGGCTCCCGTGGTGGAACATATCCGCCGCAATCTTTTTGCGAACATACCAATCGGGCAGCTTGCGCATAAGGCGTGTCTCTCCGTCAGCCAGTTCGAGCGGCGATTCAAGAAGATTTTCAATATTTCACCCGGCCGGTACATCATGCGAATGAAACTGCTCGAAGCCTGCCGTGAACTTGTCGAGACCCAGCGGACTATATCGGAAATAGCCAACAGAACCGGCTTTTACGACCATAGCGCCTTTACGCGATATTTTACGAAACTCATCGGCATGACGCCCAAAGCGTATCGCCGGAAGTTTTTGAGGATAAATGTGAACGGCTGATTTCCGGATTATTTCTGTGTTTCCCGCATTCTGATTTTGTAGTCTATTTCGTTTATTCGTCGTTGTGCGCGAAGCACGCGCGGGTCCATGACTGCATCGCCGCCGGATTGACTTGAGAGCGTATACTCGCGCCAGGCCGGGCCGGCGAGCTTGACGAACCGGACATAATAATCCCTCGCCTGGAGAAGCTGGTCTTCATCCATGAGGGCCTCGGCGAGAGCGAAACATATTTCAGCGTTGCCTGGTTCAAGACGGTCGGCATTCTGCAGGGCGACGACAGCCTTTTGCGGCAGTTTCGACCTGATGAGGTCAAGGCCCACAAGCCTGAACGATTCGGCGAACGTCTGCTTCATTTCGTCGCCCATGATGCTTTTGGAGCACTTCAGGAGTATGTCGAGCGCTTTAGCCGGCTGGCCGGTTTTGCCCATCGCCTGCGCCATTTGCGGGTAACACGCCAGCAATGACGGCTGAATATCTATGGCGTTTTTGTAGCACTCTGCGGCTCTGGGGAAGTCGTGTTGCTCGAAATACATGTCGCCCAACTGCCGGTAGGCGTAGGCGCTGACGGGTTTGGAATTCAGAAGTTTACGCAGCAGTTTTATCGCTTGCGGATAACGCCGAAGGTACAGCATCTGCCTGGCTTGCGAATACGATTGAAACTGTGCAGACGTGATTTTTGACAGTATGTTTTCAGCCGGCTTTTGGAGTGAAACCTTATTTTTAAAGGCGTCATTCGCCATTTGATTCATGCACGACGAAGGCAGAATGTAGCATATGTCGGCTCGCTTGTTCTTGTCGTAAACCACTTCGCAACTGGTTACGATTCCGACTACTCTGCCTCTGGCGTCGTAGACCTCGCAGCCGACGAAATTTTCCTCGTCGACCTCACCGGAGAGCTGTATGGCCCGCATTGCGCCGATGCCGTAAATATCTCGCACTTCCCCGATAAATTTCGTCTGTGAGTTAACCAGCAGTTTAGAGCCTGCTTCGGGAAATTTCCCCATAGTCATCGATTTTCCGCAGGCATCGGCGTCGGCGAAAAGCACCGTTACGCCGTAATCGGAATCTTTGTAAACGGCGTTTACCGGATATATTTGGCCCTTATATATGACCATGCCTTGCGTTATTTTGTCGCCCAAAGCGCTGGTTGGCGCAATAAACAAACCGCCGCCGACAGCTCCGTTGCATCGGCCGGTCCGCAATGAGCCGTCATAACCGCTTATGACGCAGAATTCACCCAATCTCGAAGGTTCGGAGGGTATTTTGGCGTTTGATTCGGATTTGTCGGATGGCGATGTTTTTTCTGATTTGTCTGAAATCAGTTTTTTGACGATATCCAGCGGATTGCCGTCGGCGAGAGTCCGTGCAGGTAATGTCGCCGATATCATCGCTGCGATACAGATATATATTGCCGTGTCGCACAAAGGATACTTCCGCATTCTTCACCTCGTTTCAAATACGCTCCTGCGGGTTATTTCAGAGCACTTCAAATTCCTGCGCATCAGTTTGAACAATTATCTCAAAGAGACCAATTCGCGTTATAAGGTTCGGTAAAAACTTATTTTGCAAGCATTTACGATATGCATGACAAATAATTCTGCGACGTCGCCTTTGTGAGCCGCGGTAATGTATTTTATTGCAAAATAAGTCTTACCTTTTAGCCTCATATGCGAAAAATCGTAAATCGGTCAGTTTGAACAATTATATATCGTCATGATGACGGCAGATACTGAATTATATACCGGATATTCTTTCGATACCAACTTCTCTGTTTGTCGCAGGTTATTGTGAAGATATTTCTGTTTTTGCATCGGCGGATTCAGTTTCCACTATCGCTATGCCGTCTTCCACGAGTTTATCCCAGTGTTTCTGGTTAAATATGCAGCCTGGGTCGGCGGCGTGCAGCTTGCCGAAATATGCGTCCGCGCGTGCGCGGCAGCCGCCGCAATAATCTGAAAATGCGCAGACTTCGCAATGGCCCAGCCGCCGTTTGCGGTCATTGAGTATCTCCCAGAAGACGCTTTCGCGGAAAATACGTTCGAGCGGTTTTTCCCGCACATTGCCCATGACGCGGTGGGGCAGATAAACGCACGGCGTTATGTTGCCGTTGGGCTCGGCGGCGATGTAGCATCGTCCTGCGCCGCAGCCGCCGAGATATTTGGCTACCACGCGTGCCTTGACTCCGCTGCCGCCGCCTGCGTGGCTGCACGTCACGACGCCGTCATCGACGGCTGCGCCGGCTAGACATACGCGGCCGAGCTGCGGTGCGGTCGAAATTATGCCCATGCCGCCGGCTTGCATTTTTTCATTCAGTATCGCGAGCAGTTCCTCACGCTGCGACGGGGTGATGTCGCCGCTGACCATCTTCAAGCCGCGGCCGACGGGTATGAAATTAAAATGAGCCAGGCAGCTTGCACCGATTTCTTCCTCGGCGAATTTTATCATATCGCGGACTTCGTCGATATTGCCCTGGTGTACGCACATGGCGACGCCCAGCCGCAGGCCGTCCGTGGCGACGACGTTACGCATGCCCTGGACGGTTTTTTCCCACATGCCGGCAATGCCGCGGAATGCGTCGTGCCGTTCCGGCTTTGTGGAGTCGAGCGATATTTCCACGTATCGCAGGCCGGCGTCGCGCAGTTCGACGGCACGCTGCGGCGTCATGGTTGTGCCATTCGTTGCTAACGAAATATGCATGTCGTATTCGCGAGCCCGCTTTATGACAGGGATGAGGTCCTTGCTGAGAGTCGGCTCGCCGCCGGAGATGGCTAGCATGGGAATGTTCAGCCGGCCCATCTGGTCTACGAAGTCGAGCTTTTCCTCAAGCGTAAGTTCGTCAGCCAGCGTGCTGTGTTCGGAATCCTGGTAACAATGCTTGCACCTGAGATTGCAGATGTTGGTGAAATTCCAGACGACGAACAGCGGGCTGGTGAATTTTTGCGGCACGGTAAGGCCGAACTCGGCAATCGAGCGGGCTACCACGTTCAAGCCTCGCACGGTTGCGCCGAACTGCTTTGAACGATGACGAAAATCATCCCAGCCTTTTGGACCGACCAGCCGACTTATTGCAAAATGGATTGGCAGATATTTTATCCTGCTCCAGACGCCGGCGTGCGGATTACGGTAACTGCGCAAAATACGTTCCAGCCGTGTATGGCCCTTTTCGTCCGGACGCGATATCGCGCCGAGAATGCGGCGAACCCATTTTTTTCTCAACCAGTCTTCGACGGGATGATGAAAATTCAGCTTGATGGCGTCAGCCGTTGAATCGGCGGAGATATTTTTCATGGCTGCGCGGAGATATTCGGCGCTGGTGAGATATCCGTCGGACGTTCGTGCAGGAGATTTGTCGGCGTCTTCCGACGGCGAAAATTCGTGTTGATAGACTTTTCCGACCTGGGCTGCGGTCATGTGCTCGGCTGCGGCGGTGTACGAAGTATCGTTTTGTCTGTTCATGCGTACCTCTTGTTGGAAGCTACACGATATTATTAAACGGCGACGATGTCAATTGTCTGGCTGAATGTATTTTTCAGGGACAAAACAGAAGATTTATTCTGGCAAATCGTCGGGGCGAGAGCTAAAATGGGCTCGTTATGCGGTTTGGGATGTTGCGACGATTTTACCGGTTTGTACCAGACTAAAAAGGGCTAAAGAGAGGACAGGATAATGAAATTGACTCTCGGACGAAAGTTGGCGGCGATTTTCTGCGGCGTGGGCATGATTTGCATAGCCATGATTTGCGCCGGCTGTGAAGTGGATGCTGCCGAACGCTACATGACCGATGTTCGCAAGGAGAACGGGCTGGTCATAATTCTGCCCGGCATAGAGGGCGAAAGCGAATTTAACCACAATATCCGCCGCGGGTTAGTATCGGCTGGAAGCTACCGTGCAATGCCAATCTACAACTGGGGTCGGCCGATACCCGGCCTGGGCATGCTGCTCAACCAGATGGATGTAATCGGCAATCGTGCCGCCGGCAGACGAATCGCCCAGATGATAGAACAATATGAAGATGCATATCCTGGCCGGCCGGTTTATATCATCGGCCACAGCGGCGGCGGCGGCGTGGCGGTGTTTGCAGCAGAGGAACTTTCGAAAGATTACAAGATTGACGGCCTGGTTCTTATCGCCGCAAGCATATCGGACAATTATAATCTCAATAAGGCACTCAAAAGCTGCCGTAACGGCATCGTGAATTTTTACAATCCTGAGGATGCCGGCTTGTTGGGCGTGGGCACGACTGTCATGGGCAACGTAGACGGCGGCCATGGGCCGTCCGCCGGCTTGAACGGTTTTAATAAAAACTACAACAACCTCTACCAGGTAAAAGTCACCGAATCCATGACAGCCGCCAGCGGCGGCGGTTCGCACGATGCAGCTACGCGGCCCAGATTCGTCGCGACGTATGTGGCGCCGTGGGTGCTGTCAAGCCGTTGGCCGCCAAGTACGCTGGCATCCTACAATCCGTATAGATAATCGTTTTTTTAAAAATCGCTGCGGCAGCCACAGTGTTGCATATTGCGTCTTTTTTTAAATCGAGAATCGTATATAGATAGTTATTTTAAAAAATTGCTGCGGCAGCCACAGTGTTGTATATTGCGTCTTTTTAAAAATCTAGAATCGTATATAGATAGTTATTTATAAAAAAAACTGCCGCGCATTTAAAAAAATCGAGAGTCCGTAAAAATAGTTTTTTTTAAAAAAAACTGCCTGTGAAAAATAGCCTCGAAATCGTAAGGCTGCGATGAATGAAAATATCGTAAATTTCCAACTCTTCAGCCCTCTGCATTGGGGGCTGATGTTTTTTACGGTTTTGGCGCCACTGCTGCTCGGCATGGCGGTTAACCGTGCCGGCGGCGCAAAGACGGCGATGATTGTCGCTCGCATACTTGTGGTGATGCTGCTCGGCGGCGAAGTCGTTCAGGATTGCTACAGCTTCTGTACTCAGCCGTCGTTTCAGGATTTTTACCGGCGGTCTCTGCCGTTTCACCTCTGTGATTTCGGCATGATACTGACGGCTGTTTATATGTGGTGTTATCCGCGGCGGCTGCAGAGGATTTTCGAGGTGGCGTTTTTCTGGTCCGTAGCCGGAGCGATACCGGCTATGCTTACGCCGGATTTGCCGGCGGATTATCCGTCATTCGGCTTCTGGCAGTTTTACGTATCGCACATGCTGATTGTGGTATGCAACGTCTATGCGATTGTGTCGTTGCGATACCGGCCGCGTGCGGCGGGAATATTGTGGGCGTGGCTGGCGACGAACGTCGTATTCGTAATCGTGGCGGCGATAAATCTGCTGCTGCGGTCGAATTATTTTTTTATATGTCATCCGCCGCAGACCGCTATGCCGCTGTTCTTCCTGCCCTGGCCGTGGTACGTGGTTTTCATGGAATTTCTGACGCCGGTTTTTTTCCTTGTCGTATATCTACCGTTCGGGTTGGCGGCGGGAATGGTGAGACGCGGGATATGCGGCTTACATTCAGCCGGCAGGAATGTTATAATTGCCCGCGATTCTGACAAAAGGAAGTGATGATGTTTGACGACAGGTTTAAATACGTTACCGCGGAGATATCCGCCGGCGCTCTTGTTGAGAATATCCGTCTGTGTCGCAGCCTTGTCGGCGATTCGCAGGTATGGGTGCTCATAAAAGCCGACTGTTACGGCCACGGGCTGAAACTCATCTGGCCGGTTTTGGCGGAGTACGCCGACGGCATGGTGGCAGCTACGCCTGGCGAGGCTATGACGATACGCGAATTCGGTTATGACGGGCCGGTGCTGGTTCTGTTTCCGAGCGGCTGCGAGGCTCTTTCGCCGGACCAGGCAGACTGCGTTGACGAACTTATCCGCACGGACACGCATCTGACGATAACGTGTTCCGCCGAGGCGGATTACCTTGCCCGTCGTGCCGCCAGGGTTGGCAGGCCTGCACGCATTCACATAATGGTGGATTCAGGCATGACTCGAAGCGGCGTATTGCCGTGCGCTGCGGAAAGCCTCCTTACGCACGTCAATGCCGACGCACATCTGAAACTGACGGGCATATATACGCATCTGGCGACCGCCGACGAGGCTGATAAGTCTTTTGCTCATCAGCAGTTGGATACTTTTGACGCCACTCTTGAAAAATGTTGCCTGACGGCCGGCTGCGGGATTATGCGTCATGCCGCCAATTCGCCAGGGCTGATAGAGCTTCCGCGATGTCGGTATGATATGGTGCGGCTGGGACTTAGCCTTTTCGGTTATCATTCGTCGTTCGATATGGAAAACCGTCTGCCGCTGCGGCCGTGCCTTAAACTCAAAAGCACGATAATGCATACCAGTGCTGTGCCGGCTGGCTCAAAATGCGGCTACGGCTGCACTTACGTCTGCAAACGGGATACGCTCATCGGCCTTGTGCCGATAGGCTACGCCGACGGATACCTGCGGCAGTTCAGCAATCGGGCAAGCATGATTGTCCGCGGCCAGGTTGTGCCGGTTATCGGCAGAGTGTCCATGGATCAGACCATCCTCGACCTGACGGATGTCTCCGGGGCGGCTGCAGGCGATGAAGCAATAATCATATCAAATATCGCTAGCGATAAGAACAGCGTGGAACGTCTTGCTGTTATTGGAGATACGATTCCTCAAGTCGTTACCAGCAATCTGAATCCAATCCGCATCCGTCGGGTTCTGACCGATTAATCCGGTTATGGTACAAAAAAATTGTGTTGGTTATGCAATAAATTATAATATAATGAGTTAATCGCAGAAGAGTCTCTTTTCGCTCAGGGAAGGGACGCTATAAAAAAATGCTCATAGCTCGAAATGGAGGAGTTGCGCAATGCCCCACGGCGGGGCGAGCTCAACGCGCGTAGTATTGTGCGCTTGTTTTATAAGTTAGGGTTGGACTATGCAACGCAACGTTTTGAGCAGTCTTGTCATTCTGGTTTTGTTGACAGCCTCGCCGGTAATGGCAATTGTTACAAATGATACCGCAACAAGCGCAACAGACCCTTCAAATTATTCATCTTATAATCTTTCTTCCCTGGATTGGGATGGAGTGTATCAATTCGGTACTAGTGCGGGCAAAACCATGACCGCCGTTGGGTCATACTGGCTGATATCGAGCAGACACTATACGCTGAGCGCCGGAAATACGTTTACGCAGGATGGCGTGACTTATACCATTCAGGAAGTGGTTAACCATTCTGCATCAGATGACCCAAATCACGATTATGATGCCGACCTTACGTTGATTCGCGTGGATAAGGCACTTTCAACATATTACGATATTTATGATGGCGCCTCTATTACGAATAAAGTGGTTGCCATGATTGGTACAGGCCACGCCGCAGGTACTGTATCTTCCACTTCGTATACGTGGAGCGATTCAACTTCCAGAGTAAGACGGTGGGGTACTAATAAAGTTGATTTTGCATACAGTGATTATGCTATGGGTACTTATACCGAAGATATTTTAGGTGCTTATTTTACATTGGGCAATACCACTTATGAAGCCGGTGCCGCAGACCATGATTCCGGTGGTGGTTGGCTGGTTTATGATACATTAAGCGGTACGTGGGAACTGGTTGGCCTTAATATTGCAGTTATGGGAACTACTGGAGCATATACCGGTTCTGTTGCCATTGACCTGAGAGATTATGCAGATTGGATAGATAGTGTCATTTCCGTTCCTGAACCTGTAACGGTTGCGATTCTGACGCTTGGCGGATGTGCAGTATTACTGCGTCGTCGCAGGAAATGAAACGCCAAACATAACGTAAAAATTCAAGCCTCGCATCTGCGGGGCTTTTTTTATGAAAACCTATCCCATGATACAATGAGCTTACGGTGGGTGTCTGTTGATTTTTGCGGATTCGTTAAAAAAATATCGATTTTGTGTGCAATTCTTTGAGGTTTTTGTTCAATGTGTGGGTTTGCAATCGCCTGTTGTTTTTGCTATTATCTGCGGTTTCATTATGAGCATCTTCAGGTTTAACGGCTGTGACGGAGACTGCGGTCAATGTGAATTTCGCAAGGAAGGCGAGACTCACAGTCATGACATGCCCACAGAGCAATGCCGCGGCGGCCTTGAGGGCTGGAAACTTGCCGGCAGTGCTGCACTGGTGTTTTTATTCCCGATACTTACGGCTCTTGCGGGAGTGTTGCTATACGGCCATGACGCGGACAGCCAGCTTGGCGGCGGAATTGCCGGAGCTGCGGCAGGCCTGCTTGTTGCGATGTTCATAATCAAGGTGTTATTCAGAAAACGTAATAGAAAAAATCAGGAGAAATAACTGAAATGACGACATCGACTACAGCTATGGGTACATTTCGTAACGGCGTACATCCGCCGGAACGCAAAGGCTTAGCTGCCGACAGCATAATCGAACCGCTGCCGACGCCGGTTGAAGTCAAAGTACCCATGCTTCAGCACGTCGGCGCGCCTTGCGAGCTGAAGGTCAAGCTCAAGCAGGAACTTTCCTGGGGTGAGATAATCGGCTCGAGTGAATCGTTCGTGTCGTCGCCCGTGCATGCGACGGTAAGCGGCGTTGCCGGCATGGCCTGTTCCGTGACGCTCCCCAATGGCCGACGCGTCCAGGCGCTGCCAATCACAGTTAACGACAAAATGCCATCGCCTGAAGATGTTTTAAAAAATGTCCTCGGCGGAGAATGGCCGCTGGCCGGCCTGGAACAGTACGATTCGGAAGATATCATCGCCGCTATAAAAGCCGCCGGCATAGTCGGCCAGGGCGGCGCAGCCTTTCCGACGTTCATCAAACTCATCCGCAATGAAAAAAAACCAATAGATACCGTGCTGGTCAACGGCTGCGAGTGTGAGCCGTATCTTACCGCAGATTACAGGCTGATGGTCGAAGTGCCCGACGCGATTCTCTGCGGGGCTATTCTCGCAGCCCGTGCGTGCGGCGCAGGCAGAATCGTCGTCGCGGTGGAAGACAATAAACCGCTGGCTGTCGATATTCTCCGACGTCATGCCGCTGGCACGGATGTTGAGATAGCGGAACTGTTGACCAAATATCCGCAAGGCGGCGAAAAGCAGACCGTCTACGCCGCACTTGGCCGTGAAATCCCCACAGGCGGTTTGCCGCTGGATGTCGGGGTGGGCGTAATAAACGTCGGCACTGCCTGCGCAATCGCCAGAGCCGTCACTCGCGGCAAGCCGCTTACGCATCGCGTCGTGACGGTCAGCGGCGAAGGTGTAGTTCGGCCGCGAAACATCCTCGTGCCGATAGGCACGAAAATTCGACGGCTTATAGAGTTCTGCGGCGGCGTGAAGCAGAACGCAGCCAAAATCATAGCCGGCGGCCCGATGATGGGCTTTACAATCGGCGACCTCGACACGCCGGTGACTAAGGGTACGAGCGGCATAACAGTTCTGACGCAGGACGATGTCGATACCGCTCAGCCGACGAATTGCGTGCGGTGCGGCCGTTGCGTGGATGCATGTCCCATGAGACTCGTGCCGCAGCGGCTGGCGCTGGGCAGCAGGAACAGAAACTGGGATGTCGTCAAAAAATACAACATCCTTAGTTGCGTCGAGTGCGGCTGCTGTGCCTACGTATGTCCGGCTGGCATAGAACTGGTGCAACTTATACGAATGGGCAAAACCCTCATGCCGCGCGAAAAATAATTGCGACGGACATCCGGATTTTCAAAACAGGATTTTTGTTAGAAGCGACTCGTAAAAATGGAAAGATGATGATATGACAGAGGAAAACAAATCCAATCAGGCTGATATCGAAGCGGCGGTGGTGGTGATGCCCAGTCCGCATTTCAAGGACAAAAAATCTTCGACCCGCCGCATGATGATTGACGTTCTTATAGGCCTTTCGCCGCTGATGCTGGTAGCCTTGATAATCTATCGTCAGTTTGCAGTCCGCCAGGTGGTTGTATGCGTGGCGGCGTGCATGCTCGCCGAGTTGGTGTTCATGAAGATGCGCAAACTGCCGCTTACCCTGAGCGACTGCTCTGCCGCGGTTACGGGCGTGATTCTGGCGTTTTCGATTCCGTGGAATACGCCGTGTTACGTTGCGATTATCGGCTGTGTGGTGGCGATAGGCATCGGCAAGGTGATATTCGGCGGCGTGGGCATGAACCTGTTCAATCCGGCGATGGTCGGCAGGGCGTTCATCATGCTGGCATTCGCAGGGGCTCTCGGCGCGCCGGGTTACGTAAAAGACCTTGATAAAATGCCCTGGCTGGCAAGCCTGAATGCCACGCCGTCGCAATATGCCGCGATAGTGCCCGCCGGCACTATGCCGGATGCGGTCTCCGCCGCTACGCCCATGACCGCAGCCAAGGATTACCAGACGTCGGGCGGCAAAAAAGGGTTCATACCGAAACTGAGCAACCTCTTCTGGGGCAATCATATCGGCTCGCTGGGCGAGATATCGGCGATTGCATGCATTCTGGGCGGGGCTTATCTGCTTATACGTAGGACGGCATCGTGGCAGGTGCCGCTGGGCGTTATACTGGCTGTGATAATCATCAGCGGCTTACGCGACATATTGAATCCGTCCGACCCCTGGAATGTTATGCACAGCCTCTGCGGCGGAGCACTGCTTTTCGGCGCGTTTTTCATAGCGACCGACCCTGTTACGAATCCCATGACCGCAAAAGGCAAGTTCATTTTCGGCCTTGGAGTCGGCGGCTGTATTGAGCTTATACGCATAATGAGCGGCTATCCGGAAGGCGTGATGTTCGCAATATTGCTAATGAACGCCGTCGTTCCGCTCATCAATCGTTGGACAGTGCCAAAACCCTTCGGAACTTCCAAGTGACAAGAAACAAATTACAAGCAAGTTTCAATAGACAATGAATGATTCGAACAACAATATGCTTAAAACGTATGACTTTGAAGACAGGACGTTAGAATATGCTATTACGGTTCGAACGTTTTTGAGACATTTGCCTAAAACTATAAGTAACCATGAAGATGGAAAACAACTAATTAGAGCGTCCGGTTCTGTAGGAGCCAATTATATTGAATCAAAGGAATCTCTTGGTAAAAGAGATAGGTTTTACGGCTTAAAATTGCCAGAAAAGAAGCAAAAGAAAGTCGTTATTGGTTGAAGCTACTTAATGTTCCCGCTGAGTTACAAGATATGCGACATCGCTTGATAGATGAAACGACGGAACTGTTACATATACTAAGTGCGATAATTAACAAACAGAATCGTTCTGGAAGTTGAAGATTTAGTGTATAGGAATTTGTATTTTAACAGCCAGCACAAACGGCTGTTATGGACAAGGTTTGCCGCGAGGCGTTAATTAAAAACTTGCTTGCAGGTTGTTACTTGAAACTTGATATTTACAATATTGGAGATTGTTGATGTTAAAATATTTTAAACAGGGCTGGCTGGTTATAGCGATATCGCTGGCGTTCGGCGCACTGCTGGCTGGCGTGCAACTGACGCTGGGGCCGAAAATCAAGGAAAATCAGATAACCAAATCCTATAACCGCATACCACTGCTTCTGTTGGGACAGGATAAGGTTAATGGCGCAAAAATAGTAATCGCCGGCGATAAAATAACTGTAGACCGCGACGGAAAAGCTGAAACGACTCTTACCGTGCAAAAACCGGAAAATCCTTTGGATTACGATGTATATAAGGTTTTCAACGGTGATAAACAGCTCGGTTGGGTCGTGCTGGGCAAGGGTAACGGATACGCCGACGAAGTTGTCTGTCTCATAGGTTTGAGCCCCGACCTCAAAACAATCACCGGCGTGTCGGTGATATCGCAGAAAGAAACGCCCAATCTCGGCAGCAAAATTCAAAGCCCGTGGATTTATCAGTTCGCAGGCAAAGCCGCCAATCCGCCGCTGGAGGTCGTCAAAAACAGAACCGCCTCGCCGGATAACAACAAAATAGACGCCATAAGCGGCGCAACGATTTCATCGGATTCGTTGACGGCCATAGTCAATCAGACAGTCGCGAAATTCGTCGGTGACGTAGAGAAACTGAAATTCGCGTCAGCCGCCGCGGAGGAGAAATAACCATGCCTGACAATAACGGACCTACAGCCTTTGAACGATTCATAAACGGCATATTGCCGGAAAACCCGACCTATCGTCAGGTTCTGGGTATGTGCCCGACGCTGGCGGTGACCGCGACGATGAAGGCGTCAATGACGATGGCTGGCGCGGTTGCGTTCGTGCTGATATGCTCGAACATAATCGTCAGCCTGATACGTCACCTCATCAAGCCGCACCTGCGGATTCTTGTTTTCACGCTGATTATTGCGACGTTCGTGACAATCGCCGACAAATTTCTCGCCGCGTTCATGCCGGACATGTCCGACCAGCTTGGGCCGTACATTCCGCTAATCATCGTCAACTGCATAATCATCTGTCGCTGTGAAGTCTGTGCCGCCAAGCAGAGCGTCGGGCCGGCGATAGCCGACGCGGTCGGCCAGAGCATAGGTTTCGCCCTGGGTCTTTCGACCGTGGCGACAGTGCGCGAATTGCTGGCTAGCGGGTCGTGGTTCGGGATAGAACTGTTCTGGAACGGCTCGGCGACGGAAGGATATCGTTGGGCGATTATGGGCCTGGCTCCTGGAGCGTTTTTAACGCTGGGATTGCTGATGGGTCTGGCTAACTGGCTAAGTGCAAAATTTGAAAAGAAAGCCGCGTAAGGTGGAAACATGGAATACCTCTCACAAATAATCCTGATAGCCGTCGGCGCCGCGATAGTGAACAACTTCGTGTTGAGTTATTTTGTCGGGATATGTCCGTTCATCGGCGTGTCGCGTCGTGTGGACATGGCTTTCGGCATGGGCTGTGCGGTTACGTTCGTAATTTCGGTAGCCGGCTTTCTGAGCTGGGTTTTTACGTATTATCTGCTCCGCAGCGGAGCGCCGCTCTCGACGTGGATATACCATCTCTGCGGCGGCACGGGCGACAGCGACCTGAGCATACTGAACTATATCGTCTACATTTTCCTCATAGCCGCCAGCGTGCAGCTTGTGGAAATGTACCTTCGCAAGTTCTTTCCGCCGCTGTACAAGAGTTTCGGCGTGTTTCTGCCGCTGATAACGACGAATTGCGCCATCCTGTTCGCCTGCCTTGAGATAATGAAGCATATTTCCGGCGATAATCCGTGGGATTTGGGCCAGTCGCTGACGTTTGCATTCTTCGGCGGCGTCGGGTTTACGCTGGCGCTGCTGATAATGGCCGGCATACGCGAAGACCTCGAACTCTGCAATGTTCCCAAGTCGCTCCGCGGAGCCGGTATTACGCTTGTGATAGCCGGCATTCTTGCGATGGCGTTTATGGGGTTTAATGGCGTAAACGCGTCGCTTCAGAAGGCGCTGGTGGTAAAGCCCGCTCATGCGACGCAGACGGCCGTAATGGGCGACGTTGAACAAATGGTTAAAAAAACTAATCTGGCCGAGGAGACGAAATAATCATGTTCATGTGGATAATCATATTGCTTGCCGCGGCCATAATGTTGTTGTTGGCGATAGTTTTTTCCGGCATACTCGGCTGGGCCAATGAGGCGTTAGCCGTTGAAGTAGACCCAAAAATAGAGGCAATCGGCGCAGCGCTGCCCGGCGCGAACTGCGGCGGTTGCGGTTTCGTCGGCTGCGGTGATTACGCCGAAGCCGTCGTCATCCGCGGAGTTGCGGTAAATCTCTGCCCCGTCGGCGGCGATGCCGTCGCACGGAAAATAGCCCAAATACTCGGCGTGGAACTCAAAGAGACATATCCTTATCGGCCGGCGATTCATTGCGGCGCAAAATGCGAAGACAAGCTGGGCCGCCATGAATACATCGGCGAACATTCCTGCACCGCAGCCAATCTGGTTGCCGGCGTTCAGGGTTGCGCGTACGGCTGTCTGGCCATGGGTGATTGCGAGCGGGCGTGCAAGTTTGACGCCATTCACGTCATCAACGGCCAGACCGTGGTGGATTATGACAAATGCGTCGGCTGCGGCGCGTGCGAGAAAGCCTGCCCGCGGCACGTGATATCCATGGTGCCGTTCAAGGCTGAACAGATGTACATCCTCCGATGCAACAACAAGGATTTCGGCAAAGACGTCAAAAGCGTCTGCAAGGTCGGCTGTATCGGCTGCGGCGCATGTGCGCGACAGGCGACTAACCTCATCAAGATGCAGGGCAAACTCCCGCAGTTCGATTACGACAACTACGACCCGGCCACCATTCACCAGATTATGCAGACCGTAATCGAAAAATGTCCAGTCGGCGGATATGTCAAAATCGGCAAGCCGTCCAGGGAAGACGTCGCAAAAGTCAGTGATGAAAAAATGCCCGACGTAGTCGTCGGCACGTTTGAAACAACTGTGGACAAAACCGACTGGCGCGGCTGATTTTTTACATCGAGTGAATTATAAAAAGCGGCGGAATTTCTTCTGTCGCTTTTTTATTCGTGTTACTGGTGTTTCAGAGTTATCACGTCACGAGAGATGTGCGTGAACGCAGCAGTTTGAGATAGCCTTTTTGGGCCATCTTGGCGTTGTGGCGAAACGAAAGGTTTGATATCAGCGATACGAACGGCTGATGGCGGTAGATGAAATTTTTGAAAGCCCGCAACAGAATCTGTTTACGCGAATAGAACGAGCCGTCGCATAGTTTCATCTCATGCAAAATTTCTCGAAATGAAAAATTGTTGTATTTCGCGGTCGGAAAGCCCAGAGTGTAATATTTCCAGTCAGCCGGAAAGTCGCACAGCAGAATCCTGTCCTGTCCGCACATGTCGTTCCACAGGTGCGTGCCGGGCAGCGGCGTGAGGAATAGCACGTTTAGAATATCCACGCCGTAGCTTTTGCCGGCGGCTGCTATTTGTTTGCCTATGCCGGGCTTGTCTGCGTCAAGGCCCATGATGAATGAACCGACTACTAGAATTTTATGTTTGTGAATGTGTCGTATGGAGTGGTGAAAATTACGGCTTTTGAGCATGTTGAATTTTTTGCCGACTTCAGCCAATCCTGTTGCCGATGATGATTCAAAGCCTATGAATACTCCGCTGCAGCCGGCTTTCTCCGCCAGTGTGAGCAGTTCCTCATCATCTGCAAAATTAATCGTAACCTGTGCCATCCATTTTTTGCGGATGTTGGCGGCAATCATGGCGCGGAACAGTTCTTTCGCCCGTTCAATGTGTGCCGGAGTTATGCCGATGAGATTGTCGTCCACTATTAGTACACGTTTTTCCGGAATCGCCCGAAATTCTTCGATTACATTTTCGATAGGTCTGTTGCGATACTTATTGCCATTGAACGCAGTAACGCTGCAGAACTTACAGTTTAGCGGGCAACCTCGCGTGGTTTGAATGGAACCGAACGCGTAGCCTTTTGTCAGCAGGTCATGGCGTGCGATTGGCATGTGGGCCATATCAATGTGTCCGCCATGGTATAGTGATTGCAGCCGCCCCGCAATTACATCCTGCAGAACTTGAGGCCAAACTATTTCAGCTTCACCGGTGACGATGCTGTCCACGAATTTTGCGGCTTCTTGCGTGCACATGGTTGCGTGTATTCCGCCCATGACGACGGGGATTTTTTTTGCGCGAAATTCGGCGGCCAGTTCATATGCCCGCGGCGCCTGTGACGTGAATGCGGATATGCCGACGAAATCGGGTGTGTCCATTTTGTTGTAATCGACCCTGCCGATGTTTTCATCAATAATCGTAACGTCCCACTCTTTGGGCGTAAGGGCAGAGAGCACAAGCAGGCCCAGCGGCTTCCAGATTCTGTAGCGATTCCAGCGGCTGGATTTGACGTCTGCGAGATTTATAAGAGGATTGAACGGATTAATCAGGAGCAGTTTCATATGATTTCCTTAATTATTCATTATATCATTTTTTAAGATGATTAGTTTAAATATTTCAAAATATTATAAGTCAGGTTGTATCTTGGTATTTTCAGGATTTACCCCACAGCGGTATTTTCAAATAAAGAGGTGAATTGAATCAAAAAAGGTGCGATATTGATAAATGGCTACAGTTAAACCTGTTGCATAATGTCCATATATCTTATCGAATTAATGTCTGGATATTACCGGGGCTGTATATCATTTGGTTACGCCGGCAGTCCGGCCTGCATAGTTGAAGTCAAAATAACCAGCAGAACACGAAGCCGTGATAGCCGTTTTATGCAAATCAGGTCTATTGTATAAATCGGCCGGCTTGAGCCGTTTTTGAAAAAAAAGATTGCATTTTCAATGGCTGGATGTAACATATCGGCATCATGAATACCGGCATGGGACACAATATGGTGCTTTTGTGCGTTGTAAGGGTAGGACGCAGCGTCGTATCCGTGCCGGCTCTGCGCGTGGTTACCGTTAGTCAGGCCGTTGTAGGCTGAAAATTTCACCTGCGGCGGCCGAACCGGCGTGACGGCAATCCTTCGAAAACTCTCTTTGATTTCCGGCGGAATTTCCGTATATTCATCTGATTCGGATGACTTTCAAGTTTTAGACTGAGGATTTATAATATGACCAGGAAAACGAAATACAAAGGCCTTAACGGAGCACAGCTGCTCAACCAGATATTGATTGAGCAGGGCGTCACAACCCTGTTCGGTTACCCGGGCGGCGTGCTGCTTCCGATATTCGACGTGCTGTACGACTCGCCCTTAAAATTCGTTCTTACCCGTCACGAACAGGGCGCATGCCACATGGCTGACGGGTATGCGAGGTCGAGCGGCAAAGTCGGCGTGGTTATCGCCACCTCAGGGCCTGGTGCGACGAACCTGGTCACCGGCCTTGCGACGGCGAATATGGACTCCGTGCCGATAGTCGCCATAACCGGCCAGGTCAAGAGCGATCTCATCGGCAACGATGCGTTCCAGGAAGCCGACCTCACCGGCATAACCCGGCCGATTACGAAGCATAACGTTCTCGTCAAGGATGTTCGCGACCTCGGCCGCGTGTTGAACGAGGCGTTTTACATCGCCAATTCCGGCCGGCCCGGCCCGGTCCTTGTGGATATACCTGTCGACATCACTACAGCGATTCTGGAAGAAGAGCCGGACGTTGAGCCGCGGCTGCCGGGTTACAAGCCTCGCGGCGGCGAAGGCAATGAACGGCAGGCCAAACTTGCGGCTAAGACGATAAATGCGGCGAAAAAGCCCGTGCTGTACGTCGGCGGCGGAGTCATACTCTCCGGCGCCAGCGACGTCCTGCGCGAAATGGCGGAAAAGGGCAGACTGCCCGTCACCACGACGCTGCTGGGCCTTGGCGCTATCGACGAAACCAGCGAACTCAGCCTGAAAATGCTGGGTATGCACGGAACTGCGTATGCAAATCACGCCGTGCAGAATTGCGACTGCCTGGTAGCAATCGGCGCGCGTTTCGACGACCGCGTTACCGGCGATGTCAAACGGTTCGCCCCGCATGCGAAGATAATCCATATAGATATCGACCCGTCTTCGATATCCAAAAACGTTCAGGTTGACATACCGCTCGTCGGTGACGCCAGGTCGATAATCGAGCAGATGCTGCCGCATATAGAAAGTGTCGACAGGCATGAATGGCTGGCGCAGATTGCCGACTGGAAAAAACGCTTCCCGCTTAAGTATAAGTCCACCGGCGCGATAAAACCGCAGGAAGTCATCGACATGCTTGGTGAAAAGACCGGCCACGATGCCATAATTGCCACCGGCGTCGGCCAGCATCAGATGTGGACTTCGCAATATTATGGCTGGCGCAAGCCGAGGCAGATTCTGACGTCCGGCGGCTTGGGGACGATGGGTTACGGCGTGCCGGCTGCCATCGGAGCGCAATTTGCGTTCCCGGACAGGCAGGTAATCGATATCGACGGCGACGGCAGTTTTACCATGACGATGGTTGAAGTCATAACCTCCGTCCAGTACGGCCTGAAGACGAAGTTTATCGTCCTGGACAACGAATATCTCGGCATGGTTCGCCAGTGGCAGCAGCTGTTTTACCACAAACGTTATTCTTCGGTCAGCCATCCGTGTCCCGACTTTGCCATGATAGCTCGCGGTTACGGTGCGGAGGCTGCTACTGTCCGGCAGCGGGAAGAACTGCCAGCCGCTATGGATAAAATGCTTGCGTCGGACAAAACGTTCGTGCTGCACATCCAGGTGGCTAAGGAAGAAAACGTCTATCCGATGGTTGCCGCAGGCAAGGCGTTGGACGACATGATTCACAGCGAGGAACTCATATGATGACTGACGATAAAAATCTGAAACACGTCATTTCCGCAATAGTTGAAAATCAGCCTGGCGTGCTAGCGCATGTTTCGGGCATGTTTGCCGCCCGCGGATTTAACATAGATTCGCTCGTCGTCGGCAGAACGGAAGACCCGTCGCAGTCACGCATGACGATAGTCGTTCTGGGCGACGATTACGTTCTTGAGCAGGTGCGCAAGCAGTTGGAAAAACTTATCCATGTCGTTCGCGTCCGCGATTTTTCCGAAGGCGCGTTCGTGGAACGGGACCTGATGCTGGTTCGAATATTCACGCCGCTGGATAAACGAAGCGACATAATTTCACTGGTTGACCTTTTCCGCGGCAAAGTCGTGGACGTATGCCGCGATTCCGTCATGGTCGAACTCGCCGGCTCGGAGTCCAAGCTGGAGGCGTTTTTAGACCTCGTCAAGCCGTTCGGCATAAAGGAACTTGCCAGAACCGGCGTTATCGCCATGCAGCGCGGCAGAGCGCAGGTGGAAGATTGATTATGGGCAAATACGTTATTGTCGGCGACGGTGCAATGGGCACTATATGTGCCATCATGCTTTCGGAAAACGGCTATGCCGTGACATTGTGGAGCGCGTTCGAATCGCAGGCTGACGACATGCTGCGGCATCGCGAGAACCGTCGTTTTCTGCCCGGCCACAAACTCTGTGACTCCATTACCGTTACCGGCGATGATGCCGTAGTTTTCGACGACGTCGAAGTGGTGATATCTGCCGTGCCGACGCAGTTCATGCGAAGCGTATGGCAGCGGCTGAAGGGCTGTTATCCCGCAGGCACGCCGATATGTTCGATTACCAAGGGCATAGAGAACGGCACGCTGCTTACGCCGACCATGATACTTGCCGACATTCTCGGCGATTCAGCCGGCGAACTTGCTGCGCTGTCAGGGCCGTCTATTGCGCCGGAAATCGCCGCACATCTGCCGGCGACCGTAACCATTGCATCCGACAGCTCAGGTTTTGCAGAAAAAGTGCAGGCTGCGATAACACGGCCTTACTTCCGTGCATATACCAATACCGATATTATCGGCGTCGAGCTGGCAGGTGCGACCAAAAACGTGATAGCCATCGCGGCGGGCATAATAGACGGCATGAAACTGGGCGACAACGCGAAGGCGGCTCTGCTTGCACGCGGCCTTGCGGAGATAACGCGGCTCGGCGTAAAAGCCGGGGCTAAACCCGAAACCTTCGCCGGCCTTGCTGGCGTGGGCGACCTGGTTACCACGTGTATTTCTCCGGTGGGTCGCAACCGCAGTTTCGGCCAAGCCGTCGGCGAAGGCAAAACCGTCGAACAGGCTCTGGCGGCGACGCAATCGGTCGTGGAGGGAGTGACCACCACAAAAAGCGTCGTGGCCCTGGCGAAAAAACTCGATGTCGAAATGCCCATTACCCAGGCGATTTACGACGTGCTGTTCAACGGCGTAGATGTTCGTGACGCCATGAAAGCACTTATGACGCGTCCCCTGAAATCGGAAGATAACGCCTGAATGCGGCGGTATAAAGTGGGTTATCCGGAATAGTTCTCGAAAGCGATAATTTTGAGAACAGCTCTGAAATACGCCTGTCAGTCGGCGAGCATTTTCCGGAGAATTTCGGCATTTACGATATCCCAATCCCTGCCTTTGGAATTTTTTCCTTTTGGCGTTTCCATGATGAACGGCAGATTTCTGAACGGCTTGTAATTCACCAGCCATCGAAAACATTGTAAGCCGATTTTGCCGTGCCCGATATGTGCGTGGCGGTCGACCCTGCTGCCGAGTTCTTTTTGTGAATCGTTTATGTGCAATACCTTTACTTTTGAGAGGCCGACGGTTTTATCCAGTTCGCGGAATGTTTTTTCGCAATCTTCGGCAGTGCGGATGTCATAGCCGGCTGCAAAAATATGAGCCGTGTCCACGCAGACGCCCACTTTGTCCGGCATAGCCAGCTTGTCGATTATAGCTGCCAGATGTTCGAAACGGTAACCTATGCAATTCCCCTGGCCGGCAGTGGTTTCCAATAAAAGCATGGATTGGCCGTCAAAATCGTGGAATACCTGGTTGATGCCGGCGGCTATCATGTCCACACCCTCCGCTAAATCAGCATTTGACCCCGGATGTATGACGAGATATTCGATTCCCAGCCGGCTGCAACGACTGAGGTCGTCAGCCAACGCCTGAAGCGATTTTTCACGTATGTCCGTCCGGCTGGCAAGATTCATCAGATATATGCCGTGAGCCGCCACCTTTTTGATGTGGCTGGCTGCTCGCGTTTCACGAAAAACGTCGATTACACGCGATTCGAGATGTTTTGACGCCCATTGACGCTGATTTCGCACAAAAAGTGCCACCGATTGAAATTTGTAATCTTCCGCGGCGGTCAATGCGTTGGCAAGTCCGCCGGCTACGCTTAAATGTGAACCAGGCAGCATAGGCAAATAAGTCCTTTCTGGTGGTGTTTGGAGAACTGCTCTAAACGGCTGTTCGTAATTCGGCGGCTTGAAAACGTTAAGAGATTCAATCCGCAGAAATTCACTGCAAAAACTTGCAAAATAAGTAAAAAAAACTATCATTGCTGTTTCGCGTTGTAATTAAATTATAGTTTACCGGCTGCCAGCCGGCAAGGAGAATGAAATGGCGTTGAGGTTCTTTCGCAAACGCAGAAAACTGATATTGATAATCATGATAGTCCTGATGGTCAGTTTTCTGGTATCCATTCAGGGACTCTCGTCGGTTCTTAGCAGCAAAGCCGGCAGCGAGGTCGTCGGCACAAGTGATGCAGGCAAAGTAACGCTCGGCCGGATGCAGGAAGGCAAGATGGAACTGGACATCATCGGCCGACTTGCCCGCAGCGGTGCCTTTGAACGTGTGCCGTCGCAGATTTATGCATATTACGCGCTGCAGCAAAACAAGGCTGACCGGCAGACGCTGGCATATGTCCTGCTGATTGAATCAGCCAGGGAACAGGGCATCGATGTCACTGCCGGCGATGTCGACTCGGCAATCAACGCATATAAGGAGGCAAACTTCCCGTTTGACCGGTTCATGGATCAGATGGTGACGTTTTATTCTTTCACGCGGTCACAGGTGAAGGACATCATTGCCAACTGGCTGATGGTGGTAAAAGCGTATCAAGCCAACAATTCCAACTATTCACCTAGTCGGGAAGAACTTCAGCACGTTTATGTCGATATAAATTCCAAAATGCAGGTAAAGGCGATTCGTATTCCTGCGTCGGATTTTGTATCAAAAATACCGGCGCCTTCGATGGATAAAATCCGGGAACAGTTTCAGGCATTGAAAAATCGTCCTGCCGGCGATTTTACCGGCGTGGATAGTTTCAGATTTGGCTATCTTATTCCGGCGAAGTTGAACGTCGCGTGGCTGATGGCTGATTACAACGCCTTTGCCCGTGTCGAACAGCCGACTGCCGAACAGATTGAAGATTATTATAATAAAAACCGTGAAATGTTCGCCAAAGACCCGAAGGCTGAAAAGAAACAGTATAAATCGCTTTCGGAAGTTCGTTGGGAAATTTTCACGCAGCTTCAGATGCAGATGGCTCAGACGACGTATGCAGAGGCTGTTACGCTGGCTGGTGCGGCTGTCCGCGATGAGCTTGCGGGTGCGCAGGCTGCGAGCGTCGCAAAGAAAAGCGACTATAGCCAGGTTATGAAGGCTGCCCGTGCCGAGCTTGTCAAGCCTGCCGACGAAATGCTCAGCCGGATTATTCCTGTGATTTATATAGAAAAAGCCCCGCTGGCAGAAGCGATAAACCAGATAGCCAGCCTGGCACAGCCGCGGTTGAAAGGTATCAGCTTTCCGTACGGCCTGGAAGGCGGCAAAATCAGAATAGACCCTGGCATAAGCGTTTCGCTAAATGCCCAGAATATAACGGTCGGCGATGCGCTGGCCAAACTCATAAAAGATAACAAACTGGGTCTTGACGTCGGCTGGATTCGGTTTGCACCAATGGATAATGTATTATTCTGCGATGCGCTTGCGCCTGTCAACTGTGGGGATACCGGCATGATTACTCTCGAAGAACTCAATGCCGATGCATTTCTGAGCAGTTGTTTTTCTCGTGAAGCCCGCGCTACCCTGCCCATGTTGGCGGCCAGTGTTAAAGAACTTGGTACGAATAGCGAATTTACGGCTGGCATTCTCGGCCCTGTTCTGCAAAGTTTTAACCCCGATAAAGCCGGCGAAATTTACTGGATGATTACAAAAGTCGAACCAGCTCATGCTCCTGAAGAACTTACCGCCGATATTGCGAAAGAAATAGGTGATGACATCCGAACTTCTGAGGCACTTAGCCTTGCGGTAAAAGTTGCCGATGAAATCAGAACGCCGGCACAGTTTGACGAGTATATCAAGAAAAATAAAGTTATGCCGATATTGACAGAACCGTTCAGTCTTATGATACTTTCGCATTCGGCGTATGGGCAGAGTGGTTTCGGTCAGGGCAGTGTGCCGAATATGAAGTTCTGCAATGCTGCTGTTGACAAGGTGTTTATTGAAAAGGCATTTGAAATTTTGGCGCCCAAGGATATTGCCAAGCCTTATACGCAGGCATCTGATAATTTGATGCAGTTGAAATTGCCGTGTGAAGATTGTGTTGTAGTGGCACGGCGAGTCGATTTTATGCCGGCATTGGCGAATGATTTTGACGAGCAGGCTAAAGAGTATAGAAAAATTCTCGATGGTGCACAGATGGCGATAACGCTGTTAAACTGGTATAATCTGGATAATATTGTAAAGCGTACCGGGTTTCAGGAGACGCAGCAGGGTTATTTGTTGCAGAAGACTGGTCAGGATGATGGTAATGATTGATTGTTGATGAGATTTATTGAGACGGTCCCTGTACGGTAATTTTAGAGCATGTTAAATTTGAAATTGCGCCTTGTTGCGTCGTTGAGGACGAGGCTGGCAAGGAAGGCGAAGCAGGCAACCTTATATGGTTTCCGATGCAGCCTGACGTAGCCAGCCGACGCCGCAAACAGCAACAAGCGCAAAGTCAAGTTTAACATGCTCTAGTTTGAGTTTTCCCAAATGTGCCATGAGTGATTTTTGTGGAAAAAGTTTGTAATGGTGGTGGCAGAGATATGTAGTAATGATTTTTTGACTTAATTGTTTGTGACGGCAAAAAGAAGAAAGAATCTTATAGTTTATATTTGATGTTATATTTGTTTCGTTGTTAGTCGTGGTGTCTGATAGATTATAAGTAATTATGTTGGATTG
Organism: uncultured Planctomycetaceae bacterium; assembly: GCA_964536835.1. GTDB lineage: Bacteria > Planctomycetota > Phycisphaerae > SM23-33 > SM23-33 > DAONFI01. Next base: position 3,378 of record CAZIAZ010000026.1, on the reverse strand, counting down.
ATGATTTTGCGGGTGTAATTCAGTGGTAGAATGTCAGCTTCCCAAGCTGAAAGCCGAGGGTTCGAATCCCTTCACCCGCTTTGATGATTTTGAGACGACTGAATAAATCCAATCGTCATTTCAGTCAATGTTTTCAGTGCTTTCATGAGTTTACCACTTCTTGAAAAAATGTCAACTGTAATTTTGGCAAGTCATAAAAAAGCCCTAACAACGCCGTCCTTTTCGCATCTAGTACTCTCAAGTTATCACACGTATACATAAACTGTGTAGTAAGCGCAGGTGTGATGCAATTTCCTAAAATTTTCTCCAACCCACAGCCTCCGGATTTCCTGCCTTACCGCCGCCGGCCTGAATCAGAGAAAGAGACCGCACGTTTTGAATGGCCGAACTCCGGCGGAAGCGTGCTATCCGACTGCAATTGAACCCGCAAACAGGTTCGAACCCAAGCCGGAATATCATAATCGCGAATCTGATGATTCACATCAGCCAAACTTTAAACTCAGGGTTAGCTATTACCAAGGTCGTAGGCATCTGCCCATCGTGAAACTGATAGCAGCCTGAGTTGCTTCCATATATAGTAAGCTCCGAGAGCTATCAATCTTCGTATGCGTACATGGCTATGCGAAGGACTTTTCGTGTGCATTTTTCAAAAAACACCAGCTATCTTCATAGCTTTCGCAAGGAATTTTGCATATGCCATTCCGACCATCTTCCGAACAAAAGGGGCAATTCATGTCCATCCCAACCCGCTGGACGAGGACACCAAACAAACATGGCGGTTTTTATTCATCCCAACTCGCTGGACGACGACATGGCATCATCAGTCTTCTAAGTTTTTAAAAACGGGTTGTATAATAACTGTTTTTATTTCAAAAGGGCTGAAATGAAGTTTAATTTTCTGATTGATAATTTTTAAAGATTTTGTCGGCTGTTCAAGCATGTTAGCCTCGTGTGCCGAAGAATAATCATCTGCCAATGTTAAAATTGCTTCTGCACTTCCGCCATGTGATTCATATAGCCTCAAAACTATGCCGTTGCTGTCTTCTGCCTTTTTAACGGCTTCAATCATAATCGCAGAATTGTCCAGTGTGAAAAAAGCTTTTTCTGTTGGCATTTTACCATTTCTATGGATATTTGCATGGCGAAGCGGGAAATTTAGCTCGTAACCAGCTTGTATTACTCCGCCAGCGACGGCACTGCCGCCATGCGGCAGTATTGAATAGGTAAATTCATGTCCACAAAAATCGGTAAAACCATCTTCGTTTTCGTCATCAACAGAGATAACCGCTTTGGGAAATGGAACTGATCGTAACAGGTTCAACTCAATAATATTATTCTTTATTTTGTGGCCGTATTTGCAGTCATTTAGAATTGCGACGCCAAAATCGGCTTGTGAAATATCGGCGAATTTTTGCGCAACGACTTCATGTTTAGCCATATCCCATGAAGTATTATTGTGCGTTGTTCGCGTGAGATGTCCGAATTGTATTTCATATGTCGCATAGTCGTTTCTGACATCTACAGGAAATATTGTGCGCAACATGGTATTTGGTGTTGCCCAGTTCAGGCTGGTTTTAAAATCTATTCTGGCTAAGCCCGATGTGATGATAATATCCTGAGTCAGAATACTGCCTTTGTATTCGTATTTCTGTCGCATGACGGCTTGCGGGCCGTCAATATAAGGTTTGCAGGATATCAGATTCATATACTCAGGCGTCTGTTCCGCATAATCCATAGGGAAATCCCATGCGTCCCCGCGGTCGCAGTATACTGCCAGCCGATTCGCTTTCTCACCTTTTGCCAGTATTTCACGTTTTAAGCGTTTGTCATAAATACCGGCAATAGCTCCTGACTTGTCGAATTGGATGCGGAGCATATCGGTTTCAAGTTTATTTTTTTCGGCAGAAATTTTTGGTAGATTATCATTTGCGGCTAGATTTATTGTGGTATATCCGGCTGGTGGAACTGTAACTTTTTTCCATTTCCCCCCCAATTTCAGCCATTCCTTGCGTTGCCATGACAGGCTGTTGAACACGAGAACAGGTTTTGTCATTTTTCCCGTATTAACTGTATTGGCAATTTTTTGGATATTTTCCGCAATGCCTTCATTTATTTCTTTCAGCAATATTTCATAGCGTTCGTATGCTTCTTGATAAACACGTTTAATTGATGAGCCTGGAAGAATATCATGAAACTGATACAGCAATATTTCTTTCCAGATTTTTTCCAATTTTTCTTGCGGCCAATTTTTGCCGGCCAGTATGCCGGTGAATTCCAGGTCATGTAGTGCAATTTCAGCCAGCCGATTATAACGTTTCATATTGCCGTGCGTGGTAAGAGTACCCTGATGGCGTTCGACGTAAAGTTCGCCAATCCATTTACTGAAACGTGAAGCTTCTTTTCTCCATCTTTCAAAAAAGTTCTCTGCGGATTCCTGTTTGACCTGGCAGACACCTGCAAGGTTTTTTATTCGCTTCAGGCGCTCCATGTGTTCCATGCCAGGGCCGCCTCCGCCATTGCCGATGCCGAATAATATCAATGCATGACTGGAAACGTCTTTGTCTTTATAATTCTTTTCAGCAAATTTTATGCTGCGAGGCGTTGCCGGCGAATTGTAGTTATCTTCCGGCAAAAGGTGAGCAAGTATCCTGTCGTCACCAATGCCCTGCCACACGAAAGAATGGTGCGGATAAACGTCAATTTTGCTCCACGAGAGTTTCTGCGTCATGAAAGTATCAATTCCACAGCCCTTAAGTATTCTGGGAATCGCCGCTGAATAACCAAATACGTCCGGCAGCCAGAGATTTTTGATATCCAGTCCGAATTCTTCGGCAAAAAAACGTTTTCCGTAAAGCATCTGGCGGATAAGAGATTCGCCGCACGGCATATTCGTATCACATTCAATCCATGCAGCACCTTGTGGTTCTATACGGCCGGCTTTAACGGCGTCTTTGATTTTGGTGTAGAGACCTGGGTAGTATTGTTTCATCCACATGAAAAGCTGCGGCTGACTTGCGCCGAAAATATATTCAGAGTATTTTCCTATAAGGTCAAGTGCCGTTGCGAAGGTTCTGGCGCCTTTGCGGATTGTTTCACGGATTGGCCATAACCATGCAAGGTCAAGGTGTGCATGGCCGATTGCGCTGAAATATAAAGATGTGTCGCTATTTTTCATGCTTAAGAGCGGCTTGAGAATTTTTCGCGCTTCGCATATTTCATCGTCACTGTCAGTTTTCAACAGAATGCAAACGTCTCGCAAACCGCGATGTATCTTTTGATAGCGTGCCGAATCTTTGGGCAGATTTTCCAGCAAATCATTCAGTACTTCCATGTCGTAATAAAGTCCGCGGGTCTGTTCATTACAGATTGCCAGATGTG
>CAZIAZ010000025.1:0-43949 GCA_964536835.1 uncultured Planctomycetaceae bacterium | reverse complement strand
CCATAACTGTTGCCTCAAGAGTCCAAAGTACCATATGTCTACCGTTAATTTCCGCTAATAAATGAGTATTAAATGCAGATAGTAATATCATCGAACTATTTTACGTCAATACCTTGGAATTGTCAGGATTGAATACAAATGACGCTGCAATCAATTGAGGAAAGTAATGAAGTTGAATATGGCACAATTGCGAGTGTGCAGGCTGTACCTGTAAGAGTAGATGATGTGTCATCTGACAATAATTCTCTGGCTGCCAATATGACGGGTTATTCAAAAAGCTCTTCCGGCGGTAAATTTTGGACGGTCGGGACTCTTCGTTATACGACTCGGGGATTGATAGTTCTGTTTGGATGGCTGCTGATAGGCGATTTTGTGTGGTCGATGCGCGATCGTGCAATAGGTGCGGTATCTCAGGTAATGCTCAAAAAGTATGGGGCATCCGATTTTATGGTTGGCTTGTTGCTCGTTTCCTTGCCGCAGGCTATCGCATTATTTCTCGGTCCGACTGTAAGTTGCTGGAGTGACCGATGCCGAACACGCTGGGGCAGACGTATTCCGTTTCTCATCATTATGGCTCCCATAGGAGCGTTAGCCGTTATCGGTTTTGCATTCAGTCCTATGATTGGAAAATGGTTCCACAATCTGATTGGTGCCAGTCCAAATACAGCAGATATATTCGCAATAGCTACATTTGGGGTGTTCTGGACGATTTTTGATATTTCATCAATAACGGCAAATACGGTATTCGGCGGGCTGGTAAATGACGTCGTGCCACACAATATAATAGGTCGGTTTTACGGATTATTTCGTGCCGCCAGTCTGCTTGCCGGCATAATCTTTTTCTATGTATTGATGGGGAAGGCTGAAGATTATTACATGGCGATATATTTAGGCCTGGGCGTTCTTTACGGTGTAGGTTTTACGTCCATGTGTTTCAATGTCAAGGAGGGTGGATATCCTGCACCGCCGTCGATGTCCGGCTCAAAGGGCGTTCATCCGCTCAAATCCGTTAAGTCGTATTTTTACGAATGTTTTTCATCGTCATATTACGTATGGTATTATATGATGCAGGCGATGTCAGCATTGGCAATGACGGCGACTTTCATTTTCAGTGTATATGCCGCACGAAGTTTTGGTTTATCATTAGGTGATTATGGCCTTTGCCTAGTGTTCACATACATCGGTTCGCTAGTGTTGTCGTACCCGCTTGGAATAATGGTTGATAAATTTCATCCGTTACGTATGACTCTGTTAGCTTTATTTTTACACGTTTTGATAACATTTTGTGGATTCTTTTTCATTGTGAGTCCGACCGCTTTTGCAATTATCTTTACGATTCAGGGCATATGTGCCGGCACATATGGTACATGTGCGTCGGGACTACCCACAAGATTGCTTCCGAAGTCACGGTTTACGCAGATGGTTTCCGCCGGTGGTATGGTAGCCAGCATATTGACGATAGTTTTTGCTGCGATTTTCGGTAAATTTCTTGATATAGTAGATCATCAATATCAATATACATTTGGCGTGGGTTGTTTGTTTACCGTATTGGCCTTGATAGCTGGTATATATCTTTATCGTGGTTTTCTCTCTTTGGGCGGCTTAAAGAACTATGTTCCACCGGAACCGGCCAGCATAGCCGACGGAGAAAATATCAATAAACTCGAATAGCCAGAATCAAACTGAAAAGATTATACCAAACAACCTAGCCTGGACAGAGTACTAGAATCTGCGTCGACGGCCGGGCCGACGGTTACTGTGAATGCCGGTAGCCAACGGCTTGGGTTCTTCTTCCCTTTTCAGCGGCACATGAGATGGATAGGGATGATTCTCTATTACAGGAATATTATGGCCTATAAGTTTCTGGATTTCATCAAGCATCAGCCGTTCTTCTATATCGCAGAATGATATTGCCACTCCGGTTTCACCCGCCCTGCCGGTACGGCCTATACGATGAATATACACTTCCGGGTCGCGAGGCAATTCATAGTTTATGACGTGCGAAATATCATCGACGTCAATGCCCCTTGCGGCAATATCGCTGGCGACGAGAATCGGCGTTTTTCCGCTGCGAAATTCATCCATAACCTGCTTGCGTTCACGCTGCAGCCTATCGGAATGAATCACATCCGCACGCAAACCTTCATTGAGCAATACCTGCAACAAGACATCGGCGCGGCGTTTGGTCTGCGTGAAAATAAGCACCCGCGTGATTTTCTCACTAGCCAGCAGATGCACCAGCAATTTGCTCTTATATGCCCATTCCACGAAATATAAACGCTGTTCTATCGTATCAGCAGCCGGCATTTCCGGAGCTATATGAATTTCAACAGGGTCGTGTAGCAGGGATTTGGCCAACATGCTAATTTTGGGCGGCATAGTAGCCGAAAACATCAACGACTGACGATGTTCGGGCAGATACGACAGAATTTCCCAAATATCGTCAATGAAACCCATATCGAGCATACGATCGGCTTCGTCGAGGACGAACATTTCAATATCGTTGAGCTTGACATGGCCCTGTATGAGCAGATCCATCAGCCTGCCTGGCGTAGCCACTATTATGTCCACGCCGCTACGCAATTTTTTGGTTTGGCCGCTCTGCCGTACGCCGCCGAATATTACCACATGTTTGAGTCCAAGCCCGCGACTATAGATAGTGAGACATTCTCCTATCTGCGCGGCAAGTTCACGTGTCGGCGAAAGAATCAACGCACGTACAGGCCTGGCACGGTCAGAAGATTGATTTTTTTGCGGCAGAACATGTTCGGCGAGTTTTTGCAACATCGGCAGAGAAAATGCAGCCGTCTTACCCGTGCCAGTTTGGGAACAGCCTATAATATCTCTTCCCTTCAAAATTTGAGGAATAGCCTGAGTTTGAATGGCTGTAGGCTGTATATAACCTTCCGCTTCAATAACAGAAAGAATCGGCTCGTTAAGTCCAAGAGTACTGAATGGCATATTTTACAAAAGTCCAAAAACACGGTTTCGCAGGTATTATTCAGCCCTGCGATTCCATAATAAAAATATCACGTCGGAATACACATTGTCATGAATTACCCAAGAAAATAGAGTTTGATAAAACTATCGCCCTATCGCAAACAGGTAACTAACCTAAATCCCGACGTCTAAATTATACATTTATACCAGACATTTACAAGGTGATTATAGCGAAGATATTAAGAGCTTCTAACAAAATGAGATGTCGCACCGAGGCGTAGTTGGTTGATTGGCTGGCAAGGAAGGCGAAGCAGATAGCCTTATAGGGCTTGCGATGCAGCCTGACGCCGCCAGACATTCAACCAACAAGCCGAATGCAATATCATTTTGTTAGACGCTCTAAGGCAATAGTAAAAGCTGTCGCGGTTAATAAGATTTATTTTATTATTTATTCGAACTTTCTGAGACGGACAGCATATACATTACATTTTCGAAATAAACCGCCCAATTGAACGGCATAACCCAGCAAAATGGAGGCGGCGGGAATCGAACCCGCGTCCCGTGATGTTTCAATATCGGCATCTACGTGTGTAGCCGGTCAGTTGAATCTCGCTCCGCGGCAGCAGGCCGGCAAACATCCGTCAGAGCCAGCCGGATAAATGTCCCGCAAAGTAACCCGGCCACTCTCTGCGGTAAGCCCGAATGTTTCACCGGAATCAGCCGCTCAGGCGGCAGCTGAAACGGGGGCCAGCTTAATTAAGCGGCCATTCTAAGTTGCGGTTTGGCAACTAAAGTTTTCCAGGGATTAACGAGGCCACCTGGAACCTCGACACGCAACCGATACCTCAACCCATCCGGTCGAATCCAATTCGCCCCCGAATTCATCGAAGTATTTCAACTCCTTATTATACTATATTTCCACGGCAGTACCACATCATTATCCAGGCATATCATCATTTTTAAGCACCATACAGATTAGCATGTTTATATTGTATCTTCGGCAGAGAGTCATTAAAATAAACCTGTTAGATGTTTTACAAAACGGCCGGCATTAATCAAACGCTTGTCGTGCGTTTATGTCGGCTGAATAAACGAGATATTGTCATAAAAAGTTGTCCTTTCTATCATTTTGGGGAACTTTTTGAGCGAAACGCAGTCAAATATTAAAGAACAGCCGTTGGAAAAGCACAAAGCTTCCCACGACTTCGCCGACGAAGCCGCCATAATCCGGCGATGCTGTGAAGGAGAGTCTGCGGCGTTTGAAGTTCTGGTCAGGCGATACCAGGACAGAATTTTCCGCATGGCGTTTGGACTGCTCGGCAGTTATGCCGACGCCGAAGAGGTAACGCAGGAAGTATTCCTGAAGGCGTTTGAAAAACTCGGCACATTCAGGCAAAAAAGCAGTTTTTATACATGGCTGTTCAGGATTGCGACAAATGAGGCTCTTACGCACCGACGCCAGAAAAAACGTGTCAGTTTTTTTTCGATATTCGCCGGCAAAGACGACGACCCGCCAGGCGATTTGCCCAATAAAAAACAGCCGCAGCCTGACAGGCCGATGATTGAAAATGAAAATATTATCGCAGTCAGAAATGCCTTGTCGAAGCTTGATATGGATTTTCGGACAGTCGTAGTAATGCGCGACATGGAAAACATGAACTATAATGAAATATCGCAGGTTTTGGGCATACCTGTGGGTACTGTCAAGAGCCGCATCAGCCGTGCGCGGCTGATGTTGCGAAACCTGCTTGTTGACGTTGTGCGGAATGACTCATGAATATTGAACGTGAAAAAATCAGGACGATTCTTAACGAATATCTCGATGGAGAACTGACGCCGCAGCAGGCTGACGAGGTCGCTGCCGCTCTCGCCGCGGATTCGCAGTTAGCCGCCGAATATGCCGAATTGCAAGCCACCAGAGCGACTATAGGTTCTCTTGGCAGCATTACCGCTCCGCCGGATATGACGGAACGTATCATGCACGCAACGGAACATCATATCTTTCGCGATGCAGAAACACCCCGGCGTAGCGGCACATTCGAGAAAATTTTTCACGTGCAGGTTTTTGCCGCGGCTGCCGTTGTGCTGCTGGCTGTAGGCATGGGACTGTATCTAATAAATACGCTTTCAAAATCACAGGAAATGAAACCAGCAGTAGCTATCGGCAAGGCCTCCCCGACGGAAAATTCGGCGAAACAAATCTTTGACCAAGAAAAATTAAAACGCGACGAAGCAACAGCCTACGAAAAAGCTATCTCTCCGAAAATGGTAAAAGTCGTTCCTGTTTGTACTCAAAAATTGAAATCGACATCCGTCGCCGCGGCTAAGGGCATCTCCGATTCCAGAATCGCCGGCCCTGGTTCGCAAACAAAAATAACCATAGCTGCTCTTGAAGATAAAATCCGAACCAAGGAATCAGACTCCAGGACTGCCGTAGCGGATATAAAACCTGTTATCGAACCTGAGCCGTCACTCGCGATGAACGATTACAAGTCTCGGGAAAATTACGACTCTGCATGGGAGCAACATGCAAAAAAAACTGAAGAAGCTTCCCCAACCCTTCCTCAACCTGCAATAACACCCCCTGTATTGAAAACCCCCAGACCGGTCGGCGAAATAGCTGCCGCCGGAACGCCGAAAAAAGTAAACGGCATGAGTTTTTATAAAGGCGACGCGTCAGGTAAGGCAAAGACGATATCGTCTCGCGCTGCGTTAGCCAAATCTGTCGCTATCGGTAAAACGACTCAGGATATGCCCGACAGCCGACACACCCAAAACATTATCATCGAAACAACCAACGTCGGTCAGACGCAGATGAAGCTCGAAAACTATATGAAATCAAACAGAATTCAGATTGTTTCGTCGCAAAAATTTCATGAAGCCGCCGTAGTTGATGCACGTAAAAGCGAATTGAATCAGAATATTCAATCGCTGGCGACATGGGCTGATAAAGAGCCTGTAAAATTGGAATACCATATAAAGACATCGGAAACGCAGGCCTGCCAGATTAATGCCGACCTTGCCCAAAATTTCCCAAACGCACAGAACATCCTCCCGTCTATTAAGAATTCAGGACTGGCAGTTCGGGAAAATGACGGCGAACGCATGAGGGGGAAATTGGCTGAAAGCAACTTAGCCGATTCATCCGTTACCAATGCAATAGATGCCAATCCGATAATGATGACAATTACAATTCAGCAGCGTAGCCAAAACCAAGCTATTCCTACAGCCACTTGCAAGCCTGCGTCCGTGACAACCTCCGCACCTGCAACTCAGCCGCTGTCTCAACCGACTACCGCACCGGCAAAATAACTGAATTTCTGAAAATACGCAAGGTGAGCCAACGTCCCTGCCGCCCTGCTTTATTTCATTGAGGCCTTCTCTATCCAAGTATTGCCCTGATGTCTTTTTGCGGCGTGGATATGGGCATGATATTGAATTTTTCCGTAAGCACTTTAAAAACATTCGGCGTGACGCATGCCGGCAAGGATGGCCCGAGTCTGATGTTTTTTATGCCCAGATGCAGTAGAGTGAGCAGTATGCCGACGGCTTTCTGTTCATACCAGCTAAGTATGATAGACAGCGGCAGTTTATTGACATCGCAGTTGAACGCCTCGGCCAGCGCGCCGGCTATCCGGATAGCCGAGTATGCGTCATTGCACTGGCCTATGTCGAGCAGCCTCGGAATGCCTCCGATAGTCCCGAAATCCAACTTGTTGAAACGATACTTCCCGCACGCCAGCGTCATTATCACGCAGTCGTTCGGGACAGCCAAGGCAAATTCGGTATAATAATTTCTGCCGGATTTTGCGCCATCGCATCCGCCGATGAGGAAGAAGTGACGAATCCCGCCGCTCTTGACCGCCTCTATAAGCATGGGTGCAAGCTTCATGACCGCGGCGTGTCCGAATCCTACCATTATTGATTTTTCCGGAGCATCTTCCACAAAACCTTCCGCCGCAAGTGCAGCCTCTATAACCGGCGTAAAATCGCTGTTGTTTATGTGCTTGACTCCCGGCCATGCGACAAGGCCAGTCGTGAATATGCGGTCTTTATAACACTCAGCCGGCCGCTGAATGCAATTCGTAGTCATCAGAATAGCGCCAGGAAATTCGGCAAACTCCTTCTGCTGGTCCTGCCACGCTCCGCCGTAATTGCCAACCAGGTGCGGATACTGATTCAGCAGCGGATATCCGTGGCACGGCAGCATTTCGCCGTGGGTATAAACTTTTATGCCCGTATCCTGCGTCTGGTCGAGCAGCATGGCCAAATCTTTCAAATCGTGGCCGGATACAAGAATTGCTTTACCTTTGACGGGCGTGATACGGACCTGAGTCGGCTCAGGATGGCCGTATGCCTCGGTATTGGCAGCATCAAGAAGAGCCATTGTTTTCAGATTCATTTCGCCGCACCGCAGACACATATTTACAAGCTCGTTGACATTCTTATTTTTGGGGCCGGTCAGAAAATCCAGCGCTTCATGTATAAACGCATATACACTCTGGTCTTCCATGCCGAGAATCATGGCGTGGTCGGCATATGCGGCCATCCCCTTCAAGCCGTACGTCAGAAGCTCCTGCAATCCCAATATGTCATCATTGTTGATAAACGTCCGTCGAGACTCGATGCCTATTCGCCGGCTCTGCTCAATCATATCTTCAAGGTCGTCGCTTGGGTCAAATGCGATTTCGTCGTCCAGATTCTCCGGCGTTACGCCAGCCTTATCGGCTGCGTATTCATAGAGACTTTTTGCCTTTTGCAGAATTTCTCCGGCTTTCTTGAGCCGCGTAACAAGGCATCGTGCATCAAAGTTAACATTGGTCACAGTCGTAAAAAGCGCTTCCAGCGTAAATATATTCACATCGTGACTCGACGCACCGAGGTCACGCGCACGTCGTGCGTACATTGCGATAGCCTTGGCGGCATACACCAGCAAATCCTGCAACGCCGCAACCGCAGGGTCTTTCCCACAAACGCCATGTTTCGTACACCCCCTGCCGCCGGCAGTCTGCTCACATTGGAAACAGAACATATCCATGTCAATCTCCTTTTAAAACGAATTATAGCCGCAATGGCCAATTCCTTTTTGAAATTCTAGGCATCTGTAAGTATATTTTTCAGAGTTATTGAAGAAAGTGTGTACATTTTTCCAAAAACGTCCCCTGAATGATGAACAAGCACGGCCGAAAACCGCCTCTCAACGAATAAATACTATTCTTGAAAGGCTATAAAGATTATTTTGGCTGCATGCGTTAATGACTCATTCACAGTCGTCGGCTGCCGGATTTTTAAAAAATCTCACCAACGGCTTGATTGTCAACCCCTGGACAAGTATTGAAAATATAACGACGGAATAAGTCATCATGAGCAGCATGGCTCTGTCGAGCGTTTCTGCATGAGTGATGTGATACCTGCTAATCTGCAGTTCTGTCGTCGGAATGCACAACGCCATAGCCAACGGCAAACCGCCGCGCAAGCCGCCCCACGTCATGATAGCCAACGTTCCCCGTGAAAACGGGAATTTCCATTTCAGCCCCAGATACGGAATCAAAACGGAAAAATATCGTGAAACCAGTACGGCAGGCACGGTAACAGCTGCCGCCAGCAGACATATTCGCCATTCCGGCAGCGCTTCATTCGCAACCAGGAGCATTTCAAGGCCGACGAGCATGAAAAGTATCGCGTTGCCGACTTCATCGACAACATCCCAGAAATTGTCAAGGTGACTGCGTACTTCACACCTCATGCAGCCTTTGTCATTACCGACGACTATGCCTGCAACAACCATCGCTAGCGGCCCCGATGCGTGTATTACGTCGGCAAACTGATAACCGCCGGTAGCTATGCTGAGCGTAAGGAGAATCTGCGTACGGACATCGTCATTATTGCGTATCATCCGCGACGCGATAACGCCATACAGCCATCCCAACAATATCCCGCCTACAGCCTCCAGCCCGAAAAGTCCAAGTACATTGCCGACACTCACACCTTTACTGGACGTCATTACACGGACAACTACAAGGAACATCACCACGCCGATGCCGTCGTTAAAAAGCGACTCGCCTTCGATATCCATCTCCAGATTCTGCGGCGCGCCGACCTGTTTCAATATGGACAATACGGCGATGGGATCTGTCGGCGATATTATCGCGCCGAAGAGCAGGCAGTCCATGAACGATAACCCCAGATTACAGCATTGCGAAACCGCATTAAGTATCCAGGCGATGATGAACGCCGAAAAAACAACACCCCCGACGGCAAAAATTCCTATGGGCCAGATTCGTTTAAGCAGCCGCGAAAGATTTATTTTCAGCGAACCGGCAAAAAGCAGAAATCCCAAAATGCCTTGAAGTACCAGTTCATTAAAATTCAGTTCACGCACCCAGTGTCTGACGTTTACCGCCAAAGGATGTCTGAATTGACCCACGACGGCAACCGCAACAGCCACCAGAGCGCCAGCCAACATCATGCCTATCGTCGGGTGCAACTTCAAAACCCGCCGATTGACGTGATTCAGCACGGCTGTAAGCACAACTACAATCGCGATTATCTGATATACATCCATAATATTAGCCTCATAAATACCTTCAGGATATGTGGAAAGCAAGATTTTTATTGTTCGGGAAGAAAACGCTTACGTCCCGTAACTTCCAACAATTCCATGACATATGACATGATTCCAGATTCATGGAGCATTTTCAAAAATACGAACGTCAACCATAACTTCATAAATTCGCAGGCCTGGCAGTTTAGAGGCTTGCAAAACGGTACTGCAACGCAGCATACAGTGTATAGCCGGCAAATTTTTACCGGCAAACCGATTTACTGAAAATTGCATGAAACATAAGCGAATGGTCAATGCGACACATTGGAGAAATTTTACATGGATGAATTTATGGCGGCTTGACTTATTGGAAAATTGTGGTATCCTACCAACTGGTCATATGAGTATATCACTTTGGAAGAAGCATGGAAATGCAGACTGTTCAAAATTTCAATATTACGCGGCCTGAAACACTGGTGGGCAACATTGCCCGCAGTCTTATCGGCTTTATTGCAGCTAGCGGCATGGGCGACGGCGATAAACTGCCGTCGGAACGTCAACTCGTCGAGCAGATGGACGCCTCTCGTCTGCCGTTGCGGGAAGCGCTTTCCATGCTCAAGGGATTGGGTATAGTTCAGGCTCATCATGGAAAAGGCGTATTCGTCAAGCAGGTTGAACTGAAAAATATTTTCAAAATGCTCTCGCCGCTTCTGAAGGTGCAGCGGAACATCAGCATGGACGATATAATGGTTGTGCGATACTACCTCGAACCGGCCATCGCCGCCCAGGCTGCCGCACGACGTACGGATAGTGACATCCGAAAAATGCAGGAACACCTGAAAGCTATGCAGGATAATGTCGCTGAGATTGAAAAATTCATCATTCCTGACATTGCTTTTCACGTTACCCTGGCTCAAGCGACAGGAAACATGATATTTGACCTTTTCGTCTCCGTCATGCATGACCTCATCGTGCAGGTGCAGAAAAGTTTTCCGGACCAGGAAGCGTCGAGAAAAAAATCCGTTCAGTTTCATGCTGATATTCTGCGGGCAATTATCGAACGGGATGAAAAAACCGCAGCTGAAAAAATGAGACAACATATAGAAGATATAGGAAAAGCAATATGCAAGACGCTAAAAAGTTCAAGGTAATCGTCACGGATTACGTATTCGAATCGTTCGAAAATGAAGAAAAGTCGCTCGCCGAAATCGGAGCGACGCTGGAACTTCATCAATGCAAATCGCAGAATGAGTTGACGGCTGTCATTAAAGATGCCGACGTGATTTTAAACACATATTTGCCTGGATTGGATGCGAAAGTGTTTTCATACGCTCCGAAACTCAAAGGCATTGTGCGATACGGCATCGGGCTTGATACGATAAGCATTTCGGATGCTACGGCGGCTGGAATCAAGGTCGCCAATGTGCCGGACTACTGCGTAGAGGAGGTTGCCGACCATGCGATGTCGCTGTTTTTGTGTATGGCACGCAAAGTTGCGCTTTCAGATAAAAAGATGAAATCCGGTGTGGTATCGTTGGGATATGTCAAACCGCTCAAGGGAATAACATCCATGACGGCGGGCATAATCGGTTTCGGCCGAATAGGCCAGGCGATTGCCTCACGATTAAAACCATTCGGTTCGAAGATAGTTTTTTCCGACCCGTGCATTGATGACTCTAAAGGACTGGCGGAAAAGGTATCACTCGATGAACTCTGCGAAACATGTGATGCCATATTCGTACAATGTCCCGCTAACAAGCATACGCATCATCTGCTCGACGCAAGCCGTTTTGCATCTATGAGGAAATCGCCGATTATAATAAACGCGGCGCGAGGACAGATTATAGACACCGCAGCACTGCTTGACGCGTTACAGTCAGGCAAGGCATCTGCCGCCGGTCTTGACGTGCTGGAAGATGAAAAGCAGGTCATTGAATCTGACCATCCGTTCAGAAAAATGGACAACGTGATATTAACGCCGCACAGTGCATGGTATTCGAGTGATGCTATAATCAAGCTTCAAACGCAGGCCTGCCAGGAAGTTGTAAGAATTTTAAAAGGTGAGAATCCTAAAAACTTTGCAAACCCGGAAGTATTGGAAAACAGAAAATGAAAATAGCAAAAATCAAATTTGATGGCAAAACCAGTTATGCGAAAGTAGAAGACAACGGATATAACCTAATCGGCGATAAAATCTTCGGACAATACGCCGCTACTGGTACGATTATACCTTTCGACAAGGCAAAACTTCTTGTTCCAGTCGAGCCATGGCAGATTATCGCCATTGGCCTGAATTACAGACAGCATGCGATTGAATGTAACATGCAGTTTCCAAAAGCGCCTGTAGTTTTCATTAAAACGCCAAATACCATAACCGGGCCGGGCAGTGATATTATTTTGCCGAAAATGGCGCCGGATTGCGTCGACTATGAAGCTGAGCTTGCCATAATTATCGGCAGACAGGCAAAGAACGTGACTGAAAATGAGGCTGGCGATTACATATTAGGTTATACATGCTCAAATGACGTCAGTGCGAGAGATTGCCAGCTCAAGCAGGACGTTCAATGGGCGAGGGGAAAATGCTTCGACACTTTCGCGCCGATAGGCCCGTATATTGTTACCGGCCTGAATGGCGATAATCTGGACATAAAACTTACGCTCAACGGACAGGTCATGCAGCAATCTAACACATCGGACCTGATATTCAGTTGCAAAACACTGGTAAGCTATATTTCGCGATGCATGACGCTTTATCCTGGCAGCATCATAATGACAGGCACGCCGTCCGGCGTGGGTATGGGCCGTAATCCGCAAGTTTATATGAAACACGGCGACAAGGTCTGCGTAGAAATAGAAGGCATAGGTTGCCTTGAAAATACCGTCGTAACGGAGGCATGAAATGAATTTGTTAACGGAAAAATTTTATATTGACGGCAAATGGGTAGAATCGGATTCGGGCAAGACGGTAACGATAATAAATCCGGCTAACGGACAAATTTTGGCAAATGTTCACCAGGCATCCAAAGAACAGATTAAGCAGGCTATCGCGGCAGCCGATAAAGCGTTTAAGGAAACATGGGGACCAATGCCCGCCATCCAGCGCAGCCGTATAATGCACAAAATCGCAAATCTGATTAATGAAAATATAGAGGGACTCTCGGCTATAGAGACTAATAACGTCGGTAAACCCATTATCGAATCACGAAACGTCGATATACCAGGAGCGGCAGATACTTTTGAATTTTTTGCAAATGTCAGCGTGGATATTCTCGGCAATACGATACCCTCTCCGTTCGGCAACGCTGTCATGGATTATACGATACGTGAACCGCTTGGCGTAATTGGCGCAATAACGCCGTGGAATTTTCCGTTGCTGCTTGCAGCCCGTAAAATCGCTACCTCAATCGCCGCTGGAAATACTATTGTAATTAAACCAGCCTCTCTTACCCCGTTAAGTACATTGGCATTAGGCAAAATTTTTGATGCAGCCGGCTTGCCAGCCGGCGTAGTTAACATCGTAACGGCATCGGGACGTGACATAGGCGAAGCTTTTGCAAGTTCGACGACGATTCATGAAGTTACATTTACCGGTTCAACATCGACCGGAACGGAACTTATGCGTCAATGTGCATCTTCGCGCATACCTTGCACTCTTGAACTCGGCGGGAAAAGTCCGGCGGTCATCTGCGAGGACTGTGACGTCGAAGAAGCCGTTGCCGGAACATTGTTCGGCGTATTCATAAATCAGGGCGAATGCTGCTGTGGGCTTACTCGGCTGATTGTGCATCAAAATGTATATGATGAATTCACGTCAAAATTTGTCTCAGCCGCCAAAAAAATCCGCGTCGGCAATCCGATGGATGAAAAGACACAAATGGGCCCCGTTGTTGATGCCGGACATCTTGAAACAGTCATGGAGTACATAGATTCCGGAAAATCGCAAGGCGCAACGCTTGCCTGTGGAGGAATCCGGCTGGCCGGCGATGAATTTGCAAAAGGGTTTTTTGTTGAGCCGACGGTTTTTACAAATGTTACACCCGACATGCGAATATGGCGTGAAGAAATTTTCGGCCCTGTCGTTACGATAACAAAAGCCAAAGACAATGATGAATTGATAGAACTCGCGAATGATACAGATTATGGTCTTGCGGCAAGTATCTGGACAAAAAATTTAAAAACGGCACATTGGATGTCCGCAAAAATAGAGGCAGGAACCGTCTGGTTCAATTTGCATAATTTTCTGTTTCCTGCCGCCCCTTATTGCGGATTCAAGGCTAGTGGTGTCGGAGGCGAGCTTGGCAAGCAAAGCCTCATAGCCATGACTAAAACCAAAAATGTCATGATTAACCTGATGCAGGATACATTTAAATGGTATTGATACATTTGGTATAATTGGTTTTTGATTTGAGGATAACTAATAAAATGTCCACTGACAGAATCAATATGCTCAGGCAGCGTTGTTTTAGTCGTAAAATACAACAGTTCAGATATCAGCTGATTGCTGCCGCAAAATCACTAAAAGAAACTGAAAACATTGAATCCATGGATATCCGTTTCGGTTTGTGTACGAAGCATGTGCTTTCGTCTCTGAAATTTGACATGGATGAACTGGAATTATTGGCCGGCCGCCTTGTATGTCAGCAAATAGAAGCAGATAAAGAAGCTTTCGCCAAAGCTGTAGAATATATAAATGATAATCTTCCCACAGGCGGCCAGACAGGACATTGCGAGCTGGATATCTCAAAACTTTTTCAGTACGGCATTGACGGATTGACTGAATATATAAAAAAATTTGAACAAAATGATGCTCGAGATTCATTTGTATATGCCCTGGAAGGTTTATCGGCCATGATTGAAAATATTGCGGCTATGGTCAGTGCGAAAATTTCCGACGCATCTGCCGCAAGAAAAAGCGAGCTTCAAATAATTGCCGAATCGTGTAAAAATATCGCACATAATCCGCCCTGTAATTTCAGGGATGCAATTCAGTTGCTTTGGCTTGTAGATATCGGCGTCATGTTTGGTGAAAATGTCAGCCTGGTCGTACCAGGACATCTGGACAGGACTCTTTGGCCGTATTATAAACATGATATAGATGCCGGCATAATCACACGACAGGATGCGTTGACGCTTATCGAGTCTTTATATATTCTGATTAACGAGGCTATTCCTGACGGGTTGGCCATGTCCGTAATGGTCGGTGGCACAAATGCATATGGACAGGACGTTACGAACGAACTTTCATATATATGCATGGAAGCAGTAAGAAAAACAAAGATGATATATCCGACAGTCGGCGTTTGCTGGAATGAACAGACGCCTGACGAACTTGTAAATCTTACGGTCGGCCTTATCGCCGAAGGTTATAAAACGCCGGCGTTTTTTGGCGACAGAACCATTCAAAAAGGTCTGGAAAGTTATGGTTTGAACAAAGAGGAACGCTGCAATTACATAAATTCCACGTGCGTAGAAATAACTCCTGTGGGGGCGAGTAACGTATGGGTGGCTTCGCCGTATTTTAATCTGTGTCAATGGCTGTTGGATGAAATAAAACAGACCGAATCGAAAGAACCGGATGATTTTGCTGATTTCCTCAATCGCTATTTCATGCGAGCCAGTAAAAAAATCGGCGAAGCGGTTGAACAACAGAACCAGTTGCGGAAATTACGTTATCAGAACTCCGGCAAACCACTCCAAAGCGTCTTTACACGAGATTGCATAAAAAACGGGAAAAATATCGACCGTGGCGGAGCATCGTATAATTGGGTCGAATGTTCATTAGTAGGCATAGCTAATCTGGCGGATTCATTAACCGTTATCAAGCATGAAATTTTTGAGAAACACAATTTAGCCTTCAGCGATTTAACAGGACTTCTTGAAAAGAATTTTTCCGATAATGAACCTGTCAGGTTGCGTTTTTTAAATTCATATCCCAAGTACGGCCAAGCTGATGAAGAAGTGGATTTATTGGTAAAGACTATTGCGCAATATCTGATAGGCGAATGTAAAAAACATAAAATGTTTCCGGACGACAGCCCGTTTATGCCTGGAATGTTCTGTTGGATAATGCATGAGCATCTTGGCGGCCAGACAGGTGCTACGCCTGATGGGCGCAAAGCCGGTTTCCCGTTTGCGGATGGCGGCGGGCCGGCGCAGGGACGCGAAACATGCGGCCCGACGGCTGGCATTATTTCAACGACATGCTGGAATCACTCCCCTCTTATCGGCGGCCTGGCGTATAATATGAAATTTTCCAGTCAGCTTTTTAAAACTGACAAAGGCAAAGAATCGCTCAAAGATCTTATTTTAACATTTCTCCGCAGGGGAGGATTTGAGACCCAGATAAATGTCATTGACCGTGAAACTCTTTTAAAAGCCCAGAAACATCCGGAAGAGTATCGCGATCTCGTCGTTCGAATCGGCGGATATTGTGACTATTTCACAAAGCTCTCGCCACAGATGCAGGCTGAAGTGCTGTTGCGAACGGAATTCAAATAGCAGGTTATACAAAAGATGGACAGTAATCGTTCAATTCAGGGAAAAATTTTTGACATCCAGCGATTTTCCATCAACGATGGCCCTGGAATACGGACTACGGTGTTCTTTAAAGGCTGCCCGCTGAATTGCGTATGGTGTCATAACCCTGAAAGCATAAGTTCAACGTCGGTACTTTCTTTTTTGCCTGATAAATGCATCGGCTGTGGATACTGTTTCAAAGTCTGCCCACATGGCGCACATCTCATGATAGACGGTAAACATGTAATCGACCGCAAAAAATGCGACGCCTGTGGCCTCTGTGCTAAGGAATGTTATTCAGGGGCACTCGAACTGGTCGGGAAAATCGTCACAGTGGAAGAAGTTATGGCAACGGTTATGGTGGATATATCTTTTTATCAAAACTCCGGCGGCGGCCTGACTGTATCTGGCGGCGAACCATTGGCCCAGCCCGAATTCTGCCATGTACTGCTGCAAAAAGCGAAAGCAGAAGGACTTCACTGCTGCTGCGATACATGCGGACATGCCAAATGGGAAACTTTCAAAAAAATCCTCAATCTTGTCGATTTATTTTTATTTGATGTAAAAGACACCAATCCGGAGCGGCATAAAATTAATACAGGCGTCGACAATAAATTGATTCAGGCAAACCTCCAAAAATTGCATGATGCTGGCGCGAATATCTGGATACGTATCCCATTGATACCTGGCTGGAACGATTTTGAAGATAATCTGGCTGGACTTGTTGAAATGTTCAAAAAACTGCCGAATATCAAGGCTGTGGAGATTATGCCATATCACAAGCTTGGAATAAGCAAACTTGAACGGTTTGGTTTGAAGCCGCGCATGATAATCAATAGTGAACCGCCGAGCAAAAAAAGCATAGACCGCTTGGCAAAATTATTTTCATTCTATAGCGGTTCTTGAAAATAACCGTGAATGTTTCGGCAACATCTGCAAAGACAAAACCATCGTTTTAAGCTGTCGTTACTGCATATTACGGCATTCACCATACCAGGAGAAACGGCAGACTATTCACGGAGACTTTCGAGAATTACTATAGAGGCCGTTCTCAATTACCCTGCGGCCGCAAAAAATAAGATATTAAGAGCGTCTAACAAAATGATATTGCATTCGGCTTGTTGGTTGAATGTCTGGCGGCGTCAGGCTGCATCGCAAGCCCTATAAGGCTATCTGCTTCGCCTTCCTTGCCAGCCAATCAACCAACTACGCCTCGGTGCGATATCTCATTTTGTTAGAAGCTCTAAAGGCTGTGAGTGGTAATCATGCATCTGCGGCGTCACAAAAACTCAGCCAATTGACAAATTCGCTGTCGTTTTTGTTTATTACATCCTCACAGAAAACAACGGGCTTAACTTAAGGGTATTTTTATAAAACCCATCCCTAAAACCTTGGCTGCCTGCAATCGGCTCTTTTGCAACCTGGCGGCATCAGAAAAACGGCAGAATATTTTTTAAAAAAAATATGCCGCCACTTTTTCTTCCTTGCCAATCCGCAAAATTACTCGATTTCAGCGACACCCATGTTTGGGGGACAGGTTCTATAACCTTTTCACGCTATTCATCGCCGCTGGCGGTGACTTCACCTACTTCTTTCATCTCGCCCGCATTCTGAACGGCTTGCATGATTTTCTGTTTTACTTCTTCAACGAGGTCGGGATTTTCCGCTAAAAACTTCTTGGAATTTTCCCTGCCCTGGCCGAGCCGGACATCGCCATAGCTGAACCATGCACCCTGTTTCTGGATAATATCCTGAGCGACGGCTAAATCGAGCAGGTCGCCGATAAAACTGATGCCGCTATCGAACATAATGTCAAACTCAGCCGACTTGAACGGCGGTGCGATCTTGTTCTTAACAACGCGAACTCGAACGCGGTTGCCTATCGGGTCATCGCCATTCTTGAGCGTCGAAATGCGACGTACGTCAAGCCGCACCGACGAATAAAATTTCAAGGCGTTACCGCCGGTCGTCGTCTCCGGATTGCCGAACATCACGCCTATTTTCATACGAATCTGGTTTATAAAAATAACGGTAGTCCGGCTTTTTGCCACTGCACCGACCAGTTTACGCATGGCTTGGCTCATAAGCCTTGCCTGTAAACCCACGTGCGAATCGCCCATTTCGCCCTCGATTTCAGCCTTGGGTATCAGTGCCGCAACCGAGTCGACCACCACAACGTCTACCGAATTACTACGAACGAGCATTTCGCATATTTCCAACGCCTGTTCGCCGTTATCCGGCTGGCTGACAAGCAGCGAATCCAATTTTACGCCAATTTTACGCGCCCAAGTGGGGTCAAGCGCGTGTTCCGCGTCAATGAACGCCGCCACTCCACCGGTTTTCTGTGCACTGGCAATGACATGTAACGCCAGAGTCGTCTTGCCAGAACCTTCAGGGCCATACATTTCGCAGATTCTGCCCTGCGGTACTCCATTACCGCCCAATGCCAGGTCAAGGCTGATGGCACCCGTGCTTATACCAGGTATCTGTACTGCACTGGCGTTGGACAGCGTCATTATACTGCCGACGCCGTAATTCTTTTCTATCTGTTTGAGAGCCGCATCCAAAGCAGCTGACCGCTGGGGATTTTTGTCGCTTTCCGATACCTCTTCTGCCTTTGTCGCCGTCTTCCGTGCCATTTTTATATTCCTTTGTTTATGTTATGTTCGGATGAAGTGTAAGCTGAATGTTAGTAATTTGCAAGAATATTTTCCGAACAATTCCCAAATTTTTTTATCCGCAGTTTCAATGCCTCAAAACTGCGTTATTTTCGCAAAACCGCTGAAACGGTCGTCAATTTCGTTGCGGGTTATTTTACGAAGTCTGTTCAGTGAGAAATCCTCTAGTTCCAGGCTAGCCACGACAGTACCGTAGGCCATCGCCCGTCGAAGGGTCGCATCATCGACTTTGTCCTGCTGCGAAATATAACCCATCATGCCGCCGGCAAAACTGTCGCCTGCGCCGGTTGGGTCTACAACCTTCGATGCCGGATAGCCAGGCATCGGATACGCACAGCCGCCGATGAACAATATGCACCCGTGCTCGCCCTTCTTTATGACGCAGAAACGCTTGCACAGACGCGATATTTCCAGACCAGCCTCTATTATGTTTTTCCTGCCGGTGTAGAGCAACGCCTCAGAATCGTTCACTATTACGCCGTCTATTTTTTTCAACAATTCAGTAAGGGCAGTTTTTTCGGTATTGATGTACAAATCCATCGTATCGGCAACAACAAGTTTGGCGGCTGGACATTGGCTCAAAAGCTCCATCTGAAGTGCCGGATGGGTGTTAGCCAGGAAAACATATTCACTATCGCGGAAATTTTCCGGAATGGCTGGAGCGGCTTCGATAAGCACGTTCAGTTCAACGCTGACGGTATCGCGTTGATTCACGTCATCGTGATAACGGCCATGCCAGCGGAAGGTTTTGCTGCCCTTTCGCACTTCAAGGCCGCCCATGTCGATGCGCGGGTTATCTTCAAGTGGCTGGAGAAAATTTTGGGGGCAGTCTTCGCCGACTACGCCAACCAGCCGCACCGGCGTAAAAAAACTGGCGGCGTATGAAAAATATATGCTCGAACCGCCCAAAACATCTTCGGCAATGCCGGACGGCGATTCGACGGTGTCAATACCAATACTGCCCGTAACAAGAAGACTCATTCTCAAAACCTTTCCTTTTAAACAACCAGACTTCAACACCGGCATAAGCCACAATAACGGCTCATTATAAGGATTCCTCACCGCGTGGAAAACAGTTTTCCGGATTCACGACTCAATTTTAAGGTTGCCACAGCGAAAACACTCTAAATAATCAGCCGGATTCATATAGATTTGTGTTGAAATGCCGATAAAACACGGATATTCTTAACTATACTAAATGAAACCGGATGCGGTCATGAATATGAACACACAGATAACGACTACGTTTTGACGGCCTGCGGCATAAACAATGCGGCAGGAGGTTTTAAGTGTGTGCAAATTCACGAGTGCATCCGGTTTTCTTTTGTACACAGTTAAGCAGTTAAAAAGTGAATCACGGAATCAGGTTGTTGTTTTTTTAAAAAAATTTCTTTTGAATTTTTAACTCGAGTCTGTTTTGGGTTATAAAAATTCGCATTTTGGTTTTTGAGGACATTTAAAGTGGTTAAGGTAAAATTACCTGACGGAAGCGTAAAAGAATACCAGCAGTCGATAAGTCCGCTGGCGGTTGCCGGTGACATTTCGCAAGGTTTGGCCCGTGCGGCGATAGCGGCAAGGGTCGACGGCAAACTGGTTGATTTGACGTTCAACATGGCTGACGGCGAACATGAGCTTCAGTTGCTCACCAATCGCGACAAGGAATCGCTCGAAATACTGCGACACACGGCGGCTCACGTGCTGGCGATGGCGGTGGTGCGTCTGTATGGGCCAACGGTGCAATACACTATCGGGCCGGCCCTTTTAGACGATTTCCAATACGGTTTTTATTACGACTTCGCCCTGCCGTGCAACATCAGCGTGGAAGATTTGTCCAAAATAGAAGCCGAGATGAAAAAAATCGTTTCCGAAAAACTTCCGTTTCGCCGTGAAGAGCTTTCCGCTGCCGCCGCAAAGTCTCTGCTGGGCAAACGCGGTCAGAAGTATAAATGTGAAATGATAGACGACATGCTTGCCGCCGGCGAAGGCGCAGTAGTCAGCCTTTATCACCAGGGCGAAGGCCCCGACGCATTCGTGGACATGTGCCGCGGCCCGCATCTGAGCGATACCGGTAAACTAGGCAACGCGTTCAAACTCATGGCTGTCGCCGGTGCATATTGGCGCGGCGATGAGAAAAACCCCATGCTTACGCGCATTTACGGCAATGCTTTTTTTGACAAAAAGGAACTGGCGGAGCATCTGGACCGAATCGAGCAGGCAAAAAAACGCGACCACCGCGTGCTGGGCAAGCAGCTCAGCCTTTTTCTGCTGGACGAAAAAGTCGGGCCGGGCATGGCCATGTGGCTGCCGCGCGGCGCAACAATACGCATGGAACTGGAAAACTGGCTGCGAGGCGAACTCATAAAGGGCGGGTATTCCATCGTATATTCGCCGCACATCGGCAAGCTGGACCTGTATCGAACAAGCGGCCATTATCCTTATTACAAGGAATCGCAATTCCCGCCGATAATGTTTGAAGAAGACGGCAAGGAAGACGGTTTCCTTCTAAAACCCATGAACTGCCCGCATCACATCATGATGTATAAGTCGACCCAGCACAGCTATCGCGAACTGCCGATACGGCTGGCGGAATTCGGCCAGGTATACCGCTGGGAGCAGTCGGGCGAGCTTAACGGCTTGACGAGAGTACGCGCGTTCTGCCAGGACGACGCCCACATATTCTGTGCGCCGGAACAGCTCGAAAGCGAAATATCCGCCTGCATCGACCTGGTAAAGCTGGTACTCAGTACACTGGGCCTGAACGATTACCGCGTACGAATTTCACTTCGCGACCCAAATAGCGACAAGTACGTCGGCAGCGATGAAAACTGGAATCTCGCCGAGGCGAACATTCGCAGCGTAGTCAAGGCATCTGGCATGGATTACAGTGAAGCCCTCGGTGAAGCCGCCTTTTACGGGCCGAAAATCGATTTTATCGTCAAGGACTGCATCGGCCGTGAATGGCAGCTCGGCACTGTCCAGGTTGACTATAATCTGCCCGAACGATTCGAACTTGAATACATCGGCAGGGATAATTCGGCACATCGGCCGGTCATGATTCATCGTGCGCCGTTCGGGTCGCTTGAGAGATTCATCGGCATTCTGATTGAGCATTTCGGCGGAGCGTTTCCGCTGTGGCTGAGTCCGGTGCAGGTGGCTGTACTGCCCGTGAGCGACAAGGTCGCCGATTACGCCGCCGCTGTTACAGCCAGGTTGAAATCAGCCGGCTTGCGGGTCGAACTCGACGAATCTGCCGATAAGATAGGCGCAAAAATCCGCAGGGCAACAATGAACAAAATACCATACATGGCTGTCATCGGTGCTAAAGAAGCCGACTCACAAACCGTATCTGTCCGCGAACGAATCAAAGGCGACATCGGCGAAATGGCTGTAGAAAATTTCAAAAACGCCCTAGTCTGCGAACGGGATACAAAAGGCAAGGAACTGGTACAAATTTAGAAATTTTTAACTGAAAAGTGAAAAAAATTGCAAATTTGCGTTTGGAAATTCAGAACGGATTTTTTAAATTATCCAGTCTGTCGGACGTGTAAACAGGTGTTTGAAAAAATTTTTAAGGAGTACTGCTATCTCTAAGGATCTTAGAACGAACCATCGGATAAGGATATCGCCCATAAGGCTGATAGACCAGAACGACAAACAGATAGGAATCGTCGAAACCCGCGATGCCATCCGCATGGCGATGGAAGTCGGTTATGACCTTGTTGAAGTCGCTCCGATGGCTAAGCCGCCGGTCTGCCGGATTATGGATTTTGGCAAATATAAATACGCGCTGAATAAAAAGCAGCAGAAAGCCAAAGCCCACCGGCATGAAACCGAACTTAAGGAAGTTCGCATCCGCACGCCCAAGATTGGAGCTCACGACCTGGAAATAAAACTCAGCCAGGCTCGCAAGTTCCTTGACCGCGGCGACAGGGTTCAGTTTTCCCTGCGTTTTCGCGGCAGAGAGCTGGCGCACACCGATGAGGGCATGGCGATATTCGAACAGATAAGAAAAGCCCTCGGCGACGTGGCAAAAGTTGATCAGCCGGCTAAGTTTGAAGGCAAAAGAATCACCATGATGCTGGCGACGCTAGGCAAGCAGGACCAACGCAAACATTCCGAAAACGACGAAGATGAATCATCGTCGATTCTTCCGGATATCGATTTTGACGAAGATATTCTGGACGACGATGACGAAGATAACGGCGATGATGAAGATTGAAGTTCTGCCCTGCAGAGAATCGAAGATAAATATTTTCGATTCAGCGACATAAAAACCTTTACAACCGGCGTCAAATCGTTAGAATTTTGAGTCTTTCCGCTAAATGTGGAAAAAGATATGGTGTTCGTACCCACGTATGCGGTACGGAGTTAATGTTGTTTTGTCTGCGTGACAGGAGCATAAAATGCCCAAGCAGAAAACTAACAAGGCTGTTGCCAAGCGTATCAAGGTGACCGGCACGGGTAAGATGAAACATTACAGCCCGGGTTCAGGCCATCTTAAAAGCCGCAAGTCCAACAAGATTCTTCGCAATTTCCGCAAAGCGAAGGACCTTTCCCCGACTTTCGCACGAATGGCAAAGAAAATGCTTCACATCTGAGGTGAAGCAGCCTTGTGAGACGGTTTCAGTTACGCCCTGCTGCCGCGGATTCAGGCGTACTGGATGGTGATGGAAAAAGTAAATCAAGGTTTGGCGGGAGTCCGATGGGACGGCGTGCCGAAGGCAGCGGCAGGCAGAAACACCTCAAAAACGAGGGTCCGCCCGACAGTAACGAAAGGATATTATCATGCCACGAGTACGTAAAGGTTCAGCACGTACGCAGAAGCACAAAAGAATCCTCAAAGCCGCCAGCGGTTATCATGGCGCCAATTCGCGCCGCTATCGCGTAGCGGCCGGCAAGGTCTTCCGTTCGGGATGCATGGCCACCAAGGCTCGCCGCATCCGGAAACGTGACTTCCGCAGCCTGTGGATTACACGCATTTCGGCAGCCTGCCGCCAGCGAGGAATCCGCTACAGCCAACTGATTGCAGCAATGGCTGAAAAACTTATCATGCTTAACCGCAAAATGCTCAGCGAAATCGCCATCGCCGAGCCGGCTGCCTTCGACGCAATCTGCGTTGCGGCTCTCGGCAAAGAGGCTATAAAAAAACCTGAGTAATTTACACGTAACAATCAGAATTTTGTCAAAAATTCTTCTGAAAAGTCCAGCCCAATCCGCTGGACTTTTTTTATGGCATCTCAACTTTAGCTTGCGTTTTTTTCTCAAAATGACCGATTCGCGTTCCAGGATTTGACAAAGTTTTTAAAAAAATTTTTATACGCAGTTATCATATACAGGATAAACGTCTTTTGCGGTATTGCCGTTGGCAAAAACCGTGATGTATCTTAATTTTAAAACAAGTTTTTACCTTTTGGCGTGATACATGAAAAACCATCAAATCGGGCAGTTTAAAAATTTTTACCGGTAAAAAAAAATTTCAAGGGAACTTTTGTCTTACATGTCCATCAAAAGTGGTGAATTCAGAAATCCGGAAAAGGTAAAAGATAATTTTCGAATTCTGGTCACTTTCAGGAGATTGAAGATGAAAAACCGCACGTTTGAAATCACGGCTGGGTTATTTTTTCTGGCAATATCCCTGGTGCCGGCAGCCGGCCAGGGGATACTTGTGCCCGTCGACCCGACGCGGGCGATATCCAATCAATACGTCATAAACTCATTGACGGCGGATATTCAGGTAAGAGGGCAACTCATGAGCGTATCGACAGAGCAGGAGTTTGAAAACATCTCCGGCGGCCTGCTCGAAGCGGAATTTTTTCTGCCCGTTCCGCCGGATACCGCCGTGGATTCAATGACGCTGCTGGTCAACGGCAAAGAATTTTCGGCCAAACTCCTCAAGGCTGACGAAGCTCGCAAAATTTACGAGGAAATCGTCCGCAAACGCAAAGATCCCGCCCTGCTGGAATACGCCGGCTACAATCTGTTTCGTACGCGAGCCTTTCCGCTCGAACGTGGCAAACCGGCTAAAATCCAGATAACATACAAAACTCTCTGCCGGAAAGACGGCAATATGGTCGAGGTCTGGTATCCGCTGAACAGCGGCAAATATTCGTCGCGAAACATCGGCCAAATCAAGATTGACATCGACATCAAAGCCGACCATAGCGTCGCAGGCATATATTCGCCAACGCATGAGCTTTCAATATCGCGAAAAGCCGACAACAACGTAATAGCCACTTACGACCGCAAAAACATAGTCCCCGTCGAAGACATACAGCTCTTCTTCGAACAGCCGGCTGACGTAATAGGTTCGGGCATGATAACCTATGTCCCAAAAGACGAAAACCAGAAAGGTTATTTTCTTATGCTGTTAAGCCCGAACCCGACACAGGAAGACAAACCCCAGCCGAAAGATGTGGTTCTTGTGCTGGATCGTTCCGGCTCTATGGGTGGCGATAAAATCCGGCAGGCGAAGGCTGCGTTTAATTTCGTATTAAATCACCTCAATCCGGCGGATCGCTTCAATGTGGTGATTTATTCCGATTCGGTCGAGGTGCTGTTCGACAAAATGCTCGACGTCAGTAAAGAAAATATCGCCAGAGCTGCCGCAGAAATAGACGCCGTCACCGCTCGCGGCGGCACTAACATCTACGACGCCGTCGCCGCCGCACTGGCAGCGATGCAACCCTCACCTGACGCATTACGTCCAGGTTACGTCATGTTCCTTACGGACGGACTGCCAACAGTAGGCGCAAGTACCGACACACAGACTATAATCAAACATGCCGTCGAGGCAAACAAATCCAACGCCCGCATATTCGCATTCGGCGTAGGTTACGACGTTAACGTTCCGCTTTTGGACAAACTCACGGACGGAAATCACGGCAGAAGTTCATACGTCAGGCCCAATCAATCGGTTGAAGCCATAATCGCCTCGCTTTATAACAAGATACGCAATCCCGTCATGACCAATCTGTCAGTAACGCTCAAAGACGTAGCGATTTCCGAAATGTATCCCGCAGCACCTGGCGATCTGTTCGCCGGCGACCAGATAGTCATTGCCGGCAGATTCAGCCTGGCTGACGCGCAAAAACTCAGTCACGGCCAATCGCAGATAATCGTCAAGGGCAATCTTCGCGGCAGTGAACAGACATTCGAATTTCCGGTAGTCATGAATCTGAACGCCGCGAGAGCCAATGAATTCATTGAACGTCTCTGGGCGATACGGCGCGTGGGATATCTCATGGACCAGGTACAGTTGCACGGCAAGACCAAGGAGGTCGAAGACGAAATAATCGCATTAGCCACGAAATATGGAATAATGACTCCATACACCAGTTTTCTGGCTGATGAAAGCACGAATCTTGCAGACCGGCCGGCAGTCATGTTGCGAGTCAGGGAAAAACTTTATAGCCTCAAAGCCGCAAAAACCAAAGCCGATGCCCAACAAGCCGCCGGTATGAGAAATTCTCTCAACCTGGCACAACAGGTAACCGCAGCGGAAGCGGCAAAGTCCACATCAACCCCGGATTCTTTATCTACCCCAGCCGCGCCAACGTCAAAAATGCACGGCAACTCCAGCATCGCAGATTTTGAAGCCGACAAAAAAGAAGCCGTCGCCAACGTCCGCCAGATTCGTTCGCAAAATCTCTATAAACGCGGTAATATGTGGATAGCGGCAAACGCGCAACATCTCGATATCGAAAAAGATGCCGCTAAAATTCAGCACGTCAAACGTTTCAGCGATGAATATTTCAGGATGATAAAGGAAAATACGCAGGACGAAAACGCAGTTCTGGCCACGCAGCAGGCTGGCGAGCAGATTCTCATCTGCCTGCGCGGCCAGGCGTACATCATCGAATAAACCCCAAAAACACAAGGAGAAACAAAATGGAAATCAGAACCGCACTACTTACGGCCATCGTTTCGGCATCCTTCGCATTCGGCGGCACGGCTGACAAGCACACAGCACAGCCGACAAAAGAAAAACCCCAGCCGTTAATTGAAGTGGCGTTCGTCCTTGACACGACCGGCTCAATGAGCGGCCTCATTGACGGCGCGAAAAAGAAAATATGGGAAATTGCCAATCAGATAGTCTGCGGCAAGCCCACGCCAAAAGTTCGTATGGCGTTGATAGGCTACCGCGACAAGGGTGACGAATATGTAACAAAGATGTTCGATTTGACTGACAATATCGACAAAGTTTACGAAAATCTCCAGACATTTGCTGCCGGCGGCGGCGGCGACTCACCGGAACATGTCAACAAAGCCCTGCAGGACGCTATCTACTCGCTGAAGTGGACATCCGACAGTGAAAATCCGAACGTTGCAAGAATAATCTACCTCGTCGGCGACTACCCGCCGCACAACGATTACACCGATACGCCAACTTCCGATAAACTGGCAAAGGCTGCGATAGAAAAAGGCATCTGCATCAACACGGTACTGTGCGGCAGCAATCAGCAGACACGGAACGACTGGCAGCAGATTGCATCGACGGCTGAAGGGGCGTTTTTCGCCATCTCCCAAAACGGCGGCATGGAAGATATCGCCACCCCTTACGATGTGAAACTGGCGGAAAAAAACAAAGAACTTATGAGCACCGTCGTGGTTTACGGTTCACTCAGCGAACAGGCTGTCGCCAAAGAGATGAACGCCAAGGCATGTAAAATCGCCGCGCCATCCGTCGCATCAGCACGAGCGAGTTACATGGGCAAACAGAAATCGGTCGGAACGGCTGACCTTGTCGGCGCGCTTGCCGACAAAAAGGTCGAAATGTCAAAGCTGGACAAAGACCAACTGCCGGATGAACTCAAAGGCAAAACACCTGAACAGCAGGAAGCTTATCTCAAACAGCAGGCGGAGAAACGCACTGCGATACAGGCTGAAATAAATACGTTAAACCGGCAGCGTAATGATTATATCGCGCAACAGAAAAAGGACAAAAACATCAAGAGCGAATTTGATGAAAATGTTTTAAAAGCCCTCAAAAAGCAGGCTGCCAGAGCAGGCGTAAGTTATTAAGGATAGTTGTATGATTCAGAATCAGAAAGGATTTGTCCCTGTCGGAAAGCACTTCTAGCGTTATGGTGATACTAAGCTGTATAGGCTGACACAAGTATGTGTCAGCCTTGTTTTTATCCAAAACGACCATTTAATCGCCATTATAAAACCAAATTAATCCATTTTCACTCTTACATGCGTCATCTTGAGTATATGCAAACACATGGCCATCGACAAAAAGTATATTCGATACACCTGAATGACGTTCATCATCCGGCCAACCCCACTCATAAAAAGGAACCGGCCATTGAGCGTTATGCACACCGTATCCATGCACGCCTGAGCTATTGTCATTTTCACCCAACAAAACAGTTACCGATGGCTTGGCGATACTAATGAGTTGACGCGCTTTCCATTGTGATTCAGTCATCAAGGTCGATTCGGTTATATTGTACCCTCCACCCAGCCACCATTCCATACCATAAGCCATCAACGTTGAACCGCCGCTTACATTTGGCGTAAAAGTCCTCTCCGGAACACTGGGGCACATAAAAACATTTACGTCGTTTATGTAATCGGTATACAGCTTGTCAGCCCACGTACCGGTAGGTGTTAGCGTTTCGCGTACAAATGGAAAACATCCATCCCAATCATTAATATACAGGTTAAACCCCAAATTGATATTCTTGATATTTGCAGAACAGGTTACCTGACGAGCCAGGTCTTTGGCTTTATTCAAACTGGGCATCAGAATCGATACCAATAACGATATAATCGCTATCACTACCAACAATTCTATAAGGGTAAACCCGCAAAAAACTTGCGGACATCCGGCAAGTCGTGACTTACCTGGGCGTTGTATTTTCGCCGAATGCAGATTCGTCAATATAGAACGCCGCAGCTTCATAATCTGCCTCCATATATAATCTTTACTTCACTATCCAGAATAAATCAGGATTGTCGGGGTTGGGAGAGATTTTCTCGAATGGCCCTGCAATTACCAATTTGCCGTCAACTTCGGATACTTTGCATAGTTTGCCGTTCACAGTTACTTTGGTAACGTCTTTCAAACCTGTTAGCTCTATTAGATTGACTTTTTTGGACGAACTTTCCATTAACTGTATGTCCAGTGACTCGCCATGCCTCGCGACAATCATGAAATCCGCAGGAACGTCTAGCTGAATCACGTCAGATATACGGCTGCCGGCGACCAGAAGAATGCGATTAATCACTCCGTCTTCTTTGCCGACGAATGCACAGTCACCGTCGGTCTGCTCGCCTTTACGCATGTAGAGGCCTTCGCGATGTTCGCCAATTTTCACCACGCCGTCTTTGAATGAAACATCCGGACGTTTCGTGCCTTCAAACGGATATAGCAACGTCGTATACCTAAGAGTTGTTTTGGCTGGTGGTGCCGGAATCTGCGTATAGCAGGCGACATATCCATGACAAGGAGTATCTGAACTTATTGTCAAATCCGCATATCTCAGAGATCCATCCGGAACAACCAATATATTACCGGTATCAATATCATTCGTATAGAATGACAAATCCTGGCCATCCTCGCCCATCCAGCATTGTTTTTTAGAACCATTACCTTCAAAAGCCAGTTGTACCTGCTTGCCATCGACAACCACGGATTTGGAATTCAAATGCCAATAGGCGCGATTTATCATTGCATGTCGTAATGCATTATTGGTCAAATCATCGATAATCCAATAATTGCCGCCGATAAACAATATTCGGCGGGTCATATTTGCTGTCTTTGGACCTTCGACAAAACCTTCGGCCAAGCAGAAATCCTTTGAACGCAACCAACGGATAAGTTTGGGATCTTGTCGATTTTCTGCACTATAGAATTCAATTATATTGTGAGCACGTACGCGCTGAAAATAATCTATAAATGTGTACCCGCCATAACCGAACATACCAGGGTCAACAATCAAAGGCCGGCCAAATGCATAAATATCAACATCCAACGCACTATTATGCCAATGGCCACCGGCGGCAGACGGCGCTACACAATCAAAAAGAAGGAATCTGTCCTTGTCATCCCAACCTGATCGCATCACATATAAGCCAGCCGATGTCATCTCAGTGGAAGTATACTTTGGTACAGCCACTTCATGATTTTTAAGTTTATCATATTCATTAATTCCAACGTTCCATAAACTTTCCAGATTATTACTACCCATGCTCTTACTATTTTCAGGTTTATCTTTCTTTTTACTCCACCATGGAACGCTAGTGCCATCACCTATCGCAGGATAACCTTGTCTATTAGGATAAGCTATTTTATAATGAAGATATTCATACATTGCCTTAATCATCTGGTCGAACCCTTTGGGTAGTTCAATGTTGTTCAAATTACTCAGCAGTTGCAATTTGATAAACTGTTCATAACACCATGTATGATAGTTAGGAGATATTTCAACCTGAACCCCATCAGGAAGAACCGTTTTTTTCATTTGTATTTTGGTAAGTTGTTTAACCTTTGCCAGCCACTCGGAAGATGCCTTAAATTCAGGGAACATTATTGCTACCTGAACTAAGCCGCTACACTCTATAATAGCCCAATTACTATTAAAAAATCCCATTTTTTCGATAGTATATATATAACGAGCCTGTTCCAGCAGACTGACCATAAAACGATAGTAAAATTCGGGAGTTACCTCAGGCGAATCGACGAAATATTCATTAAACACTGTCCAATTACTAAGCCGTTGTGCCACTCCCAGTGTTTCTCCCCATGGATTGGTTGACAGACACATTACGCTTGGAGGATTAGCCTCCCATACCCAGTGGCGTCTAATTTCTGATGGCATTGGACATGAACGTATCCAATTGTCTATGAGTTCACATGCCGCTTTGGCATATTTGTTATTACCCGTCAACCAATATGCTTG
Organism: uncultured Planctomycetaceae bacterium; assembly: GCA_964536835.1. Lineage (GTDB taxonomy): Bacteria > Planctomycetota > Phycisphaerae > SM23-33 > SM23-33 > DAONFI01. Next base: position 13,365 of record CAZIAZ010000025.1, on the reverse strand, counting down.
ACCAATCCCCGGTAAAAATATCATCCGGTTCAAGAAACAGTTTTGCGTAAATGAAAAACCGTTTTTGGTTTTGTCCCATGTTACCGGGCCATCAAATTTGCAACTGCAACCATAAAAAACAATTTCATTATTACATGCCCGATCGGCTATCGTTATAATCTCATCAAGTTCATTGCCTGGAAATTCTTGCTTGACTTTCTTCACGTATTGATCTTTGGCATACCGGTCAATAATATATCGTGGATGGGTGCGTTTCCGCATATACTCCAACAGGGCCTTCTTCGCAACAGGCCAGTCTTTGGCAATAACGGCAGCTTTGAGAGCTTCCATACCAGGCAAATCCAGATTAAGTGCATCAAAAAATTGTGATTCATTGTTAACACGAATTTCCGAAGAAAGCCCGGCAAGGCCGCCAAAAAGAGGCGCAATTTTAACACTGGTGTACGTGCCATCTGATTCTGGTTTTTGAAGTAATTTAATTTCTTTTATCTGAATATTCACTTCCGGCAAACTTACTACATCAAAACGCAATCGACAAATTTGTCCTCGCCATTTTGTATTTTCTGCCATGTCTATAAGATAAGTATGAAATTTATTATCACCAATTATTTGAAATGTAACTTTGGGGGAAAAAGAAATCTGTCCCGCCGGCATAAAAAATATTTCACTGTCATCATTAATGTCACTCTTGAGTGTAATGGCAATATAACGATAAGTATCTGCATTTATTGCTAATAATGGCGAAATCAAACGAAAATCATCTGCAGTAGTAATTGTAACCGCCCCATCAGAGACAATACATGCGGTTACTCTATCAGCAGTCCAGCCGTTTAATTCTCCTGGAACCGTCCATTGCCATAAGATGGGATTTTCTGTATCCGCATTTGATATATTTGCAGGCTGGGTTGATGCAGTAACATCCAACAGATTTGCACAAAACAAGTTCGGCGTAAAACTCACAATCGTCAATAAGATTGAAGAAAAATATACTTTAGAATAATTTTGATTTCTCATTCTTTTAACAACTCCATTACTTAGGTTTTGCAATGATTCCAGGGAATAATCGTAAAAATTAGAATTAGAAGAACAAAATTTAGTATCCTTTTGAGCACAGCCAGACATTCTAAAGTTCGCATCTGATAGCCAGCCAAATATAATTCCTACGTATGCTACTCAAAAGTTTTATTTTATCTAAATTTCCGAATAAATCCTATACCGGACAACAATAGCATCATCATTGCGGTTGGTTCTGGAACAGTATACGTTATCTCTAAATAAGGGTGTGAATTAGTGTCTTCGTATCTCGATGTCGCAAAATACGCTCTCTGATTGGTTGATGCTTCCTCGATTTTCGACAAAATACCAAAAGTTACAATATCGCCTGCAGAAAGACTCGATGTAATATCCCAGCTGTAAAAACCGGCTTGAGTGATAAACACCTCATCATCTTCCGCGAGCGTGTAAGTCCAGTTCGGCTGAGTGCTGTTCCATGTAGCAGTCGTATAATTCCATGTTGTAACTCCAGTACCTGATGCAGTATAGACATCGTAGAAATCGCTGGTATTTTCAGCTGTTTGGGTTGCATATAAATAAAGTTTGACACTTGTAATAACTGCACCTTGAGGAATTGTAGAAAGATCAAATTTCACTATTGACCTATTCATACCTTCATCCGCCCGCGGCCCAACTCTCATTGTAGTTAAAGTTCTCAAATTATTATCCGGAGCCCTACTTATTAACCATAGGTCATCGCTTGGTGTGATGTTTACTGTTGTGGCCAACAGGGAGTTAGCCATAATAAACAATGCTATTAATCCAGTTACCATGCCAACCAACATTTTGTTTCTCTTCATTTTCATTCTCCTAAATTTAATATTTGTTAAAAACATGTAAACTTAATCCAACTAAAATCAATAATCTATACTTGTACCCAAAACTCAATCTTTTGCAAAAAGTCCAGCGGATGAATTCTTTTGCGAGTTTCTGAAAACAGATGAATTTCTTATCATTAATTTGGATTTAAGGACGATTTTTTGAAAGTTTTTACTATTACCCTTGATTTTATTCATTAACAATTTAGCCGCTTCTTGCCCTATTTGGTATCCAGGCTGTGCCACTGTAGTTAAAGGCACATCTAATATGTTGACAAAATCCAAATCATCGTATCCAACCAAAGCAAAATCTTCAGGAACAGACAACCCTGCATTTTTAAGTATCTCAAAAGCGCCCTTAGCCACAATATCATTGGTTGCAAAGATTGCGGTCGGCCGGTTATGTTGCATTGACAGGAAATATTCCATTCCAAGACGGCCGGCTGCTTCCATTATTTTGTCACATTTATAGATAAGGGTTTCATCAAATTCGATTCCATGTTCAGTCAACGCTTTTCGATAGCCTAGCAAGCGGTCATTGATGGTTGAACATCCTAATTCACTTATATATCCTATTCGTCTATGTCCCTGTTCAATAAGATGTGTAGTAGCCTGATAGCCTCCTTCAATATTGTCACTGAGTATATAATCGGCTTCTACACCAGGTAGATATCTGTCTATTAGCACAAACGGCAACTCAGATTCATTCAACTCTTTGATTATTTTTAAATTATCATCAAGATAGGAATTACTTTGGACAGGAGCGACTATCAACCCTATAACATTATTTTCTCTGACAAACCGTTGTATATAGAATATTGATTTTTCTACATCATTGTCGTTATTACAAAGAATTATATGATAGTTTTTGTCATGGGCTTCATCTTCAATTCCACGAATAACACGAGGAAAAAAGTAATGAGTAATATCAGGAACAATTAACCCTATCTGCTTTGACATGCCCATCCCATGCCTACCTGATATAGGATTGCTTACATAAGTACCTTTGCCCTGTTCGCGAGATAAAAAACCTTCATTGACAAGATTTGTCAGTGCCTGTCTGATAGTGCTTTTGCTAACATTGTATTCTTCAACCAGTTCATTTTCTGACGGCATTAAATCGCCGGCTTTGAGCGCTTTCTTTTCAACCATTCGTTGAAGGGCTCTTTGCAACTGATAATACTTCGGAATAAATCTTTTTTTCTCTATCATTTTTCCATTAAATATTTATTGAATTATCACCCTATCAAATACCATGCCTCACACCATCAATTAGACCCATCTTGCTATGAATAACTTAAAATTATGTTTAGTTCTACAAGATTTACCAATCTTTTATTCATCATTTTCCCATACTGTTCGCATAATGTAAGCAAATCATCAAAACTCTTAAATCGTTATAAATCAAAGCGATAAATCACATGCAAACCATATTTTCTCTTACTGCTCACTAGTTACAACTGTTCAGGTTATCATGAACAGTTGTATTAATAATATCAGTCTAAAAGATTTTGTCAAGAAGTTTTTTGTTTTAACACTGGATATATCTTTTTGATGGGGAATGTTAGCGGGAAATGTTAGGTATCTAAGGTGTGACTGACAAAAAATTTCCAGGTGACTTATCGGTGATTCCAGATTTACGTATTTGTTGTCTTCAATTACAGGAGAGTATGCCAGAATCACCCAAATTATGTCTTAAAATACCTTAAAATTTTTAAGCCAAACAGGTCTTATTATTATTTTATCTCAATATCCTATATTTAAAGACCTTAGCAAACTACACCCGACAGGATTTGAACCTGTGACCTCTTGCTCCGGAGGCAAGCGCTCTATCCAGCTGAGCTACGGGTGCTTAGGATGGGTTATTGTCGTTAAACCGCCAGGCTGTGTCAACGCTTTTTCGACGAGGATGCAGAATAAACATCAATTGTCGTTATTATCGGTAACGTGTTCCCAGCCGCCGTCGGGCATGGCAACTCGACCGCCGGCCGCATCAACAAGTTCCACTTCGCCGCCAGCAACCATATTGCCGATATACGTAACCTTGAACGGCAGATGTTCAGTACAGCTGTCGGCGATAAGTTTGCCCTTCCAGCCGGCGGGCACGGTAAAAAGCAGTTCGTAATCTTCGCCGTCGAACAGTGCGGCGTCGAGCGGATTGATATCGCGGCCGGCCGCTGCGTCGGCATGCACGGGTACAAGACTGGAAAAGATTTCCGCGCCACAGCCTGACGCCCTGCACATGCGTCGCAAATCCTTGGCTAAGCCGTCGGATATATCCATCATCGCCTTGACCTTGTATCGCAGCGCAAGCATGATGCCTTCCGTAATCCGCGGCCGAAATTCAAGATGCCGCTCGCTGAGCCATCCGCCGCCAAGTTCGCCAGTGACAAAGACAGCCTGGCCGGCTCTTGCACCGCTGCGAAGAACCGGCTTTACGCCGCCCGTCGCACCAGCCGGCTGAGCGAAGACGCTCACACTTATCGCAAGCGGGCCGCCCCACGTACTGACGTCGCCTCCAACCAACGGACAGTCGAATTCATCGCCGATTTCACGTAAACCGAGATAAATCTGTTTCGCATCTTCGTGCGTAAAATTCTTCGGCATCGCAACAGAGGCTACCGCACCGACCGGCAGCGCAGCCATCGCCGCAATATCGGAGAGATTTCTGGCTAACGCCTTTCGGCCAGCCGCTCTGGGGCCGTGACGGGACAATATAAAATGCACGCCATCCAGAACCTGGTCGACAGCCACAAGCAATTCATCGCGAGGAAATTTCAGGACAGCCATATCGTCGCCAGGGCCAACGATAACTTTACGGCTGTCGAAATTGCTCCGAGAATATATCCATTCAAGAAAATCGTTCTCTTTCATAAATTAAATCCCTGCATATTCGGAATTTATACCACCATATCGGGGAAAAAGCAAAAAATCATCATGATTTGCGTTGATTGGCGGGCATATATCAATACAATACTTCGGATTATGATAAGTGCAGTAAAAAGCATTCCGCAAAAATTCCGTAAAATGCCGCCGCAACTCAAACTGTTCCTCGCCGGCATCATGCTTCTGGGCATGGCTAACGGAATTTTCGAAACAACATATAACAACTATCTCAACGACATATTTCATATCGACGCACAGACGCGCGGCTTGATGGAATTCCCGCGTGAACTGCCGGGTTTTCTCTGCGCATTCTTGAGCGGCATGCTGTTTTTCCTGCCGGAGGCGTATATCGCGGGCACTTGCGCATTGATTGTCGGCATGGGCATGATAGGACTGGGCACTATCGGCAGCGACTGGATAGTGATGATAGTAATGACGGTTTTATGGAGCATAGGTGTGCATCTGATTATGCCGGTCAGCGCATCAATGAGCATGGATCTTGCCGGCAAATCCGGCAAGGGCCGGCGGCTGGGCCAGGTACAGGCCGCCAGTTTCGCCGCCGCAATTATCGGCTCGACAGTCGTCTATCTGACTTTATCGCACCTCGCCGGCAAAACCGACATCCGCCTGGGCAATTACAGCCCCGTATTTTTCATCGGCGGCATAGCGGCAATAATAGGCTCGGTCGCTTTTTTCTGCATGAAACTGCCAGGCGCGCACATTCGCCGGCCCAAGCTGGTATGGAGGAAAAAATACTGGCTGTTCTACGTTCTGGCGTTTCTGTTCGGAGCAAGAAAACAGTTGTTCATGACTTTCGGGCCGTGGGTGCTCATCAGAATTTTCAATGAGCCGGCGTCGACCATCGCCAAACTCTGGATAGCCGGTTCAATGTTGCAGGTCTTTTTTCAGCCGTACCTGGGACGGCTGATAGACCGCTGGGGCGAACGAACGGTACTCCTGTGCGATTCGGCGATACTGATGCTCATATGCGCTGGATATGGACTGTCGCACTTCATCGGCAATCCGCGGACAGGCCTCTGGCTGCTATACGTATGTTACGTGGGCGATATGATGATGTTCGGCGTAAACATGGCCCGCTCGACATATGTGGCCAAAATAGCCCCTCAGCCGGAAGACGTCAGCCCGACACTGAGCATGGGCATAACCATAAATCACGCCGTTTCCATGTCGCTGCCGTGGCTGGGCGGCTGGATATGGGACAGATTCGGCCATTCGATGGTCTTCGCAGGTGCAGCCGGCATAGCTGTACTCATGGCGATATTCAGCGCCATGATTCCACGTAAGTCAATACTGAATGAAATGGAAAAATTCCACGCTCCGAAGACGGCATGACACGAAAAACGTAAAAAAAGACTTAAGTAATGATTTTTTTTGCAATAATCCCCCTGCAAAAGTTGACAAAAATATTTTAAAAATAGTAAAAATAGTAATTTATTGTTTTGAAAAAGTACCGCAGTTTGGTAATATACTTCCGAAGTAGACACCAGAGTTGGTGTCGAACGTGTTTAGAGCCTGTAGGTTCCGCAGTCTTCCTCTTGGCCCTTTACCTGTTAGACTGCGAAAGAAGGAGCCTTTAATGGCTAGCAAACTTTATGTAGGAAATCTGAGCTTCAGCGTTACGTCCGACGATCTCGAAAAGATATTCGGTGAATTCGGCCAAGTCGAAGACGCAACTGTAATAACCGATCGTCAGACCGGACGCAGCAAGGGTTTTGGATTCGTGACCCTTTCCTCAGATGAAGCCGCCCAGGCAGCTATCGCTGCAACCAACGGCAAGGAAATCGCCGGCCGTGCCGCAACGGTCAATATCGCCAAGCCGCGCGAAGACCGCCCGGCCCGCGGTGGTTATTCAAATCGCGACCGTCGTTAATTTTTCATTAAACGGCATAAAAAAAGGCGGCATCTTTAATGATGTCGCCTTTTTTATTTCCACGATTATCGTACTGAGCAGTTCTCGAAAGAATTTTCGCTCTATAATGGCCGTTCGTCCGGCGTAATTTCCGTAAGCCGGCCGGATTTGGAATCGGCGTTAAAGGATTTTATCTCAAACGGGGTCAGTTCGAGTTTTCTGTTTATCTTCATCGCCGGAACGGACAATGTCGTTTTGCGTTTTTTGTCCGTCGGGTTGAATAACCGTATAATGACGCCGTCGCCCTTTTGCGCCTTTTTCATGGCAGAGAGTTCAATGACGTCGTCGCTGAGCGTCACGAATCTGCCGGGCTTTTTGCCGTCGCCGCACGGGAAGAATGAAAGCGTCATCGGCTTTTCCGCATACACTATCGATTCACGGTCTACCTTTGCGAAACGTTCAGACTTCGTGCCGGCGTTCAGCAAAAATTTGAAGATACGTTGGCCGGTATCGATTCGCGGCAAAAACCTGTCCTGAGGAATAATCTGCGGCTCATTTTCTATCGGGTGTGAACAATAAGAAGCGGACCGCAGCAAAGTCGGCCGTAATGAACCTTTTACGAAATCAAAACCGTAAACGCCGTTGTTAATCAGTGTAATCGCATCACTGTCGTTGGCGACGGCAGACCATTTCTGCGCGACGAGTTCGCGGTCGTCAGCAGGCAGTTCCTCGACGCCGTACGCAACCTGGCCGAAAACTTTTGGCGTGCCTTTCATCGCAACTGGTATATCCAGTTTGAGCATTTTATTTTTCTCGCCCCATATGACGCGAGTGGTAACGCCGACTTCCGTGCCGCGTTTGGGCAGTATGTAATGCTGACAGATGAATGAATCGTTATAGCCGAAAACCGCCTCTATAACAGTGCGGACATCACCATCCTCTATTACGCGAACTGGCGGAAACTTTTTAGCCTTCAAGCCGGAGAATTCCGCACTCTTTTGAGCTGAAAGCAGCCTGAATCTGCCGACCACCTTGCGGAAACGGTCAACCAGCATACCCCACGGGTCTTCATTATCCGCCACAACCAGCGGCAGGAATGCAGACTTGCCGACCATGTCTTTTCCGTTTACACGGAACTTGTCCATCAATCCGGTTTTGGCATTTATGACGACTTCGACATCTTTGGTTTTGAAACGGAATTGGCCGTTTTTGGCTTTAATCGCCAGCGTAGGCCGCGCGGCAATTTTTATCAGTTTGCAGTCAAAACGGTTCATCTGCGACGGCTCAAGTATGGCGTTGAATACGACCTTCTTTCGCCAGTCAAGTGCAATCGACGATGCTTCCTTTTCCATCTGAGACGGCAGTTCCCTGCCGTTCATGCAGGCGACGCCGATATGGAAACCGTCTTTCAGGAATTTGACGTCTTCAAGCTGATACTCGCACTCGACAGTTGTATTTACGCGGAAGGGATGTGGGTTGTAAACCAGAATGGGAATATAGCCATTTGTTGCCTTCTTCTGACCGGATGCCAACGAGAAAAACGCACGAGCCTTCAGCCGTGAAAGCTCCTCTAAGGCATGATTCGCCAAACGGATTGACGTTTCTTCCACCTCTTCCACACTTGAGCCGGGAAAAATATCGTGGAATTGCAGAAACGCCATATCTCGCATGACTTTATAAAGTTCATCAGCCGGATATTCGGCAAGTACGCCCTGTTTCCAGGCACTTGTGAGCATTTTTTCGGTTGCGAAAAGCTCATTTTCCACTTTTCGATTCAGCTGTTTAATCAGCACCTGCGACGTATAACAGCCGACTGCCCATGCATTCAGGCTTTTCGAGACGACCGGCAGATTCTTCTCTTCGTGTTTGACCTGTTTGAAAAACGCCTCCGGCGTCGAGTGGAATATTTTTATAGCCGGGGTATCTTTTATCAGCATGGCGATTTTTTGCAAATCTTCATGACTTGGGCCGCCGCCGTGGTCGCCGATGCCCCAGAGCAGCAACCCTGTATCATGCCTGTAATTGCCAGCCATGAAATCTTTTATTTTATTGACAGCCTTGCCCAGGCACGTGTTGTAACCCAAAGACTGCCGCAGACCCGTCACGCGAGAGCCGTCAAAACCTTCCCATATAAACAAATCATCCGGCAGCGGACAATCCGTATTATTCGGCCGCCAGAACAGATACGAATCAAATCCGCACTTGGCCATTATCTGAACAAGGCCGCGAGAATGGCCAAACGGGTCGAAGTTAATCGCAGTCGTCGGCCGTTTGCCGAATTTTTTCCAAAAATATTCACGGCCCAGCAGTATCTGCCGCACAAACGACTCGCCGGCGGGCATATTGCAGTCGGGCTGAAGATACCAGCCGCCCATGATATGCCATTTTCCGGCTTTTACGAGTTTCTGAATTTTTTTGAAAAGCTGCGGCTCATATTCTTCTATCCATTCGTAAAGCACGACTTCATTATGGCAGAAAACAAAGCCGTCGAATTTTTCACAAAACTCCGCAGCCACACGAAAAGTGCTTACCGCCTCGGCAGCTCCCTCTTCCCACGGCCACTGCCAGACAGGATCGAGATGCGCATTGCATATAAGATGTATTGTTTTCATTTTAACGTTATATCCTTTTAAAAAACTTCAGGGATGAAGCTAATTTACAAATTTCAATGGAATTGGCAATGTTTATTTATGGTTAATTGTAAAGATTTTGAACAATTTTGTTCGAAAGATTGAGTAGCGGCGCTAAAAGTTTGTGTTGGCGGCTCTGCCGTGCTAGACTGCAGCCATGCAACCGTATGGTGGAGTAAATTACGATATTGCAATAATTGGCGCGGGCGCTGCTGGCCAGACGGCAGCCATTGCCGCCTCGCAGACTGGCCGTCGCGTCGTGCTAATAGAACAGATGTCGCAACCCGGCAAAAAATTGCTCGCCACCGGCGGCGGAAGATGCAACATCACCCGCATGAGAGATGTGGCGTTTTTCGAGTCCGTATTCGGCAGACAGGGGCGATTCATGAACGCCGTGCTCAACGAACTTCCGCCGCAGAAATTACGGGATTTTTTCAAATCCATCGGTGTAGCGACGAAAGAGGAAAACGACGGCATGGTTTATCCCGTAACAGAAAAGGCCATGACCGTGCAGGCAGCACTGCGGCATCGATACGAGAAACTCGGCGTACGGCTGATAACAGGCCATCTGGCGGAAATACTTATCGTGGAAAACGGCAGACTTGCCGGAGTCGAATTAGCCGGCGGGATGAGGATTTCCGCTCCAAAAATCATTCTGGCGTGCGGCGGCAGAAGCTGGCCGACGCTCGGCGGAACAGGCGGAGGGTATGCACTCGCCGTACAAGCCGGCCATACAATCAAAACTCCAACACCCACGCTTGTGCCGCTACTCGTTAAAGAGCACTGGGTAGCTAAACTTGCCGGAGTTGCACTGCCTTCAGCGCGGGTGTGGATTAACCTGCCGCGACAGAATAAAACAGGTCGTACCGGCGACGTGCTTTTCACACACAAAGGCCTCACCGGCCCGGCCGTGCTGGATATTTCCGGCGACGTAGCGGAACTGCTCGCCAGTGGGAAAGAATGCGTACCGCTACAGCTCGAACCTGTCGCAGGCATGGACGCCTCGCAATGGCGAAAAAAATTCGAGATGTGGCGTAACGAATGCGGCAGGAAACATGTCGTCAATCTGTTAAAAAATTTTCTGCCAACTGCCGTCTGCGAAACGATTCTGGAACTTGCCGCCATACCAACCGAAACTACGCCTGCTCAACTGACGTCAGCCGCCCGCGACAAACTCGCAGAAATGCTCGGCTGTCTGAACTTCACAATCAACGGTACGGAAGAATTCGATATCGCCTTCGTAACGCGAGGCGGTGTAACACTGAAAGAGGTCAACCCCTCAACGCTTGAAAGCCGCATCATGCCGGGCCTTTATTTCGCCGGTGAACTGCTCGACCTCGACGGCCCCTGTGGCGGATTTAATCTTCAATGGGCCTTTTCAAGCGGATATTTCGCAGGCAAAACGGCAAGCATGTGAAATACGCTTTCCAGCGTCACTCCGGCCAGTAGAAAGTTTCAATAAACAAAAAGACAACCTGCAAGCAATTTCAAAGAACCAAAAATTCAAGTTTTTTATGGACAACCATCAGAGTTTTTTTAAAAAAATCACAGGCCCAATACGTTTTTCATATTGTATAGGTCCGGTTTTTTACCAATAACCCATTTTGCCGCCCGCAATGCGCCGCGAACAAACGTATCGCGGGTATGAGCCGAATGGCTGAGTGTTATCGTCTCGCCCAGATTGCCGATGTGTACTGAATGTTCGCCGACGGTATCGCCCACTCGCAATGCATGAATGCCGATTTCGCCGGTTTTTCTCGGACAGACGCCGCTGCGGCCCCGTACGGCGACATCGTTGAGTTCCACGCCGCGTGCGTCGCAGGCAGCCTCGGCGAGCATTATCGCCGTTCCGCTGGGGGCATCCTTCTTGAAGCGATGATGCGTTTCGACGATTTCAACGTCGTAATCTTCGCCGAGCGTTTTGACGGCTTGTTCGACCAGAGTCGTAAGCAGGTTTATTCCCATCGAATAATTGCCGGCGAAAACTATTGGAATTTCCTTCGCCGCGTCAGCCAGTTCTGCCTTCTGGCTATCGGTCAGGCCGGTCGTGCCGATGACCATGGCAACGCCTTTTTTGCGGAATTGCGGCAGCCAGTGCATCGTGCCAGCCGGCAGCGAAAAATCTATCGCCACATCTGGAAAATCTATGCCGCCGAGCGTGTCAGCCACTTTCAGCCCGAATCTGCCGACGCCTGCCAATTCGCCGACATCTTTCCCCAGGTCGTCATGGCCGCTCATTTCCAGCGCGCCGACCACGTCGAATTCGCCGCTTTCTATAGCCAGCGCCGCTATGCGTCGTCCCATTCTGCCGCCGGCTCCGATTATCGCGAGTTTAATCATATTCATTCTCCAAGCGTTTCAATTATGAACCGCCGCACAGCCTGCCTGTCACCAGGCAGTTTCACGCAGCGGGTTTCCATATCCATGAGCTTTTCTATCCGTGGATGCGTCGCCAGCGAAGCATCGCCCGTAGCCTCCGCAATAGCAGCCGGAAATTTTGCCGGATGCGCCGTAGCCAGACAAATCACCGGCTCGCCGCCAATGCCAGACTTTTCAGCCGCCACCACGCCGCAGGCTGTATGCGGGTCGAGCAAATAACCGTATCTTTCAAAATGCCTGCGAATCACCTCAATGACTTGGCCACAGTTAGCCGATGACGATATGAAATCGCCATCGATTCCGCCATCAGCCGGCAAAACGCTCAACGAACCTTTTTGGGCAAATTCATCCATGATGTTCTTCAGCTTTACGGCATCACTGCCGAGGCGATAGTAAAGATATCGCTCAAAATTGCTGGCCACCTGGATGTCCATGCTCGGTGAGAGGGTCTGGAAAACTTTGCCGATGGAATATCGGCCGGTGTTGAAGAATCGGGCGAGAATGTCGTTTTCGTTAGTCGCCAGAATAAGTTTGCTGACAGGCAGGCCCATTTTCACTGCATACCAGCCGGCGAGCACATCGCCGAAATTGCCGGTCGGCACGGCAATGCGGACAGTTTTCGCTCCGGTAGCCCGCTGAACGTCGAACACGCCGCTGAAATAGTACACTACCTGCGCCAACACGCGAGCCCAGTTTACGCTGTTTACCGCACCGAGCGAATATTTACGTTTAAAATCCAGGTCAGCCGAGAGCGTTTTCATGATATTCTGGCAATCGTCAAAACTGCCGTCAACGGCGATATTGTGAACGTTGCCGTCCAGGACGCTGGTCATCTGTCGTTCCTGGATAGGTGAAACCCGGCCGGCCGGGTGCATGATAAAGATATTTATGCCAGCCTTGCCGCGCACGCCGTATATGGCTGCACTGCCGGTATCGCCGCTGGTCGCACCAAGAATGTTCAGCCGCCCGCCGCGATGGGCTAAAACATATTCAAACAGATTGCCGAGTAATTGCAAAGCTACGTCTTTGAATGCAAGCGTCGGCCCATGCCAGAGCTCCTGGATAAAGACGTCCCCGACCGGCACAACCGGCGCAACACCGCCTTCGAATGCCTGAGGATTGTAGGTGCGGGTGACGATGTCATGAAGATCTTTTTGAGGGATGTCGGTAGCGAACAGATGCAAAATTTCATACGCAAGTTCCGGATAACTCAGCCGCGCAAGCTCAGCCAGCCGCCCTGCTACACATGGTATCGATTCCGGAATGACCAGTCCGCCGTCGTCGGCAAGGCCCATCATCACGGCATCCTGAAATTCTATCGGCGATATCCCGCCGCGTGTGGAAATATATTTCATCTTCGATTTTCCTGATATGAAATCCGCCTCAGTCAAACGGACAGTTGTACATTAACGCATTTGACTCGTACAGGACAAGGATAATTGTCAAATTTTACCCACCGTCAAGGCTAAAACTGGGTCACGAAACGAGCTTGATAATGGATAAATCCATATGTCAAAACGCGCTTGAAAGGATTCGCTTCGCGGCGCCTTCGGCGTCGAAGCCTTTGGGGCATCCGCTTGGCCGACGGCCGGCGCGTCTGCAAAGGTTCAAATCCGGTTAAATTGAAAAATAACCTGCAAATACCCCTCAACGCAGAGGTAACATTTATTATCGAACGCGCTTGAAAGGATTCGCTTCGCGGCGCCTTCGGCGTCGAAGCCTTTGGGGC
>CAZIAZ010000024.1:0-44220 GCA_964536835.1 uncultured Planctomycetaceae bacterium | reverse complement strand
GTTCCTGCTGAATGCGATAATACGCCTTGTAGGCGATATCACTGTCGTCCTGCTCTTCGGGTTGCTCTGTGGCGATCGCTTCCGGCTCGGCCGGCTCGGAGACGTCGGCAATATTGTCGTCTGTGACTTCCGGATTCACTTGGTCGGTGTAGCCTTCTACATGCTGGGCTTTATTGGCGTTCCAACTATCAACTGACATGACGACCAGCGGGCCGTTATTCTCCGAATACCGTATATTGCCCTGTTCATCCATCCCGAAGTATTCGAGGATATTTTCCCCGACTTCGAACTTCCTGCCGATTGGCGTCATCGCGTCAATTATTCCCAGTGCGTTTTCGCTGGGTTTTTCATCGTTAGTTGCTACCATTTTTTGTTACTCCATTACGTGATTTAAGGTCATGCCGGACTCTTTTGTGCGTTATCCCAACCCACTGGTCGCCGGCGTTATTCTGTTATCAGCAGCAGGCCCGCGGAAACAGCGTCGGGGCCGCTTTGGTTTTTTTCTGTATCGATTGTGGCTGTTCCGCGAACAAGCCGCGTTCCGCTGCCATTCGTGGGTACTTCCGCCTGAAGGCAGCGGTATTGAGCACCTCAACCGTGGAATAACCGGATAAATGCCTGGCGTAAGTCCGGGCGTCGTCGCGGCTCAAAAAATTACCCGTCGTCACCGCGTGATTCACCCTCACTTTGGTAATAATCCACCAGTCGTTACGCTTCATTTTCGACTCCTTTCTTCGTCCTCGGCCGGCTGGGACAACGGCGGACGTATTCGTCCAAAACGTCACGCGGCCACATCGCCCGCTGCGAATATCCGTAAAAAACCGGTTTGAGCTGCATTTCTTCAAGGCTGGGCATCACTTCCGCATAAAACTTTGACAGGGTTATGCCCAGGTACGCCGCCGCGTCTTTCGGGGCAAACGCCGCCGGAATAATCGCTACCATTCTTCCACCTCAATATCTGCGGCATCGCCGTCATCAACGATTTTGCCGCAATTCGGACAGCAGGCCTCGTATTCCGCGGGACAGCCGCCCGCCGAATCCCAACTGGCACGGCTGGTCATAATCACGCCGGCGTTCTCGTCAGTGAATTCGTATTTGCAGGATTGACACTTGTAACCTTCGACGGTCATTAGTCTTTTTCTCCCGTGGCTTTTGTGATTGCATTGCCATCAAGAATATCATCCGACAGCCAATCCTTAACCCAATTACGCAAACCTCCGCGAATCATGGCGGATTTCATTGCCTCTATTCGTCCCAGCAGATTTTGATATTCTTCCAGCAATTCAGGGGCGGCGGCAATGATATGGACATCGGCAAGTTGCTCTTTTTCTGACACATCGCCGTCAAACTCCACTCTAAATGTATAATCTTGCCTGCCGTCTTTTCCGGCAAAACTATACCAATCGCCATATGGTTCATAGTCCCACGGCCCTGGTGTGTAAGTTACTTTATTCATGGTTTACCTCCTGCTCTCTTTTGCGATGGTTATCAGCCGCGTAACGTGCTGCATGGCACGCTGAGGGGATTTGGTAAAAAGTTTATTGAGCCGTGCGATACGGCATCTGATGGAGTTTGCCGCCTGGTCTGACCGAGTTCCGGCCGCAACGTATTCGCGAGCTATGATTTTCAGTATCCAGTCGTCTATCTTGGTCTGCTGCTCTTTCGCCCGCCCTGCCGATGTGCCGTGTATGTCCGCCAGTTCGCAGCTCGTCCACGGGGTTTCTGTGACCGTAAATATCATCGTTACTGCCCGTCGGTTAAAATGCCTTTTCACCCCATACGTCCTGTGGAGTGAAAAGATTTTTAAAACAGCCGTAACGTCCGTGTTAGGTACTCGTGGGGTGAAAAGTTTTGACTGCACAAAAAACGCCGTGCAGCTATGATTGTTAAAAAATGTGGCAGGCCCCGACGCAGGGGGAAACGTCGAGGCACTGCCGGCCGGCCGGAGGAAACCGGCATTAACACTGCTGCGGAAGGAGGTGGCCGCAACAGACTGAAATGGTCTAAAGGTCGGACGGGCGAAAAATCCGGATTCGCCCGTCCGCGAGCCTGTCTGGTGGAGGGAGACCAGACAATTAGCGGGAGCGGGAATCGGACCCGCAGTCTTCAGCGCATGAGGCTGACGTGTTGCCGTTACACTATCCCGCGATATAACGGGGAGTGTGAACCCCCCGCCAAGGAGTCCGATTACGCAACAACCACGAAGAGTATTCGGACATTTATTGGCTTGATTTGTGTTTCGAGTTGTGGTTGTTGCGTTGTTCATATGAGTAATAATACAAGTTTCTATAAATTAAGTCAACAAATATTTACAAGTAATAATAAACAATATTTTATAGATACTTGTAAATATTGCAAATTTCTATATTTATGATTTTTTAAAAAAGTTGGTTTGATATGATATTTTTAATGTTTGATAGAAAAGCATTGCGGAAATTTCGGGCAGAACGCAATTTAAGCCAGGCTCAGCTTGCCAAAATGGTAGGCTGTTCAAGCAATATGATTGCAATGTATGAACGCGGGGAGAATAATCCGCGAGAACGTCAAATATTGAGAATTGCAAAGGCTTTAGATGTACCGGTAACTGCCTTACAGGCCGATAACGAATCCCGCGACACAGTACTGGACAAGGTTATCATGTCTCTGGAGCGTATGACCCCCGCAGAACGTGCAGAAATGCTTACTCACGCATTGCGTATCGAGGAGCGTCGCCAGAAAGAGAAGCCTGTTGAATACAACACCGACAATATAATTGACCCCAATTTCGAAAAACATATGGGAACTCACAAGAAGAAAAATCAAGTGGGATAGAAAGGAAAAAAATGCCTCAAATTAAAATCGATAAAGAATACAGGAAGAATTTGCGTGACACAAAAAATATGATCGCCATGGCAGAAAAACAGGACTGCAATGAGGCCGAAACCCGTCGGCGAATAGAAAGAATGTTTGAAACCCTCATGGGCTACGACCCATTCCGCCATCTTTCTCGCGAGCGCGCCGTTCGTGGGGCAGGTGAAACCGAACACGTCGATTTTTCCATAGAACTCGGCGAAGGTGAAGACAAGAAACCGGTCATAATGATAGAAATCAAAAGGGTCTGTATTGATTTAGCACCGAAACACCTTAAACAGGTAACCTCATATGCCATCGATACAGGTTGTGAATGGATTCTGCTAACGAATTCTAAACAATGGAATCTTTATCATATCAGCTATGGACAACCACCCAAAACAAGTCTGGTACACTCTTGGAACGTCCTGGACGACGACATTGAAACTCTGGCGGAAAAGTTTGAGCTCATTTCTTTTAAAAGCGTTTCAAAAGGCGTTCTTGACGACCTCTGGCAAAAACGTAATGTACTTCTACCTCAACATCTTATTGAGGCTATACTTAGTCCAGATGCGCTCATAACCATTAGAAGGGTTGTGAAACATAAAAGCGGAGTAGCTGTAGAGCCGGAAGACATTATCAGCGGCTTCCGCCATCTTCTGAATGAAGCGTCAATCAATGCCATGGATGAAGCCAATATCAGATTACCGCAGAAAAAGGACAAAAAACCTAGAGCGAAAAAGTCCACTGGAAGCGAATCTAAAAATCTTTCAGATAAAAATGAAGCCCTAGCCGTTTCTGTTGATACGTCGATACACACTACAGGCATTGAGGCTCAACCCAAAATTGTATGTCAACCTGAAATCTTGGAAGCGAGCGAAAATGCAATATAAGACGAATTGAAAACAAGAAAATCAAATGTAGGATAGGGAGAATGGGGCAGAAAAACCAATCAGGGTGTGGTAGTATGACGTTTGCGATAGTAATAATGGGCGTTATATTCGGCGGGATTGGATATTGGCTTTTCGGCGACGACGGGTTTTTCTACGGATTTTTGGCGGGAATAGTACTGGGAATAATCGGCGCCGTGGGAAATGCAATGGAAACTGTTCAGACCAATCAAGCAAAGGCGGATAAACCAAAATTCAAATCCGTAACCGCATCCGATATCTGCAAGCCAATAATCAATAAGAACAAACCCAAATCGCTATCCGACGAACACTATTTATATCGAGGAGCGGCCTTGCCGCTTGGTAATAGAACTGAATGGACGAAAAGGCAGCCCGCGCCGGAATTTTTCCCTGCCTGCCCATATTGCAAAAACATACTTAAAAACAAAAAGAAGCCTGCAAGACGTTCAGAATTCGTCTGCCCGCATTGTGAAGAATACATCAGCGTAGACCCGCATCAATGGGCTTTCCCGCAAATGTACTTGACAGATGTTCAGGCTTGTTATGTCCATTTTATCGACGGCATGGGATACTATGCGGGGACAATCGGGGGATACGACGCATTTATCGAAGAATGGAATCGGCTGAAAAAGAAGTTCAATGGCAATCCAGGACTCGGCGATGTAATATGGGGAATAATGGTTAAAAATCAATTACGTATTCAACAACAAATGACGAAAGACGTCAGCGAACAACTGAAATACCTTGAAGCCGACGAATGCTTTTGTGACGATTATTTGGGTGGACAATATTCAGAACTAACGCACGATTTCAGACAGTTCGAAGCCGACCTTAAATACTCTCGGAAAGAATTAAAAATCGAAAAAGAACGATTAGAAAAAGAAAAATCAAAGGCAGGGTAAGAAATGAAAAAAGGACAGCATATTCAAAAGGCAATATATGCCGGCACGCTTAAAATTGGCGACATAGAAATTCCATGTGCCGTTCTTGAGGATGGAACGAGAGTATTGTCGCAACGTGGATTCGCAAGGGCAATAGGCGGTTCTACCCCATCTTCACGCGGTGACGGAAACTTGCCCACTTTTTTGACCGCAAATAACATTAAGCCTTTTATAGACAAAGACTTAATGGTGACGGCAAAGCCTAATTGTAAAGCAGATTTGGAAAGTCTTGAATCATTGGCGAAAATGCGGGTCAGGTGTCCGAAATGTAGACTGAAATATACCATATCAGTAGCAAATAAAATTAAGAGGTTATTACCTGAATCATAGAAGCGTTTGGTATTTTGACATATGAAGTGGCACAAAATCATTAAAGATTGTGATTGGGTATGCCGATACTTTTAAGGCAAAAGTTAGGTATATTCATAAAAAAATAATACAAAATAAGGCTTTTGGGAATTGAAAATCGTGCTATAATTTTGTAGAAGTGCCGGTTTAAAAAGCCATAAATAAAAAAAGGAGTGATCCATTGGTATCTGATGATTCTAATCTGGTAAGTAAAAGCAAACTACAATATAAGCATCTCGATACTACAGAAGATACCGATTATCTTTATGTTTTTACACGTGAGAACAACGAGCCTGTAGTTCTTCCACCGGAAGTGGCTTTTGCGGCAGCAGATGCCGCAAGTCGTATTTCTGCTGACGTCGAACGTTTTCAGAAAATTCAGGCTGATATCTTTACAAAGATTGCAAACTGGAAAAGTAAATTTCCAGAAGTAAGCAATATTTATTTACGTGCCAACGTCGTGTGTCCTGGTATTATGAAATTATTGATGATAGTTATCCATGATTCGCCAGAGCATAATGAAAAACTTGCAGACAGTCTTGCAGAATTTGATTGCCAGATTTCAACTGGACTTTTAGAAAATTGGTATTTTGAAACATACGAAGCACCTGAATTTCTAAAAAATGAAACATTGCAATGCTTTATGCCTGATGCTTTGAATATAGACAACGGGAAATAAATGCCTGATATTGAAACCCACAAAAAAACCGCAGAAAACAATTTTGTGGTTTTTAAAGAACTTGAAAATTCACATCCAGATTGGGCTATTACTGTGATTTTCTACGCTGCGGTTCACAAATGTGAAGCCGTCTTATTTTTGAGGCATGGTATTCATTCGGATTCGCACGAAATACGCGAAGCTTATCTCAAGCAAATGCTTGGCACAGAAAATTATCAACATTTTTATGCTTTAAAGTCTGCTTCAATTGTAGGCAGATATTATGGAGTTGACTTATTTCATAAAAAATACAACAGTCAAACCATATACAAATTGTTTCATCATCATTGGAAACATATCTCTGCGTGGGCCGATAAGCAACTTGAAAAAGCCATTGTCTAAAATCCACATTATGCGTTGGATTTAATTATCCCACGGCCCTTTAGGAGTTATGCATGGTTGGTTCGCCTGTAAATATTCCTTGAAGCAGGACATGAATTTGGCTTTCATGGGCATTGGCAGGGTTCGAAAATCTTTCAATAGTTCATATTCCATTTCCAAATCATCGATATCCCCTTTATTGGTAAAGCTTAGAATTCCCTCTATCAATAAATCACGGACGTTGTTTAACAGCATATTCCTCAGCATTTCGCTTGCGTCTCCCAAAAATCGTCACAAAAATATCAAGCGTCTCCTTGGCCTACGTTCGTCCGTGAAATGTACATGTTAGGAATATGTCAGGAAAAGTCAAGGTATAAATTTACTTTTGGGGGAGGGATAGACCTTACAAAAGGCGATGGCTTTATTTAATCCTAAATTTTCAAAAACATAAAAATATATTGGACAAAACTCATATTGACGATAATATAAGCATATCCCAACCCACGCATTACAAAGGATTGTAAGCGTGTTTTCGAAACTCGATAGACTCAAAAATCTCCGCACCTCCATGCGTGAGAGCAACAGTGCGTCCAATAACAAAACAGACGCAATCACAGAATTATTGGCCAAGTGCCAGACACCCTCGGAATTGGCTTTGCTGGCTTATAATTTCGGTTGCAGTGCCGAAGAAATCCATATCAAGGCCCAACGTGCCAGCAGCTTCGGCCAATTCCGCATGGCCGTCGGCAACCGGCTTCGCGGTATCTGTAACCGGCTCCGAAATCGGCCCGTCCGGAAAGATACCATCCGCGAAGCGGCGAGGGATGTGGCATGAAAAAGGACAATGAATTCTGGGCCGGTCTGGTCAGGCAGTGCAAAAATCGAGACAATTTTCCACTGCTCGAACGGGAAGTCGAGCCCATCCTGCGTGGCGTGGCGTGTGCCAGGTACGCATGGATGGCGGACGACGCGGTGCAGGTGGGCCTGGCCCAGATATGGCGTCGTCTTCCGACCGTCGACCTGCAACGTAAAAATATCAAATCGTATATCTTGAGTATCGGCTTCAACGCCATGCGAGACGAAGTGCGCCGTCTCGGACGAATTGGCCGGCACGAAGCACATCTCAAAGACGGCGTCGACGGTGAGGATATGCTTGAGTTGCTCGTAGAGCAACGGGAATCCGACGACGGCTGCGAGTACCGGTTCGACGATGGTATCTTGGCAGAGTATCGCCAGTACATCGCCGATACAGGCAGTTTCGATGGAGCACACAGGGCGATAGCAGACAAAAGGGGTTGCAGCGTGCCGAAGGTATCAGCTGAGTTCTACAGGGCCGCCAGAGAGTTCATTCGGCGGCACAATATTGACGTCAAGCATGAGCATGCAGGCCTTATACAACAAATATTGGAGGCTGGCCCGAAAGCTCCGGAAAGTATCGAAACTCAGCTCAAGCGAGCAATTCGCCAGAGTGGGTTGAGCCTTCGCGAAATCGCACGGCGTTCCGGTATAGCCCATAACACCATAAATAATTTTATAAAAAATCAAAGCGTGGTCAGTATAGAGTCCACTGATAAAATTTTTTTCGCCCTCGGCAAACGCATAAAAGTATTGTAAATATTGGATATTATGCGGATGGCCCAAAAATTTTTTATAGAAAAATCCAGAAAAAAATTTTATAAAATTTACAGATTCAGCAGGTCGTTCCGCCCATGCTCCGGTATCAGGTGGGCATAGTGTTTTATCGTCGTAGATATCTGGTTGTGCCTCAACAGCCTACTGACCCGCTCGATACCGACGCCGGCCTGAATCAGGATGCTGCCGAACGTCCGACGGAACGTGTGCCAGCCCTGCCCCCTGTTCGCCAGCGTTGGGCATTGTTTACGGACAGGTTCAAGCATCTTGTCCCACCATCGGTAAGTGTGCTTCGGAAACAACGTTTCCCTGCCTTCAACTCGCGTAATTTTCTCTTTGATGATTTTCACAAGTTCCGGATGAAGCGGAAGCGTTACAATTTTATCGCCTTTACCCCTGACCTCTATCGTCGGGTTATCGTCGACGTGTATCTGCTCCCATTTAAGATTGGCAATCTCATGCACACGTAAACCAGCATAGTAAGCGAAAAATACGCCCCATATCTCATTTTTTGCAGCAATTTCCAATGCCTTTTCAAGCTCCGGCCGCTGCATATAGACTATCTTCATGGGCGGCACTTTGGGGGCGTCGACATCTCTGGCGGGATTGGTATGCAGATAACCGCGAGATTTTGCCCAATGGCAAAATGCCCCGATTGACGACAGTTCGTTCTTGCGGGTTTTCGGGGCTATTCCCTCTGCCGCCCTGGAATCGAGATACTTGTTTATTTGTTCGGGAGTGATAGCAAAAACTTCCGTAAGTTTTGAAACTTCGAAGAACTGACGGATATGTTTTTCGCGTTTCCGGTTGTAGACTGGCCGAACGATATCGGCGTCATGGGCGGAGAATTCTTTTATGATAGACTCCAGGGACGACATCTTGACTGCTGGGCAGTTGGCGTATGATTCGTATATCTCGGCAGCCCTGCGGCCCGCCAAGGCCTTTGACGTGGTTCGGAGCGACTTCTGGATTCGTCGGCCGTTAATGTACAGAGAATAATTCCACGGGCCGTTATATTCGCCGTCGATTTTTCTTTGGTAAATTACCCCATCCGGAACGTAACGCTGATACCAATCCTGTTTATCCATGATTTACTCGTGCCTACGTGCTTGTCACTGTCACCAAACACTGTCACCATTTTGCAAAAAGGCTCACAATAAAACAAGAAGAAACAGGAAAATACTGGACTATTTTGAAAATCACAAAACCCTTTAAAACAGGGCTCGCAAGAGGCCTATATATTAAAAAAGGCCCATAAACATTGAGTTTATCGGCCTTTTGTCTGCATGCGGACGAGAGGGATCGAACCTCCACTCCCTTGCGGGAACAGGCACCTGAAGCCTGCGCGTCTGCCAATTCCGCCACGTCCGCGGGCAGTCTGCTCCGGATATCCGGAGAGGATACTTTACAAGCCGCCGCATAAAAGTCAACATTTTTTTCGGCTTCACCGTTTTTAACCGCCTTTAGCGGCAAACACAAAAAAATTCCGACAAGTTATCTTCCGCATCTTTTAAAAAAGTTCCGCTACCATCGCGGACGCGGATTTGCTAAACTTTGCTGGTTATGATTGTTACCATAGATGGGCCGGCCGGTTCAGGCAAGAGCACGGCAGCCAGAAAACTTGCACAACGCCTCGGAATTTCATTCCTGGACAGCGGTGCGATGTATCGCGCCGTTACGCTGAAGGCTATCCGCAGCGGGACAGACCTCAGGGATGATTTTGCGCTTGCACGCGAAGCGGAAAACATCGACCTGAAAATGTCGCCCGACGGCGATAACCTGTTGGTGTTTCTCGACGGAGTCGATGTGAGTACCGATATCCGTAGCGAGGAAGTATCGCGTAAAACCCGTCATGCAGCAGCTTCGCCGAAAGTACGGACTGTGCTGGTGAAACTTCAGAGGAAAATCGGCAGACAGCTCGGCAGCTTCGTAACCGAAGGCCGGGACCAGGGCAGTGTGGTTTTTCCGGACGCGGATTTCAAATTTTATCTCGACGCAGCGCCGGCGGAACGTGCTCGCCGCCGTATGTTGGAGCTTCAGGCTCGCGGCGAAAATGCAGATTACAATCAGATTCTCGCCGGCATAACGGCTCGCGACAAAAGTGACATGTCCCGCTCAGAAGGCCCGCTGTGCATACCGGAAAATGCCCTCATAATCGATTCAACCGGCAAAAGTATCGACGACATACAAAACGAAATGCTTGACATAATAAAGAACGTAAAATGAAACGCTATAATCATCTCAATCCTGTATTTAACGTTTTCGGCGGCCTGCCGCCGAAGGTCGAAGGCGCCGGATTTTATTACCGCTTCATGCGACGCGTGGCGCAGGTGATGTTCGGCATGCTCTGGAAGACGCGGTATTTCAATCGCCATTTCGAGCCGGCAGCCGGCAGCGTGATATACATGTGCAATCATCAGAGCTTTTTCGACCCGATGCTGGCGTCGTGTGCACTTGTCCGGCCGGGAAACTACATGGCCCGCGAATCGCTGTTCAAACACTTCGGCTTCGGCAATTTCATCCGCACGCTGAATGCTTTTCCAGTCAAACGCGGCACAGCCGACGTCGGTGCACTTAAAGAAGCCATGCGCCGCCTGAAAGACGGCAAAACCGTTGTCATATTCCCTGAAGGAACGCGAACGAAAAACGGCTGTATCGGCGAATTTCTGCCAGGAGTCGCAATGCTGGCCCAGCGAAGTGCAGATTGGGTAGTGCCCGTAGTCATCGACGGCGCCTATGAAGTCTGGCCGAGAAATCAGGCCCTGCCGAATTTCACATGTTCGATTGCCGTGGAATACGGCCAGCCTATTTCGCACGAAGAGGCTAAAAAAATGGCCCCGCAGGTATTCGTGAACTCCGTCCGCGAAAAAATGATACTTATGCAAAATGAACTGCGCACACGCATCGGCAGAAAGCCGTTTGATTATTCATCGACGCTGCAATAACTTTTTCTGTCTGAGGTTGAAAATCAACCAGTTTTGAAATATCCGTATTCCGATATGTTCGGGATTCGCCTGAAGGAGGCTAATGACGCAAAGAGCCGACAATTCGTTCATTGCTTCACTTGGCGAGCAATGTCGCCGCAATATGCCGGATGAAAAAATCCTCGTCGCTCCCACCCGCCGTATCGGCCGACAATGGCTGCAACGTGTTTGCATGTCCGGAGTACCCATCGTCAATGTCCGTATCGAGACGCTTTCGTCGTTGGCCATGAATTTCGCAGCCGATGAACTTTCAGCAGACGGCCGACGACTTCTGCCCGACAATATCGGCCCACTGCCCGTCGATTCGCTGCTTCGTGAAAATGAATCCGACTGGCCGGACTCGCCAGGATTAGCCGACGCATTATACAATACCATCCGCGATTTGCGGAATTCATGCGTAGACGCAGCCGACCTTGAGAAAGCCGGATTCGAAACTTCGCAACGCGGAGCACGGCTGGTAAAAATACTCAATGTCTACGCCGACAAAATCCACGCCAACGGATATTTCGATACCGCTGAACTTTATCTCAAAGCCGCCGCAAATGCACCGTCGAATTGGCCGGCTGAAAGCACAGCCATCTGTTCAGCCGCCGAACAGACTTTCTGGACAGCGGCACAATGGACATTCTGGCGATCGATTCCGCAGGATAAAAAAATCGTTTCAGGCGGCAGTCTGCCGCTTCAGCCGGCGGAAGCCAGGGCAAATGAACAGAATGTCTCACTGCGAAATAGGTTTGACGTCGCACTGAAAGGCAAAAGCGATAAGGTGAAATTTTTCCGCTCGCTCGGCCAGGCTGCAGAAATCAGAGAAATCTTCCGCCGATGCATCACGCAAAAAATACCTCTCGACGAAGTTGAAATCCTGTATACCGACAGAACGACATATCTGCCCCTGCTCTGCGAAGAATGTTCAGCCGTCTTCGGCAGTTTTGACACAGCAACGTTCATTCAGGGCATTCCGGCAATGTATTCCCGTCCAGGGCGGCTGGTGATGGAATGGTGCGAATGGGTCTCGTCGAAATTTTCGCAAAAATCGTTTGAACGAATGTTATGCGACGGCCTGTTCGTGACAGGCCATCCCTCAGGCGTGCTTGCAGAAAAGCTGGCGGCATTGCCGGTTGGATTCGGCCGACAACGGTGGCTGGACGTAATCGGCGGTGAAGCGGAGCTTCATCCTGACGACGCGGTTCTTGCCGAGCTTCGCGACATTGCGAAGCGCCACGCAACACTGGCGGCCAGCCTTGATTGCGACTTGATAAAACCTGAAATTCTCCTGCACGCTGCAACGGAACTTGTAACTAAACACTCCAGATGTGCCGATGCTTTTGACAACCTTGCCAGACAACGGTTAGCGGCATTTTTATCGGAATTTACGGTCTGGTACGACTCTCATCCGGCACGGCGAGATGTGTCGACAGCCGACCGGCTGGAATGGCTGAAATCAGCCGTCAAAGAAACAGCTGTCGGCGCTCTGGGGCCGATGAGCGGACGAATTCATGTCAGTCCGCTGCATGGCGGCGGCAAAAGCGGACGAAAACACGTTTTCATAGTCGGCATGAATGACGCCTTTTTCCCCGGCAAAGGCAGACAGGATCCGCTGCTGCTCGACGACGAGCGTCAGAATATTTTTGAATTCACGCACAAATTGCTGCCGCTGTCATGGCATATGCAACACGAGTCGATTGAACGGCTGTTGGATTTTATCGGCGAGTTTTGCGGTAAGATAACCCTGAGCTACTGCTGCCACGACATGATAGACGACAGCGAAATGTACCCTGCGACGATTCTGCTTACGCTCGCCGCAGTTCTGCAAAACGCCGCGTCTTTCAGCCTGGAAGAACTCAACAACCTCGCCGGCCAACCCGTCGCATTTCTGCCAGGCGAGAACACGCAAGCCGTCGACGCCGCGCGCGGCATACTCGCACACTACGGCAATGACCCCGCGAAGATGGAACTTCTCTGTCGCCGTACATATCCAAATCTTCAGGATGGTTACGCCGCTGCGGCTGCATGGAATTCAGTCATGGATTTCACGGAATATGACGGCAACGTTCAGCCGGCGTCAGACGACAGTCAACCGCTGTTTTCGCCAAGCGGCCTTGAAACACTGGCGATATGCCCGCGAAAATTCATGTTCGTATACCGGCTTAAAATCCAGCCGCCGGATGAAATTTCGCCAGACGCCGAAACATGGCTGAATGCGGCGGATTTCGGCACGCTGATGCACGATTCGTTCTGTGAATTTTATCGCCGCCGCGCGGCAGCCGGCAATTTCAACGTCACGAATGAAAATACCCGCGACGAACTCGTCAATATTATTGACACAAACATGAAAGAACTTGAACGTCGAGTGCCGGTGCCTGGCGAAAACGCCAGACGTACCACGCGGCGGCAGGCATTTCAGGCAATGGATATTTTTTTACGTGAAGAGGCGATATATTTCAGGGAATGCGGTTATCGGCCGCTCTACATGGAGGCGGCTATCGGCCTGCCGCCGGAGAAAATTGGCAGTACATGCGGCACAGAACTCGACCGCAAAGAGCCGCTGAAAATTTCCGCCGGCAACGGATTGTTCCGAATCAGAGGCCGCATAGACCGAATCGACCGCGACACAACCCGCAATTCCTACACCATATGGGATTACAAGACCGGCAGCTCGAAAAAATTTCGCAACGGCAGATTCAACGACGGCAGAATCCTGCAGCACTATCTCTACTCACTCATGGCCGGGCGATTGATATCGCAAGGTGAAATCGAACATGTCGGCTATTATTTCACCAGTTATCGCGGCAGAGGCGAGCGGATTAAATACAGGCCCGCCGACCTGGATAACCAAGGCCGAAAAATACTCGCCAGCCTCTCAGGCATGGTTATACGCGGCGCATATCCGGCTACCACCGATGACAAAGACTGTACATATTGCGATTATAAAAAAATCTGCGGCGACACCAAAAAACTCGCAGCACGCATGAAACAGATGCTCAAAGAATGTCACGATGAAAAACTCGATTCCATGCGAAGTCTGCGACAGATGGAGGCTGACGATGAGCAATAATGCACTGCCGCAGGATTCAGCCGCACGCAATGCGATAATAACCGATATCGCCCACACCATGCTTGTTGAGGCAGCCGCCGGTACGGGCAAAACCACATGCATGGTCGGCAGGATGCTCAGCCTTATCCGCAACGGCATCGCCGTCGAAAATATCGTCGCAATCACATTTACCCGCAAAGCCGCCGCCGAACTGCAAGGCCGATTCTACAGGGAACTGCAAGCCAACGCACAAAATGCAGACACCTCCTCTGCCGAACGTAAATGCTTCGAACGCGCACTTACGCAGATTGACCGCTGCTATATAGGCACGATACACTCGTACTGTGCCAGCCTTCTGCGAGAATGGCCGTTCGCCGCAGGCGTCGGAATGAATTTTGCCGAAATTGACGAAGACGCCGACAAGATAATCCGTCAGCAATCCTGGAATGAATTTATCGCGCGCTGTTTCGTGTCGGACAGCCGGAAAGCAGACTGGGCTGAAAAACTCGAAGAAGTTTCGCTGAATTTCAACATTGCAAAAAAGGCGTTTTTTGACTTTTGCGAATATCCTGACGTGCCTTGCTGGCCGGCTGAAAACCCCGGCCTGCCAGCGGCCGAAGAATTAAAACACGTTACCGACGCTCTCAAATTGTTTCAACGTGAATTGCTGGAACTTCAGCCTTCTCTGCCGGACAATCCGGACGCATGGGGTAACGACAAACTTCTGCCGCAATATTTCCGGCTGCCTGGACAGATTGACCGGCTGAACACCGATAACGCCTGCGAAGTGCTGATTTTCCTTGAAGATAATTTTTCAACGCAACTGAAAACCGGCGATATTGTCCAGAAAAATTGGCTGGATAAACAGCAGATGGCTAAAGACCGTCTCGCGGCATGGAACGCATTGTGTGAAAAAATCGCAGCACCGCAGATAAAGCGGCTGTTCGCATACAGATATTCGCTGTTGCTGGAACTTTTCGGGCAGGCTGCCGAAGTTTATGGCGAAGTCCGCAATCGCAGGAACGTGCTTAATTTCCAGGACCTGCTCATGCGTACCGCAGAAATGCTCCGCAGCCGAAAAGATGTACGCGAATATTATTTCCGGCGGAATATGCGGCTGCTGGTCGACGAATTTCAGGACACCGACCCGATACAGGCTGAACTTATTTTCCTGCTAACATCTGATAACCCATCGTGCGACAACTGGCAAAAGTGTACGCCCAAAAATGGCTCGCTGTTCGTCGTCGGCGACCCCAAGCAATCAATATACCGTTTCCGCCGCGCGGATATCCAGACGTACAATCTTGTAAAAAAGAAAATCGCAAAATGCGGCGTAATCGAGCGGCTGACCTGCAATTTCCGTTCAGGCGGCGATGTTATAGATTGGGTGAATGAAATTTTCGGTGTCGGCAGCGAAATTTTTTTTGGCAGTAATGCAACAGACATGCAGGCGGAAGCGGAGTCGATGCACCTCGGTCGCGATGATACGGAAATTGGGCCGCCGGCTGATATCAACGGCGTCTATTCGCTGACGATAGACCAGCCAGGCAATGTTACAGAAGCGGCCGTTGAAGAAGAGTCCGGCAAAATCGCGGCATTCATACGTGACGCAATAGACACCGGAAAAACCATAGTTGACTTCCGCCGCGACGGCGCTGCATATACGCGAGCCGTAAAAGCCGGCGATTTCATGATAATAACGCATAACAAAAACCACATGGCCGTCTATGCCCGCGCTCTCAACGAACGGAATCTGCCCGCACAGGTGACAGGCGGCGGCGAACTGAACGGTACGCCGGAAATCAAATGGCTGCTCGATTGCCTGCGGGCAGTAAGCAGACCCATAGATTCAGTCGCACTCGTGGCCAGCCTCCGCAGCGAGCTGTGGGGATTTTCAGACGCAGACCTGCTGACGTATAAACGAGCCGGAGGAGTTTTCAACTATCGCACCGCCCTGCCTGATTCCCTGCCGCAAAAGGTCAGAGAAAAATTTTCAGCCGCTTTCGCCTCAATGAAAATTTTTTCACATTGGCTGGACGGAGAATATCCGCCGGTGGTAGTGGTAGAAAAAATGCTTACGGAACTGGGGCTGCTAATGCGAGGCGCGGCAAGACAGGGCGGCATGGGTAACGTCGGAGCGATGTGCCGGCTGCTTGAACTCCTTCGCAATCGCCAGCGTGATAACTGCTCAGCCGCCGAACTCGTAAACATGCTGCAGGATATAGTCGACGGCGCAGTCAAATTCGACACAATACCGCCGCGGCCTCTGACGGAATCGCCTGTGCGCGTAATGAATCTGCACAAGGCAAAGGGGCTGCAGGCACAAATTGTTTTTCTTGCATGCCCGCGCGGCAGACGCAAACATGATGTCACAAGTCATATTCATCGCGGCGAAGACGGCGTAAAAGGTTTTATGGCCTTTTTCCGCGAGACGGCTTTTGGCCAGGCTGCTATTGCATTCCCGTCAGGCTGGAGCGACGCAGGCGGCTGGAACGACATTGAAGGCGGTTTTCTCGAAGCGGAACAGGTTCGACTGCTTTACGTAGCCGCGACACGCGCCGGCCGTGCGCTTGTAGTCAGCACGCATCCAAAATCGCTGACGGTAAACCCGTGGAATCCGTTCCGTGAAATGCTCAAAAAAGAATTGCCGCTACCCAAAATATCTGAACAGGCTGACATTATCCAAAAAACGGCGGCATCAGAGAATTTGTGCGACATAAATGTAGCATCACTCGAAACGCAGATTGCTGCGAAAAAAGCGATATTACGTCAGCCGACATTCACACTGCATGCCGCCAAGTCACTTGCAATGAACCAGTCTGCCGACAATGACAATATTGCAAATTTTTTCGGCGAATCAGATTCCATGGGACAAAATTGGGGTTCAGCCGTTCATCGGCTGCTGGAACTGTATATGCGAAACGACGGCATTGACCTTAACGTAGCAGCGGCTGAGGCGGCAAATCAATATGAGCTTGATTCGTCTATAGTGACTGAGCTTGCAGACACTGTTCGCAGCGTAGCCCATTCGGAACTATGGTCGCGAGCAAAAACTGCCGAAAAATGTCTCGTTGAAGTGCCGTTCGAAATCTGCAAGCCCGCCGACGGACAGCCGATGATTATAAGCGGCGTTATTGATATGGCATTCAAAACGCCGGCAGGCTGGGTCATCGCGGATTATAAGACCGACGCAACCGACTCAGGCAACGCAAAAGCCGTTGCTGAACATTACAGGCCACAGATGAAACTTTATGCCGACGTCTGGCAGGATATAACAGGCCTGCCGGTCTGTGAAACCGGCATATATCTCGTGGCAATCGACAGATACGTAACGCTGTAAAATACGGCCTTCGTAAAATCTGCGATAAAAATCCTTACGCATACGCAAATTCGCGGACTTTCAGAGCGGCGATTCTCAAAAAAATTTTTAGCCGATTGCTTCGCCGCCTGTTTCGCCGGTACGGATACGTATGCATTCATCCAGCGATATTATAAAAATCTTTCCGTCGCCGATATTACCCGTTCGGGCACCGTCGATTATGGCATCAATGGTAGGTTTGACATATTCGTCATTGACGGCAATTTCCAGCCGTACCTTTTTTAGCAGATTCACTTCCATACCGACGCCGCGATATGTTTCCTTGTAGCCCATCTGCTGGCCACAACCCATAACGTTACAGACGGACATTTTGTGTATTTCAGCCTTGTACAGCGACTGCTTTACGTCGTTAAGCCTTTCGGGCTGAATATATGCGATTATAAGTTTCATTTTTAACTCCTGTCGTTCATTACATTATAGCAGCCTTAAACATTGGTGAAAATCTGGAAGCCGGCATATGCTTCCATGCCGTGCTCGCCAATGTCCAAACCGCGGAGTTCTTCTTCGCGGCTGACTCTCAAGCCGATTGTTTTCTTGATTGCGAAGAAAAGCAGGCCCATTGTGACCAGAGTAAAGGCTATACACGTAAACGCACCAAGTGACTGAATGCCGAACTGCGTCCAGCCGCCGCCGTAAAAAAGGCCTTCATGCGGCAGAGCGCCATTTACCTGTGAAGTTCCAAATAACCCTATGGCTAAAGTACCCCAAAGGCCATTGACGCCATGAACCGGCACTGCACCCACCGGATCGTCCACATGAAGTTTGTCAAGCACTACCACACCCAGCACCACCAATACGCCGCCGACCAAGCCTATCACGATAGCAGCCCACGGCTGAACAAAGGCACACCCTGCGGTTATCGCCACCAGACCTGCTAACGCGCCATTCATTGCCATCGAAAGATCAGGCTTGCCGTAAAATACCCACACCGTCAGTATGGCCGAGACAGCCGCGGCGGCGGCAGATATGTTCGTGTTAAGTGCCACGCGTGCCGCCAGTTCAGCCATGCCCTCGCCCGTCATGCTCAAGGTACTGCCAGGATTGAACCCGAACCATCCGAACCAGAGTATGAACACTCCCAGTGCTGCCAGCGGAATATTGTGGCCAGGCAATGCATGTGCTGAGCCATCGGGAGTATATTTGCCGATTCGCGCACCGAGCAGCCAGGCTCCCATAAACGCAGCCCAGCCGCCTGTGGCGTGAACGACAGTCGAACCGGCAAAGTCCTGGAAACCGAGGCTAGCCAGCCAGCCGCCGCCCCAGACCCAGTGGCCGATTATCGGATACACAAACGCCGAAATAACTGTCGTGTAAATCAGGTACGCAGGAAATTTCATGCGCTCAGCCATTGCGCCGGCGACGATAGTTGCGGCAGCTCCGCAAAATGCGCACTGGAATAACCAGAACGCCCAAATCGGCACGCCGGACGGATTAAGCGAACCGGCATCCAATGCAAATCCGCTCGTGCCGATTACGCCAGAAACGTCTTTGCCGAACATGAACGCATAGCCGACAAGAAAAAACGTAATGCTGGCGATGCAGAAATCCAAAAAATTCTTCGTAAGAATGTTGCATGAGTTTTTGGCGCGAATGAAGCCCGCCTCCACCATACCGAATCCAGCCTGCATGAAAAACACCAGAAACGCCGCTATCAAAACCCATACCGTGTCGATAGCCTGCGAAAAATTTACCACATTTACAGAATCTTCCGCACTAGCGAATCCGCTCGTACACAATAATACCGTCAACAACGCACCGCAATACGACAATCCGTTCGATTTCACTTTGCTTCTCCTAATAAAAAAATATCCTGAACAATAACATGAAAATTAATTTCAACTCTGCACAAGGCAAACTTTATCTGCCATAAACGTACACAAGACTGATAAGTTTTCATATTTATTCATTTACCGTTTGCACAAGTCATGCCATGTAATATAAATTGGCCATAAACATATGACGCTGACACTGGTTCAACCTGCTACAAAAATGTTATTTGCGCCCGAATTTCAACGTTTTTGTGATATTGGCCCAATTTTAAAAAAATTACATTTGTGTTTGTTCTGAAATGCTGATGATAAAATTTTTTTGTAATAGTAATAGACAAATTGCGACAACTATGTAATAAAGACGTGGTGTGACTACAAAAATGTTCCTTTTTTTCGTGCCACAATTTTGTCTAAATTATGCTATCGTTGAACGTACGTAATTCTGCAAAAACTTTGTTGAGAGACATTTAAATGGATGAAGTAAAAATCAGCCAATTAAAAAGCCGCGGCATAATGCTCCAGCGTGACGGCGTTACTTTTTCAGTAAGAATCGGAACTACTGGCGGCCGGTTTACAGCTGCCGAACTCAGGGATACGGCAAATCTATGCGAACGCTTCGGCCACGGCGAGGTACATATTACCACCCGTCAAGCCGTCGAAATACATCACGTCCCTGAAAATCGCATCGACGAATTCATCTCCGCTTATGAAGCAACTGCGCTCACGCCAGCCCGCAGCGGCACAAGAGTGCGTACTGTAGTAGCCTGCCCTGGCAACAAGGTGTGTAAGTTCGCAGGCATCGATTCACAACTGATGGCACATGAAATCGAGCGACGTTTCGGCGACATTGCAATACTGCCGTCGAAAATCAAGATAGCCGTCGCCGGCTGCAAAAATTGCTGCACGCGAGCGAACTACAACGACATCGGCATCATAGGGGCGGGCAAAAACCGCTATGAATTATTCGTCGGCGGCCATGGCGGACGGACGCAGCAGGCAGGCAAGTCATGCGGCATATACGATTCGCCTGAAAAACTTTTCGATGCCATCAATGACCTGATACGAAAATATGCATCAGAAGCTGCACCAAAACAGCGTATAGGCCAATGGCTGAACGCTGAAACAAAATCTTAAAATCCCACAAAATGCGCCGACATTACAAGACACGCACAATACCTCTTTGCTAAAGTATGTATATTATCGCATACATGAATGATGAGCGTCTCATCACGTCATGAAAATGCGACATGGCTGTCAGGCGGATTACGACGAATCCGTCCGGCTGAAATAAGGATACACAAAATGCAAAGAGAATATTACCTTAATCTAGCGGCGGAAGGCCTGCGTATGCCGATAGGCGCAGACCTGATACTTCACGAAAAATCCGACCCGCAGGCATGCCGGCTTAACGGCGAATGGCTGGGGGAGATTTTGGTGGAAACCGCTCGGAAATTTCGTACTCCGCTGGCTTTCCCGCTGATGGATCTGCGAATTGAAAAAGAATGGCTGCTTCGTGAATTCGGCATAGCTCAGGAGCGGATAGACACGTATCATTTTCAGGACGGCCTTACGCAGGCTGACGTGGAAAAGGTGCGCAATATGCTGAACTCTGAGCCGACGTCAGCCATGAAAGCCTCGCTGACTGCCATTTCTCACGTCGCCCACACCGATAACCTTGTGCCCGTCGGCATGTGCATCGGCCCGTTTTCGCTCATGACAAAGCTCATTGACGACCCCATAACGGCCGTTTTCCTGGCCAGCCTTGACGCGACCGAAAAAGAAGCCGTCTCGGTTTTCTCCGCTCTGGAACTTGGAACTCTGCTTATATGTAAATGGATTGAACTGCAGATAGCAGCCGGCGCAAAAGCCATCTGCGTCTGTGAGCCGGCGTACAACACCGTCTATATTTCTCCCAATCAATTCAAGGCTAATCCGCAACTCCTGGACGACCTCGTAATCCGCTATAATAACCGGATGCGGGACGTAATGAGAAAACACGACGTCGACCTGATATTCCATGACTGCGGCGCGTTGACGGAAGAAATAATCGCAAGCTGCAACAAACTCGACCCAGCCATATTAAGCCTCGGCAGCCCAAGCGATATGACTCTAGCCGCCAAATTCACCCAGCCGCAAACGGTGCTCTTCGGCAATCTGCCGTCCAAGAAATTTTATTCGGATAATGAAATGACTCAGGAACAGGTACGTCAGCAATCCAGGCTGCTTATCAAGCAGATGGCCACCGCCGGTCATCCATTCATCCTCGCCACCGAATGCGACGTACTCTCTGTCCCCGGCTGCGAACAGACGATAATGAAAAAAGTCATGGCCATGCTGGATGCCTAGAGTAGCTGCCGAAAGCACCCTGATAGCCGGTGAAATAAGCTGAAAGTGACATAAAATGCGCTCTGTTTGAAAGACTTATTTTACAACAGGTGCTATAGTTACATATAGATGTCGGTTTTATTTACATGGATATAAAATGCAATACGGCGGACTTGTCAGCCGCCGGTAAAAACTACTGAAAAGTTCATAAAAAAAACGGTTCAACAGGATTCAGGAGAAAAAAAATGAGTCAGTTAAATGAACTCACAGACGCCATAAAAGGTGGCAAAAACAACCAGGCAAAAGAACTGGTGGAGGCTTTGCTGGCTGCAAAAGCAAAGCCGGCGGAAATTTTGGGCTCACTTATCGCCGGCATGGACTACATCGGCCAGAAATTCAAAAACAATGAAGTATATGTGCCGGAAGTTCTCATTGCCGCACGTGCGATGAAAACAGCCATGGGCATACTCGAACCAGTACTCGTGGCTGCCGGCATACGGCCGGAACACAAGGTCGTAATCGGCACGGTCAAGGGCGACCTGCACGACATCGGCAAAAATCTGGTGGCCATGATGCTCAAGGGTGCAAACTTTGAAGTCATCGACGTCGGCGTCGACGTAACGCCGGAAAAATTCATCGCAGCCGCAAAAGACAATGGTGCGGATATCGTTGCCATGTCGGCACTTCTGACCACTACAATGCCGTTCATGCGTGAAACTGTGGATGCCATCAAAAAAGCCGGCCTCTCAGTAAAAACAATGATTGGCGGAGCACCCGTAACGCAGGAATATGCCGACGAAATTGGCGCAAACGGTTATTCATCGGACGCGGCCAGCGCTGTTGACCTCGCCAAAAAATTATGCGCATAATAATTTTCCGGCTAAAGCATGTTAACTTTGATTTATAGCAAAAATCAGTCAGCCAGCCGCTATATAATCCGTCCAAACAAAAACGGGCAATAACCGCCTGAAAGAAACTATAAAAAAACAAACCCGCCAGCCATATTGCTGACGGGTTCGTTTTTTATTTCAGGATAGAGCATTTTAAAATGTCGGATTATCATATTCGATATTCAGCGCACATGCTACAGGCTCGCACGTACATCTGCCGCAATAGATATTCAAACCTTTGCGGATAGCACAGGATTCCCTGCATGCTTTTTCCACGCCATTGTCCGCCAGTTGCAGGCCGAAGTCCAACGTTGTGCTGGTGAGAGCCAACGTGGATGACCTGGCCACAGCTCCAGGCATGTTGGCGACGCAGTAATGTACTACGCCGTCCACCACAAATGTCGGGTCGTCATGCGTTGTAGGCCTGGTTGTCTCAACACAGCCGCCCTGGTCAACGGCCACGTCGACGATAACCGCGCCTTTATTCATGGTGGCGAGCATTTCCCGTTTGACCAGATTCGGGGTTTTCGCGCCAGCCAACAGGACAGCGCCTATTACCAGATCCGCCGTCTTTACTTCTTCGGCAATGTTGGCTTGCGTGGCGTAGAGCGTCTTCAGCCGGCCGCCGAATATATCGTCCAGATACTCCAACCGCCTGGCGGAGACGTCCAGAACGGTCACATCCGCTCCCAAACCGACAGCCATTTTGCAGGCATTCGTACCAACGACACCGCCGCCCAGCACTACTACCCTGCCTGGTTTTATGCCCGGCACGCCGCCAAGCAGCACGCCTCGGCCGCCGAAAGGTTTTTCCAGATATTTAGCGCCTTCCTGTACGCTCAGACGGCCGGCGATTTCACTCATGGGTTTGAGACACGGCAGAGAACCGTCGGCTAATTCTATGGTTTCGTAGGCAACAGCCTTCACGCCTGCCGCCAGCAATGCCATAGCCTGCGGCTTGTCCGCCGCCAAATGCAGATAGGTATAAAGAATCTGGCCGGAATGAAAAAGACCATACTCCGAGGCAACAGGTTCTTTGACTTTCACTATCATGTCAGCAGAGGAATAGACATCGGCGGCTTTGGGACATATTTTAGCGCCGGCAGAAGTATATTCCTCATCACTAAAGCCGGCTCCAAGTCCTGCACCAGCCTGAACCGTCACCACATGACCTCTCGATAAATACGCCCTGACACACTCAGGTGTCATCCCGACGCGATACTCATGCGTCTTTATTTCCTTAGGTACTCCGATTTGGGACATATTTTAGCGCCGGCAGAAGTATATTCCTCATCACTAAAGCCGGCTCCAAGTCCTGCACCAGCCTGAACCGTCACCACATGACCTCTCGATAAATACGCCCTGACACACTCAGGTGTCATCCCGACGCGATACTCATGCGTCTTTATTTCCTTAGGTACTCCGATTTTCATATTTTTGTACTCCTTATATACGAATATCGTTTTTTAAAATGATATATTTACTATTATCGTATTTTCAAGCAAAAAAAATGCTCGCCTGTAATTATTTTCAGTCAGATGATAAATACAGTATATCCCCAAAACAATAAGCCCACATTTACAGAGAATGGTTTTATAACAACCTTTTTGGTGTGCGTCGAGCATGGCAAAACGTCGCCGCTAATCCCCTCTATCCATACGTATCTCGGAGGTTTTCAACAAAAGTCAGCCGCTGGAATGTTTGATAAACCAGCAAAATTTCAATATAGAGCCTATCCCAAAAACATGGGCGTTGCCGAAATCGAGCAATTTTGCAGCCAGGCGGCGTTACGAAAATTTATTTGCCCTGACGGAACGGATATGTACCCAACGACACTACCACGCCTTCAGGATTATAGTAGTGCACGCAGAAATTTTTTGTGTCTATTCTTGTAAGTACTACGCCGTAAAAATCCATCTGCTTCGCGTCGGAGAGTTCCTGCGCGGTAGGGCCTGAACGTTCCGCGTTCTGAACTTTTTCGAAATGACAGACATAGCGGCACATTGCATCACGTGCGTCGGTAAGAGTTCGACTAGTCGGTATGTAACTGATGTCATCGCCGGCGTCGGGATTGAGATACAGGTAGGCTTCGCCCTGGCCATTGCGATAAAATATCAGTCCGCCCCACGCGCTGTTGATATCCTTGAGATCGCCCTCGGCAAAGAGCCACCAATTCACCTGGTCGCGAGGCCGTGAGAACATCTCGATAAGCAGATATATGTTCCACAAGTCAGCCATCGAAAGTCTGTCAACCTGGCCCCAGAAACTCTCGTCGTATCTGTCATGACGGTCCGCATCCGATGGAACGTGTT
Organism: uncultured Planctomycetaceae bacterium; assembly: GCA_964536835.1. GTDB lineage: Bacteria > Planctomycetota > Phycisphaerae > SM23-33 > SM23-33 > DAONFI01. Next base: position 19,827 of record CAZIAZ010000024.1, on the reverse strand, counting down.
TGTAGTGACGTTTGAGTTTAAGTTCGTCGCCGATTTTCAGAATTAACTGCGTGCGGTTTAGATTGCTGCGAAGCGGATCGCGAGCCAACCTGCTGAGCAGGTGAAAATCTCTTATGTCAAATTTGTAACCGTAAGCCCTACACCACTGAATGCACAGCCGCGCAGCGTCGGCAATGAGATCGCGGCGAAGTTTGTAAATGACGATTTCAGCCGCAAACTCTGGAGCGGTCGCGGGCAGATAATCAAACTGGTCGATAAATACCTGCATGGCTTTCACGGCATCCGTGCGGGGCGAAAGCGCAAGTATTCTGGAACGAAGCTCGGATGTTTTCATACGGCTGACGAGTATCGCCAGCGCATCGCCCTGAGCGGTAAAACCAGGAGTATTGATGGCATCCAGCAGTGCGGCATCCCATGTCCTGGCGGTAAGCTCCTGAACGGTATCGCGATAACTCTGCTCTGAAGCCTTGGTAATATTCTGCTCCGAAGCCCATGACTTTATCACACTGCCGAGCATTTCAGGCATGGGATTCTTCTTCAGCCAATTCACCACCAGCTTGCGAAGCTCTGGATCGGTCTGCATCTTCCGCATAAGCGGAATAACGTGAGCCGCCATGTCGGAATAATTTTGCGAGAGAAGAAAAACCAGAACTTTTTGGGCGAGTTCAGGCGGCGAGGCTTTGTCCTGAAGCTGGCTGGCAAGGTCATCCAACTGAGAGCCGGTAAGCTCATATCCGTCGCGAACGAGCTTTTCAACCAACGCCAGCGAATCCTCCCGCTCCTTCAACGGACTCTCATTGTTCTGAATGATAGCGATATTGTAGTTGATTATAAAAACCGGATTGTACCTGGTACGGTCGGCACGGCCCATCTGGCTGTACTGGCTGATATTGCGGGGAGCCGGCTTAATAGTGTCCGTCTCGCAGCCGGAAACCGCCATCGCCGATAATATAACAGCCATAAACAATTTACATGACATTTTATTTATCATTTTAAACTCGCCGGTCATTATCACGTCAAAGCCTCCAGCCCGAAAGGTTTTTCATATTTTTATATTTTTTATATTTTTTATATTTTTTTATATTTTTTTATATTTTTTTATAATAATACATAAACCAATCGGCTATAGCTATCAATTATGCCAAACATCTCTATTTTGTAGTTTTATCGGCATCTCCGGAAGCGGTACTTTACTCAAAAAGTGTCAAAATTGCTCATTTTACCCATCAGAGCATGTTAATTTCAAAATTATTGCCTGTTAAATCGGGCAGTTTAAAAAATCTTATTTGAATGACATGCCATATACCAGTGAATAAAGAGCAACGTTAGCTGCAATATCAAGGGAATCGGACGGCATATAACTGATAGCGCCATACCCTGTATGCCCATCCATTGTGTCATGTACGCCATACTTCACATACACAGCCATAACTCTGTTTTTCTTGTCCATGTACACCCATAAAGGATCGGGCGTCTGCGGCACGGCTTTGCGAAATGCGTAAGTCCGCTGCGATTTTTCAATTTTCGGGCCACGATACTCGCCCATTTTGCCGGTACGCAGCGGCGAATCCAGGTCGGCAAAGGATTGTATGACATCGGTATCGTCACGGAAAATCTCTTCAAACATGGCACGTACGGACTCATCAAATTCAGCCGAACCGCCAACGGCATTTACAAAAAGAACGCCGCCGTTTTTCATGAATTTGCGAAGCGCAAGTATTTCATGGCCGTTGAGCTGAAAAGATTTTGTACCAGTCATCCAGAGAAGCTGCTTGCCCTTGAATTTGTCGGCATCTATCGGCAAACCCTTTTCTATGGATAAGCCGACGCTATTTTCCGCAACAAGTTTATCGTGCAGATAATTCAGGGCAAACGGCTGGGTATTCCAGTTACCCTTATGCTTCAGCCAGCCGACTTGGATATTTATGTTAATCGGCTTTTCACTGGTACGGACGAAAACCGGCCGCATGCGGCTCGACAGTGAATTCATGCCCGTGGCGTAAAGAAAGAAATTCACACCCATAAGGTAATCTTTCTTGCCGGAAAGAATCTGCTTTCTCTGCCACGACTGGGCGATATCCCTCTCGCAGACTACAGCCAGATATCGTGTGCCGTCAGAAAGCGCGGAGAGTTTCATGAGTCTGTCGCCGCCAGGAATTTCCTTGTACATGCTGTAGAGAGGGTCATCCGACGGCAGTGCCCTGAGAGCATAATTCGATGTTTCGGATTCAGCCTTAACGGCGGCAAATGATTCGTTGAGTTTCTTCTTGACCGACTCAAGGAATTTTACACCCTTTTTGACCGGCACGAAAAGCAGAGTACCGCCGCTGAGCGAGTAATCCACCAGCATCTTCCACTGCGCTTCGTTGATATTCATGGCATCTTCGCCACTTATCATCATTATCGGCGAATCCAGCAGCGTGCGAATATTGTCTTTCAAGCTCACAATCTGCCAGCGCATCGGCCTTTCAAAGTTGGTATCCATATACTCCGTAAAACGGGCGATATCTCTGGGATGAAAGTCCCAGCCGGTGCCTGCACCATAATCGAGCTTGTTAAACGTCAGCGGCAGACGGCCCCTGGAAAGAATGATAAGTTCATAAGCCGGCGTAACGATATGTCCCCATTGAGTACTGTCGTAATCTGCAAACGAAGTTCGGGGCTGCGCAAGTTTGTCGGCTATTATGGCGTACCAATCAAGGCCGCCGATGAATTTATCGCCGCTGGCCATGCCAGCCTGCTGAACGGAAAATTCAGTATAAACATGACTGGTCAATTCCTCTTCCGTAAGGTTAGAGTCCATAAATTTCCAGCCGTCGTCTATGTTTTTTTCATACGCATAACGGCCGGAAGAAAAACTGGCTGCATCACGGCAGGCATACATGCTGGCCAGAGCGGCGGCAGTCATCTGAACTGTCGAACGACTGCGAAGTTTTTCCAGGCCGGTAATAGCCCAGCCGCCGTCTTTATTCTGTCGCGACGTCCATACCTTCTCGCTTTCCAGAAATATATTCTTTTTTATTTCCATGCCGGCCAGACTGGCGTCCCACAAGGCCATCAATGCAAAATGATTGCACGTATTATCGCCATATTTTTCCGGCCCCTTTTCGCCCCAAACGCCCCTACCCTTGAGCAGCCACTCAATGTCCTGCTTCAAAATCTGTTGATAGGGAGATTTCTTGTCCACACCAATAGTCCTGCTCAGCGCGGAAACCCGCAAAGCCCTGCATTTGAGGTCGTTTCTCAAATCAAGTCTGCAAAGTACGTCTATAGCCTTCTTCATCTTTTCATTATTTTCATAACTCTCACCAGACTCAAGAAGGGCAAAAATCGTTATAGCCGTTCCGAAGCCAGGCGTAAGCATATGGCTGTGGCAGTATCGCGGCGAAAGAGGCCAGCCGCCATCCTTGTACTGATTGCTCCAGAGATAACTTTTAAGCGCCGAAATGGCCACATCGATATCTTTATCCGTGGTTTCGCGCATCACATTTTGGCTGCTGGCAATGCTGGAAAAACATGCCAGAAATAATACAACCACACAAATAAGTCTTTTGTTCACGATAATGCCTCCTGGCTTTTCGGAATTATTTTATTAAAGGATTATTTGTCTTTTTTCTTGGTGCTGCCGGCAGATTTAGCGGTTTTGGCAGTAGTCGCAGTTGGCTTGCTCTTAGCTGATGCCTTGAGTAGTGCTTCGGCAAGCTGGCCGGTATAGGTACTGGCTTTATACTCGTTCAACATCGATCCCAGAACAGCCTTAGCCTTCGGAAGATTCTTTTCCGCAATGTAATCAAGTCCTACGCAAGATATCAGCCATGGCCGACGGTCAAGAGCATTTTTCATCTGCGAGGCATAAGAATTGAAGAGCGTTATCTGTTCGGGCCTGTTAGAGCATTGATACGCCATAATCATAAGTTGCCATTTCATAACCGGCCGTTTGTAATAAGCCGCAGCAGCCACATATGTTTTGGCTGCGACCTGGCCTTGTCCGCCGTTGAATCTGCATGCATTGGCAAGCATCATCAGAGCGGTCATTTTGCCTTCAGCCGTGGTTACCATCCCCTTGACCCTGGAAAGCATGCCCATAGACTTTGCCAGCATTTTGTCTTTTCCACACGCATAGCCAAGATTGGGCAAATCCAGTCTCTTATGAATATCGGCTGCATATTTGACATCGGGCAATTTTTTCATCAGAATCTGCATTGCCATAGTACCCTTGCCCCCCATGGCAAGGACATTAACGTCGTCAAACATCGTCTTCCATTTCCAGTCCGGCCGATAATTCTGCTCCGCCAAGCCGGTCATGCCGCGGGCTGCACCGTCAAAATCAACATAACTCCACTGCCATCGGCTATAAGGCTCTCTATAACCATACACCCACGCATAGTGGTTACAGACAGTTTCAGCGTATTTGCCCTTATATTTCCCTGCGCGGCTCAGCCAATATGTAGCATGTTGTTTCCACGTGTTCATGGTCTGACATTCATATGTGCCCAACATTCTTACGGCTTGTGGCTCGCCGGTATCGGCACGCTTCTGCAGAAGAGTTTTTGCATAAGCCGCCCTGTTCTGAATCTCCTTGGCTGGATCAAAACAGTAAAGCCGCAATTCTATCCATTTGTCAGTATGAGTAGCGGAAGGAAAATTTTTCAGCCCAAGGCTGGTCCATTTAGCCAGCATTTCAAAATCCTTAGCTGCGTCAGCAGCGTTTATCTGATACTGTACGACTTCCTGGGTCAATGGATTGAACGGATAGCTGTTAACCATTATGTCGGCCCATTTGTTGCGCTGTTGATGCGCAGCTTTATCGTAAAAAAACTTAACGGTATTATATATACCCATTATGGTATAGTAATCCGGCCGATACTCCGTATAAAGTTTCATAGCCAACTCTTCGACAAACCGGTCTTGTTTCTGGCTGATACGCCGGCGGAGATCGTCGTAGACGGCTTTTGCGGAACTGCCGGGCTTTTCTCTGGCAATGCCGAACTGTTCACAAGTCTTATCGACAACGCTTTTCAATTCTTTATTCGATGAAGCTTTCCTGTCAGCCCAATTAAAATTTTCTTTCGACCACATTTCCCTGCTGAGAAGCATGGTCATTGCCTTTACGGCTTCTGAGGTACTTTTGGCGGACTGGTATATATCGATTTTCCGCATCAGATTCCTGGAGACTCTGCACATATTTTCAGGATAATAAGTCTGATTGGCATCAATCAGGGCAACAGCGTCCTCTGGTTTAACAACCCCGCGTGCCGCAAGGTTGACCCATCTGTCGAGAATTGCCGACTCCCAGCCGCCTTCAGGAGTTTTGTCCATATACATTTTGCTCAACCGGATAAATTCCTGGTTATCGCCGGATGCATACAGATAATCCATCCATCGGCTAAACGGCTGATAAAGATCGTGATAACCCATAAAATTATCAGCCAGGTAATTGCTTATCTCCTTTACAAGGTCCATTTTTTTATTATCCCATGCGACTTTGAGTTCAAAGACCTTGAGAGGTATTCCCATCGGATCGCCTTTTTTGTAATAGGCTTCATATTTGGCAAGTTGTGCCTGGGCGGCTTTTTCTCCGCCTCTGCCCTTTTCAAGAAGCTGCACATGCATCATTTTCCAGCATGCCGGCAGATCGTCATCCAGTTTTCTGAAGCACGGCTGAAGTACGCGAAGCAACTCTTCGGCCATCGCCGGATTTTTCGCCAGCGTCAGAATACTCTGAGTCATTCTCTGGTCAGGAAACCTGGTCGTCCAGTAATTCCATCCATTCAGGGGATAAAGTTCTATCTCATATCCCAATACTTCATAATAAGGCCACCATGTAATTCTGCCTGGAGAATAATGCCAGTAATAATCACTAATCACCGGCCAATGAATCTGATTGATTGGTGCGATGAACAACCCGCCGAACTGTTTTTCCATGTTTTCCAGAAACAGTACGAAATCCTTGAATTCCTTTGAAAATTTACCCGATTCAGCCTGCGATTTCACCTCTTGGGCCTTTTTAAATTTATCGTAGTATATGGTGCTCCATGCATAAAAAGCAGCCATCGTATCGGGAAATTCCTTGGTTATTTTTTCAAGAATTTTGAGCTCTTCATCATCCTTATGCATGAAGTTATAGCAAGAGGCTATCTGGAGATATGCCAGCGGCACATTTTCATTTGTAGGGAAATCTTCGACGAAACCCTGAAGAGCCGCCAGAGCATCCTGCCACTGATTCAATTTATATAGTTTCAAGGATGCATTATAGACTTCGGCGGCGGCTTCCCACGGCTTGGAGGCTGCTGTTGAAGTAGGGGAAAAAACACAAAACAACGTTGCAATCAGACAAATGGAACTGACTTGAATTTTTGATTTTTCCGGCATACGCATAAAAACTCTCCTGCCATGAAAGACAACTTTTTAACCGTTTCCGCGCCCTGCATACATAAAGACGTTATTCTAAGGTCATTAGAATCAAAATTCAAATAAAACTTGGTTTTCGGGATTTGTGGAACTATTGAGGGCCGGCTTTATAGGAAGTATTTCGCCAGACTATCGTTCCGCCGGTAAGATGTTTGAAAATTGCCCTGCCGAGTATGCTTGCCGTCATGATACAGCCAAGCGGATAAAGCATGCCCAGTGGCCATTTGCCGCAGACATGTATGAAAAACCTGCAAGTCATGACGGTTTCTATGAAGCTGCCAATCGTACCAATGATTGCACAGCCTTTCCACCACGCAACGTCTTCAGCCCCGAAGGCTAACATTATCCACCCCAGTACCGCAGCAATATATAGCGTTAACCCTTTGCCGATAAGTACCATAAGAGCGCGCGTCTGCGGCCATAATCGCGGAAACGAGCCTATGAATATCCGCACCCAGCCGCGGATTATCTGGGAAAGCGATGTATACATCCGTACCGATATCATATCTTCTGAAGGTATCATCCGCAGACAGAGGCCGGCGTTCTTCACCCGCCGCGCCATGTCGATATCCTCTATCAAACTGCCTGCGATAGCCTTATGAGTGCCGATTTTCTCATATGCCCCGCGACTTATGAACATGAACATGCCGTTTGCGTATGCATGCGATTTGGCAGGGTCGTTCACTTTCATCGGCGGAAACCATACCATCAGCACAGCGCCGCATATCGGCTGAAGAAGCGTCTCCCAGAATGAGTGCATCTTAAGCGTGGGGACTACGCTTATCATGTCGGCTTTTTCGTCCAGCGCGTAGCGCATCGCCACGGAAATCGTATTCGGTGCGGTCATTATGCAGTCGGCGTCGGTCATGCAAATCCAGTCGCCCGATGATTGACGTATGCCGTGTTGCATGGCATGATTTTTCCCGCACCAGCCGTCCGGCAATTTTTCTATATTTATCAGCCGTACTCGCGGGTCTTCCTTCATTATTTTTTCGACGACAGCCGCCGTAGCATCCGTACTGCGGTCATTCACACAGATAATCTCCAATGCGGGATAATCCTGGCTAAGCAGCGAACGCAGGCAATTTTCGATATTATCCTGTTCGTCCTTGGCGGCTACCACAATGCTGACTGTCGGCGGGCAGGTTTTATCTAGGTCACATGGCGAAGAAGGCCGCAAATGCTGCTGCGCCCGCCAGTATTTCAACGCCAGAATGTTCCGTAACAACCATTCAATCAGTTCTACCGACGCGATAACGCACAAAAATATTGCAAAAAATTTCATTCTTACTGCTGCACCGTGATGTCCGCCGTGATTGGATAACTGGCACCGCCCCACGGATATACCGCGACGCGTTGAGGGCCGCCGCCAAGAAGCCTTCGGGCGGAATCGAGAGCTTCCTCAACAGTGCCGAACAATGCTATGCCTGGAAAACCCTCTGACCTTTCCATCAACGAGGGCGAAACCATATATATGGGATTGCGCTGGAGTATCTGCGTGGCAAGCCGCAAAAACCACGACGAATCTCCGGCAATTCTGGTAACCATTCTATCAACCATCTGAGCGATATTTCCCGCGCCAATCCATCGTATTATTCTTCGGGTCCATAGCGGGCTCAACGGCCAATTCAGGGTTTTCATTTCATTCAAACCTTCCGGGCAGCGTGCCAGACATATCACTACGCCGCCTGGCCTGGCGGCCCAGCAGGTATTCGGGATGGCTTTGAAGCACTGCCATAAATCGTGGTCGCGAGGATGCGAATTGGTTATGAGAATGTCAGCCTGAGTTCCGCAGACTACGCCGCATGATACTGCGCTCTGCTTGGTGAGCATTTCGTGTACCGGCAACGGGTCGCCGCAGGCGATGGCTGACGGAAGGTCATTATCGTCAAGAAGATACTGTACCATGAACGTTCTGCCGTGATATGCGTCCGTCAGTCGGCCGGCTGCGTCTATCACCTGACGCATTTTATTCCGCGGCGGCACAGTGCCCACCATCTGACGTATGCCGTAGCGATTTACGCCGGTCTTGTGCAATGCGCGTATGCTCCATATCTCACTGCAGCCCGGGTAGAACATCTTGTACCCGCCGCCGAAACCAGCCTGCAAATGCGCCGAAACGCTCGAAACCACTATCCGCAGGTCGCTCATCGCTACATCGCGGGCAATGCGCACATCTTTGCCGTTTATCGTTCCTACGCAGACATACTGCGACTCGTCATGCCAGGGATTGAACCGCACGTCGAATCGTTCCAAAATTTCGCCGCCGAGTTTTTCGGCCATCTGCCGCCTTGATATCGCGGGATGCATGCCGCCAGCCATCATGAAGACAACCTGCGAATCTGTTATGCCTGAATATTTGAATTCCCGCAGCAGCAGCGGCAGGATTTCAGGCAGCGGGCTGTGGCGGGTAATATCTTCAACTACAACGCACACTTTTCCGCCGGCAGCGGCAACGTCAGCCAACAGTTTAGCCAGCGACTCGCCGGCTACGGGCTTGTCCAGGGAGTTAGCCAGTCTGTCCGGCCAATCCGCCGAGGCGACTTTGTGCTCAGGCTCAGCCATCTGCAGCAATGTCCAATCGTCGGGAATGGCGAACGCCAGCTCGCCATCGCCCCACGGTACTTTAATATCCATGAAACTGGTCCTGTTCTTTTACCACTCAGGCCTGTTCGCCTTCGGGGCTGAGCATCCTGGCTACCGATACGGTATAAACGCCCAGCGGTTCAGCAAAAACCCTGAACTCGCCGAAGCCGGCTTTCGAAAATATCTTCGTCAGCTCCTGCGGCGTACGATACGTCATGTTGAGCCCGAAAACGCGGCGGAAAAACCTGTCAGTACCGTGGGCATCGGAAATGCTGTTAAAAACCATCGCCGCTCCAACCGGCATTATTTTCTGCAGGGCTCTGGCGATGTCCAACAACTGACCATCCGTGAGATACTCGCAAATGCCTATCATCTTGACCACATCCACACGGTCTTCCACGCGAACCTCGCGCACGTCGCCCTGGATGAACCTGACCCGCTGCGTAAGTTCTTTGCCAGCCGCAAGTTCCTTGCCGTACTCGAAAGCGTCATTGCTGATGTCCACAAGCGTGGCATGGGTATCGTTCTTCTGTGCCTGCAACATGGCGTCGGTGATTATATGGCCGGGCCCGGCACCCAGGCAGAGTACATGCGCAGGACGATGTCGACTTTCGTCCAGCAATCCGGCTATCAGCCGCGTAGCCAATTTACGCCTGTTGCGAAGAGCCATCGGCATTGTGCCGCCTTTGACCAGCAGTTTGTCCCATGTCCGCACACATTGGCTGGGCTCGTAACTTATTACCATGCTCCGCCACCCGCCAGGATCACGCCAATTAGATAACGCAAGAACGCTCTGGTCATCACGCAGCATCTTTTTCATGATGCGAGACGGCGTATAATTGGCGATGGGATTGGTCACGAATTTTTTAAAAAACCGGTTAACCGCACCGAGGGTTTCAAATTCAATACTTTCAATCCATTTATCCATACTTCCATGTTCTCCACAAAATTTAATTTATTATACAAAAACATCCCCCAATAGTGACAGAAAAAACATTTATGTATTTTTCAGGCATATCCCTCCTATTTTAAGGCAAATACCGTACAAAAAAAACAATAGACATGCAAGTGCCATATTTGTATCATTCCCGCAATGTCAGAAAACACAGATAATAAATGCTGCATATGCGGGCATGTCTCGCAAAATCCGGAACAAACATCAATTCGCTCAAACGTCCGTAAGTTTCGCAACGAGATTTTTGAATTATGGCGATGTGAAAAATGCAGATCCATACATTCCAAATCCGACGTAAATCTTGATTATTACTATAGTTATTATCCGTTTTTCAAGCAGACGCTCGACGGCATATTAAAAATGAGCTATCGCCGCCTGACACATCGGCTCAAGCGTGCCGGCATGAGCAGGACGTGGAAAATTCTGGATTATGGCTGCGGCAGCGGCCTTCTGATGGAATATATGCGAACGGACGGTTATGATGCCGTCGGATACGACCGCTACTCCGCTGACCATTCTGACCCGATTATTCTGAACCGCCAATATGACCTTGTTGTGGCCCAGGACGTCATCGAGCATGCCGCCGACCCGTTGGAAATCCTGCGACAATTGGATTCGCTGGTCCGGCCTGGCGGCCAAATCGCAATCGGCACGCCGAACGCAGCCGGCATAGACCTGAAAAATCCGGAAAAATTCGTCCATCCGCTACATCAGCCGTATCACAGGCATATCTTCGCCATTGATACGCTCATACAATGCGCCGCCGACCTGGGCTGGTCGCTACAGGCGTATTATCCCACTCCATATACAAATATGCCGCTCCTGTCCCTGCCGTTCCTGCATCATTACATGAAACAGTACGACGGCTGCATAGATATGCTGTTCGAACCCAATAAAAAAATCGGCAGATTGCTGTATCATCCCGGCACGCTGTTCTGGCTGCTGGCGGGCTATTTCCTCTGCAACGACGCCGACATAGTCGCCATATTTCACAAACGCTGATTTTGGAGACGGTTGGAACGGCTCTTGAAAGAAAGAACCGCCCTATTTCTCCATGCAGCAATTCACAAAAATCGGAACGAGTAGAGCATGTTAAACTTGATATGCGTCATTTCTGCTGGCTGCAACATCGCTCTGCTACGTCAGGCTGCATCGGAATACGGGCAGTATTCCTGCTTTCGCCTTCCTTGCATAGCTTGTTTCGCCAACGCATAAAGTGCGCATCTCAAATTTAACATGCTCTAGAGTTTTTCTGAACAAATCCTTGATTTTTCTCAAAAAAGTAATAAAAAAAGGGCGGATATGCGAAATCCGCCCTAACACGTTGTTACACATTACAATGGTAGGTATGTAGTGTTTCGTTAAGCAGTCTCCTTGGAGCGTTTCAAAGGCGACAGTTTGTATGTCGGGTAACTCGGCTACAGTTGGCAGTGGCAGGCTGTAGCCGAAATTCTGTAAAATTATTTTTGCGGCTGCGGCAACGGCTTGCCGTATCGCTTCTGCATCTGCATTTTGGTAATCTTGAGGGTCTGCATAATCTGTTTACGTTCTCTCGGCGTAGTGGTTTTCATGCCAAGCGGCATGGCTAAAACACTTCGTGAAAGAATTTTCTTTTTCCGTTCCGGCGAATCATTGCCGAACATCGCATTAAAAACCTGGTACATCCTGTCGTAGCCCTGAGTCATTTCAGCAACATTAAGCATGGTGTTGATTTTGACGGCTTGTTCTTTGGGGTCAAGTTGGCAGATAGGCCGCAGCCGTTCGGAAACCATGTTTATCTGCACAACATCGCCGGCATGCTGATTTTTGGCATAAAGCCTTTTGAGAAAACCACCCATTTCTTCTTCGCCGTTACTCGATTTTATTCTGTCCGTCACCCTGTTAATGTATTCTTTCCGCTCGGTGACCGGCATTTTCAAAAAAGCCTCGGATGAAATATATCTTTCGACGTCGTTGAGTTTGGCGATTTCAGGATTCGGAGCGGCTGGCTCGTAAGCCGATATTACTATCACCGTTATGGCAACAACCAGTACCGCGCAGAGAACGCCGGCCATTATCTTGACCATTTTCGGATTCGTTCGCAGGTCATTTTTAAAAGATTCGATAAGTTGCCGATACATTGCAAAATCTCCTGGGCTGAACCTGAATCAGCCGGCAGTTCATGGTTACTCGGGATAACTTAATTGGCTTTTTATGGCGTTGAGGTTATCGGATATATCGTCCCATGAAGCGTATTCAACATGCGAGTCGTTGAACATATGATTCTGGCCGTCCGGTTTCTGCTTGGAAGCGTGGGCAGCTTCGCCGGCGTCGCTCTGGGCATCATAAAAAATCGGTATCTTGTCAGGAAAATGCTCGGCGTTTATCCTGAAAAACTCCGCGCCGACATCATCCATCAAGCCGGCCATATAAGTCATGACATACTCGTAACTTGAGCCGTACATCTGGTAATTCTCACTGCCGATAATCGACGGACATTTCCAGAAAACACCCTCGCCTACATAATCCTTCATCGCCACCATGATATTGTAATTGCCGCTGTCTTTTTCGTAGGGATACAGTTCTATCGACTCTCCATCGGTATCTTTATACGGCATGCAGCGGTTGTTGGTATCCAGGTACATCGCCCATGCATTGCCGATTCCCTTGAGCGTGGCGCTGCATGCCACGCGCTGCGCCAACTGGCGCGCCGTGCCGAGCGACGGCATGATTATGCTTACCAGCAACGCTATAATGCTGATAACAACCAGCAGTTCGATAAGCGTAAAACCTTTATTGCTTATATGTGTATCTTTCATTACAAGACCCATTTATTATCGTGTTATCGCCGTGGTTTCAAAGCAAAGCGACTTCTTACAATCTGCCTTAATACGCCTTCCCCGGCCTTGGTTCTATTTCAATGGCCGCCGTCTATTTTTTTCGATTCGTTGACGACCTGGCTCATCATAAATTTCAATTCATCATTTGTCGCAAATCGTATATTCACCGATGCGCCATCGGATTTTTTCAATGTGACGCGCCGTATCAGATTGCTGCTGCGGTCGTAAACCAGAGTCACTCGCATCGCATTGAGGATACTGTCGATGCGCGTGCGGTATTTGATGAAATCGGCATTGTCATCCATGCTTCCGTTGCTATACAGCTGGCAGAGAGCAACGAAGCGGAAAAGCCTGTCAACCTGCCTGGGCATAATCCTGAGCAAAGCCCTAAGCCTGGTTTCCATCAAAATATGACTCACGGCGATAAAATTCTTTTTAGCCGCCGGAGTCATCGCAGAATTTGACGCCTCAATACCGGCGTCGAGAACCAGCATATTCGCATAGCTGGCCATCATCGCAGCCTGCATAAGCGCCTTGATGCTGATATTCTGCGGCTTGTCGATAACACCGGTCATCTCAGATCTGTTGCCGTCAATCCTGGTTATCTGGAAATCGCTTGCGGAATTTTTGAGAGAGTTTATAAGCTCCTGAATATTTTTGAGTTCAATTCTGCCGGTGATAAAACGTCGCGTTGCGGAACTGCCGGAAATATCGTCGAAACGTATCGCAATTTCCCTGCTACTGCCGCTGTCGCACTGATTCATATCAGCCAATACATCCACGCCGCCGACAGAAAGTTTCTTTACCAGCAGCAGCCCCGTGGAATTTTGCGAAATATACACAATATCAGCTGAAACTGCATCTTTCCCGACGTGGCCGGACAAAGGCCGTATATTCAGACCAACATACGCGTTTTCGTCGGTATTGCTGCACATGAAATCCATATTTATGACATGCTTCTGCATTTGCAAGCCGCAAACGCTGAATTTCACCACCTGACTGGCGGTAATGGTGTTGTCGACGCTATAAAACACTTCATCGGCAGTGAGGCTGTTTCGATTCACAAATATGCCGACGAGTCCCGCCATGACCAACACGGCGGCAGCAGCGACGTATGTGCCCCATACTCGCCATTTTACGGCATGGCTGCGGCGAGGAGCGGTTTTGCCGGCTGATGACGCGATAGTCTCCGCCCAACAGGTTGTCTGCCGGACACTCGGCGACGGCGAAAGCCTTTCCCGCCGGCCAAGCTCACCCAGCACTGCATCCCAAAGTGCATCCGAATTATCGCGTCTGTTTTCCATGTTATTTCAAATTTTCACGAATCCAAATTTTTCACAATTTTTTACAAAATTTCACAAATTCACAAATCGTTGTCAGCCAGTTTCGCCCTGAGCGTCTGCCTGGCCCGATACAGTCGGCCTTCGACGGCTCGCTCCGATATTCCGACCGCCGCCGCAACCTCACTCTGAGAAAAGCCTTCGAAATAGTGCAGCCTTATTATTTCCTGATCTATCCCGGCAAGCGAGGTTACTGCCGTCATCAGTTTCTGACGCTTTTCGTCGTCAGCCAGTATATCTTCGGGCCGGTCGCCACGTTCGACCCGCTCAACCAGTTCCATTCCGTCGAAGGCTGTTGCCATCGGTATGTTGTTTCGCCTGCGTAACATGCCGCGGATGAAATTTCGCCACACATTACGTGCCACGCCGAACAGCCATGCATCCTGAAAATCATCGTCGCCGGCCGGCAATTCCGTTCTGGCGAGCTGGAGACAGAGTTCCTGCATAAGGTCTTCCGCATTCGATTCACTACCGCTCCGGTGCAGGAAAAACCGCCACAGGCCCGTCGCATTGCGTAAAAAAAGAGTTTCGATACCGCCGCCGGCTACCGTCTTGGGCCTGTCGGAGCTTTTCAAATTGTCTTTTTTACGCCACAATGCTTTCACTCTTTAAATAGCCGCGGAGGCTTTTGTCCCATAAAAATTTTAAGGCTGCCGGCAGCATAATTTGCCGGCTCAAGACAAAAAAACAGACAGCCGTTCATAAGCTGCCTGTTTTTCGAATGTTATATTCATCATGACGATTTCGTCAAACCGTAAAACACGGATATTTCATGTTATTCCGACGCAGTCATCCGCCATAAACATGCGGCTGGCAATGATAAGCCGGAATTTTTTTAACATCCTGAAAGAATGGCAATTCCGTTCAGTTCCACTGAAGTTCGCCGCCTTTTACGACTTTGCCTATCTGGTAGCAGCGTTCGCCGCATTCGGAAAGCTGCGCCATAACACTTCGGGCATATCGCGGCGAAACAATCACTACATAACCGATGCCCATGTTGAATACGCGGAACATCTCCGACATATCTACGGGGCCTTTTTTGGCGATGAGTTTGAACACGGGCGGTATCGGCCAGGAATCTCGTTTAATCCTGACGGTAAGGCCTTTGGGCAGAACGCGAGGAACGTTACCCGGCAGGCCGCCGCCGGTTATATGGGCCATCGCCTTTACCGGCATGGTCGATTCATAGTGGTCAAGCAGCCTGAGTATCGGCTGAACGTATATTCGCGTGGGCTTGAGGAGTTCTTCGCCGATGCTGCAGCCTTCGAGCTCTTCGGGCTTGTCGCTCAACTTATAGCCGGCTATTTCCAGCAATACCCGCCTGGCCAAGCCGTAACCGTTGGAATGTACGCCATTGCCGGCTAAGCCGATTACAACGTCGCCGGCTTTAGCCCTGCCGCCGTCTATAATCCTGCTGCGTTCCACCACGCCGACGGCAAAGCCGGCCATGTCGAATTCATCGGGCTTGTAGAAGCTGGGCATTTCAGCCGTTTCGCCGCCGATAAGGCTGCAATTCGACTGCCTGCAGCCGTCGGTTATGCCGCTGACTATTTCAGCCATCTTTTTTGGGTCGAGCCTGCCGACGCCGAGGTAATCCAGGAAAAACAACGGCTCTGCGCCGCCGCAGATGAGGTCGTTAACGTTCATGGCTACCAGGTCTATGCCGACGGTATTCAGCACGCCCATGCCGAAAGCTATCATCAGCTTCGTGCCTACGCCGTCCGTGCAGGCAGCCAACACAGGGTCCTTGTATTTCTTCTTAAACAGCTTTTCGCCGAAGTCCAGCCTGAACAAGCCGGCGAAACTGCCGAAATTGTCCATCACCCGCGGCGAAAACGTACTTCTTACCATCGGTTTGATGAGGTCAACCATCTCGTCGCCGGCATCGATATCGACGCCAGCCTGTTTGTATGTTATGCTTTTTTCTGACATGCCGCTTATCCTATCAAAAGCGCAGCCCATTGCAACACCGTCCAACGCAACGTGAGAAATTAATTTATTGAAAACCCGTCCGCACTGCGACAGTGACAACAACTTTATTTGCAATAAACGCGGCAAAAAACCGCATCTTAATTGACTTTCACTCAAAAAACAGATAGAAAGACATCAAAGATTGCAAAGGATATATAAAAAACATTTTTCCGGAGCCGGGTACTTTGGCCAGAATCGTTTTCACAACATTTTTAAGCATCGCGGCAGTGATGACGTTTGCAGGGTTAGGCGGCTGTGATGCACCTGTTGAGAAAAAGCAACCTTCGCCAGCCGGCCAGACGATAACTGCAAGTGAAATAGCCGAATTCGACACGCTCCGTCAGCAGCTTCTGCAGGGCAATCGCACGGAGCAGACCCGTCTTGACGCGGCAAGAATACTTTTGAGCAAGACGTATCCGCAGGCTGCCGAGCTGCTCTGCCGGCTGCTCTACGACGCCGCCCGGCCAACCACGCGCGTAGCCGTCGCGCAGGCTATTTCGGAAGAATCATCGCCCAGAACAGAATTTTACGACCCGCTGATGGATATGCTCAAAAGCGACCTGTCCAACGTTCAGCTTGCCGCCGCACAGGCACTTGCGAGTTTCAATGACCACAAGACGGTAACTTCGCTAATCGAAATTGCGGAAAATCCCAAAAAACCGCGAGAAATGCGGCTAGCCGTAATAACAGCCATGCGAAGCTGCATTCAGCCCGAATCAATAGAATCGCTCATAGAACTCCTAAAGGACCACGACAAGGTCATACGCAACACTGCGACGGAATCGCTTGAGCACCTCACTGGCATGGAATCATTCGGCATAAACTACCGTCGATGGCGTTCATGGTGGGATGCCCGCGAGTTCCAGACAAAAACCCAATGGCTGGAAACTCTCGATCAAAATCTCATGCGCAACCAGATAGAGCTTGAGCGTAAAAACGCCCTTCTTGCGGAACGTCTCACTCAGACGCTTCAGGATCTGTTCAATTCCGCCCCGAAAAACTCTAAAAACGACATGATACAACAGATGCTGGCAGACGCACTGCCGGAAGTTCGTCTGCTGGGCGTCAAGCTCGCCATGAAGCTCATAGACACCGGCCAAACACTGCCAGACCAGACAGTAAGCCGGCTCATGGCTATGATGTACGATTCCTCGGCGCAGGTTCGGCAGGCTGCAGCCACAGTTCTTGCAGACCTGAATCACCCGGGCTCTGCCAAGACTCTGCTGAACTGTCTAAAAACCGAAACCTACCCTGAGGTGCGCGTAGCCATACTTGAAGAACTCGGCCAGCTGAAAAAGCCCCTGACTCTGCCCGCGATAATACAGAGCATCGCGTCTGAAGACGACCAGGAATCCGCCGCCGCCGCTCAGGCGCTTACGCAACTGGCTCAGGCTCATCTCATCGCGCAGCCGGCGGAAATCTCGCAAGCCACATCCGCACTGATAGCCCGCTACGAATCGCTGCTGAATAACGAAAATTCATACGCATTGCGCGAAGCGTTGCTTACGGCAATGGGTTCGCTGGCTGCTCCGGCGGCAAAGACGGTTCTGCAGAACGCGGTCAATTCCAAATCAGGCGCTATACGGCTGGCAGCCATCGCAGGGCTGGAACAATATAAAGACAGGTCGCTGGCTCCCATTTTTGCGGAAAAAATCCACGATTCCGACCGTGGCGTACGGCTGGCGGCGGTCAAGGCCCTGACAGGCGCAAACGACAGAAAATATCTCGAAACACTCATAATGATGGCCAGCCCGAAAGTGGAATCTGACCTGGCTATACGGCAGGCCGCCGCGCAGGCTGCTCTTGAAATCTGTCGCAACGCCGACGCTGGCACGCTCGTTACCACTCTCAAACTTCTCCGACAGCAACAGCAGATTGATTCGTCGTTAAAAATCGAACTTCTGCAGCTATATCTAAAATCGCTGACGAATCAGGAAACGCCCAGAAAACTAATGGTCGAACTCGACCTCGCAGACGAACTCGTGCTGAACTCCCAGCCGAATGACGCCGCGGTTCTTCTGTCGCAGGCAGTGCGGCTGGCCAAAAAACTGGCACAAACGTCGCCGGTCAGTCCGGCTGAAATATGGGAAAAATATATCCAACTCCTCATCGACACGGGTGCGCCGGAAACCATAAAAGAAATCGCAGACCAGAATGACCCCAAGCAGCGCAAGGTGGCAATAGAACATATTTTGAGCTGGATACGTTCGCCGGCGGCGGATAAAAATCTCACGGCTACCATCACGGTAACGGATGGAACGCTCACAAAACTTGGCGAAGATTTGACTGACGGCCAGAAAAAGGCGCTCCGCGGCAAAATGCTTGCCGCCGTCAAAACCCAGCAAGTTATAGACCGCCAGCAGGTTGCACGGCTGCTCACGGACTATATGGGCACGGACGGAGTCAAATCCGCCGACGCACTCAAGCAGATAAAAGCTATGGGCGACAGAGCCTTAAAACCACTCCTGGAATCGCTCAAAAACGTAATCGGCGGCGAAAAGGCTAACCCCGACCAGGAAAAATCGATAATAATGCTAATAAAACAGGTCGCCCCACAAGTCGGAGATTACGACCCGAATGAGCCGGCTGCACAAAAAATCACACGAATAAACGACTGGCTGAAAAAACTTTAAAAATTGAAGAGAAAAAAATATAAAGGAAGAAAGGCGTTGCTGTCATGAATCGCGTCTGTATCGGAATTGACTTCGGCGGGACTTTTATAAAATTCGGCACACTGGCAGAAGACGGCGTAACAACAAGTGAAATACTGCAACTTCCCACGCCGGTAAAGGATGGCCCGGCGGCTATCATAGCACAGATAAAAAACGGCGTACGGCAGATTATCGAACGCGACTCTCTTTCGCATGAAAATATCGTTGCGCTCGGCATCGGCTCGCCCGGGCCGCTGAGCGTAAAACGCGGAATCATCCTCAATCTGCCGAACATACCCAACATGCAGAACATACCCATCGCACGGATTATAGGTGAGGAGTTCGACATTCCGGCTGCGCTTGAAAACGATGCAAACGCGGCAGCCTACGGCGAGTATCTTTGCGGTGCTGGAAAAGGCTGTGAAAATATCGTGATGCTCACGCTCGGCACGGGCGTAGGCGGCGGAGTGATACAGGAAAACCGCGTCTTACACGGCACACATGAAATCGGCGGCGAGTTAGGGCACATGATAGTTCAGCCAGGCGGCCGGCCATGCGGCTGCGGCCAACGCGGCTGTCTGGAACAATACTGCTCGGCGGCGTTCCTGGCCAAATATACCGTGGAGAAAATAAAAACGCAGAATCCCGACAGCTCGCTGACTAAAACTTATCGCGACAGCGGCGAACTTACTGCGCTGGACGTAAACCTCGCGCAGCAGGCTGGCGACGCATTCGCAATAGAATGCTGGGATGAATGCTGCTACTACATGGCCATCGGCTGCATAAATTTGTGCAGGATATTCGACCCGGACAGAATCGTAATCGCGGGCGGCATGAGCAAAGCCGGCGACGAACTCATAAATCCCACGCTCAAATATATCCGCGAATTCAACTGGCGGATGTTCGAACCGCAAACGCCGCTGGCTGTCGCGTCGTTAGGCAACAGCGCCGGCATGATAGGCGCAGCAGGCGTCGCGTGGCTGACATTCGGCGAAAAAACTTTCGAATAAAACTTTTTAAACTTGATATACGTCATTTTTGCTGGCTGCAACTTCGCTCTGCTACGTCAGGCTGCATCGGAATACGGGCAGTAT
>CAZIAZ010000023.1:0-44261 GCA_964536835.1 uncultured Planctomycetaceae bacterium | reverse complement strand
CCTCAATGCAGAGGTAACATTTATTATCGAACGCGCTTGAAAGGATTCGAACCTTTGACCTACTGCTTAGAAGGCAGTTGCTCTATCCAGCTGAGCTACAAGCGCCCATATGTCGAGGGCCGCATTTTACTTATCGCGACATGTTTTTACAAGCCATTTGGCCGCCTAATTTGATAAATCGTACAAAAGTTTGTCCAGCCTGCGACGGCAACCTTGAAGCCAGTCGATAAACGGGCTAAAATGTCCGTTCCGATGCGGCAAATTCCGCAGTATATTTGACTTGAATCCGGCAGATGAGTAAGGATATTATACTTTGCCGCATTTTGTCTAAAACGAATCGCAATAAAACGACGCTTTTATAAACTTTAAAACAAACCGAAAGGACGGAATTGATGTCAGACATCGATAAAGTATTCAAGGCTTACGACGTGCGGGGAATATACGCTCCGGGGGAAATAGACGAAGACCTGGCATGGAAAATCGGCCACGCTACCGCACAGTTTCTACACAAAAGCATGAGCGGATACGACCGCGGCCAGGCGTCGGTTAACAAAATCGTCGTCGGGTACGACATGCGGCCGCACAGCATTCCGCTGGCGACGGCTCTCATGGAAGGCATCGCATCAAGCGGCGCGACGTGCATAAATATCGGCATGTGCGATACGCCGATGGTCTATTTCGCCATAAATCATCTTGAGGCATGCGGCGGCATAATGGTGACGGCTTCACATAACCCGATAGAGTATAACGGGTTTAAAATCTCCAGCTACAAGGCCAAACCCGTCGGCAGCGCAACTGGCCTAAACGACATCCGCGACATGTGCAAAAACATTCAGCGTACGCCAGCCCCTTCGGAGGCGACGCCTGTGCAGAACGTCGACCTCTGGGCCGACTATCGTAAACATGTGCTTAAATTCCTGAATCTGCCGCGCAAACTCAAGGTCGTCGTGGATGCATCAAACGGCATGGGCGGCCGGATGATACCGGCCATATTCGGCGGCGTAAAAAACCTTGAACTCGTCGAGATGAATTTCGAGATGGGCAAAGGTTTCGTGCATCAGCCGAATCCGCTGGTGGCTGCAAACATGAAATGGGTACAGGACGGCGTCAAAGCCAACAAAGCCGACTTGGGCATATGCCTGGACGGCGATGCCGACCGCTGTATGTTCGTCGACGAAAAAGGCTGCATAATCCGCTGCGACATAATGACTACGTGGCTGGCGATGGATTTCCTGAAAGACAACCCCGGCGCCACGATAGTATACGACCTGCGCAGCTCAAAGATTCTTCCGGAAAAAGTTCGTGCCTGCGGCGGCGTGCCGCGACGTGAGCGGGTCGGCCACGCTTTCATGAAAAAAGCCATGGCCGATACTCAAGCCGTATTCGGTGGAGAACTGTCCGGCCACAGCTACTTCCGCGATAATTTTTATGCGGATTCCGGCGCGATTGTCTTCGCCAGAGCCATTTCAGTTCTCTCGGCGTCTGACAAACCCATCAGCACACAGGTTGCCAGCCTGTGCAAATATTCTCACTCAGGCGAAATAAACTTCGAAGTCGAGGACAAGGAAGGCAAGATGAAGGAAATCGCCCAAAAATTCCCCGACGCAGAAATTGATTACCTCGACGGCGTAACCTGCACGTATCCGAACTGGTGGTGCAATGTGCGGCCCAGCAACACCGAGCCGCTGCTGCGGTTAAGCCTCGAAGCCGAAACGCCTGCACTGATGAAAGAAAAACTGGCAATTATCGAAAAAATGCTCGGCAAACCGGTAGACCATTAATTATAAACCTTTGGGAAAAATACTGCGGCCTGGCAAGCCGGCGTTTAAATTTCGCCGACACATATGCCAAGCTTTTCAGGAGAATTTTTATATGAAAAACATAATCGGACTTTTCGTACTGGGACTTATCGTCGCCGGCTGCGACAAGGAAGTGAAATTGACGTTCGTCAATGAAACACGTAACGACCTGCCGCTGTCCCTCAAAACTTCCAGCGGCATTAACGAATCGCTCGGCATCATGCGCGCCGAAGGCAGCCATGCCGAACGAACGTTCAAATATAAAAAAGATGAACTGCCCGTCAACGTGACATGGAAAGCCGGCGAATACTGCGGCAAATTTGACATTACCGACAAAACGAACAAAAACCTGAGAATCGACTTTCTGCCGGACGGACCGTCAGGGCCTTACAAGTGGAAAGGCAAATTCAAAAAGGACAAGGAAAAGAAGCATAAAAAAGACCGCGGCGAAGATGATGACGATTAACAACAGCGTTATTTAGAGCATTTTAAATTTGATATGCGTCATTTCTGCTGGCTGCAACTTCGCTTTGCTGCGTCAGGCTGTACGGGCAGTATTCCTGCTTCGCCTTCCTTGCATAGCTCGTTTCGCCAACGCATAAAGTGTCGCATCTCAAGTTTAGAACGCTCTAGCAAAACGAATGTAATCCAGTTGCATATCGCCGAGTGATTCAGGCTGAAGTATAGGCGTGTGCATGACCATGGCAATAAGCTTTCTGTGCCACGCTATATAGGCTTGTTTGGCAGGTATGGTTTCTTTATCCACATATTCGTCACGGGCCTTGAAGAAGTTTTTCTGAACATCCTTGAGAATCGCAGGCTTTTTTATTTCTACGGTCGTAATCTGCGAAATCAATTCCATGCGTTTTTGAAAAACGACTTTCTGATTCACCTTCGGCTGCGACGACGAAAGTTTGGCGGCTTGTGTTTTATTCTCTTTTGCCGTATTGCCAGTCGGCGATGGTACAGGATAAAGTTTTTTCATCGTCTCGGCGTGTATTTCAAGAGTCGGGAGAATTTTGATTACGTCGTGCCGAACGACGGCTGAGTCGGTGTCAGCCTTTTGGGTAACGTAAGACTGCTCCAGCATTGCATGTACCTGCATTGGCCGGTCGCCGTATTCCAGCGGTATCAGGCTTTCAAAACGTGCCTGCGTCTTCCGTGGGGCAGCCGTCCGCCATTTTTCGACGCCGCCGTAAACTTTCCAGACCGGCGATTCCAGCATAACCATTTTTGCAATGGTAAATGTCTGTATGCCTTTGCCGTTAACCTGCGCCTCGGTCAGATAACTGTTGCCTATGCGATACGGCGTCTGCGCCCATTTAGGCTGCGGGGAAAACCTGGAATCCGGAAGAATGCCGTATTCGCTGTCGTTTTCCAGCCTGATTTCCGCCAACACCGTAACATTGTCCGCAATGACCGTCCTGTCATCCGGGTTGAGGTCGCTGGCGGTTATATTGCCGGAAATGGCGTACCCGTTTTCTTTGCGAATTATGCTGATGTCGTCGATACTCACCCGCTGACCAAACGCGGAAGCCGGCATACAAACCGCTGCGAGGAATAGAAATCTGAGTACCACGTCGCACGCAGGGAAGATTCCGAATCGTCCGCCGGAAATCCGGAGATACGTATTATTACACCGCCAGCCGGCAAACAAGCCCCACAATCGAACAGCCATTGCCCACGCTCCGTCAAAATCACACCCCGTCCGACATTGAAGTTCACTTCGACGTCGGACGGGTGTTTTTCCCATTTTCATTTCATGGGCGAAAAATCTTCTTTGCCGGCTCCGCATTCCGGACACACCCAATCATCCGGCAGGTCTTCGAACCTCGTGCCGGCCGGTATGCCGTTATCCGGATCGCCTTCCGCCGGGTCGTAAATATAACCGCAAACGTCACAAACGTATTTCATCGCACTTTACCTCCGCATTTGCCACAAAAACTCGACACTGCGTCATTGTACACGTTTAAACGCCGAAAATCAAAAATGTGCTTCGGCAAATCACTCTAAATATCGAACAATTTCAGGAAATCGCTAAAAGTCACGAGTATAAACAGGCCGAGAATGAATACCAGGCCAGCCAGCTGTATCATATTGATAACCTTCAACGGCAGCGGTTTGCCTCGCAATTTTTCTATGATAAGCAGCGTGGCTATGCCGCCGTCCAGAACCGGTAGCGGCAGAAAGTTGAATACCGCCAGCGCAGCCGACAGAAACGCCATCAGATACATCAGCGGCACAATGCCGTGTTTTGCCTGGTCTATCGCCATCTTGCCCAAGCCGAGAGGGCCGCTGGCTTCGCGAGCCGGCACAGTACCGGTGGCAATCGCCCGCAGGGAGGCGTAGTTCAAAAGAATCGTCTCCCAGGCTTCCTTCGCGCCCCATGCCATAGCTGCCAACGGATTCTTACGATGCAGTTTGAACGTATCCGGCCGTAATGCAACCATTCCAAGCACACTAAGGCGAATATCCGACGCATTGAACGATTCGGGAATATTCAGGCTGAATTCGCCGGCATCAGTGGTAATCGGAAGCACACGAGTTTCCTTCGGCAAAGCCTTGACCGCCCAGACGATATCCATCCAGTTTTTGACCGGCCGGCTGCCGACGGCAATTATCCTGCTGCCGGATTTTATGCCAGCCTTCGCCGCCGGCGACCCATGCCGCACAAAACCCGCCACCGGATGCTCATAATCGCCCGTAAAACTTACGCCTATAAGTGCCACCCCTTCGCTCTTGTACGGCTCGATTTCAAAGGTTTTCTTCTCGCCGTCACGCAGGCACACCAGCTCGCCAGAACGCTTCTCCTTGAGAAGGTTCGCCGATATCTGCAATATCTCGCTCTGCGTCGGATTTACGGTTTCATCATAACTCAGTAAAATATCGCCGTTTTTTATGCCGGCGTTCCAGGCTGGCGTATGGCGGAAAATGCCCTTCCATTTCTTGGTGTCATACGTCATCAGCCGCGGACTCAGCCCAAGCACATCCAAGCCGCTGCCGTTACCTGATGCGATGTTTTTTGTCACTACGTCAATCTGGCGGCCATTGTCCAGGATTATAACAGTCCTGTCGCCATCGACTTTTTCCGGCAGGCCATATATTACCCTGCCGTTCTTGAGAAATATCATGTCACTGCGATTATATGGTATGGGCGTTACGGTAAGCTGCTTTTCTTCGCCGTCGCGCAGAAC
The DNA here is from genome assembly GCA_964536835.1 of uncultured Planctomycetaceae bacterium. Taxonomy (GTDB): domain Bacteria; phylum Planctomycetota; class Phycisphaerae; order SM23-33; family SM23-33; genus DAONFI01. Next base: position 39,268 of record CAZIAZ010000023.1, on the reverse strand, counting down.
CGTCAGCCTGACCGGCCCGTTGGTGAGTTCGTCGCCTGCATGCTCCATTTCCCATTCGTTTGCGACTTTTTTGCCGTTAATAGCGATTATTTCGTCATTTATCTTCAGCTGAGAATCCACCGCCGCCCCCCAAACCCTGTTGGACGCCGGCGCATCTATGCCGAAACTCAACAATCCCTTGATTCCGCCGGGCCTTACGCCCAGTTCGACGCTGCCCCGGTACGTTCTGCCGTCCGCACTGCGGTCAAAATCCAGTTGAACTTTCTCATCGCGTCTGGCCAGCAGCGAAGCGAATTGGACGTTTTTGAACTGTTCGACGTCACTGCCATTGACGGCGGTTATGACGTCGCCGGCTTTCAGGCCCATGTTATCGCATCCCGCCGGCCCCTGGCCGCCCTGCCATGTTATCGCTGCCGTAGCCGCAGGATACGTCGGCTGAACTCCGCCGACTATCGGTTTGTACACGTCTATGCCCACCATGCATATTATCACGTAAATCAGGCAGGCGAGCACTATATTCATGAAAACGCCGGCTGATACCACCAGAAAACGTTGGCCGACGGTTTTTTGCAGAAATGAGCGTGGGTCGGCGGCGGCAGATTCGGAAACTTCGCCCGCGTCTTCCTGGCCGAGCATTTTGACGTATCCGCCAAGCGGCAGCGCGCAGACGCAATAATCCGTACCGCCCCGTATTATGCCGAACAGCCGCGGCCCCATACCCAGCGCAAACCGTTCGACCTTGATGCCGACCTTGCGGGCTGTAAGGTAATGGCCCAGCTCGTGGAAAAATACCACGATGTTAAGCCCGATTAGAAATTCTATCAGCGGCCAAATCCAGTCGAATATCAAACTGTTCAAAAATTGCATAACTACCTCATACGATGGTGGTCAGATTTTTTTCTGCATATTTTCTGGCCCATGCGTCAGCCGCCAGAATATCATCCAGCGACGGCTGGGGATTTTTCGTATCGCCCTCTTTTTCCCACCGGTCAAGAGCCGCTTCTATAGACGGAACTATCTGGCCGAATTTAATCCTGCCGGCTAAAAATGCTTCGACGGCAGTTTCATTGGCTGCATTCAGAACCGAGCCGGTACATGCGCCATCTTCGATGACTCGTCGGGCGAGTTCGACGGCTTTGCGGAAACGGCCTTTCACCGGCCGGAATTCCAGATTCCTGAGCATCTCAAGATTAAGAGGCGCCACTTTACGCTGCGGCCGGTCGGGATAATTCAGGGCATAGGCAATCGGCAGACGCATGTCAGGCTTGGCAAGCTGGGCAATCGTCGAGCCGTCGCAGAATTCAACCATGGCGTGTATGATGCTCTGCGGATGTATGACAACTTCCAGCTTGTCAGCCGGCAGGCCAAACAGCCAATGCGCCTCTATCACCTCCAGCGTCTTGTTTATCAGCGTGGCAGAGTCGATGGTTATTTTGCGGCCCATCTGCCATGTAGGATGTCGCAACGCGTCAGCCACGCTTGCACTGGCGGCTGACGCATCGTCCCAGTCCCGCAACGAGCCGCCGGACGACGTGATGATGACTTTACTTATCTCGCTGCTTTTGCCGGCTAACATGCACTGGAAAATGCCCGAATGTTCACTGTCGACGGGCAATACGGATACGCCTGCGTTCCTGGCAGCCGGCATAACCACGCTGCCGGCGCAAACCAGCGTTTCCTTGTTCGCCAACGCAATCGTGCTGCCCTGCCGTATGCCCTCCAGCGTCGGCAGAAGGCCGGCTGCTCCGACTACAGCACTTACTATGACGTCAGGTTTTGAAAGGCGTATCATTTCACAAAGGGCATCGTCGCCGGACAGAAGTGTTGTGTCGGCAGGCATGGACTGAGCCATTTTTTCAGCGACGTTTCGATTGGCCACAGCCACGAAATCAGGCCTGGCGCTGATAGCCTGCTCAACGAGCAGCTCTGCATTGCCTCCGCCTGCCCCCAATCCGCATGCACGTAAACCCGGCATGCCGGCAAGCACATCCAGAGTCTGCCGCCCGATACTGCCGGTTGAACCTAATATGACTATTGAATTACCCAAAAAACTGCTCCTGGAATAATCCTGGTTACTTATCTTATGCAGATGCACAGGCTTGCATTCGGAGAAAACTGCTCGTCACAACTGGCCGAGCCTTAAAGCCTGCATGCATTACACAGAGATTGGCATATTCTCCACAAAAATATTTTTCTTTCAACACTTTTCAAAAATTCATCAGCCGACATTTTCATCGCCCTACAATATTTCAGTGTGATTCTCAATATTCTTTCCGTTGCAGTCAGCCTTTTGAATCCTGCAGTGTCAAAAATAAATCTTGAAGCAGCTCCAAATAAAGCGAATAAATTAGAAAATTACCGATTTTTTTACTTTAATTACGTATATAATCGAATATATTGCATATATTACTGTATAACGCATATGGTACAGGAAGGTTCGTTTGAGAGATGTATTTGGCAGTTGATGGCAAAATGGCATCGCGTTATCCCACTATACGGCTGAGGTCGGTCGGAAGTGGATTATCGGCGAAAATACAGGCAGCACAAGAGTTACAGGAGGTATCGGTCATCATGCAAGCGCAGGATATCTGGACTGTTGAAGACGTGGCGAACTATCTTCGCGTATCTGAGCGGACTGTTTACGAGTGGGCGCAGAAAGGCGTTATACCCTGCGGCAAACTTGGGACTGTCTGGCGATTCAAGCGTGAAGACGTAATGCGTTGGGTCGACGAAAATCTTACCGCCGTCGAATCCTACCGGCAACAGCCGGCACAGGAACAGATGCTCACCGACGTACTTTCGCAGGAGCGAATCATAATCGCCGAAAATGCCGACAAGGAACAGGCCTTGTGCATGCTCTGCGAAACATTTTCCGACTGCGACGCGGTTGAAGACGTAGAGCAGCTTGAACAGCGTATATTTTATCGCGAGTCCCTGTTGAGCACTGGCATAGGGTTGGGTTGCGGCATTCCGCACTGCCGGCTGAAAAACATACGCAAGCCGGTAATGGCTGTCGGCATTTTCCCCGACGGAATAAAAGATTACACTTCACTCGACAATGAACCCGTCAAGCTGGTATTTCTTATCGCAGCCGGCGACGGACAACATGAGGAGCATATAAAGCTGCTCTCAAAAGTCAGCGAACTCATCAAAACCGCCGAATTCCGCAACCGTCTAGTCAAAGCCGCCGACGTAAACGAGGCCTGGCAGATATTGACCCAGCCTTATCCGACGATTACTCAGGAGAAGTAGGATGGAATCTCATCTTGGTTTACTGTTCGTTCTCGGCATAGGCGTACTTGGCGGCACGATAGGCGCACTGCTGTTCCAGAAGCTCAAAGTGCCGCAGGTTGTGGGATATATCGGCATAGGCCTGCTTATAGGCGACACGGGCTTCGGCATAGTGCCGTCGGACCAGATTGCGCAGTTCAAGCAGTTGAACCTGTTCGCACTGGGGATAATAGGTTTTCTGGTTGGCGGCGAACTCAGCGGCGACATTTTCCGCAAATACGGCAAGCAGTTCATGGGCATATTGATGGGTGAAGGTTTGGCAGCTTTCATACTCGTGGGCATCGCCAGCGGTTTGGTGATATATTTCGTCGTGCATAACACTGCCGCAGCCGTGGCAGCCGGCATAGTGTTCGGTGCGATAGCTTCAGCCACAGACCCAGCCTCGACAATAGACGTTCTTTGGGAATATCGCAGCCGCGGAATTCTCACGACGGCAATAATCGCAATAGTAGCTCTCGACGATGCGTTGGCTATGACGCTTTACGGGCTGGGCACTTCGGCGGCCGGCATGTTAATGGGAGAAAACGCCTCGTTTGCAGCGGCATTCATGAAGCTGAGCGTGGAACTTTTCGGTTCAATTCTGCTGGGCGGCGTAGCCGGGCTGCTGCTCAACTGGATACTGCGGCACATACACCACTCCGACAAGGTTCTGACGTTCTCGCTGGGCATGCTGCTGCTGGTGATAGCGTTCGCCACGCGAATGAATATGGACGTAATTCTGGCAACCATGACAATGGGCGTGCTTTTAATCAACGTGGCGCCTCAACGGTCGAAAAAACTTTTCGAGGTCGTCAAGCAGTTCTCCGGCCCGATTTACGTGATATTCTTCGTACTCGTCGGCGCCAGGCTGAGTCTGGGCAGCATGCCGTCGTGGCTGTGGTGGATAGCCGGTTTATACGTGCTGTTCCGCACAATCGGCAAAATGTTCGGAGCGTGGCTCGGCGCAAAAATGAGCCACGCCGACAAGGTCGTCTGCAAATACACCGGCATGGGACTGTTCGCGCAGGGCGGCGTAGCAGTCGGCCTTTCTATTATGGCCAGCCAGCATCTGGGAAATTTGAAAGTCGGCCCACTTACGCTGGGCGACATAATCATCTTCACCGTCACCGCAACCACGCTGGCTGTACAGATTGCCGGCCCGCCGGCTGTCAAGCTGGCTATCAAACTGGCTGACGAAATCGGCAGAGATATCAATGAAGAAGACATCCTCAATGCCAACAAGGTCAGCGATGTCATCAAAGGTACTCCCGTAACAATCCCTGAACACGCGCCGGTGGCTGACATCCTTAAAATTTTCAGCGATACGTCGGAAATGGTTCTGCCCGTGATAAAAGCAGACGGCCGACTTGCCGGCCAGATTTCGCTGCAAAATCTCAAAAATCTTTTCGCCAGAACGGACTGCTGGGAGTGGCTGGTGGCAGCCGACGTAATGCAGCCGGCAACCGAAGTCCTCAAAGCCGACCAGACCCTGGCCAGCTCGCTTGAACTCATGCGAGAAGTCGGCGTAGAACAGATACTGGTAATGGACGAATCCGGCCAGAAAACATGCGGCATTCTGGATTCACGAACAGTAAGACAATGGCTCGAAAAGGAACTCATCAGACGGCAGACAGCAGTCGTCGCCGCATAACGAGATTCATAAAGTCGGAATAATTTTCAAAAAAAGGCATGGCGTCAAAACCATGCCTTTTTAACAACGCTCGTCATATTTCGTAATCCGCAATATGCCGCCCTTCTATAACTCCCCCAATGAATTTGCGGACAGCCATATGTTCAGGATGCACCTGATAATCGTCCAACGCTTTGCGGGATTCAAACTCGCTGTAAAGTGCAACGTCAAACGACGCCTGCGTACGCGAAAAATCTATTCCGACCTCCAGCTTTTTCATGCCAGGAATTCGTCCGTTGAGGGCTTCGAGGCGTTCTTTCATTATCTGCGCGTTTTCGACAGCCGTCGAGCCGTCTGCCGTCTGTTTCAATTTCCATAAAACAATATGCTTAATCATTTTTGAAAAATCTCCGATTTTCATGGTTCAGAATTTTATTTTATCGCCGTATTCGGCGTTGATATCTATCATGCGGTTCTGAGCCGCCGACGTCATGGCGGCAAAGCTGGCCAGCGTAATGTTAATCTGCTCATCCATGGGAATGACTTCGGGGCCGCCGTCGCGAATGCGGGAGATGAATGCGGCATATTCGGCGGCATGGCCCTTGTCCTGGCGGAACGTCCGAAACTTCCGCCGGCCGCGAATGCCGTAACCGACCGTCTCGCGGAAATTGTCGAGACGCATGACCTTGCCCTCGCAGAACACTTCGAGCATTTCCTTCGGATAGGACTTGTCGCCGTTGGCAAAATAATTCACCGTGCCGACCGAACCGTCCTCGAAGCCCAGTACTATGGACATCTTGTCTTCCTTGACGGCTACGCCGCGCGACATCTGTACCGCGGCGACAGTCTTGACTTTACTGCCGGCAATATACGCCAGCAAATCGATAAAATGACAGCCTTCGCCAATAATCCTTCCGCCGCCGCGAATGGGGTCATGCACCCATACGTCGGGCGGCACAATGCCGGCGTTCACGGTCATATTCATAGCCAGCGGCTCACTGCGGCCCATGAATTTTTCGCGTATCTTCTGCGTGTGAGGGCTGAACCGGCGATTAAAACCCACCATCACCTGAAGGCCCGGATTCGCCTTCATGGTTTCCAGAATGCGGTTTATCTCATCGACATTCATAGCCAGCGGTTTTTCTACAAAAGCGTGTTTGCCGGCAGAAAGCGCTTCGCAGACAAATTTGGCGTGCAAATTATGGCCGACGGCTATCATGACGCCGTCAATATGAGAATCATCAAGAATAACTTTATAATCCGTAACAGCTTTTTCAACGCCGTATTTTTCGGCCAGATGCGTCGCAGGCACGCCGTCCAGGTCTGCAATATAGGCAATGCGGGCATCCGTCTTCGATAAAATCGGCAGCATGGTGGCCCGTGAATAATTGCCTGCGCCGATAACGCCCACCGTAGCCTTGCCCGCCGACGTCACGGAAAACCTGTTTACCGTCAGAACCTGAGATGCATCGACCTGTTCAACATATTTAAGCACTACGCCAAGCGTGTGAGGATTTGTCGATATGCGATTATAAGCGGAGGCTGCATCGTTGATGGCGAAATGGTCCGTAATAAGAGATTTCACGTCAAGCCGGCCGGTTTTCAGCAGTGAAAGAATCGCCTCAAAATTCCGCTGTTCCGTCCAACGTACAAAACCCGCCGGATAATCATGGCCGGCAAGTTCGTATTTTTCGTCATAACGGCCCGGCCCATATGAACATGAGACCTGGAAAGAGAGTTCCTTCTTGTAAAAATCGTTGCGGTTGAGGTTAAGGCCCACTACGCCGACAAGCACGATACGGCCGCGTTTACGGCACATTTCGGCAGCCTGATGCACGATGGCATCAGTCCTGGCACTGGCGGTGATTATGACCGCGTCGACGCCTTTGCCGTCCGTCCACGCACCAGCCGCGGCAATCGGGTCGGCTGTGCCGCCGTTGCATACGGCAGCGCCGAATTTCTCTGCAAACGCCAACCGCTCGGCGTTTATGTCCACACCCAGCACCTCACAGCCGTTAGCCCTGAGCAACTGTACGGCTATAATCCCAATAAGCCCAAGGCCGTAAACAACCACTTTCTCGCCAAGCGTCGGCGATGCGAGTCGTACGCCCTGCAGGGCAATGCTGGACAGGACAGTAAACGCTGCTTCCTCGTCAGTAACGCCGTCCGGCACTTTCGCACAAAGATTTTTCGGCACGCAAACCATCTCGGCGTGCGGGCCGTTGGATATGACACAATCGCCTTTTTTGAACCCGGATACTCCAGAGCCAACTTCCACAACTTCACCGACGTTACAGTAACCCAACGGCAATGGCTCGTCGAGTTTGCTAAAAACTGCTTCAAGCGTCGGCAGCAAGCCGTCTGCCTTGATTTTATCGAGTACCTGTTTGACCTTTTCCGGCTGAGCCTTAGCCTTAGCCAGCAGGCTGCCCTTACCGAATTCCACCAGCATTTTTTCCGTTCCGGCGGAAATAAGGCTGGCATGAGTACGTATCAGTATATTGCCAGGAGTCAGGCACGGCGCCGGCACATCGGCTACACGGGTTTCTCCGTTACGAAGGTTCTGCAAAACCTGTTTCATCAGGAAATCCTCTTTTCATATACATCAGGGAAGTCATTACGTTGAAAAAACGACAGTATAGTTATATACTTTATTAACTGTTTTGGAAGAATTATTTTCCCGTATCTTCCATGTTAGCCGTAAAATGGCCGCCAGCCATAAGGAATTACATATGGAACAGCCAGCATTCGACCCGATAACACTTCATTCCAGAATCGCACAAAAATTCGACAGCCGATACGCCACCGTAATCGCGTTCCGTGAACGTCTCGAAAAATGGTCGGCATTAATTCGCAAGTGGATAAAACCTGGCGACAGCGTTCTGGATGCCGGCTGCGGCAGCGGGTTTCTGACGGCTTGTCTTTCGGGAATAGCTGGAGATATAACCGCACTGGACGGCTCACAGGAGATGCTGAATCTGGCAAAAAACAAATTTTCAGACGAAGAACGCCAGAAAATCACTTTCGTCTGCCATCGCCTGCCGCTATCCTGCGACATGCCGATATTTGACGCCATCCTGTGTTCAAGCGTATTGGAATACCTGGATGATATGGCGGCTACGTTAGAGTCGTTTTATAACCACCTCAAGCCGGGCGGCATTCTCATCTTATCATATCCGAACATTCTGTCGCCGAAACGCTGGCTGGACCCGGTGGCGTACAGGCTCATCAAAAAACCGTCGTTTTATCCGTATATGCGCAATCGGCCGAAATTGCCGGGCCGGTTTGCTAAATATCTTAAAAATTTCGGCTTCGAGGAAATTCAGCGCATGTACAGCGGCAGAATCACTCGCATAAATATCTCCAGCCTGGAATTCATCCTGCCGCTATTCATAATGACAGTCAGAAAAAAATGACATATGCCAAAGCATGGTAAAACTAGGGAGCGTTCTCAATTAAACTGTGAGACGTAAATGAGTAGCAATTGTGCAAATGCAAGAAGAAAAGAGGCTGCATATTTGTTGGATATTCTACCTTTCTTCTGACGAAGCAGATGCTTCATCACCACAAGCAGATAAAGACAAAATACTCAAAACGTAATACTAGGACTTTTTTAACGAATACTTGTCACGGAAAATAGATGAAACAATCTGGCGAAATTTCCCATTAGGCATACGAGGAATAGCGCTAAGATATTCGATTTTGATTTTTATTGCTTCTCCCAGATATTTTTTCATGTCATTCAGAAGCTGCTGCTCATCTCTATTAGTATAAGATGAATTTTTGACAACCCTAACTATTACTTCGGAAATATCGTCCTGAATCAATTGCGCCTCATCTATTCCCGATGATGTTTTAAATAGAAAATCCAACCGTCCCAACTGTCTGCCATCCGGTGTAAGAATATATGATTCAATTCTTCCGTCTATACACTTTACAATCGGAGATTTCCTCCCACATTCGCATTGGAGAGGTTCGGAAGGCAATGTGGCGATATCTCCTATTTCATAACGCACTAGCGGCATAACCGGATTCCAGAAACCAGTACAGATGATTTTTTTCAAATTCGAAGGCATACCTTCGAGCGGCAAAAATTCTATAACTCCAAATTCCATATCAACATGGTAATTTCGCTTTTCGCAATCGCTTATATTTCCGCACTGCTCGCATGCTCCATACTGATCGGTAACGATAGCTCCGTCAAATGCCTGCTCTAATGCGATACGCTGATGCGGCAAAAGCGTTTCCGCGCCAAGGATAATAACCTTGGGCGGATTCGGCAGATGGATATCATTATCAAGCATATATCTTGCCAGAAGATATATGCCCGATGGGTATGCCGAATAATATTTCACGTTTCTTTTGGAAAGATAGTCAACAAGGCAAGGCATATTGTTCTTAGTCATGTGATGCACAGAAATGTAAGTTTGCTTCATAGGCAGGTTTCTTCGCCAAAACGGAGGCTCAAGAGTATTCAAAGGCACAACATCACGCCCTGCAAAAACAATAAATTCGTCATTAATATCCAAACCGAATCTGTGACGATGCCTCCACCACACAGCCCACTGCCTTGGATTTGTATCAATATCCTCCTGCAATCGTAGTGATTTACCTGTAGTACCTCCAGTTTTCTCATATCTAATTCTGGACTTGGGCCATGTAGTACAAATAAAATCCTGAGGACAATTACGAATAATATCTTTTGTGAGAACCGGAAGTTTCTCCAAATCCTCAACCTTACGAATATCATCTGGAGACAACTTACGGGCATCCATGATTTTTTGATAATACGGCACTGTGTCATAACAATGCCTTATGATTTCTTTAAGCCTTTCATCCTGATATGCCTTCATTTCTGCATACGACCACCACTGCGATTCCTCAAGAAAATCGAGAAAATCATAAAATACCTTATTGTAGCGTGCATGTAACATTTTAAAACCCTGCAAACAGCATGCTACGTTTTGCAGACACACAGGTAATTTTTTATAAATTTTAAAAGCAAACGTTTCAGACATCAATTTTCTCCTGAACTTTTACCGCACAAATTTCCAAGCATTATTAAAAAGGCTCTGAATGTCCTGGGGTTGATATGTCTCCAGTTAAACGGGTTTATCCAATGCAGAACTCTCAATGTCAACCGTTTGAAAACCGTATATTTCCAAAATCTCTCATACGACGTTACAGACAATTTTTTTGATATTTGTTCAAAAAACTTCTGCTGCCGTTCCCTGTTGTCCAATTCGACGGCATCACCGTTCTGAACGGTAAAAATGACGTCATGCGATAATATCCCGCGTTTGTCAAGCGTCAGGCATAAAACCGCAGATTCACTGTTAATGCCCTTCTGCGTTATGATTCTGCCGTCTGCCGTTCTGTATTTTGCAAAAACAAAATCGCCCAACCCGAAAGCAATCAGGCTGTTGTCGACAGTCAGCAATCCCTGCATTTGATGATTATGGTGGCCGATGACGGCAGCATATCCATAACCGGCCAGCCGCATTGCAAGCTCCCGATGTTCAGGCAAAGGATATGAATATCCGCAATAGCCCCAATGAACGTACAGAATCACATGGTCGATACCGTCCTGTTTGAGTTTTTGCGGCATTTCCATCAGCCATTTTTCGTCCAACGGCGCACAGCCGGCTGAATTTTCAGTCGCATACCGCGCTTCAGTGCCGTTCCAGGCACAGCTCACGAAAGCCGTTTTTATATTGTTTTTCTCAAAAATGTGCGGTTTGCGAGCCTGTGCGAGATTTTCACCGGCACCGGAATATGAAATGCCGGCTGATTCAAGAATTTCCACATTACCGTGAAATCCCGCTACGCCGTAGTCGAACATGTGATTATTTGCCAGCGCCACATAATCCAGGCCGACTGATTTCAGAAAATCGACGCACCCAGGGGACACACACGGCAAAACCGTCTTGCCAGCCTGAGCCTCAGACAATTCAAATCGGCCCATCACGCCCTCAAGATTGCCGATTCTGTAATCAGCGGCAGACATTTTTCGCAAAAGTTCCGGCGATACAGCTATGTCGCCAGGGTATATATCGCCGGTAAATAATAAAGTCAACTGTTCCATTTATTCGCCTGTTTTTCGGCCTGCCGCCTTGCAGAAAATTTCATACATCAGCCGCGCAGACTTTGTCCAACTGAATTCTTTTACGCGCATAAAACCTTTTTTTATACATCCCTTGCGTAAATCAGGATTATTATACAGTTCCATAACGCCATTGGCAAACGCTTTGGGGTCGTCAGCCGGCACCAGAATACCAGCATCCCCTACGACTTCCGGAATAGCCGTACAATCGCTCGACACCACCGGACAGCCCATCGCCATAGCCTCCAGCGGCGTATTACCGAACCCTTCAAGCCGGCTGGGCAGAACATGACAGAACGCATTTCTAAAATAATCGTGTATCCGTACCGACGGCAGATAACCAGTCAATTCGACATTTTCCCTGCAATCGAGTTCGTCGATAAGATTCTGAAAATTTTCCGGCTGATACACCGTGCCGATAATTATCAACTTCCACGGAACGTCCGGCATTCGGGATTTTATTTCCCGCAGCATGTACAAAAGCAGGTCGGACTGTTTATATTCGCCATCGCTCTGAACAGCCACTATTACCGGTTTCCGCTGGCGATTTATCTCAAAATCTTTTTCCTCGTCGGAAAACGGACACTGCAATCCGCCGTTCTGAACAGGATAATTGCGTTCTTTCGCCGGCGGATATTGGGCATTGGCCAATTCGCACATATATCTTGAAATATACGCATTAGCCGCAGAATGTCGCAAGGCATAGTAATACGAACGTTTCTGGGTCAGATATCGCACTGCTTTCTGAAGTCCGTATTTTCGAAAATTCGTCAGAAAAGATTCATGTATCTGCCACCACAGGTTGCGATGGTGCACCACCTGCGGAATCCGGCAATTCGGGAGCATGCGTAAAGTCGTCATCAATACATCCGGTCTGACCTTTTCGATTTTTCTGGCCAGGAAAAAACGACTGGCGAGAAAACGGGCCGGCGAGGACTTATCGACCATAAACGGCTCGACGCGAATGTTTGAGCCGATAGAATCGAATCGCGACAACACGGCCGGCATTGACGCCCATATTATTATCTCTTCCGGCCGCCCCATCTTCACCCATTCGCCGAGATAATACGACAAACCTGTAATACCGCCGCCAGGGCCTATGTTCGTAGCATCAATAGCGAGCCTCATATCATGTCTCTTAACAAAAGCTCAGCCAATTTCGACGCTGAGCGTTCCCATGAAAATTTTTCAACCTGCAAATAACCCGCGTCCACAAGTTTTTTGCGTCTAGCCGTATCATTCCAAAGTTCGACGGCAATTTCAGCAAAACAGCCGGCATTTCCTGGCGAAATCAAAACGCCGCCATCGCCTACGACTTCCGGTAAAGCGTCGACGTTGCTTGAAATCACCGCGCAGCCTCTGGCCATCGCGTCCAGCGGCGGAATGCCGAAACCTTCGCACCGGCTCGGAAAAATCAGGCAGAACGCCTCATCGAGCAGCTTGGTTATCTCGTCGAGAGACGAATGTCCCAAAAATGCAATCCTGTCAAGTACGCCGAGTTTGTCGGCCATTCTGCGGACATAATTCCAATTTCCGCCGCCGGCAATTTTTAAACGCCAGTCGACATCCGGCCGCCGGTTCACGCATTCCGCAAGTACGCCTGTAAGTGTCAAAGCATCCTTGTAATAGTCAGCGTTCTGAATAGCCGCAATTATCGGCTTGGCTGAAGGGTTAAAATTATCGTGTTTGACTTCGACGGCTGCCGCGTTGGAGACGGTAAAACTACGCGATTCCGACGACGGTATCATCGTGCAGGCAAGGCGTCTCATATAATCGGATATGAACGTATTACATTTTGCATTCTTCAGTGCACGGACAGTTCCGCTTCGTTGCAGACGGCATCTGCATGTGTCTTTCAGGCCAAGAAGCCTCATAGTCTGAACTATGGTTTTATGCTGAAAAGACCAGAGATTCTGATGATGGACATATTGCGGCAGGCCGCAGTGGCCTATCATGCCGCCGATGGCGAAAACGACGTCGCAGTGTAATTTTTCTACTTGTCGGCCAAGGCGGAACTGTCGGCCGATAAAAACCTCAGCCGACGACGCATCCGGCATGAATGGTATAATTTCCATATCATCGCGGAATTTTTTCAACCCTTCGGCGGTAGCCTTGCGGGAGACAATCGCCTTTGCCCGTATATCCACCCCAAGCATCTGCCATTGACGTAAAAGATTGCCCATCACAATCAGTCCGCCGCCAGGGGCAATATTGGTAGCATCTATCAATAAATTCATTCAATCTTCCATCAACTTCCGCAAAATATGGTTTAATATCAATAACCGCGAAATTATACTATCATCAATACATGGAAAAACAAGCCGTCCCTGCATTTGCAAACGGTGTTTTGCCCATACCTGTAATGCCGGCATCGTACCAAGAATTCCGTTAGCCTTTTTAAGCAAATTATATTTAATCCTCTGTTTTTGCGTAATTTTGGAATTTCCATCATTCATGCCGTCGAGGCTATCGGTTAGCCACATTTCAAAATTCTCACTAAACATATTACTTAGACATGATGGCGATTGTGTCAACATATCTTTCTTAATTATATCACGAAATTCCTTATTTTCACATAATCGTCCAAAGCGACTTCTGCCTTTGTAAAAAGTCTCTATCGGTGGAATAGCCAAAAAAATTTCCGGCGCATATTTTCTACCCATTTCCATAAACAGCTTTTTTTTCCTCCGCAAGGAAGACGGTACTCTTTCAAGAGCATCAGACGTATTATTACCCAGAAACGGCGTAATGGTATCCATATCCAAAGATTTCAAGCCACTCAATATAACACGAGATTCACGATGACGCCAATAAAGAAAATCCTTTAAATCATCCGGTTTGTACCTTATGGACATAGGATATTCAGTTATCATTTTCTTACGCATTCCGTCAAAATATGCCTGAGCCGTAGTATATGCCTGTGGATTAATTATTGTCTTAGGCTGCGGAAATTCATTAAACTTGAGCAAAAAACAACTCCAAAATGCCATTTCACTATCATAGACTCTTTCACCCCATCCCCATATTTCATGTCCGTAAGCAATATAATCCCGCCTGAATGAATTCAGATAATCAATATATTTTTTACCTAAAAATGACATCTGATTTACAATAACATCGGTCTGACCATCATTTGCCTCAATAAAATAAGGCATTGAGTCCATATATACATCAGGATCTAGAGTACTTGTAAAAGTGTGTATTTCCATGCCGCATGCATCTGCGACTTTTCTGGCAGTAATCTGATCAGACCCGCTTATATTATCACCCAATGAATACGAAACCGCAATACAATTACGATTCAATTTTTTTTTAAGCATATACGCCAACATTCTGGAATCATACCCCCCACTCTGGCTGATTATATAGCTATCATCAGGCAATTTTTCAAAATCACGTTGTACAGCATCCCATAAATCATCGACGTTTGCCGGCGTTGCATATGATTGTTCAAAAGTATATTTCCAATAATTCGTTATATTCATTTTGTTATATTCGAATTTACCGACACATCCGGCACATAAATATGATACCTCGTTCCAGAAGGTATGATTCCCATACATATGGCCCGAACCTATAAATTCTAAAATCGACCCTTTATTAATACTTAGCGGAAATCCAAGTCTTTGCAATTTTCGCATTGCCATCATATTGGTAGACAGTATCGAATACTCTCGATTACTGGCATAATAAATGCTGCCAGAAGACATTCTATCAGTAAAAACATATATTTCCCCTGTTCCCTTTATCATAATTACCATAAGAAAATTGCCGGAAAGTCTGCTGCCCGCCATCTGTGGATTTGGGAGCAATTCACAAACTATTCTCTCACAAATTTCAGAATTGATAGCAACGCCATCCCAATAAACACGCCCGCAATAAATCACATACGCTTCCTCTGTTTCAATAGAATATCTGTCAAAAGGTTTGTTGCTATATGTGCAAAGCTGAGTTAATTTTGCAGTTTTGACGGACTTATGTATAAGTTCATTAACATTCCATATCCCATCGGCAAGTCCATCAATAATCATAACATTTTTAGCCGACAATTCTTGGTTGGAAGGAACAACTGCAATAAGCTCAAACATAAAAACTCTCCATGTTGTTATTTTATGCATGTCATACTACAAGATTAAACAGCAAATTTCATAATCTTTATAATGACTTTATGATTAGAATTAATTTTGCCTGCATTTTAATCGAATACTCTCAGATAACGACGTTTCAATAAATCATTCGACCAAACAAAATATTCGGAAAATGTCGGCAAAAATTTTGTCCAACTTTTATCCAATTTCCGTTTTGTAAATTTATATCGCAATATTTCATAAACTAATAATAGATATGCAATATACCCATTACATCTATTTGAAACCTGCAGTTTGTTTTTCTTTTGAAACTCTCGCAAATCCTTCAAAAGTTCTGTTGTATTCGGCAAAACTATATCCTGCATTACGGTAGCTCTTTTCCCTATGCCAAACATTTTTCGCGGAACACCAGCTTCTTCAAGAATTCTTCGCGGAATAGGCTTATCATATTTCCCGGTCAACAACCATGGTTTCATTTCATCAGATTTTGAGATTTTTTGAATGTCATTCACCTGTGATATGCCCATAAAAATCACAGGAATATGAATTATTCCTTTTGCCAGCCTATATTCAGTCAACCCCAATCCATTTCTGTCAGATTTATGAATATCCGCAAGATTCTGTTCTACATAATGCATATCCCAAGTATCCCCGTGCAAGCCTGTTACCAAACAGACTGGCATAGATTCGCTAAAATCAATCAGTGAAATATTTGAATCCCAAATACTACCACAATTAGCCCAAAATAATTCCATATCTTTAATATTAGCCCAACATCTTCTAACACATTTTACCGGAATGTTCAGCATATTAGCTATTTTGACGCCTGAGTCATTATTTCTTTGTAAGAAACGCCGCTTGACAAAAGTAACAGCTTGCTTACAGCCAATTTCTTTTGCTAATATACTAGTTACAGGGGAATCATAACCAGATGAAATTGTTGAGATTATTTCCGGTTTATACTTGCGTGATTCGGCATTAAGATTTGTACTAAGAGATTTCATTTTATTGAATAGAAAGTTCTTATATTCGGCAAAACAATAAAATCTCGGCGTTTGTAATGGTTTTCTAAATTCTATAAATTCCAGACCATTCCAAGTCATATTCTCATAATACACACATTCAATCGAAACACCCTGACTCGTGGGTATTGCAAATGACGGTTTTTCTATTCCTTTCATTACATATGACATGATAGGCCAATAATTAATGTTAATGTCTAGGGAAAGCCCCGTTTTCGCTAAAATTATTGGCAAAGAATTAGAAACATACCATCGGCTTTTATATTTTACCCTAAAAAGCTTATCATAGACGTGAGACGGCGTAACAAAATGAACTTTACTATCGCGAACGCGAATACCTGTCCCCATTACAATTTCTACACGATCAAAATCACCATCTTTGAATTTACCATCCCAACAGCCCTCAAACAACCAATCTTTAGAAATTTCAACCATTGGACCGCAATAAATTTCCATTTTTTCTAAATTATCTTCAAAGCACGCCAACCATGATAACTTCGGCATCGATTTCTTTTCATGAATTTCTAATGTAAACATTCCTGCCTCATTTCTATAGATATAGACTAAAAAGTATACGTTTCATGAAAATCTTGCAATATTCTGATAGATGTAACTTTTATTATCCGGACTCGTTGCAAGTTTTACATCTTATGTTATTTTCAAAAACAGCTATAATTTTTTAAGATAAAATTCAACGCATCCTTATAACCTTTAGCTGCAGAATTAGTCATAGTCCAATCCAGATAAATATTTCTGCTAGCCTGACCAAATTTCATGCAGAGCTCTCGATTATTTATCAATTTCTTAACACAACCACAAAATTGTTCCATATCAAGCGCAGGCACACTCCAGCCATTGGCATCATTTTTTAAAAGATTAGCCGCCGCACCAACCTGATTCGCCAATATCAGAGGCAAACCACAAAGACATGCTTCGTTCACCACTAATCCCCACGGCTCAAATGTTGACATAAGTGTAAACGCATCAGAACTTACCAGCAATTCTACTAACTTCTGCCGGCTCAGATTGCCAGTCATTTCAACAGGAGCATTGTATTGGCATACTTTTCTTTTAATAATTTCTTCATCATGCCCCGAACCCGCAAAAAACATTTTTATCTTGTAACCTTCCGCTTCAAGGCGACTTGCTGCACAAATCAACAAGTCAAAACCTTTGTAAAGAAACATACGTGCAATGGAACTTATTACAAATGTATCATCGTCTATACCCAAGATATGCCGTAATTCCTGACGCTTTGGCAAAGCCTTTTCATACGCATTCTCCAAAACATCGTAATCAATTTCCCACGGTGCAAGAAACAATTTATCACGTGTCCCGCCAAAATTTTCATAATACTTTGAATTGTTATCACCAATAGTCAACAAAGCATCTGAAGTTTTTATCTTGTCTCCTATCAAAATTCGATGTCGAAGACGTTTAAACCATGAAAAACGTTGCTCTTCAAGTATGTTTGCGTCGCACCGTAGCAAACAAGGTCTGCCATTTTTACGACACCACCGCTGAGCCTGCAAAATCGCCGTAGAATCATAAATCCCGTGCAATATCATTCCATCAAAATCATATTTCTCCAAAACATGGGTTATATTGCCGTTGACGAAACGCTTCATCCTTGAAGGCAACCACGACGGCAACTGTGGCAGAACTTCCCATTTCACTTTTTTGGGTTCGACTTTGCCCCATGCCGGATTTGATGATTGAGGATACTTGAAAAGCAGAATAAATTCATAATCAGTCAAGCTCGCCAGCGCATCATATTGGCCGCTCATCTGGGCAGATGGGGCAGCACATATGACGCCTATCCTGTATTTTTCGCCGTTTTTCTTCATAAAATTTGCCGTATGATAGCCCTAATGTCTCTTTTCATTTTCAACCGCTAAACAGTTTGTACCGCGCCAAAATCGTAAGCCGGCATTGCAAAAACGGAATTATCCCAATACGCATGGCCTAACGTATTGACTTCTCTGTCAACAGCGTCTTTTATGCCTATCGTGAAAAGAAAAAGTATAAGTTCGAAATAACCTATGCCGATAAACCACGATTCAAAAAAACCGCTTATCAGAAAGCCTATCAACTGGGCAAAAATAAATCTGCGCATCAACAGCTGCCTTGGAAACATGTAATAATACTTCCGTGCCGGATTACGGAATATAACAAAAAGAAGCACCAGGCCCATAAGTATCATGCCCGTCAAGCCTGATTCAACGAACAGGAATACGAATCCGTTATGCGGCGGATACATATTCATTTCATCTATCCAACCCATACCTCTGCCGAAGAACGGTGTTTCCATGCCGATTGTCCAATATTCCCGCCAAAGATCAGTACGGCCGCTGGTGCTGGTGGAAAAAAACCTAGCCGTAATTTGATCGCTCAGAAACCATGTACTGGAAACCAGAATTACGGTTCCCATCAACATGAAGCTTATCCACATAAGCGGCCGTTTTGTATATCGCATGGCAATCAATATGGCTACCGGCAAAACCTGGCAGGCAGATGCCCGTGAGCCGGTGGCAATGAGCATAATTGCAAGCACAGCCAGTATTATCACGACCAGCCTTGTACGGCTGCATTCAAAAAATACCCAAAGGCCAGGTACAATCAGGCAGGAAAGAAAGGCTCCCATTGAATTCGGATTCGGCATGAAGCCCGTATACCTGTAACCTCTCAACTCGGTTCCGTGCCGCAATGCCAGCTGCAATATCGCCAGAAATATCACGCAATAACCCAGGAAAAACAGATACTTGAAAATATTTGACACGCCCAATTCTTTTGCAATCTGCGCGCCGAATCCGGGAAGCCCCAGCATCATAAAAATCCAGAGAAAATAACGGTCCCAACTGCCCGATGCCACCGCTCTGACGAAAATATATAAACATACGGTAAAAATGGCGAAAGTCGTAATAATGGACGTGCCACGGCCGGTTATGGAAGCAATCAGGCCATACAATATCAGAGGGATGAGTAAAATCCACTTCAGTGCATACGCCACGGAAAACATGAAACCAGGTAACGGCACACGGCCGGTTTCGTCATCCTTGCTGCCGCTCATGGATATCGCATAGCACAACACCACTATCACAAAAAATATCATTCTGCCGCGGGGACTCATAAGCGCCAATACAACCGCCGTCAAACCCACCAGACACAAAACCAACAACCCCGGCAGCGTCAGGGCGGAAACCAATCCATTAATAATCGAAAAAGTTCTTGAAAAAATATCCATTCATAATCTCCGGCGGTAAAGGGGCTTATTGTAACAGACGAAATGGGCCAAATACAATATTTTTGTCCTGTCCGGTCACAAGATTTGCATTCCTTTTTCAGGCGGCATTACGTTATAATCCGGCGATGAGCGAAAAAAACAAAATCACTGCGGCGGCATTCATGTGGATATGGCCGGAATTCAGCATGACGATACCTGGCGATTTCATACTTGGCGTCATTTTGGCGTTACAAGCAGGCCCTTCGGAAAATTTTACGCCTCTTGGTACAACCCTCGCTTCCATGACAGGGCTTCTATTCGCGACATCGCTGTTTTGCCTGTATAAGAGTTATACCGCTCATTCGATTCTGTCGCCATACGTCATTGGAACATACAGACTTATTGCCACGATTTTCTGTTCGTCTCTCGCCTTTAAAAACGGCATTCCGCCGCACGCCGTCCTCGCGGGCATCATACTGGGCACATATTCCGCCTCAATAAGCCGAATCGGCCAGGAAAGATTCCGTCAGACCATACGAAAACTGGGAATTTTCGCATGGTGGCCCACGATTCTAGCCGGCATTGTCGGAATATCATGCGTAGTAAGAAATTTTGCGTTTTATGGCGCTACGGCACCGGCATGGATGAGCGGATATATGGGCGTGTGGTTGTTATTCCGAACGTTTTATATATCAAATGCCGTAAAAGGCTGGTGTACGCCGTCGCGACTTTTCCAGGCGGACGGCCTTCTGGTACGCGGCATGATACCGCTCCAGGCCGCCGTCTTCATGCTGTTTGCGACGTCACAACCGTGGAATGCCATTGCGGCGGCAATTCTGGCGATGATACTGTCGACCTTCCAGACTATCGCCTGCAAGCTGCTGCCCACACCTGAATTCTGAATGATAAGCATATCGTCCTTACTTCATTTCAGAACTTACAAATCCGTGATAATATTTAAACGGCGATACATTAAGCATAAAAAAATCTGGACTTTGATTTAATTTTTCTTATTCTATTGTGTTGATATGTTTAACTTCCAGGAGATATAAAATGCCGATGACCAAAAAACAGCTTGAAAAAATGTCGCGAATATATCACATGATGAGCGATCCTTCGCGGCTTAAGATAGTTCTCTGCCTGTCGAAGAATGAAACCAACGTCACCGCACTGTGCAAGAAACTGCACATGAGTCAGCCGACGGTTTCGCGGCATCTCAGCCTGCTCAAACTTACCGGCATCGCAGAAGCCCGACGCAACGGCAAGGAAATATATTATTCCATTCTGCCAGAAAGCCGCAAAACATTGAACGTGATTATTGCAAAAGGCATGGAACTTATATAAATTATACGACATTATACCCAATCCCTGCCGGAAGAAGAGGTTTTGTAAGATGAGCATTACGATAGGGAAGTTTAAGTTTGAGAATCCGCTTTTCGTCGGAACCGGAAAATACGCCACCTACGAATTGATGGCTGAAGCCCTTGACGCCTGCGGCTGCCAGGTCGTCACCGTCGCCGTCCGCCGTGAACGCATGCTGGACGCCGGCGGCCGAAACATACTCGATTTTATCAATCCCGCCAAATATACCCTTCTGCCCAATACCGCCGGATGTTTTTGTGCGGATGATGCCCTCCGTAATGCAAGGCTGGGCAGGGAACTTCTCGAAGGCATCGGCAATCCCGGCGCCAGCTGGGTCAAGCTGGAAGTGCTGGGCGATAAAAAGACGCTTCTGCCCGACCCCATAGGCACATTGGAAGCTTTGGAAGTTCTCAAAAAAGAAGGCTTTACGGTACTCTGCTACACCAGTGACGACCCGATAATCGCCATGCGTCTGAAAAACGCCGGCGCAGACTGCGTCATGCCGGCCGGCGCGCCGATAGGCAGCGGCCAGGGCATACTCAACCAATATAGCATACGTATAATTCTTGAGCAGTTGAAAGACGGCGACGCGACGTATCCGATAATCGTCGACGCCGGCGTCGGTACAGCAAGTGACGTCGTATTTGCGATGGAACTCGGCGCGGACGGCGTACTCCTGAATACCGGCATAGCTGGCGCCAAGGACCCCGTCGCCATGGCCGTAGCGATGAATCACGCTATGCAGGCTGGCATACTCGCCCGCAAAGCCGGCCGTATACCCCGCAAGCTCTATGCCACCGCTTCCAGCCCAATAGAAGGCGTCATCGGCACAAGATAGACTGCCCTAAAAATACACGGGAGAACACCTGATTATGTTGGACATGAGAACGAAAATATGCATATGGATAATCGTGCTGGGCATGTTGAATTTTCTGGCTTACACAATCGGTTACACAATCGTAGGCGGCGAAGCCATCCGCGGCAGGATATACGTCAATCCTGAAACCAGCCAGATAACCTATTTTCTGGACAGCGGCCAACAGGTCAGCCACGGCGCATTCCTGTACAGCGGCATACATTCTATAAGCATATGGGTCACGGTCGGTGCAATCATGCTTGCCATGCTGACGCTGGCCAAAGACCGGATTTCCGACTCGCTTCGGGAAGCCATGCTGCGTGGCCGCACGCTTTGCAGCGTATTGGCGGTGCTTATCGGCATCTGCACAGCCGGCCTGACGTTCCAGTTCATCCATGAGTTCATACATCATTTTCAGAATCCGCAGCAATTGACTTCGCAATCACAGCCGGCCAGCCAGCCCAAAATCATCTTCAGGGAAGATAAATGACATTGTCGGCGGCAGACATCCTCGCGCCTGGCGGCCTGATAGAGAAAAACCTGCCGAACTATGAATATCGCCATGAACAGCTTCAGATGTCACAAGCCGTCGAGAGTGCTTTTTTACAAAAAAACCATCTCATAGTCGAAGCCGGCACCGGCGTGGGCAAAAGTTTCGCCTACCTCGCCCCGGCCATAATCGCCGCCGCAGAGAACAAACGTCGCATCGTCATAAGCACATTCACCATCTCGCTGCAGGAACAGCTCATCCGGAAAGATTTGCCTTTTCTGCACGACATTCTGCCCGTGGAATTTTCGGCTGTTCTCGGCAAGGGGCGGCGGAATTACCTCTGCTTCAGGCGGCTGGCCATGACCATGAAAGGCCGCGATAAAATTTTCGCATCCGACCGCCAGCAGGACCAACTCGACCTGATTGCCGACTGGGCCATGCGCACATCCACCGGCGAATACCAGGAACTCGACTTCCCCGTCGATGCCGCCGTCTGGAATCGCGTCTGCAGCGAGCCTGGAAGCTGCCGCGGCGGCAAATGTCCCAGTTACCACAACTGTCATCTCCAGTCGGCTCGCAGGAAAATGCTGGCGGCTGACATAGTAGTCGTAAATCACGCCATGTTTTTTGCCGACCTCGCTCTCAGGCAGGACGGCTCACAGCTTATCGGCCCATACGATATAGCCGTCATTGACGAAGCACATACCGCCGAGGATGTAGCCGGCGAACATTTCGGCTGCCATGTCTCGTCAGCCAATATCGGTTATCTTCTTAAAGAACTTTATAATGACGAAACCGACAGGGGCATACTTGCCCTGGCCGGCGATGCTGAAGCAATATCGACAGTAAAAACCGCAGCCGCCGCAACCGACGACTATTTTGAACGGCTGGCGGAATATCACGGCGACGGCATTACCACAAGCGGCAGATTCAGGAAGGAAGAAATCATACCCGACACGCTGACCCAGCCGCTCAAACGCGTCGCCGACGCACTTGCACGATTGGCCCGTTCGACAAAAGACGACGACCAGCAGGCTGAACTTTCCAGCCTTGCTTTAAAGGCAATGGAATTCTCCGCCGGAGCACACAACATCATATTTCAGGAAAATGAGGGTTACGCTTACTGGAAGACGTCGCACTACACGTCCCGCGGCAATGCGGTGCATACGTTGGCGTCGGCGCCGATAGACGTTTCCGACATACTCAGTCGTGTTCTTTTTTCCGAAGTTCAAAGCGTAATTCTCACGAGTGCTACGCTGGCTACGGCGAGGGGTAATTCTCACGGCTTTGAATATATAAGGAAGCGGCTGGGTGTTTATGAATGTTCCGAACTGCTTCTGGCCAGCCCGTTCGATTACCGGACGCAGGCAAAACTCTATATCGAAACCAGACTCGGCGATCCCAACGACCTGGAATCGTTCGTGCCGGAAGCCGCGCGTGCGATAGGCCATTATGCATTGAAATCCGCCGGCCGCTGTTTCGTATTAGCCACCAGCTATTCGCTGCTGAACGCCCTTGCCGATGAATTGACGGAATTCTGTCGCCTCAACAGCCTGGAACTTCTGGTTCAAGGCCAGGATTTGCAACGAACCGCAATGCTGGAACATTTTCGGGCAAACCCGTCAACAATTCTGCTCGGCACGCGAAGTTTCTGGCAGGGCGTGGACGTAGCCGGCGATGCGCTCACGAACGTGATTATCCCCAAACTGCCCTTCGCCGTGCCGGACGAACCAATAATCGAAGCCCGCATGGACGCCATCCGCACAGCCGGCGGCAATCCGTTTACGGAATATCAACTCCCGCAGGCAATCATTCAGTTCAAGCAGGGATTCGGCCGTCTGATTCGCTCAAAAACCGATACCGGCTTCGTGGTTGTGCTTGACCATCGTATCATCACTCGACGCTACGGCAGGAGCTTTATCAATGCCCTGCCGGAAATAGATATCATCCGCGACTACTATTCCGGCACTGAATAATTTTCTGATTTGAACAATTTTTTTGTTGATTTTTGAAATCACATGTATATTATGAAACGTGAGCCTATAAATTTTATGTGAGGTAGATTTCGAAGGGTCGCTAGATAATACGCCGTATATGTACGGTAGCTTCTGAATGTCCACTATAATAAGAGGGCGTTAAGTTTAGCGATATGATATTCAGGGACGGATGCTATGTTGCTTACTGTCTAAATTGATAGTAAGGACAACATGCCTTTATTTTACCACAGGAATGGAATGGTTGCGTTGTGTATATATATGCCAACGCCATCAAAGTGGTAAATGTACGCACACGCATTTCGGATTTCGTCTAAAAACGAAAGGGCAAAACGACTAAACAAAAGAGCATCGTTTAACCGTAAGGTTATAGCTAATAGAGGAACCTACTTTAAAATCAACAAAAATTGAGGGAGACAAAAAATGTCAAAAGAACGTATCAAACTTGCATTTGTGGGAGTTCTGTTTTCATGTAGTTTAGCGTCGGCTAACACGATTTCGTATTCGGATAGTGTCACCATGATTGACAGAACAACAGTCACAATCGATCTGCAAAAGTTCAATTCCAGCCTCGGCACGCTGACTGGAATTACTCTTTCGTTAAAGGTCACATTAAGTAACGCCAATATTCAGATGGATAACGATACTGAATCGGTAAGCACGGCTACCGCAAAGGTAAACAGCCAGGTATTGAGTTTTACATCGGAAGTCACTCTGTTAAAAACTGACTACACATCTTTTGATTCCATAAATCTGCAGGTTGACGAAGCCCAAGGTTTTACCCTTCAGGCGACATCGGGCGATCCGACGAATCAATTCAATGCAACAGGGCTAAGTGACTACGCCACGTGGAGTCCTGGCGATATCGAATCTGGCGAATCAGGCAGCATAGCCAGCGTGGTATGGGCACAATATACAGGCTCAGACACATTCAGCATAGACCTTAAGTCCACATTTGGCACTTCAGCGTCCTTCACCGGCGATCCCTGCTATTTCCAGGGCAATACGCCTACCGCGGTTTTCTCAGGCGACGTCACTTATACATATGAACCAGTTCCTGAACCGTCAACATTGGCGTTATTAGGAACTCTCGGCACGATTTTCATCATACGTCGTTATCGCCGCAAAGGAGAATAAAGTCACCTTTTGAAACTGACCTGAACAGCCATTTTCAAAGCAGACTGCATCGACATATGGAAAACGGCGATATTTTCGCAAAAAACGTCAATACCACATTAGGACAATGACGTTCGGCTCGGCATGCTTGCCTTCCATGACGCCGATGCTCTGCGTAACGAATTTCACCTCCACTTTTTCGGAGTCCAGCCATTCGTTAATCATCTGTTGCATATGCGATAGCGGGCCGTCGGAAATTTTGGAATGAAACAGCTTGCAACGCGTCGCACCGCTGCCGTCGATATTGAGCGGCCGCTTGAATGTGAATTCATTCTGTAAAACCGTGCTAGTCGAACCGAACGCACGACGCTGGCTGGGAGAATCCTCATCAAAATCATCGACGAGCGCTATAGGCTCTTCGACATCTTCGTTTTTTTTCGGATGAACCGGTACGGGAACCGGCTCAGGAGCATCCTCGCTCGCCGGAGCCGGAATGGGAACCGGCACAGGCTGCGGGCCGTCGTCAATTTCCATATCGTCCGGATTAATCGGCATTGGGTCGTTCTGCGACATATTTTGCACTCCTTTTATAGGGAACAAAACGCGGAAACACTTCCCGCAAAAATCCAAAAATCCTCGCTTCAGGTTTTAACGGCATCATGCAAAATCCAAAATGGATTTTTTCAGCCGTTTCCATTATAATTCTTCGATATTCAACGTCAAGTAATTGGAAAAATTATGAAGCGTAATATTATAGTCATGCTGGCGTTCGCCATTGCCGTGTTGATATGGGCCTGTTTCAGGAATCACCCAATACCGCCTGCTGCCCATGCGCAGGGCGATAACTCACCAAACGCCGTGGCGTCAAGAAAGCCGTCGATTAAGAATCTGGGCAAAATATGCGGCATAAGCCTTCAGATACATTCCGGCGATAAAACATGGCCGACGGAAAAACTCATAGACGAAATCGCCGCCACAAACGCAAACACCGTCTGCCTGGTGGTTCACGGATATCAGGAGAATGCGTCGTCCAACAGTATTTTTATAGACACGCGCAAGACTCCGTCGGCTGGCCTGCTGGCAAATTCCATCCGCCACGCGCATATGAAAGGTCTGCGGGTCATGGTCATGCCCGTGGTGCTTCTCTCCAAGCGTCGCGGCAACGAATGGCGCGGCCAGATAGCCCCATCCAGTTGGGACGAATGGTGGAACGATTACACCGCGTTCATACTCTACTACGCGCAAGTAGCGCAGAACGAAGGCGCCGAATTTTTCTGCGTCGGCTCGGAACTTATCACAACGGAAACGCAAACCTACCGCTGGGCCAGGCTCATAGCCGACGTTCGTGAAGTTTACGGCGGCCTTCTGACATATTCAGCCAACTGGGATCATTATGAAGTGCCCGCGTTCTGGAAAGACCTCGACCTCGTGGGCATGACCACGTACTACGATTTATGCGGCATATCGGCCCCGACTCTTCAGACGCTGTTGGAGTCGTGGCAAAAATTCCGTAAAAATATCCTTACGTGGCAGTCGACCGTCAAAAAACCGATAATATTCACCGAAGCCGGCTGGCCGAACCAGGTCACTGCCGCCAAATTCCCGTGGAACTATTACAAATCCCCTCACGACCCTGACCAGCAATTACAGGCTCGCTGCTTCAAGGCGTTTTTTGAGACCTGGGCCGACCAGTCTGCCGTGGCAGGATTCCTCGTGTGGGAGTGGCGATATCATCCGACAATAGACATTTCGCCGGATAAGGACACGTCCTACTGCCCCGCCGGCAAAGACGCCATGAACGTCATAAACGATTATTATCGAAAATTGGACGGAAAATGAAACTGCCGCTCACGATGCTGTCAGTCGCCCTGTCAGTCGTCAATGCCTTCGGCTCGCCGGCTGGCGTGCGAAGTATCTTCATATCGCCAGACAAAAAAACGTGCATCGCCGTCGGCGATTGCGGGCTGGCGATGAAAAGCGGTGACTGCGGCAAAACGTGGCAGCCGCTGAAAATACCGTCGGCAGACGTGAATCTGCAATGCGTAGCAACCGCACGCGACGGCGCTGAAACATTTCTGCTCGGCGGCGAAGGGGTTGCAGGGTATCCGCTGGGAGGCATCGGCCGCGGCGTCATACTGCATTCGCAATTCGACGAAGATTCGTACAAGTTAAATTTTTCAGGCATAACCGGCTGGATTTACTGCGGCGTTTTTGCGACAACACGCGGCACTTTAGGCGGACAAGCCGCCGCTGAAGCATTGGGCGGCCTTTATAACACATTCAGCAAAGGCCAAATATGGCTGCCGCTGAACGTGTCAAGCCGCGGTTATATTCTCGGCGGTGCTTTCGACACCTGGCAATCAGGTTACATGGTCGGCAGCCGACGCAGAATCATCAAACTGCAAAATCTTATTGAGCCGAAGTTAAACATCCCACGCATACCTTCACCATGGCCCCTGCGGGCTGCTGCAATATCGCAGGACAAAACCTGTTGGGCCGTCGGAGACAACGGAACGATACTCACAAGCGACAAACCCGATACGCCCTGGCCTGTAAGACAGATATCACTGCCGGCCGGCACAGCGTTAATCTGCGATTTCGAGTGCATCGACATTTTGGGCGAAAAAATCGCCATCGCCGGCGGCTTGAATGGCGTGATTTTCATCAGTTCGGACGGCGGCGTGACTTTCAGCCCAACGCCGATACCAGCCGGCTCACCGGTGCGATGCATCAAATGGCTGAACGAAAATACGTTGCTGGCCGGCGCGGACTGCGGAACAATCTGGCGAAGTGAAGACGCAGGAAAAACATGGCAAAAAACCGCAGGCGAAAATCAAACCGACCTGCTCATAATCGCATCGGCAACGGAACGCGGCATATATCCCGTCATCAGCGAACACTCCGCCGCAGGCGTAAGGGTAGCCGTACTTTTCGCAACCGTGCCGAACTATGGCCAAAATATTCCCGCAGAACAGCAACTGCGAGCTGCAGCCCTGAACGCCGGCGCATCTGCCGCCGCATTCCTGGGAGATTTCGAATCGCTGACGGGCGAAGACTTTCTTGATGCCATGACGGAAACATCGCTAGCTGAAAAATGGTTCAAACTTCTGGATATCGACCCCAAACAGCAGATGACGTCGCAAATCGCAGCAGCGATACGGCTATACAGGCCAAGAGTCGTCGCGACAGGTTATTACGCCGACGGTTACCGCGGCAAGCCGGCTGAAATCGCTTTCGTCGCCCGCTGCACCGAAACCGCCGTCGAACTCGCCGCCAAAAAAGACGCCATGCAGAATTTCGCCCAACTAAATCTGCCGCCGCATAAAGTCGAACGATTGTTTAAAGGCTGCGAATCAAATGAAAACACATCGACGCCGTGGAATGCAAAGTCATTCGGCATCGACGTTAAAAAATATCCGTTCATTATAGATACAACCCGCGTAGTCGACGGCCAGAATTCGCCGATTTCATACAGGTCGGCATTCAGTGCGTGGCTGACCGGCGGCGGCTTTCTCGACAGGCCGGCGCCAAAAATCGCGTATAATTCACGCGACGTTCAAAAACGCAAAGTGCTGCTGATGACTCAAGGCCTCACGCCGAGGCGGCTGAAATTGTGCAGACTCAATACCGACGACAGCCTGCTTGCCAATGGCGGACTCATAACTTTTGCCGACGGCGAAGGCCGACTGCCGGTAATAATGAACGAACTTGTCGGAATATTCGATGAAAAAGACGACGGCTCAGGTTTCGACAGAAAACTGCTCGCCGCCGATAACATGGCGATGATTCTATATCGTCTGGCTGCGGTCGGAAAACTCATCCCAGCCGTCCAGGCGATGCAGTCTTTCCTGGAATACGGCCAAATGCATCCGATGTATGAAATGCTACGCGTATCATCCATTGCAACGCTCAGTTCCAGCGAATTCCGCGGCCAGATGGCGATGGTGCAGCTCGATGAAGTTCCGCAGATAAACAGGGATTTCATCTCGCAGGAACTGCCGAAACTGATGAAGGTTTCGCCGTGGCTGACCCAGCCGCAAGGCTTGGCGATGGCGGCAAGCCTATATCGTAAAATCGACCAGCCGGGCCAATCGGATCACATTACCAAAAAAATGCTCGACGCAAATTTTTCGCCATCATGGGACTCGTTTGTCAGAACCGAACGGGCAATTCGTGCCGGCAAAATTCCGGAATCCGTCGGCAACAGAAAAATTTTAAAGCCGGAAGTTATCCGCGGGAAAATGGAAATCGACGGCTTGCTGGACGATGAAGCCTGGCAGAACGCCACGCCGCTGATAATGACGGGTAATGACGAAACACACGAAGAACTCGTCGGTCACGCCATGCTCGCACGAAATAAAACGGAACTTGTCGTAGCGCTGCGTCTTCCCAACGCAACTGCACGCAACTGGAATGTAACGCTGGCGATTGATTCCGACCGCGACGCATGGGTGCAGGAAATTATCAGATTCAACTCGCTGGGAGAATCGTCCGCACAAACTGTTCCCTTCGCCGGCCCAGCCTGGACGATAGACAAACGTAATATTCTTCTCAAAAAATACGTAGCGTCGACCAGCGACGAACAGACATTTGAATTGGTTTTCCCTCTAAAACACTTTGACGCTGAAATTGACAGCCGTGATTATTGGGGCTTTCAGATAATAGCCGTCGCTGACGGACCTGACGGGAAAACGGCAATTTACCTTCAGCCGCAGGACTCGCCTCAATTACTGCCCCACCGTTACGGTTTGCTTGATGTCCGGCCACAAAAAATTAACGACAAATAGGCGGTTGCTGCAAGTCCTTTTAAAAACTAATTTTATATCAATTTTCCAAAAAGCTCTGTTCGAAAAAACCTATGACGGCCGGCATATGCAACTGTAAAATTCATCTTTTTTAAAAATACCTCGCTTTTTTGAGAAGTATTTTTCTTGACAAATCATAACGTTCTGATTAATATTATGGTTGTTTAATAACGTTATGATTAATAAAGACGCTACGGTTTTAATGTAGTGGCGAATAAAAATGAGATTCGTGACACAAATAGCAAAAACAGCCTGTCACGGAATAAAATGTAGCATAAATGATAGTAAAAAGGGTTTTTAGGCCTTAAATACGATTGCTGAACTTTATAACCATTTTTTCGACTACAATTATGAAAGGAGTTTACGATGAGGCGTAGAGTGAAAGGTGATTTTGTTGCTGCCATGCTGACAATTTCGATGCTATGCTGTTGGGCATGTGGGGATGATAGCAAAAAACTTGTGTCGTCGGAAGATACTTTTGCACATCATTCTTATCCTGACAAGACCGCAAATGCTCAAATAAGGTTGGGTGTAGGCTATAGAGAGGAAACAAATCTGCCATATAGGGAAGGATGGACGTATTTAAAATTCAGTCTTGCGGCAGTTCCTGATGATGCAGTAATAGCCTCAGCAGTTCTTTATCTGGTTGATTCCGGTAATCTTCCGCACAATAGCCTTGAAGTAGGTGTATATGCCGTCACCGATGATAGCTGGTCAGCTTCTACTCTGACATGGAATGATAAACCCGATACCGCTAAAACTGCAACCGCAAATACAACCGTTTCGACTGTTTCTACTACTAATAATCAGCAGTTGTATAGCTGGGATATAACGTCATTGGTGAAAACAAACAACATCGCCTCTGATGATGTTTTATCCGTATGCTTAAAAGAAAATCCGCAGCAAACTACGACCGACACATGGGCGATGTTCGTTTCGACACGAGATCCAGATTCCAATAATCATCCATATTTGGTGATTACATACGCGCCTAAAGCTGATGCAAAACGCGGAGACTGCAGCAATGACAATCTTGTATCTAATCATCAGCAAGTAACCTGGAGTCCATTGGCCTGTCTATCATGGCAAGGAGAGTTTACTGGAGCTCAGTTCAGTTTAGCAGGAAGTAATAACAGCCACGTAAACGGCCATATATAGACGTGACATAATTGGCCGAATTAATATACAGTTTTGCGTTATATGAATAGGCCAATAGTGATTTTTAGTTTAAATTGCTTATTTATTGCATTGGTAGTTTTAGATAAAGAGTTCTGTAAAACACAAATTTTAGAAAGGAATTCATGATGAGAGAAAGAAAAATCCATTTGCGATGTGTTTCATTGGTTATTTTGCTGTTAACTATTCTAGTCGTAAGTAATGGACTGTTTGGCGATACTATAACACTGGCAACATCGGCAGATACTTTTGCACATCATTCTTATCCTAATAATGCCGCAAATACCGCAACAAGATTAGGCGTAGGATATAGAGAAGAAGCAACTTTGCCATATCGTGAAGGATGGATATATTTGAAGTTCAGCCTTACTTCACTTCCTGATGATGTAGTAGTAACCTCAGCAGTTCTTTATTTAATGGAAAACGGTAATCTTCCCAATAATAGCCTTACTGTCAGCACTTATGCGGTAACAGATGACAGCTGGTCAGCTTCTACTCTGACGTGGAATAACAAACCCGATACCGCTGCGACATCGACATCTGACACTGTTATTTCTACTACTGCTAATCTGCAATGGTACAGTTGGAATATAACATCATTAGTAAGTACGAATAATGCTGAAGCCGATGATATTTTATCCGTATGTTTGAAAGAAAATCCTGAACAAACAACGACCGATACATGGGCGATGTTCGTTTCGACACGTGATTCCAATACCAGTTATTATCCGTACCTGGTTATTACCTATACCAATGTTCCTGAACCGGTAACAATATCGCTGCTGGGAATTGGGGGCATTGGCCTACTGTTTTCCAAGCGGTCATCTCATATTTGAATAATGTGTAAGTCAAAAGGTATGCAAATACCGGTTTGCTAATCCGGCATTTGCATACCTCGTTGCCATTTTTATAAATAGCGGCGATAGAAAATATCCGGCATATAAGCGTTAAAACAATCAAGCAGTTGGAATAACTTACTATGCAGCGGCAGAAATTACAAAGCTGTAGGCATCAGCAGTCAAAATCATCAGCTTTTACGTTGATTGAATTGCTGGTAGTAATCGCTATTATTTCACTGCTGGTGTCAATGTTACTGCCAAGCCTGAAAACCGCAAAAGCGTTAGCCAATCGCGTAGTCTGTTCGGCTAATATGCGAAATATAAATTTGGCGTTCGGGCTGTATAATAATGACTGGGACGGCTGGTTTCCTCTTGTCAGAGAAGTGAAAAATCCGCTCGTAAGTGGCGTATGGGCTGATAAGTTGTATGACGGCACATATCTTGAAAGTGCCGAAGCATTCAATTGTCCAAGCGTTCCATTACGAGTTTTCATTCCTGATGAAACTAATGGGGCATGTAAGATGGCCTACGGCATGGAATGGTGGGTTGGGGGCGGCGATGATATTGGGCAAGGTCATAAGATTATTGATATCGTCAAACCGGCAAATACTGTCCTGGCTGGAGAGAATAACAACAGTTCAGGCGCGCATGGCTACGGCGTACACGACAACCGATGGCCGGTGCCATTGAATGAATGGGGATGGCCTGACGATGAACGTCATTCAGGCGTATCGAATATACTTTTTGTCGACGGCCATGTTCTTGCCTATACTCAGGACATCGCCTGTAGCGACAGTAGTATAATCTGGTTTACAGATGGCGATTAATTAATATACTTTTCACAAATGGAGAAAATCATCTAATGTACGTTACCATCCTCAATGTAAAACATCTGTCAAAAAAATCCCCCCTACTACAAATTCTTTTACTTGCTTTGATTACATCATGCCCATGTGCTCTGGGAACAGATGAAGCCACAGAAAAAAACTCAACAGTATCTGCTAAAACAGATGCTACGCCTGTCATGGATAAGAGCATTGTTGTAGAACAGTTGGGAAAAGCTAACGTTATATTGAAGGCTGATTCACTAAGAGTGAATGATGAGAAATCTTTTTTTTCAGCATTAAATCTGGATACGCCAGGTATGGAAAATGTCAAAAAAGCTGTATCTGCTGATGACTGGCCGGCCGCGAAGAAAGCTCTTCTGGAATATATGCGAAGCCGTAAAACACCTAAGTTCTCAATGGATCGTTGGGAAAAAGACGAATTTGTTGCATTTGTGAAAAATGAAATGTCAGAGTCAATTCCACAGGCTATTGCCGATGCTGATCGTGTATATAGACATGAGTTTGATTGGGGTTGTCCTTACACATTTAAAGGGCCGATTGTATGGGACAAAGAAAAAACTGGAGTAACATTCAGTTTTGGCGCCATGTTAAGCCGTATGTTGTTTTTAAATAATTTAGGTGTAGCCTGGTGGTTGAGCAACGATAAAAAATATCCTCAATGTGCCGTTGAGATAGTGAATAATTTCATCAGTTCCTGCCCTATGCCTCCGACAGCACGACGCCACTGGATGGAGATCACTCCTCCGACTAACATGTGTATCACAGGAAATCCTTGGGGCGAATTGCTGGAAGTTGCAGAACGAATGGGGAGCTGGCTGGCGTTTAATGATTACTTCATTGATTCAGATGAAATAACACCTGAATTTTATTATCGCTTTTTGTGCAGTTTATTGGAGCATGCCAGATTTACTTATGTCATAGAACTTTATGGCGGATATACGGGCGGTAACTGGCAACTTGTAGAAACTTCGAACCTTGCCAGAGTTGGCATCATGTTTCCGGAGTTCAAAGAAGCACGCGATTGGCGAAATGTGGCTATAAATATTCTGACACAAAAATCCGAAAAAGAGGTATTGCCGGACGGAGCATACTGCGAAAAATGCATCTCATATCATAATTGGTGTCTTCTGAAATTTCTTGAAGTACTTTCCATTGCTCAAAATAATGGTGTAGAATTACCGCAAAATTTTGTCAACACTATAGAAAAGATGCGCCGATATGTTCAAATGCTGTCATATCCAGGCAGTACAAGAACACCTTCCTTTGGTGATGCCGCATATGTTAAATGGTGGGCCGAGTCAACTAACGATGATAATAAGAAAAATAATACCATAAAGTCTTTATGTGAGGTTGGCCTCAACTCTTACAAAGAACAAAAAGAACATCTTGCCAAAGTTCCAGGTTATACTTCTTCAGAACTGCCATATGCAGGATTTTATATCATGCGTACAGGGTGGACACCGAAGGACAAATTTCTTTTCTTTGATTGTGCTCCAAGTCAACGGCTATGGAGTCATTGGCACAACAGTGCGTTCAATGTCGATATTTATGCATATGGCCGTCCGCTTATAGTCGATTCCGGAATGCGAAGTTATGATGAACCAGGTTATGAAGATTATTTTCGCAGAGGCATAGGACATAATATTATTGAAATTGCCAATGTGGAAACTTTTCCTGCTCCTAAATTGAAATATTGGCTGCGTTCGCCTGAATTTTGCGTTTTAGAAGCACAGGCTGATATAGCTATACATGATATTCATAAAATTCATATGACGCGTCGTGTACTTTTTGTGACCAATGACTACTGGATAGTGGATGATATTATTTCACATGGCGCAGAACATCGGCAGCGATGCAGTCTGCCAGTCAGAGCGTATTGGCACTTGAATTCAAGGTCTGTTGTTGCCGGCGGAAACCAGGTGCAGCTTTCAATTCCAGGTCAAGGCAAAGGAGCTCGCAGTTATTATGTAGATTCGGTAAATAACCAGGATATTTCTTTTTATACGAATGATAAGAATATAGGAAATATTTTGATTATTCCGGATAAGCAGGAAGATTATAAGTCTCTTGCAATAATGGCGGATACTCCCTGTGGCGGACACGTTGCATGTTATCGTCAGGATTTTTTTCCGAGAAAAAATCTGACGGCATATTTTACTTCTTTGTTATATCCGTTTGAAGGGGATAAACGTCCTGATGTGTCCTTTAAAGACGGCGTGGTCAAAATCGGCGAAGACAGAGTAGACAGTTACCTGCGTAATGGTGAACAAACTGATGGCGACTGCGCTATTCTCAGCCGGCAAAATGGACAATTAAAACATCTCCTGCTTGTACGTGGAAGCTTCATCAAAAACGTTGTAAACATCGATAAGCGTGTTGAGTATCTCATAATTAATCGTATTGATGAAGCTACTCTTGATATAAAACTTATAGGTGACGAGGCCATAAATATACTTAAATTATCAGGATTCAGTGGAATAAAACAGGTGAGTATTAATGGTCATACTTCAAGTCTGACATATGACAAGAATACGCTCATCGTTAACGGGCCGTTTCAGAAGATATCATCTGACCCAAATGACACCAAGCTGTTTTGGATAATGAAATAATTCAATATTTCGGCGACGCCCATATTTGGTGGATGGGTTCTAGCAGGATAGATTGCTTATAGTGTTTATCGGCTGATAATTTATCGACAATCTGAACTATTGCCTTTACTTGTTGACAAATTATCAGCCAAACATTTTGTATGGAAAATGATATGCGAAAATACATAGGACTTGTTGATGGTTGGGAAGGAATGCTGACTCAGACTGATTCAGAATCGGAAATGGCTTTAGGCCTTCTGAATAAGCCGTTCAAAGCGACTATTCCAGGATGCGTTCATACAGATCTCATTGCCGCAGGATTAATACCAGACCCTTTTCTCCCTTCATCTGAGAAACAACTTGAGTGGATAGGCTTTTCACAATGGACATATACGACTGATTTTTATGTCGATGACAATTTACTCTCTTTCGAGAATATTGAATTATATTGTAAAGGCATCGATACCATTGCCTCCATTTATTTAAACGGCAGCCTTATAGGCAAAACACAAAGTCAACATATTGAATATCGTTTTAATCTGCAGCCTTACATAATTACAGATAAGAATGTATTGCAGATAGTCTTTGAGTCTCCTATCAAATATGCCAGAAATATGCAAAAAAAACTTGGCGATCTGCCAAAATTACCATTGGAGCCTTATAATTTTATCCGAAAATCTGCTTGTAATTTCGGATGGGATTGGGGAGTTACCTTAACCACAGTCGGCATATGGCGAACTATTGGAATCAATGCATGGAACCAGACCCGATTCGAATCTGTCAGGCCGCTATCCGTTCAAGCCAATAAAAATAAAGCTATAATAGATTGCCATATCGATTTGCCCAAAAAACCCGAGACTCCTTTGGAGCTGCAGTACGTACTTCAATCGCCGACAGGAAAAAATATAACTGGTATAAGCCATGTAAATTCTGACAGAAATTCTATTGAAATTATAGTTGATGAACCGGAACTATGGTGGCCGGTCGGCTATGGGGAACAACCTCTTTACACGTTGGAACTGAAACTCGGCGATGAGGACCGATGGCAAGGTAAAATCGGATTAAGAGAAGTCACGTTGATTACCACGCCAGATAAGGATGGCTCTGAATTTACGCTATCAGTCAATGGCAAACGTATTTTCTGCAAAGGGGCCAACTGGATTCCTGACGATGTTTTTTTTACCGAGGTTACACGTGAACGCTATGAAGAACGTATCCGCCAAGCTATTGATGCCAACATGAACATGCTGCGCGTATGGGGCGGCGGAATATATGAAAATGATGAGTTTTATGATATATGTGACAGACTTGGAATTCTTGTCTGGCAAGATTTTCTTTTTGCGTGTGCCGCATATCCGGAAGAAGCACCTTTTGACAAATTGGTCGAAGTTGAAGCCGAACAGAATATTGCCAGATTATCGCATCATCCAAGCCTTGTTCTCTGGAGTGGGTGTAATGAAAATTTATGGGCTTACACCGACTGGACATATAAAGGCGTACCGTGGAAAGAATTTATTGCAGGAAAAACATGGGGACTCGGCTACTATTTGAATATTTTACCAAAGGCAATGGAAAAACTCGATACGTCAAGACCGTATTGGCCAGGCAGTCCGTATTCCGGAAATATGCAGATAAACCCAAATAATCCTGCCTTCGGCGACACGCATACATGGGAACCTTTCACAAATGGCCATTTTTCAGATTATGCCCACGAAAAATCCAGATTTTGCAGTGAATTTGGCTTTCAGGGGCCAATGAGCATGTCTTTGATAACCCGTTATGTTCCCCAAAATGAGCGATATTATAGTTCTCCATCAATGTGTCATTACCAAAGAAATTTCCAAGATACACACAATACTCACATATTGAATCATATGGAAAAGCAGTTCAATATAAGTAAAGATTTGACATTGGATGAATGGGTATATCTGGGACAGGTGACTCAGGGACGTGCGATTCAACATGCCATTGGACGGTTCAGAAGTGATATGCCTTACTGTATGGGAACTCTTTTTTGGCAGTTCAACGACTGTTGGCCGGTAATGAGTTGGGCCGCAATTGAATATATGGGAAGAAAAAAACTGTTATGGTATATGATTCGCAATCTTTATAGTCCCAAACTGATGACAATTCAATCGCGTGATGGTTTAAAACTTTGTTTTGTGAATGATACTGATTTCACACAGAAAGAAGAAATCATAATCCGTCTTATGAATTTCGACGGAACAATCCTTGATGAAGAATCTCTTTGTTTGCAGACAATTCCAAGAGAATGCGTACAGGCAGATTTGCCGACATTTTGTATTTCACCAGACAATCCAGATAACACATTTATCATTGCTGAAAATCAAAATTGTTTACGGGCTTTCTGGTACTATTGTCCGGATAAAGAACTTAATTATCCATATCCCAAATATGAAATAATACATAATCGGGAAGATATTACTATAGAAGCAAAATCATTCCTGAGAGACATGGCACTGCGAGCGGATAGATTGGAAGATAATGTTGAAATCAATACCCAGATGATTACTTTACTACCAGGTGAAAAATTCACATTTAAAATCAATGCTAAAAATAAAGATGTCTTGTCTGCGAATTATGAGAATATGTTTTCTACGGTAAATTTTTATGGGAAAAACGCCTATTTTGAGAACCAGCGTTAAGCGTTAGAGGCTATCATATTCTCGCAAACAAGGCATGGCCGAGTCGAAAACCGGCAAACGCCATCCCTATGCCGCCGATATTGCTTACCAATATGTACGTCACCCCTGTCAGCCACTTGCCATCGCGGAAAAATTCCACGACTTCAAGGCTGAACGTGGAAAACGTCGTAAATGCGCCGAGAAAGCCGGTTATGAGCATGAATTTTATCGGCCAGGATACATGCACGTCAACCGCCAGATGGTAGCCGACTCCTATAAGGAACGCTCCAGCCAGATTCACGGCCAGCGTTCCCCACGCAAATCCCGGCCCCATCCAATCCTGCAAAA
Organism: uncultured Planctomycetaceae bacterium; assembly: GCA_964536835.1. Classification (GTDB taxonomy): domain Bacteria; phylum Planctomycetota; class Phycisphaerae; order SM23-33; family SM23-33; genus DAONFI01. Next base: position 865 of record CAZIAZ010000023.1, on the reverse strand, counting down.
TATTACTTGTCGCAAATCTCGCAAGTGCGCCTATCATGCCGCCGACAGCTATAGCCAGCAGATTCTGATATGAATACAACATTCAACTGTACCTCATTTAAAAAGGTTTGCGGCAATGATAAACGAAAAATGAATCGATTTCCCGTGTTTTATTGATTATTTTAAAGCCCGACCTTTGCAGCATGCCTTCTATTATCCAGTCAAACGTGCTGAACTCCCTGGCAATATGGCCGGTTGCGCCTTTTTTTAATGCGTCCGGCATGTCGTCTATGAATTTTGTGAAGCAGTCGGCGTAACCTGAGCGGCCGCATGAAAAAACTACGTCGCGTAACAGCAGTTGGCCGCCCGACTTGAGGCAACGGAAAATATTGTCAAACGCCACCTGTTTCCAGACGTCCGGCAGATGATGCAACGCCGCGACGGTTACGACGGCATCAAAACGTTTTGCCGCAAAATTCATCGTCAGGAAGCCGGCGTGCTGTAATTCGATTTCACCCGCGTTTTCCTGCCGAGCCTTCATGGCGACATAGTCTAGCATGATGCGGGATACGTCGGCAGCGGCGACGCGATAGCCGCCGGCAGCGGCTTTGCGGGAAAACCTGCCGGTTCCACAGCCGATTTCCAGAATCTCGGCTCCGACAGGCAAATCAAGTGTACGAAGAATAGCCGCGTTTTCGCCATCAATATCCCGTAGCGAGCCCATTCTGGATTCATATATTTCAACTTCATGCATATCGGTATAATCCGTACCGACCTGTTGGATTTCATTCCATTGCCATTGAGGTGTGTCCATTTTAAGGGCCTTTCAATTAGAACCTATCCCAAAAACCTTGGCTGCCTGCAATCGGCTCTTTTGCAGCCTGGC
>CAZIAZ010000022.1:0-44920 GCA_964536835.1 uncultured Planctomycetaceae bacterium | reverse complement strand
CTTTACACGTCAGGCCATACGACGGGTAACGCATATGCTCCCAGCGGTTCTGGCGGCGTGATTGTCGGTGCGAAACGCATGGGTGACGACGATAATCCAATACGTTTCGTAGCGGCGGAAGATAACACGCTCGAAGAAGTCGGCAGAGTCATAGGCCTATTTCCTGGCGGCTCAATAGCAGCCGGCATAACCTTCGCGTCCAGTGAAGATTTCCAGGACACCGGCGTTGCTGTGGGTTCGGATGTTCAATCGATAGCAATAACATCGAACGAAGTCATATACATGGCTAATCTTGGGCTGAACGGCAATATCGTAAATGCCGGCGATACGGGCATTTTCGGACAGGATGTAAATGCGCTGGCCAGCGACAATAATGGCACATTCTACGCGGTCGACAATACCGACGAGGGCAGTTTCATCAGTGACAGCATCGGTACGAATGTTCATTGTGTTGCGGTTGACATCGCTACCGGCGTGTATTACGCAGTTGATGAAGCGACTCATCATCTTGTATCGTGGGATGAAGTCAACGGCACGGTTGATATAGGACTGCTGCTCGACGCATCCATAGCCCAGTTCCGCTATGATGAAATATCGTCTCTTACTTTCGACCCGACTACTGGTACGCTTTATGCAATTTCGACGACCATAACGGATCTTTTGCCGAACAACAACCCGGCAGCTCCGACTGATGGGCCGTTCCTGATAACTATAAATATCGCTAATGGCCGTGTGACCAGTTGTGTTGCCATAACCGGTGATGAACAGGAAGGGGATTTTGCTTCCATAGCCATCAGCGAAGGCGGCTTATGCTATGCAGTGAAAAATGTCGATGGCGGCGATTATCTGTATAGTATAGATACTGCTACAGGAGTAGCTACGGCAGTAGGCTGTCTTACGACGGCGGCTGTTTCCGGCATTACCAGCTTCCAGGGCCTCGAATTTATCGGCGCGACGCTTTATGGCGTGACCAACAATCAATTGTATCGAATTGACGCCGGTAACCCGCAGACAAGGGTCATCGAAGGCAAGGATTTTATATACGTGGTATGTACGTCTATTGATACGCCAGGTTTTGGTAACAGCATGACGTCGCTGACGTATGACTCGGCTAATCCTGGTGCATTTTATACGACCGTATATTCCGGCGGCGGATATTGCATCGCCAGGATTCCGATGACGTCGATGTTGTCCAGCTCCGATTCCGATGGGGTTGTGACTTACATCAATACGCTGGTTGATTCGGTACATGACGATTGGGTATGGCAGGACATTTACGCGATGGATTACGATCCTGACAGCGGTTTGCTTTATGCCATAGCGACGCCGTCGGCTCTCGACCCTGTCAACGTGGCTGCAAATCCTGGAGACTATGCCGACATACTCGGCGCGGCCGGCACACGACAGCTGGTGGTTATAGACACGACTACCGGCAGGGTGACGGATGTTGCTGAGATTACCGGCATTGCCAATGATTTTCAATCCGTTGCGTTCAACGCCGCCGGCGATCTTTACGGCGTTGAAAGTCAGACGAATAATCTTTATCTTATAGATACGGCCACCGGCAATTGCACGTTCGTGTCGACGCTGGACGTAACTGATGCGGCACAGCTTGTCGGCATTGAATTCATGACAATCGGTGGTACGGAGCTGCTCTTCGGCAATACGAATAATTCGCTTTACACGTTTGTCATGGCGACGGGCGATGGCACACTCATTGTTCAAACTACTATCAATACGCTGAGTTCGCTGGCGTTTGATTCTTCCGCCCCCGGCTCACTGTGGTCCACGTCCGTTAGTAGCGGCGGCTATCGTTTGACGCAGATAAGCCTTTATTCCACGCTTCTTGAATACGACCCGAATACTGCGACACCCGAAGTTGTGACTGTTGGCCTGCTGGCTGACGCCACTGAACCGGCATACGCCTATGTTGATATTCACGCCCTGGAATGCGATAGTTCAGATGTTCTTTACGGCATCGGCACGGTTATGTGTCTTGATCCTACCGTTACGCCGCTGGCGGATGACGGGCCGTACATTATAACTATCGATAGGACTACCGGCGCGGTTACTCGCGGTGCGCTGCTTGATGTTGATGATCTGGCATCATTGGCTTACAACGCTACGACAGGGATATGGTACGGCGTGGTTTCAGATGCCGCCGGCGATATACTCGTACGCGTAAATATGACTACTGGCGTAACTACTGCCATTGGCGTATTGAATGTAACCAGCGCCGGCAATATAGTGGGCGTTACCGGCCTGGATTATGAAGACGGCGTGTTGTACGCCGTCACCGCAGACACAATGTATACGGTAAGTACGAAGACCGCAGGCTGTAAAAAAGTCAGAACGATGTCGCCGGCTTTGCCGGCTGAAATGTCCGGCCTTGCAGGCGATAGCACGGCAGAGGGCAAATTCTGGGCTACAGCCAAGATAGGCGATATGTATTACCTGCTGCTCAAGCAGAATCTGCCTTCCGTCGATATGGATAAAATTATCATTGCCGGCACAGTAGCCGGCCAGATATTGACCGATGGCGATATCAATCTTATAGAAATGGGTTTCCTCTGGGGCCAGATAACCGTCGCCCAGAATCTCGATAATCTCATAATGCGCAACGGCGGCGGTGCCGTACTTGTTACGTCTACATCTACTTATTATGTGACGCCATCCGCATGGGACGGAACATATGATGATGCGGGTGACCCTGTCACCGAATCAATGTCGCGCATAACTGTCGGCGGCACTCTGGGCAGCGTTTACACCCGTAGCGGCACGCTTTATTCAGCCATACAGGTTGAAGGCGACCAGACCGTTGCGTATCCCACAGACGATTTGGCTGAACTCGAGACGCGAGTTTCTTCCAGTTCTTATGATGCAAGATGGCTGGCTGGCGACTTGGTCGATTTTACAAATGATACTAAAGAAACGGCTCAGTTCCTGAGCCATCCGACCGGTGATTTTTCTCTCAGCGGCACGTTGGTGGCTAATTATGACTCAGGCGAAGACTGGTATGCGATATCGCTGTTAGCCGGCCAGACGGTAGTCATCGACGGCCAGGTTAATAGCTGCGTACTCAAGCTCTATGACAGCCTCGGCAATTATATGGGCAGCTACGGTTATGAAACCGAAGAAGATGAAGGTACCGGCTCAAAAGGAACGACGCTTGAGGCGCTGACGTTTACAGCTCTTGAAGCCGGAATTTACTATATTCTGCTCGAAGATACCAGCGTTCCAGGCGGGACATATAGCCTGAATTTCACCAATGCCACTGCTGCCTGCCTTGGTGCAGTCAGCGTTATCGGCAATTATAACAGCAGATCTGGAAGTGTGTCGCAGTATGATTTTTACGGCACCGGCATGGCGTCTTCTGCTAATATCGCAGTCAAAAATGGCGGTAATATCGGAGCTATCTCCATCAGCGGCGAAAGTTATGCTGTTACCGCTTATGCCATAGGCGGCGGTGATCTGATTGCCTTCCAGGCTGGCCAGATGGGTGAACTTTCCGGCACTTACTACTATGGCCTTAATGAAATTCTTTCCGACGGCAATATTGGAAAAGTATCTTCCACGACAGGTATGATGACTGCCGTTATCACAGCCGGCAACAAGGACGGCCTATATAATAAAAACGCATTCATACAGAATGTTTACAGTGCAGGCGATTATGTTTACGGCAGTGTTTCTGCCACCGGCAGTATCGGCGTCATAGAAGTAAAAGGTAACATGGGCTATTTGGGGATAGATATTGCCGTAAACAGCGATAATACTAATCCATCCCCCAGCACCGGTTCAACCCTTGACCTGATAGATGTTGCCGGCAATTTCTATGTTTACGGAACTATCACACACGGCACTGGCGGCGACATAAAGTATATTCATGTAGGCGGCAGTGTATATGAGGTAAAGGGCTTGGTGGACGGCATTCCGATAGTGGCACCGGTCAACCCGATTACCTATAGCAACGGCAGGTCGTCAACTCTCAATGATGACAGCGGCGGCCAGATTATTTTGACGCCGTCACAGATTTTCGATGACAACGGCCAGCCGGTCTACGATGCAAACGGCGATCCGACATATGTCACATATTCATACTATTACATTCCTGTTAATGATTCCATGGGTGGCGTAGGCGGAGTTATAGCCAATATTACTGCCAACGGGTCAATTACCCTTACCGCTACCGGCGAAGCTGAAATCTCCGACCTGTCGATTACAGGCGAAGACAGTAACGTCATATTGACCGGTTCGGGTACTGCAAGCATATATTACGCCCATGGCGCACAAATAAATTCTTTCATCAACTATACAGACGGCAATATCATTTCAGGCAAATTTACCGGCGTAAGTAATATGCTGGTTAATGGCAGTATAGGTTCTGAAGCTGGCGCGACCGGAGCGTGGCTGTACGGCTATGAAACCGCTCCGACTGTTACCGCCGTGACGACCCAGCCGCAGTATGGGTGGTTTCACGGGAAAATTAACGGCCTGAACATCAGCGGGGATATCGATACGCTCAATGTCGGCGGCTCATTGCATGACCTGAGAGTTGACGGCACAATAGGTACTGTAGTCGTGAATTACGACAGATACACTGATTCAGGCGATTGGGATGGCGTCAACGGTATAGTATGGTCGGGAACCAGGATTAATTCAATTAACGTGGGTGACGGCTTGGCCGACGACGGCAGTGCTGATATCGCTGAAGCTGCGATTATGTCTGCGAAATCGATTGGCACGGTTATGATAGAAGGCCCTTATTATACTGAGAACGGTATGGAATACGGCCTGCTGAATGGGTCGATTATCGCTTACAGTAACGATTATATAGCCACCGTCAACAAAAGAGGTGTGACCGTTTATACACAGGTCGATGCCATAAATCAGGTTATAGGTACCCAGGGTGCAAGACTGACGGCACTTGTACTTGGCGCAACCCTGGATTCATTCCAGGCGTCCAAAAGCAGTTTTATATATACAGGCGGCATTAATACTGTGAGTTTCTCCGGCAGCGGTGCGTGGATAAACGGTGCTGAAATCAGCGGCCTTTACGTTCGCAACGTAACTGCCGGCGTGGGCACGTACGGCATTGCCAATACCTATATCACCGGCGAATATCCGCCGGCAAATGATTATGTTGTCGGCACGGTTATGGCTGGCGGCGACGGAATGTATCGTGTATTTATTTATGTCAACGGCGGCAGCATAGGTACGGTAAAAACCCTGGAGTCAGATGGCGACATACGCAACAGCAGCTTTGTGGCTACCAACGGATTGAACTATATCAGCGCCCGTAACATAATAAACAGCGATATACATATGCCTGGCAAAGTCAACACCATATATGCCAGCAATGATATGATGTACGATACAGTGAACGTAGGCGCAATCGGCAGTGTGACTGTAAGAGGCGATTTCGCGTACAACTCTTTTCAGGTCGCCAATGAATTGAGCAATATGAATATCAGCGGCGATTTTATAGAGTCCTATCTGGGATTTGAAGGGCCGTCGACAGGCTATCTGAGATATCTGTACGTCGGCGGCGATATTTCCGGCGAAATAACGTCTGCCGGAAAGATAGGCTCGATTATATCAGGTGGCGCTATTTCAGCGGATATCAGTACCACGGTTAATGATTGGAGCGGTGATGTAGACCTGATTCAGACTTCAGATGGCTATACCGGCATGCTGAGTGTAGCCGGCACGCTCGCAAGATTCGTATGCTATACCGCGTTGGGCGATAATCCGGCGTTGACAGCCAATGGCAGAACGCAAACGTTTGATATTATCGGCGGATTGACTTACCTGAAAGTGTACGGCGATATGTATGCCAGCATAAACGTTGGCGGAGAAGTCGGCACGATAGACATAGACGGTACGTATTATTCGTCCATGTATGTGAACGGCAGCATAAAGAGCTTTATGGTCGATGGCGGCTTGGGCGGCATTCTGGGCGGCTTGGGCGCCCGCGGCGAGCTTAACGTAATGGGCACAATCACCATGCTGCGGTTTAACACCAATAGCGACCTGGTAGCCGATTTGACGGTTGGCGGCTCGATAAACTACATATCACTTACCGGCGGCGATATTATCGGTAACATCACGAGCCGTTACGGAACAATCAGCGGAATCATGCTTAACGGTGGTTCGATTGTCGGCAATATCCAAGCCGTTTCAATCGGTACTATTTACGTCATGAGAGGTGAGATTGACGGCAATATCACCACCACAAGCGGCAGCATCAGGATGATTAATGTCATCGGCAATATCGACGGTAATATTACTACCATTAACGGCAGTATCGATATGCTGAATGTGACGGGCAGCATTCTTGCCGGCAATACTATAGAAGCCTATAGCGGAATCGGCACATTCATTCTGAGAAATGGCAATCTGCTTGGGAATGTTATCAGTCGTCAGGACTTGAGGATGCTGATGGTTCAAAACGGCAATATTGACGGGGCCACCATAAGTGCCCAGACTGGCATTGGCCAGATTATGGTAAGCAGGGGTTCTGTCATTAGTTCATCAATTACATCTGGCAATGAAATTTCTTACATATATGTCGATAGCCTTTCTGATTCAACGATTGCCAGCGGCTCGAATATCGGCACGGTGATGATTAACGGCAATATGACGACGTCGTATCTGTTAGCTGGTTACGTTGCCAATCATGAAGCGAATATTACCAGCCTGTTCATTAATGGTAATTTTGATACGTCCATTGTAGCCGCCGGCATAGATCCGCATGACGGCAGTTTCTGGACGCTTGACGACAATACGGATGTGCCTGGCGTAAGCAGCATCAACCGTGTCTATATAAGAGGAGCGGTTCTCGGCGGCAGCCTTATAATGGCTGATACGTATATTGACTCGAAAGCTCCAGCAGCGGCTGTGGTTACTCCTAAGAATACCACTATGCCAGCAACAGGCACGAATTTCGGCCCTGAAGCCGGCAATAGCAGATTGACCATCGGCAATCTTACGATAACCCTGACCGGTGACGGCCTTGGCACTTACGATGCTGCAACCAATACGCTGGTGCTCAATCGTACAACTACCAGGAGCAACCTCACTATTACGAATAACGGTGGGAATATAACAATCAACATAATTGGTTCCGAGGACAGCCAATTGTCCAGCATCACAACCAGAGGTGCGGTTACAATCGGCGATGTAAGCATATATGGTTCGGTTATGCGGATTACCGCAACGGCGGTGGCAAACGGTTCAGCTCTGGAAATACTAGGCGGAGTTACGTTTGCAATGTTTGGTAACCTGACGAATGTCAATATCACCACTGGCCAGGTTGGCACGTGGATGATGAGTTCATTCGTCGGCGGTTCTTTGACTGCTGATTCCATAAGGATGTTCAGTGCCGTCGGCGATGTGACCAGTAACATTTCGTCAATACTTGGCGATATAACTTACTTTACCATAAGAAATGGTGATTTGAACGGCGACTTGACATCAGCCGGCTCGATTACGACTCTTATGGTTACAGGCGACCTGAATGGCGATGTGACGGTTACCAGCGGCGATTTGTCCATGTTGATGGTAAGCGGAGATATGACTGGCCGGGTTGCCGTTTCTGGCACGAATAGGAGTGTCACAGTTAGAGGAGATTTCACGGGCAGCTTCCGTGCTGCTGAAGGCATCGGCACGTTTACTGCGGACGATTTCAGCGGCTTGTTGAGTACCGACGGCAATTTGTCCATGCTTATGACCAGAGGTGCCATGACTGGCCTTGTACGTGCCGGCGGTACTATAAATATGGTTAATTTTGCATCGATGAATGGTGCGATGGTAACGGCAGGCTGTGATTTGCTGATGGTTACCATTAACGGTGACATGATAAACAGCCGGATTTTCGCAGGATTCGACCCTGGCGATTCCGGGTATAGCCTGACTACCGGCGAAACCGGCAATCTGCGGATAGACGCCTTTAGTGCCCCGCTGAATGAAGAGCAGGTTGACAGTGCCATGGGCGGCAGCATAAGAACAGTCACGATTAGAGGCAGCATGACCAACAGCACCATTTCGGCTGCCGTCGCTCCAGGCCAGGACGGTTACTGTGGCACCAGTGATGATGTCGTAGCAGGTGCCGGATACATTAATTCCATAATAAGGGTCGGCAAGGCCATATCAGGCACGATAGTTTCATGTGGTATTTTCGCGGCTAATAATATGCCGAGCGTGTATCAGTGGAACAGCAGAGCATTTTCTCAAAATGGTACTGCACACGTGGATACGATGGCATCGGCTGCCGGCCTTCTGAGGGTTACCGACGTTGAAGTAAATGACAATTCGATTACCGTTTATTTCAATCACCAGGTAAACTCGAATACCTTGGGAACGGCACAGCAAGGCACAGTGAATTCCATCCAGTTGCTTCTGTCGGACGACAGCAATTTTAATAGTGACTATGAAGATGTTTTGGCCACGTATGCTCACACTATAAATTATGACAGTAGTGCTTACAGTGTGACAATCACGTTGTCTGGCGGTTTGACGTGGGATAGCCTGCCGGTTTCGGAGCAGGCGTATTATCAACTTACCCTGTCTGGCAATTTGATAACCGATAACAGGAACGTGCTGCTTGATGGTGATTATGACGGCACATTCCCAAGCGGCGACGGGCAGGCAGGCAGCAATTTTGTTTATAATTTCATCATAGGTACGAACATTCTTGAAAATGTACCTTCATACAAATGGTGGTTTGGTTGTGCACCGACTGCTGCCGGAATGCTGATAGGTTATTATGATAACACGTTGGATGGTGAATTTATCACCGGCGATGCCAACGATCAGTCCGCCAATCCGAATATCAATGAAATGATAGCCAGTTCAGGCACTGGCGACTATGAATTTGATGCTGCCGGTGACGTTATAATCAATGTGCCGGGTTTGGCTGGAACAGGCAATATTCCAGATTACGCATTGTATAATCTGTACGATGATAGTGACGATGACGCGCCGTATGCTGACATGTCAACACTTAATCCTGGCGGAGTTCATGAAGATGACAGCCTTGCAGACTTTATGTTGACTGGCCAGAGCTTTTCCGGCTTGACAATGGGCGGTACATGGAATAACGCTATAGGTACAGGCATAGAGGAATATGTTGAGTATCTGCAGGCGTCCATGACCGTAGACTATGTGGCTGAAACAGACTATATGGTTTATGGAATTTTCACCTGGGAGACGCTTGTTTCGGAAATCGATGCCGGCCGGCCAGTGTTGCTTTGCGTTGACTCCAGCGGCGATGGTGTATCGGATCATGCGATTATAGCTATCGGTTATGATGCCACTATGCATAAGTATGCATGTTACACGACATGGTCGGTGGATGATCCGACAACTTTTGTTGATGAAGCGTTGGAATGGTATGATTTCACTTCCGTGGCACAAGGCCAGGTATTTGGCATATCTGCCGGTATTACTGTTGAGATTATTGCTGCATGAGAAATCGGAACGAATGTTTTGATGCCGTTTGGCATCAAAATACTTGTACCGTTTATTTCAAAAGAGTTGATGCTGAGAAATATTGTTCCCTATCCATTTTATCAAATGGGTAGGGAACTTTTTTTTATATTGCCTTGAAAAGCGGGGTTATTTTTGAGTATAGCTGGTATTTTTCCAGGCTATCGTAGCGCCGCGACGGTGCTTGAGTGAACTGCGAATCAGGATGTAATCCAGTATCAGGCAGCCGATGGGGTACATGCAGGCCAGATATTTGTTCGCGCCGCAGATTTTGTGATATCTATAAATTACGCTTATCTCCAGCGATGTGCTGGCCAGTGCGGTGATGACGCACGGCAGCCAGTGCGTCGGGTCGCCGAGGTATGCCAGCAGTGCGATAATCACCATGGCAGGCGGCAGGACGCTTGCGAATGTCAGCAGAAACATCGTCGTAAGTACGCGCGTCAGCTTGCGGAACGAGCCGTAAAAAATCCGCGTCCAGCCGTTGATGATTTCCGGCAGTGAGCGGTACATCCGCACAGAATACAGGCCGCTGTTGCGCGTCACGAAAAGGCCTTGATGGTTTTCCTTTATATGGCGGGCCATCGTCATGTCTTCCTGTATGTCGTTTTTGATGGCTGCATGGCCGCCGATGATGTCGTAGGCATGGCGGCTGACGAGCATGAAAGCACCATTGGCGTAAGCGACGGCTTTTTTGGGATTGTTGACCTTAGCCGGCTCGAACCACAGCATTAAAACTGCACTGCATACCGGCTGAATGACGTCTTCCCAGAAACTTTTGGTATCCAGGTTCGGCAGAACGCTGAGCATGCCGACGTTGTGGTCTTTGAGCAGTTGCATAGCCACCGACAGCGTGCGTGATGATGTCATTTTACAGTCGGCGTCGGTGAATAGAAAATATTCGCCGGTTGCCTGCGGGATAGCTGTATGAATGGCGTGGTTTTTTCCCTTCCAGCCGTCGGGCAGGTTTTTTATATGAACCGCCTTGACGTTCGGGTGTGCGGCGGCGAAATCGTCTATTATTTTGCCTGTCGCGTCAGTGCTGCGGTCATTGACCGCGATGATTTCAAAATCGCCGTAATCCTGGGCCGCCAGCGTTTCAAGGCAGGAGCGGATGTTTTCTTCCTCTTCCTTGGCGGCGACTATTACCGAAATTTTCGGACGGGGTGACGGTGGGCCGGCGTATTCGGGCGTGAGCACAAAACCGTGCTTTCGTTCCCGCGATATGCGGAAGTGCCTGCTTATCCAGATTAACGATGGCAATGCCGCCAGTATGGCCAATATGGTTGGTGTCATTGGGTGTTCCGTTTTTGGAGAAATGCCGCCTTTGCGGTGTCCGTGATTTCAATAATTGTTGCGTTATGCGATTGGGCAGCTTGCAGGGCATCGCAGAATTCGACCTTCATAGCCATGATTTCGCCGTTCAATGAGCCGGTTTTTATCCTGATGGGCCCATAAATCGTTTCGACAGACTCAAATTCGACATGCAGTTTTTTGCGTGAGACGACTTTTTTACGCAGGCCGAATGTGCCGGCGCATCGGAAGAAAAGCTCCTCGATGTTTTTTTCGTCGGTCAGCCGGCAAATTGCACCAAGTGTCCATGCCGGCCGATTTTTTTTCGTGTAAATCGGCGATGCCCACGCATCCAGCGCGCCAGCCTGCATGAGGCTGTCGATGGCTGCCCCGATGATTTCGCCTGAAATGTCGTCGATATTTGCCGACAGTTCCAGTACGCAGTCACAATCGCCTTCATCAGGGCTGGTGGTTTCACCAATTATCACTCGCAGCAGATTCGGGGCTGGGCCGTCCTGTCGGCTGCCGGCGCCGTAACCTGTTGAGGTGACTGTCATTGCAGGCATCGTGCCGATGTTTTTACATAGTGTCGTCAGGATAGCTGCCGCGGTAGGGGTGGTTGCTTCGCCGGTGTTGGGACCGGGAACAGTGGCGGCATGGGCGTCGGCTAACAGCCTTGCCGTCGCAGGAGCCGGCACGGGCATGATGCCGTGGTCACACCTTATCGTACCGCTGCCGAGCGGTATGGCTGAGCAGAAAACATCCTGTATGCCGAGCTCATCCAATGCGACGGCGGCGGTGACTATGTCAATGATGCTGTCTACCGCGCCGACTTCGTGAAAATGAATATTGTCAATGGTGGTATTGTGAACCTGAGATTCGGCTTTGGCCAGATTCGTAAATATTTTTATCGCCATGCCTTCAGCGTTTTTTCCGAGTGAGGCGCATTTTATAATTTCGACTATATGGCTGAGATGGCGGTGCGGCTTTTCACTGCCGTCCACATTTACCTTAAATCGCATTGCAGATATGCCCTGGACGGATAGTGTTCCGCACTCAATATCGTAGCCGGCCAACCCCAGTCGGCTGAGGCGGGATTCGATTTTCATGATATCCGCACCGGCATGGATAAGCGATGCGGCTATCATGTCGCCGGCGGCTCCGGCGAAACAGTCGAAGTAGGCTATTTTCATATTATGGGGATATCCTGCTGCATTTTGTGTCCAAATCCTTTAACGGCTCTTTAATCAAGAGCTTCCAACAAAACGGGACGGCTGCCTGATATGCCGGACAATAGTGCCATTTTGTCAGAAACTCTAAGTTTATCAAAGCGGTTTCGGATTGCAAGCTTTCGATTTTTGGTGCACATAGAGTGGTTTGAAGAGCCGCAAAAGTATACAATAACAACAGAAGAATCTGTCGGATGGTAAAAGAATCCGCTTATGCTTAAAATTTAAGGACTTATCGTTGATTATATGAAAAATGGTGATTTGACAGATTGTTCCAGGCGATGTGCGTTTACGCTGGTGGAGATACTGGCGGTGGTGATAATCATGGGCATTATCGCTGGCGTAACCATGATGATGGTCGGCAATGACGACATATACTACGCCGCCGGCACTGCCAGGGTGGCTGAACAGATTATCGAATACGCCCAGCAGGAGGCTGTCCGTACGCAGAGAAATGTTTACGTGTTCTTTTTCAGTGACATCAGCTATATTGGCGTTTACAACAGTTCGGGAATTTTGAGCAATCCTTTCGGATCCGGATATTTTTTCATCGGCGTTAAAAATGAGGTCAATTCCCGGTGTTATATGGGGACGGTAAATATGAGCAGCGGCGCTAACGCCATGTATTTTAACTCCTTAGGTGAGCCGTTGAACTATTATGACGGCTCACCGATAAGCGATTCCAATTACGTTCTCTTCGGCTGCGGCGACGAAGTCTTCAAACTCTCAATTAAACCCGTTACAGGCACAATTCGGATTACGAAAGAGTAAATTGCCGGTATTTTACGATTTTTCGTGATTTTTTATGAATTTTCTGAATTTTTCTCCTTTTCTCAAGGCTGTTTGGCCTGATTGCGGCGGATGGATGTCGCTTAAAAAATACTTTTTGTAAAAAAATCCAAAAAAGCCCGAACAAAAACCCCCTGAATATCCGATATCTTTTGAGTAGTAGTATCTTTGCGCAGAGAAACTATGATTGTATGGAGTGGTTAAGTGAAGAGTAAGGATACCATAAAAAACGGTTACGGCAGGCTTGAAACACTGTTGCTGATATTGATTGCAGTGGTGTTGGCTGGCTTTTTAGCCGGCAGTCGGGCCATGGCTCAGGACAAGGACGCCGCAGGCTCGGAGTCGAAAAGTATTTTTGACGATAGTGATTCTGGTGATGCCAAAAGTTCCGCCGACTCGAAAAGCGGGCAGGCTGAGGACTCTTTCGAAGAAGACGAGGCTGACGATGCCAAGTCGAAGAAAAAAGATGACGGAATTTTAAACGAAGTACGCATGAGTACTGACGGCACTTTCGAACTGCATATCAAAAATGCCGACCTGCTGGACGTACTGAAGCATCTTTCCGAGCAGGGCCGTATAAATATCATCGTTTCCAAGAACATAACCGGCAAGGTTACGCTGGATCTTTTTGGCGTATCGCTCATGGAAGCCATCGAAGCCGTTCTTCGTTCCAACAACCTCTGCTATCGCAAAGAGGGAAATTTCGTCTACGTCTATACCGAAAAGGAATATGAAGAGGCACGCAAGCTGGCGTTCAAGGTTTTTCGTCTGTCGTATATTCAGGCGGAAGATGCGCAAAAACTTGTATCCGCCGTTTTGAGCGACAAGGGCAAGATAACGACGACACCGCCGATACGCAAAGGCATAGTCGATGTCGCCACCGACCAGGCAGACCAGGGCGGCGGCATGAGCCATGCGGCTGATGAAATTATCGTCGTCCACGATTACGAGGACAATATTAAAAAGGTTGAGGAAATCCTCAAGAGTATAGATATTCTGCCGCAGCAGGTACTGCTTGAGGCGACGATACTTTCCGCCGAACTGGATGAAGATACCTCGTTGGGCGTGAACATTCAGGCGCTCAGCGGTGCGACGATGGGTGCGTTCAACGCCACTACGGACCTGACAGGCGTAACATTTGAAGACGCTGCCGTTTCAGGGCTTAGCGGTAATACGCAAGGCCGCTTCAATCTGCCGTTCGACGCGCAGGTTGCGGACGGCGCTACGCCGATGAGTGTTGGATTCATCTACAACAACACTGCCGTTTTCATCCAGATGCTTGAACAGGTGACGAATACCAGCATTATCGCCAATCCTAAAATGCTGGTCGTCAACAAGCAGCGCGGCGACATCCTTATAGGCACTGAAGAGGGCTATCTTACCACGGAAGTGTCGGAGACGTTCACGTCGCAGAAGGTGGAGTTCCTGAAGACAGGTACGATACTTCAGGTCAGGCCTTTTATCGGCAAGGACGGGTTCATCAGGCTTGAAATTCATCCGGAAGTGTCTGAAGGCAGCGTGCGGATTCTGTCGAACGCGTCTGAAGATTCGCCGGCTTTGCCGACCAAGAAGACCACGACCATAACCACCAACGTCATAGTGCGGGACGGCCATACGGTGGTTATCGGCGGCCTTTTCAGGGAACGCATCAAGACCCAGCGTTCCCAGGTGCCTGTCCTGGGTGACGTGCCGTACGTAGGCACTGCCTTCCGCAGTACGTATGATACGACCGTTCGCGAAGAAATCATTATTCTGATAACGCCGCATCTGATTCGGCACACCAAGTACGAGCAGTTCAGCGAGCAGATAAAAGACGAAGTTGAGCGTTTCCGTGTCGGCACACGAAAGAGCATACAGTGGTTTACCCGCAGCCGCATTGCCGACACCTATATAAATCACGCGAAACAGCTTATACGTGAAAATCGCAAGGGCACAGCCTTGTGGTATCTCGACCTTGCACTCTCAATAGAGCCGCAGGAAGAATCCGCCGTCAAGCTGAGGGAAGAGATAACCGGCTCGCCGTATTGGTCGAGCGTGCCGAGGTTCTCGGCTACCCAGCAGTTCATAGAGCGGGCGATAATGTGCGATTTGGGCATAAGCCCCAACAGCGTGCAATACCCCACAAAACCGCTGGACGTGAATCTGATACCGCAGAAGGCAAGAAGTCGCCTGGGCATAGATCCTTCACTGGATAAACGGCTTGATGCGCTGTATGTTGAAAAGACGTATCAGGGGCCGTCTTCCGATGCTGTGCCCCAGCCGATGTCAGACACTCAGAGCGTTCCGCCGACAACGCCGGTGAAAAAGACCTCGCCGGCGGCCGGACAGAGACAGACGACTTCGCCGATAAATACGTCGCACGTGCCGACAAAAGCAGTTTCTCCGGCAACACGGACAACGGTCGCAGCACAGCCTGTTGTTGTAACCCCGCGGCAGACTGTCCGCACGGTTAAAGCACCGCTGCCAGCTCGGCCTGTTGCTGCCGAGGTAACTTCAAGAAGTACTGTGAAGACGACGAAAATATCCGACGTTTCATCGCATAAGTCGTCATATGCCGGCGATGTGACGGCAAGGCCGGCTGCGTCGAAGATGGAATCGCTAATGCCCAGCCGTCGGGTTAAGTTGGAAACTGCGCCGTTGATGGCTGACCCCAAGCCGGTTTCCCTTCAGCCGGAAGTCAAAAAACTTTCCACTCGTCCGATAAGTGACCCCAAACCGCAGTCGCTGGATACGGCAAAAACTCCTGAAAACGGCGAATCGAAAAACTGGAGCGTATGGGTGTTGTGGGATGAGGATACGCCGCTTTCCAAAGCGGAATGACGACGGCAGGCTTGATGCCCGTTTTGATTCTTGCGATTTCTGGAATCTTATGAGGATGATGATATGAAAAAAATCATTGCATATCTGATGATAATTTCGTTTTGCATCAGTCTGTTCGGCGGCTGCAATATGTCCAACAAGGACAAGGATCTGAACACAGCCAAAAAAGAGGCGTATCAGAACTGGGCCAAGTCCAGGATAGAACTTTATCTGCAACTGGCTAACGACAATTACAAATCCGGCCGGCTGGACGAAGCTAAGGAAAAAATCAGGGAAGTCCTGAAACTCGATAGCGAAAATTTGACGGCCCATCTGTTTCTGGCGAAAATCAATATAGAACAGGGGCTTTTTGATGTGGCGAGCAAGGAACTGGAATATGTCATCGCCAAAAATTCCCAGTCATACGAAGCGTTCTACATGTTGGGCGTAGCCCTGGAATATAAGGACAAGCTCGATCAGTCGCTGGCCAACTATGAACAGGCGGCACAGCTGAATCCGGCGGAGATGGCTCCGATATTAGCCGCCGCCGAAGTCATGGTCAAACAGGACAGAGCCGGCGAAGCACTGATGCTCCTGGAACGAAAGATGAATATGTCCGCCGACAAGCCGCAGACCTACGAACTTGCGGGCAGGATTTCAATGATGCTCGGCAAATATGACCGGGCCGTCGATTACTTCCAGAAAGCCTGCGACGTGGATTTCAAAAACAAGCGATATCCTGAAATGCTCGCCCAGGCACAGAAAGAAGCCTGCGACACCGACACCGCCGCTGAAACCATGCGCCGTATTCTGAGTTCCCGCACGCCGGCCGAATGTCAGCCGTGGATGTATATGTTCCTCGGCGATTGCGAGATGCAGAACGGCAATCCGGAAAAAGCCTTTTCCGCATATCGCACCGCATGTAAGCTTGACCGGCAGGATATTTCGACATGGGTGAGCATGGCACAGGCATGTATAGTCATGAAGAAATATTATACCGCCGCCAATGCCACCGTCGAGGCATTGCGAATAAAGCCCGATGATTTGCAGGCTAATCTGGTTTACGCGTATTCGCTTATGAAGCTGAATCGTGCGAAGCAGGCAGCTGAGCGTCTGGAGCAGGTGACGCGGCTGTATCCGCAGAATGGAACGCTCTGCTACCTTCTCGCCCGTGCCTATCAGATGCAGGGCGACAATGAGCGGGCTCGCCGTTTGCTCGGCGTGGCGATGCAGGGCAATCCTGAAAGTCAATTAGCCAGGCAAATGCTGGCAAAAGGAAATTGATGTTGAATTTCCAAATTCGAAGCTGATGCAACCAAGTGTCCAATTAGCGTAGATATGAGCAATTATGAGGTTTTTAGCGGGTTGATTTGCGAATTTTCAAAAAAAAATGTTCAGTCATTGGTTTTATTGGAATAATTGTGTATAGAATAATTATGCGGCGATGAGGCCGCTAAGGCTTTTGAGATTTACAATTTACGATTTTCAAAGGTCAGTATTATCGCGACTCCTGGAGCGTGCGGGACAAAATAGATTAATATCCGCCGCTCGCGAGCGATGGCCCTTGGGCATGGCAGTCTGATGCGATACCCGTTTGAACGATTGTTTCAATAGAAAATAAAAAGTCCGGAAAGGAGCATCAAAAAAGAGGACGTTCACACGGAAGAATGTCGGTCATGGCCAACTGAGGAACAAACCATCGTATCGTAGTCGTGCCGCTATCATAATTGTCATAATTTATTGTTTCCGGAAGAATCGCCGGCATGGTGCTGGCGAGTGTCAGCCGGAGGGTTAATGATTTCAAAAAAAATTTTGAAAGGATCGAGAAATGAAAAAGGCATTTACACTTATTGAAATTCTGATCGTGGTTATCCTTCTGGGTATCCTCGCAGCGGTTGTCATTCCGCAGTTCGTAGACCAGACGGCAGTCGTCAATAAGAATGCGGCAGCGACAGAAGTTGCAAATCTGAATTCAGCATGGCAGCAGTATGTAGCTGCTGGCATGGCTGATAGCGATGATGCAACGCCAATTAATGCTGCAACGTTTACGGCTGCATGCCAGGCACTGCTTGATGGCCACTATATTGACACTCTGCCGACCTCGACTAAGTATGAAGGTTGGACACTTGAGTTTACCCAAGGTGCAACGCCGCAGCAGAGCAAGTTTGCTGCAACAGAAGTTGCTGCTGGCTAACCACTGATTCAGACATGAACTGAAAAATCCCGACGGGTTTTGGCCCGCCGGGATTTTTTTATGTTTTATAATTTCCTCACATAAAATCCCAGCCTTGCCAGGGTATCTTACGTGTGCGGTTTTCAAAACTGCCAGTTGAGCATTACGCTCCATGTGCCGTCGGCATCGGCATTGGCGAAATTGCCGAACAGTCCGTACGCACCCTGCAGAGTGAGATTGTCGGTTATGATGATATCTGCCGTGATAGCCTGCCAGTTGTCTTCACCGCCAACTACGCCGCTCCAGTTGCGATAAGGATTTTCTTTCTGCCTGAACTCATAGCCGATTCGCAGCCAATCCGTCAGTGCGTAGCTGGCATTGCCTTCAAACGTCAGCCGGTATGCGTCGCCAAAGCCCAGAAAACCGAGCTGTGCCGCCTGGCTGAATCGCAATCCGCCGCTGACTGTCAGAGCACGGCCCCAAACATCCAACGTCTTGCTGGCTGTGAGAGTGTAATCGACGCCGTTTGACCTGGCAAAGCCCACATCGCTCAGTGCGCCGTCGAGTTTGTTGTCTATGCCGCGAATGCCGTCGTTGTACTTGAACTCCACGCCTGCCGTAACTGCCGGCGTCCATTGACCGAATTCGTTCTCCTTGACGGCCAGGCCGCGCAGGCTGAACGTGTGCAGATATACTTCCCTGTCCACGCTTACGCCGTTTTTCTTGCGAAATTCGTCTTTAAGCGTACCCAGGCCCATTCGTGAGAGTGCATATGAGAGTTCGATTCGTCCCAGGAAGGTTTCACCTATTGCGAAACTTTCGATGTCTTTAGTTCCCAGCGACGTGAATCGCACACCCACCGCAGGCAGGCCGAAAAGCTGGCCGTCCCTGCCGGGGTTTATCAGATATGCTTTCGGCGTGATAAAACCGCCAGGCGTGCCGTCAAGCGTGAAGGAATTTGACTCCAGCCGGCTAGTCCCGTCTGATGCGTCTGCCGGCGCGGCAAACCAGTCAGCCTTCGGCCGGGCTTCCGTTTTGACGACTTCCGGAGAATCTTCAATCATGTTTTCAGCTTGTGGCGAATTTTTTTTAGTTTCCGCAGCTGTTGATATAGCGGCAATCTGCGGCTCAGTATTTTGAGCCGACACAATAGCGTCTGAAGCGGCGACAGCCTTCGCAGGCTGAGGCGATTTTTCGGCAACAGCAGCAGCCGGCGCATCTTCGACAATTTTGATATCGTCCAGCGCGGGTTTGGCGGCAGGTTCAGCCTTTCGCTCGACGGCGGCAGTGGCGGCGGCATCTTCCATCGCCTTTGAGCCGGCGAAATCCGGCTCAGACGTATTTTTTACAGCCACAGCCGCTACAGGCGCCATAACAGGCATCTGAACTTTTTCTGCTTCTACGGCGGCTATTTCAGCAGCCGTCGTCACTTGAACTTTTGGTGTTTCTTCAGCCTTCGCGGCAGTCGGTTCTGCCGATTTGACATTTTCTGACAGGCCGGATTTTTTCTGCAATTTCTGATTCTGACTATAAGCGGGTTCAGAGTTTTTTGCAATCGGCGTCACCGCGACGGGTTCGATGGTACGGCTTTCATTTTTAGTCAGCGGCACAACGCTGTCCGCATCCTGGACGACAGCCTGTGTCTGCGGTTTAGCCAGCGGTTCTATTCTGCCGACATCTTCATTATCCGCCACCTGCTCGACGAACAGGTTTTTCGATTCCGCCGGCGCAGCCATAATAGCCGGCAGGGGCTTTTTCCTGCCGCCACCAAAAACCACCATCCCTGCAATAATGGCAACCACGACGGCCATTCCCGCCATCGCGGGTACTTTAAACTTTCGTACATCCATGCTGCATTCCTTTAAAATCAATGCACTACTTAATTGAGTGCAGTTTCAATTTTACGCGGGCATAAAAAAACCTCGTCCTGAGGCAAATGAACGGCAACAACGGGGGAACATCGGCATCCCTGCCTGTCTCACACGTCCTCATACGAGGGTTGTTCAGCAATCGTCGGCATCCTGCCGGCAGTTTTTATTATTGCTTTTCCATTCCGAATCCCTGCGGATTCGTACGTCACAACAGGCTGATAGATATACACTTATTTTTTCTCATGTCGAGTCAAAAACAGCCGTAAAATAAGGCTAAAACCGGTATCGAAAATTATCAACAACCCGCCAGCCCGCCAGCCGGAATTCCACGGCTGAATATTCGGAACGCTCCAAACCAGCCTAAATTCCGATAGTTGTGAAAATGACGGCGTAACCGAATAGGAATTATCAACAACTCCCAACAGCTGTTGATAAAACTAATATCTACCGCTAAAATTTTTTTCGAGAATAGCCTTATTGCCGCATTAGAGCGGTTCTCAAAATTATTTTCCTTTTGAAGCTTGCTGCAAGTTTCCCTGCTATTGTCCGTCTGCATCGGAAACCATGCAGGTTGCCTGCTTCGACGTCCTTAGCAGGAAAACTTTCGCTGACGCTCAAAAAGAAAATTCTTTAGAGAACCACTCTATGTGAAAAATGAAATCTCAATCGAAAATCACGGCTGATGATTGTATAATCCCTGCAATGGACACAAATAAAGACAATAAATATCTCGTTAGCGCAGCCGGCCTTCACAAGACGTATCATCTCGGCAAGACGTCGCTGGAGGTTTTGCGTGGCGTATCGCTGGAAATCGGGCATGGTGAATTTGTCGCGATATACGGCCACAGCGGTTCGGGCAAGAGTACGTTACTGCATCTGTTGGGGCTTTTGGACGAACCCAGTAAGGGCAGCATTGCATTCGACGGCTACGAAGTCGCCAAAACGTCCGCTCGCAAGCGCAATCATATGCGATGCCGCGACATCGGGTTCGTCTTTCAGTTCTATTATCTGCTGCCGGAGCTAACCGTGCTGGAAAACACGCTTCTGCCCGGCATGGTTGATAATTCATCGTTTCAATGGCTGAAAAACCGCGGTGAACTTAAATCGCGTGCCTGCGATATCCTCGCGGAACTCGGCTTGGGAGAACGGCTGAAACACCGGCCCAAGGAACTGTCCGGCGGCGAGCGGCAGCGGGTAGCCATCGCCCGCGCGCTGCTTCATGCCCCCAAACTCCTGCTCGCAGATGAACCGACAGGCAATCTCGACAGCAAAACCGGCAGAAAAATCATGGATTTGCTTCTGAAACTCAACAGGGAAAAGAAGCAGACCATTTTAATGGTCACGCACGATAATGAACTGGCCGGCCTTGTCGACCGCTGTCTGTACCTGCAGGACGGCGTATTTGTAAAGGAATAAATTGGAGATTTTTTATAAGATGAGTGCAGTAATCATAATTCCAGCCAGATATGCATCGACGCGGCTGCCGGCAAAACCGCTTCTGAAAGAAACGGGCAAATTCCTCATACAACACGTCGTCGAAAATGTTCGGAATACGCCTGACATTTCCCGCGTCGTGGTTGCCACCGACGATAAACGCATTTTCGACGCGGTTGAATCATTCGGCGCAGACGTCGTAATGACGCGAGCCGACCATACCAGCGGCACTGACAGGCTGGCGGAAACAGCTTCGCTCCTGGGCCTGGCGGACGACGACATCGTAATCAACGTCCAGGGCGACGAACCGAATATGCCGCCGGCAGTGATAACCGTATTGCTGAATCTGCTAAAAAATTGCGACGCGCCTATGGCTACGCTGTGTACGCCGCTGTCACCGCAAGCCGCCGCTGACCCCAACAAGGTCAAAGTCGTCTTCGACCAGCATAATTACGCACTCTATTTTTCACGCGCAAAAATCCCATTCGACCGCGACGGCCATGCCGCCGCCGAATATTTCCTGCACATGGGCATATACGCTTACCGCGTGTCTTTTTTGAAAAAATTCACGTCGCTGCCGCAGACAAAATTGGAAAAAACGGAAAAACTCGAACAGCTCCGCGCATTGGAGAACGGTTATCGCATACGAATCGCAGCCGTCGATTATCACGGCGTCGGAATTGATACGCCGCAAGATTATGCCGAATTTGTTGCATCTCGGCGTAAGTGAACTTGTAACGCGACGTAAAATGTATATAATCCCTGTACATCGGCTGCTGTTGTTTGCATACGGAATAATCTCTGCAAAATTTCGGCAGCCGGCGGAAAGTGCCGGAGTGGCGGAATGGCAGACGCTGGGGATTTAAAATCCCCTTTCCTTCGGGAAGTGTGGGTTCGAGTCCCTCCTCCGGCATCCACTGCGTGGAGGCTGAATATATCCAGCCGACGTTTTTTGGGAAACTTAACCTGGCCGGACGAGAACACACCGCGGATTTTGCGAAGCAAAAGACGCTTTTGTGCGGTTCGACGCCGAAGCCCAGCAACGCGAAGCGTTGCGTAGCGAAGGCGCCGCGAAGCGAGTCCTCCTCCGGCATCCACTGCGTGGAGGCTGACGGTGGATTCAGACGCGAAAAAATTTTATTTCGAAATATTCACGCCGGACGGCATCCGTTTCCAGGGCGACGTCAACAGCGTGACTCTGCCTGCGATTGACGGTTACATGGGCATACTCGCCGGCCGTGCACCTGTGACAGCCATAGTTACCACCGGCACGGTCTCAATTCAGAAAACTGACGGCGGCACAGAAGAAAACTGGTTCGTCTCGCACGGTTTCTGCCAGATGAGCCAGAATCATCTCACGCTGCTTGCGGAAGAATCAAAACCGCTTGCAGAACTGGATCCGGAACATGCGTGGGAACTGTTGCAGCGTGCGTACAAAATGCCCAAAGATACCACCGAACAGCGTACCATACGCGATCAAGTCATCCATAACTGTCGAATCCGCTTTAACCTGGCCCAGAAAGCCAAAAAGGCAAAAGCCGGCGGCATGATGGACTTCAACAGCCTGATGTCTCCAGGCGGCAAAACAGAATAAGCCATGCCACCCATATTAAAAATCGCGACCCGCTCCAGTCGCCTGGCCGTCGCCCAGGCTAATTCCATCGCGGACGAAATCCGGCGCAGCGGTTTTTTTAACGGCGAAATTCAAATACTCACCCTGACTACCAGGGGCGACGTGACCGACGGCCCACTTTGGCAGTCAGGCGGTAAGGGGTTGTTTACGGCTGAACTTGAAACGGCTTTGCGCGCCGGCCGGGCTGACCTCGCCGTACATTCGGCAAAAGACCTGCCAGCACAGACTCCCGAAGATTTGCCTTTAATTGCCGTGCCTCGCCGCCTTGACCCACGAGACGCCCTTATCACCAGAGCCGCCGCCTCGCTGTCGGACATTCAACACGGCGGTGTCGTCGGGACGAGTTCTTTACGCCGCCGCGCGTTTGTGCATCAAATCAGGCCTGACCTGAAAACCGTGCCGTTACGCGGCAATGTCGAGACGCGGTTGGACAGGGTGCAAAACGGAGAAATATCGGCTGCCGTCCTGGCGATGGCGGGCCTGCTGCGAGGCGGATTCGTATCAGAGCGGCCAGAACTCAAAATAACGCCGCTGGACGTTGAAACGTTCATTCCGGCTCCCGGCCAGGGCTGTCTTGCAATTCAGGCGGCGGCTGGCAGAGACGACGTGGCACAAATTCTTAAAAACGTCAATCACCGCGAATCTCACGAAGCACTTGATGCGGAACGCGAAATCCTGCGGCAGCTCGGCGTAAGCTGCCATAGCTGTTTTGCAGTGCATATCCGCAAGGTCGGCAGATACTGGCAGGGCCTGGCTGCCGCCGCACGCGAAGACGGCAACGCCATGATTCATACGGAACATACCGGAAATTCACCCGTAAATCTCATACCGCTGATTGTGGACAATCTCGTTAGCCTCGGCATTAAAAAACTGCTGACTTGGTAATCTTTTTTAAAAAGTTAATCTCTACGATTTACAGTTGTCCTCAATATAGCGGTTATTTTCGAAAGCCGTTATAAAAACCGTAGAATTGCGAATGTCATATAATTTTTCTGTTGACATAAAAGTTTTTTGTGATAGTTATTATTTCGTTACAGGTTTCCTGAAAAGGAACCAAAAGGGAAGGCCGTGTAAATCGGCCGCGGACGCGCCGCTGTAACCGGTGACAACTTTTGCAATAGCCACTGTTCCGCTGTGGATGCGGGATGGGAAGGAGCAAAAGAAGACTGACCCGGAAGCCAGAAGACCTGCCTGTAATCGCCTGAAAATGACTCTCGCGTAATGGAGTCGGCAAGAATTCCTTTATGGATTTTCACGCCTTTTCGCCATTCCGAGAGCCGGAAAATTAACGGCTATCCGTAAAAATGACGTCACGCAAAGAAAACGGATATCCTAAATTCTCCAATCAGGTTGTTGCCGGTTGCCTTGCGCTTTGGGCCGCCGTCATTTCAATGTAGAAGCGTCTGAATAAAGTCGGTACGCAAATGTCGTCGCAGAAAAATGCTGCTCGCAAGCCTCAGGAGAGCATGAGGCTTTTCATTCCGCATGATATCTCCGCGTTCCGCAGGGAAGGGGTCGCCAATGGATAGTTCCCAATAGACCGGCATTAGGGTATTAGAGCATTTTTCAAAAAATTCCATTTTGAGTTTGATGAAAGTTCCACTGCCATCGTCCGTCTGCATTGACAATAAAAGCAGAGTTGCCTTTTCGACGGCCTCGGCAGGAAAAGAATTTCTTTTGAGAATCGCTCTAAATACTGCTTCTCTAAAAAACTGTTTCATTTATCGGATAACATTTATAAAGGTTTGGTTAAATTTGGTTGAATGTTTATATAAACATTATAAAAAGGAGATTTTTATTATGAATATCAGTTCTATCTCGAAACAGGCCTGCTTTTTTATAGCAGTTATGACGTTTTTGTGCATGGTTTCATTTGCTTCTGCCGCAAACACATCCAGTTACGTAAGCCTGTCGTCAGATGCGTATAGCGCGTTTGATGTAGGTGACGGCACACTCAGCATAGAAGGCGGCTTCAGCGTATTCGAAGGCACGGCGCATTACTGGACATCATCAGGCGGATACAGTACAGTCGACCTGAGTACCGGTACGATTACCAACATCGGCCAGCCGTCAACGTATTCCAACGGATACGGTGACCCGTTCGGTTATTACGATGACGCTACGAACTGCTTTTACGCAGGCACGTACAACGGCGCAGGCGACTCATACGTCTACACGTACAGCTATGCGACGCACTCTTGGTCGAGCCCGATTGAAATGGTCAACATTTACAGCGGAGCGATGTACAACGGAAATCTGTATATATCCGGCCTGCGTGAGCCGTGGACTGGCGGGTACGACGACAGTTACATTTCACTGTGTGATTTGTCGGGCAACGGTTATCACGATGCGCTCATAGAGACAGGCGGAGCGTCGGCACATCTGACGCTAGCCAACAATGGGGATATCTATTATGCGTATTACTCAACCAGTGGAACGTCGGAGTTGTATCGCTGGACGGCTGAGCAGGTTGCCGGCGTCGTCAACGACCTTGCCAACGGCGATGAAGACACGTTTCTGACGTTAGCCGACGGAGAAAAACTCAGCGACCTTCCTGGCGGCGGTAACGGAATCACCATCGATGATGCCGGAAACGTATTTATAACGACAAATGCGTACCCGGACTCCAGCCTGCTTCTCTGGAACGGCGAGACAGGCGACGGCAATAATTATGACATTATCGCAACAAATCCTGACAGCACTTTCGGTTGGTTCGGCCCGATGGATATCGAGGGCGATTTTCTTGAAGGAGCGACGCTTTACGGGTCATATTCGTACTACGGCCCGATTACAGCAATCACCTACGACACCATTCCTGAGCCTGTAACGCTGTGCGTGCTAGCCGCCGGTGCAGCACTTGCCGTACTGAAAAAGAGGCGTAACGCCTGAATGTGATTGAATGGGGGCGGCATGTTCAGACGCTCGATGCTGCCATGCCGCCCCACCAAACATACAGGGAGAAGAAAATGAAATCGCTCATTAGTAAAAAATCGGCGATAGCCGTAGTAGTGGCCATGGTGTTTTCAGGAATTTTCGTCCGCTCCGGATACGCATACAATGCGGATGAAGGAACGGGCAGCGGGCCTTATTCGTCGGCACAGGCAAACATGACCGCCGACGCGCCTGATGCGGGGATTCCTGGATTTGTCGGCCTGGACGGTGACGGAGTCACACCTGATGGCGGCGATGGCAACAATTACGTCAATCCGGTATTCATAGGCTGGGCGACGGATGTCATAGACTATTCGCCGTCCGATACAGTCGGCACATACGGTACGGGCGGCATAGGTTCGCAGTTCGGCGACCCAACGAAAGCGCTCGGCGCCGTGACCGGCGACAATTTCGACATCGTATCGCTCGGCGACATGGGTGCGACCGAAATCGCTGCAGGCAACGCATCGGGCAGTATAACGCTGGGATTCGAATATTCCATAATCAACGGCAGCGGAGCGGACTTTGCAGTGTTTGAAAATGGTTTCATCTCAGCCGGCGGCGCAGGCGTCAGCGGACAGATATTCGCCGAACTGGGTTACGTGGAGGTATCTACCGACGGAGAGACTTTTGTGCGATTTCCAAGCGTGTCATTGACCGACGGACAGGTCGGCGCATACGGCACGGTCGACCCGACCGAGGTATACAATCTCGTCGGCAAACACGTCAACGCATATGGAAGTTCATGGGGTACGCCATTTGACCTGGACGACCTTCTGAATACGGAAGAAGTGCTGCTGGGTCTGGTCGACCTGGACGAGATAAATTACGTACGGATAGTCGATATTCCTGGCGACGGCAGTTTCGTGGACAGCCAAGGCAATCCAATATACGACGCATGGCTGACATGGGGGTCAGGCGGGCTGGACCTGGAAGCCGTCGGCGTCATTCATCAGATACCTGAACCGTTGATAACTGTAACGCTTGCGTACAGCCTGCTGTTGCTTGTGCGACACAGGAATTCCTAAAACCCTTGTTGAACCTGTCGGCCGGACTGATTAAATCAGTTCGGCTGACGTCAACAAGCCGACATAATCATGCAAAAAGAAAGAACAACAACAGCCTTCACGCTGATGGAATTGCTTATAGTTGTGGCGATAATTTCCCTGCTGGTATCAATCATGCAGCCGGGACTGCAACGGGCTAAGGAACTGGCAAGAAAAGCAGTCTGTTCGTCCAACATCCGTCACCTTGCAATATCAAACATTCTGTACAGCGAAAATAACGACGAGTATTACATCCGTGCCGCGGAGGATTTGTGGGGGATGAACAAAAAGCGGTGGCATGGCCAGCGCAAGAATACCAGCAAACCGTTCGACGCTGCATTAAGTCCTCTGATTGATTACATGGGCGGCAGCGGGCTGAAAAAGTGTCCCGGTTTCACGGCGGGAGATGATTACGACGACACGGCTGGTGTGTCGGCTGGCTTTGAAGCCGGCTGCGGCGGTTACGGGTATAACGGCACATACATCGGAGCGAGATACGATAAGTACGGCATGGGCCCGCTAGCCACTCAGAACAGCGCATCTGCCAGCGACATAGTGCAGCCAAGCCAGACCGTCATGTTCGCCGACTGCGCGTACGTGACAGCGATAGGCGGCGGTAATTGCAAAATCGCCTATTCATTCTGTGAAACGCCTACGTGGGAAACCGGCCCCGATAATTCATCGCTTCCGACAAAACCTGACCCGACGATAGATTTCAGACACATCGGACAGGTAAACGTCGCATGGATGGACAGCCATGTCTCAGGCGAGCAAATGACATTTACGTTGGATTACCAGTCGCACAGCTATATCACATCTGACGAAGCCGAAAATTACGGCATCGGCTGGTTCGGCCCTCAGGACAACGAACTGTTCGACCTGAAATAACGCAGTTCCATAAAAAAAAGGACGGCCGCCCGTCGGCAGCCGTCCTTTCATGGCATTTTTATACGGTCACTTCACCGGAACTGCGCCAGCCGGCGGCGGACCGGGGAGAACATTCGCCTGAGTCGCCGCAGCCGACGAAGTAGCAGCAGATGTACTGGCCGGCTGAGTCGTCGGTACATCGGATGACTGTGAACCGGCAGCCTGTATCGGCAGCATCTCGACCTGCTGAGCGTTCGACGGTATGTTCAGATTGAACGCATCAGCCGACACACTGCCGAGCTTCCACTGGTTGATATCCATGGTATAGCGGGGTTTGCCTTCCTCGTTTTTGTAAATTATGACCAGTTTCAGCGGTAATGGGTGTTTGCCGGCTTTTATCCATATTTCCCAATCTACCGAATCACCGGTAAACGCAAGGTGATGACAAGTCTCGCCGTTGAT
This sequence comes from uncultured Planctomycetaceae bacterium, assembly GCA_964536835.1. Taxonomy (GTDB): domain Bacteria; phylum Planctomycetota; class Phycisphaerae; order SM23-33; family SM23-33; genus DAONFI01. The sequence goes on along the minus strand of CAZIAZ010000022.1, from coordinate 16,907 downwards.
TATGCTCAGCCCTACATATTGGCCGGAACGTACGCCGGCAAGCATCGCCTGGCCGGGATTGGAATACAGAAAATCAGCCAGCGGCAGATTTATGCCGTATTTCTGAGACATTGTGTCAAGCATCGCGTCAAGCGTATTGGGCATAGGCGCTGATGAAAAAACGTTCGTCGCGAGATTTATCGAATAAAGCGATACGCCGTTATAAAGCAGTCGCGACCTGCCGTCGTCGCCGTCGTATGTGACGGCCATCCTGTTGGGCCGCTCAACATACACTGTACGTATGCTGGACTTCTGCACCACGGCACCGCCGGCAGACGGCTCATCGTAGGTGTCCTCGACGCTCACGGTAAAGCTGTCCTGCATGGACAGGAAATTGCTCATGTTGTCCATGACATCGAACGGGTTGAGCGTTTCTCCGCTGTCAGACTGCGATTGCACTACGGACGGCTCACTGGCGATTGTCGGGCTTTCAGTGGTCACGTAAACCGTCTTGCCGCCCTGAACGGTCTGTATGTAGTAGTCGCCGTTTATGACGTAATACGTCTGGCCGCCGATAACCACAACCTGGTAATCACTCACAGGAGGCAATACGTCTATATAGACGCCTATCGGCGCTGCTACGCTGAAGTACCACATCGAGCCGCAGTAATAGTACGGCCTGTACCAGTGGTTATTCCAATGCCAGTAGTCCCAGCCGTTATAATGGTACGGCTTCCAATAAGGCGCCGGATGATGCCATCCTGGCCCAGGATGCGGGCCGGGCCCTGGATACGGACGTGGTGCCGGCCCCGGATGCGGCGCAGGAGACGGATGCACATTGGGATTCTGACGATTGCCGCTATCGCGATGTTTGTCCGATACCAGCCTGTTCGCTCCGTCGCGAGACGTACGGTCGAATGACCGGTTGACATCCGACTTCGGCCGGGCAGTATTCATGCTGCTCTTGTAACGCACAGAACCCATGTTTGACGGCGGAATGGAAAAATTCCGTTCCTGGTCGCGTGTCTGCCGCGACATATTCGTCGAATAATTGCGGGTTGGGGTATAATTTTTATTTTCCACATTTGTAAACGAACGGCCGCTGTCAAACGAGCGTGTTTCCCTGCCGCCTGTATCCGTACGTAACGAAGAGGTGCGGTTACCGCCGAAATCTGACGACCTGCGGATGCCGCTGAAGTCGCCGCCGGAATATCTTACCGAGCCGCCGCCGAAACGGTCTCCGCCGCCGCTCCAGCCGCCAGACCTGCCGCCGCCAAAGCCGCCGCCGAAACCTCCTCCCCCTCCGCCACGGCCAAAACTCACCGGCGTCAACAGGCAAAGCAGCGTCAATACTGTAAAGGCTGAAAACGGTTTCAGTCTGAAACTCAAATAAATTCTGGAAATCATGATTATTTTCCTTTTTCGGCAGTGAACATCTTATCCAATGTTATAAGATTCGTTCCGGCTGGTATTTGCGGCTCAAACGAATCGGCTGATATTTTTGGAGAAAAATCCCATTTACGTATGACGGATATGTAACGAGGCATACCACGCTGGGTTTTGTATATTATCATGATTTTCCGCAGTAGCGGCTTTTCGCCGGCGTCAATCCAAACCTGCCAGTCGATATTCGGCTGAACGAACGCCAGATGATGACATCTGTACTTGCCGCACCGGTGAACGCCCAGATATGTTCCGGAAGTCACATCGGCAGTCATGCATTTATCAGCCTGCGGGAACAGCAAATCCGCCAGCGGCATCACAAGATGATATTTATCCGCCAGAAAATCCAGCATGCCGGTTATGCTGTCCGGACAGTTTTCATCCCTGGCGTACACCCTGGATACGTCGTCCAGAATGGTCATGGATTTGCCTTTGTACCAGAATTTTTTCTCGAAATCATAGCCGACCGTCTTTACCGCCATGCTGTCCGGACGCTCTACAAGCACGTCGCTCTTTCGAGTGTACTGCACGAGTTGTCCTGATGCGCTGGGCGAATCGTATATCTGATGCACAGTGCAGCTGAATGATTTTGCGGAGTCAAGAGTCTGGCACATGTTTTTAAGGACGGCTGCCGCTTGTGGGTCTATCGGCGAAGGGGCACTGGCGGCTGGCTTGGCGGCGACAGGTTTCTCCGGCTCACAGCCGGCAAAGAAAAATCCCGCCGTCAACGCTATGACGACAACAGAGTTCAGCATGGCTTTCATGGCAAATCCCTTTCAAATTTATATTCAACAATTATGTCCTATTATTCATCTTTTAAATAATCGCCTTATGCGGTTGGCCGCATATATTAAACGGTATGGCGACGGGTTTATTTCGGCAGACAAACCCGTAAGAGGTATAATTATACCATTCCGAAAATTACAAAATAAAGCAAAATGTGTCTGGCGGTTCGCAGGCAGGAACAGTCGACGGCTGGAATGGTTAGCAGACGGTTCAAATTGAGCTGATTTCGCGTTTTTCACATATGAAATGAAGCGATAAAGACTTATAATGAAATTTAGAAATTATTTATTGTGTTTCGTACGTAGGCTGAAAACGGCGGAACGACGAAAGCCGTATGCCGCATAAAAAATTTATTTTACGATTCCAGGGAAAAAAATGTCAAAGACAGGTATCGCTATTGTCGGGGCGAGCATGCGCAGCATTTTCATGTTCGCATATCTCAAGGAAAATCCGCAACAGGGTTTCATAACAGGCGTATATGATTCCATACCGCAGCGGGGCAGATACCTGCTGGATTCATATGGTTTTAAGGACGGCGTCATTTACGACAGCCTTGAACAGGCGGTGAACGACAGCCGTTGTCAGGCGGTGTTCATCGGCACACCCGATTATGCACATGTCGAACCGGTACGTGCAGCCCTGGCAGCCGGCAAACATGTGTATTGCGAAAAACCGCTTGCGATTACGCTTGAAGATTGCGACGCCATAATTGAAACGGCTAAAACGGCTAAAAGCGTTTTTTATCTTGGCATGAACATGCGGCACAGTCCGGTTCACGAAAAGATGCATCAAATTCTCACAAGCGGCCAGCTGGGCAGGCTGTTGACCATCGAGGCGAATGAATATTACGTCGGCGGCAGAACGTATTTTCGGCGGTGGAACAGGCTCAGAAAATTCGGCGGCGGATTGTGGATAACCAAGTCGTGTCACGATTTCGATTTGCTGAACTGGTTCGCCGGCGGCAAGCCGCGCTGCGTTTTCGCAACTTCCAGCCTCAGTTACTACAAATCCAAACCCGACGGCGGCATGTACTGCCGGAATTGCCCGATAAAAACCTCATGCCCCGATTTTTTCGACGTAAACAATCCGGACGCATCCAAGTGGCCGGCCCAGTTTAACGAACTGGCGAAGATAACCGAAAAAGAAACCGGCCAGATGCAGGATATGTGTTTATACAATTCGGACAAGGACACTTTCGACAACGGAATGGCGATTGTGGAATACGACAATGACGTGCGGGCGACGTACACGGTCAACGTGGTCAGCGCCAGAACCACACGTCAACTTCGTCTGACCGGCACAGCCGCTGCCGCGGAAGGCGATATGGAAGCTGCCAGAATAACAGTCTGGAAACGCTACTCGGACGAAAAGACGGAATATAATCTGGCTGACGAGGTATACGGTTCTTCGCACGGCGGAGCGGATTCAAAAATATTGGACGATTTTTTTGAATGCTGCCGCACCGGCAAAAAACCTCGCAGCAGTTGGGCTGACGGACGGCTTGGCATCCAGGTGGCACTGGCTGCGAGAAATTCGTGCGATACGGGCCAGAAAATATCACTGAAATGAACCGCTGTTCCATGACAGCCTGCCCTGACTGACAAAAATTCCCGATATTCATAACGTCCTGCGCCGCACGCCGCAAATTAGCCGCCGCATCGTTACAATATTGTCCGGAATATTCATTTTTTAGGGTTTTTCCAGCTGATTTCTGTTAACATATGCGACATGAAACAGAATCAGGCCAAATCCGCCGCCGATGGAGAATTTATCCAGAAACTCCGTCTGGCAGGAATCGTCGAAGAGCCCGTTCTTCAATGGGCTATCGAGGAAAGTTTCCTGACCGGTCGCGGCGTACAGGAACTGCTCAGCGAAAGACTGCCGGCGAACGAAGTGGCAATCTATTCCGCACTGGCTGAATTTCTGGGGGTTGAATTCGTCGAACTGGACGGCGGTGAAATGCGGGGCGACCTCACGGAATACATGGACGGCGTTTATGCGTCGAATAATCGCGTGGCGCCGGTGGAATTTTCTGACGACACGCTCGTCGTAGCCACGTCCAATGCGGAAAAGCTGTTAGCCGCCAGTGAAATATCCATAGACCTCGGCTGCCATGTGCGCATGGTGCTGGCGGCGCCTGGACAATTACAGCGATACACAAGGAATCTCTACGGCTTGGGCGCAGGAACCGTCAGCCAACTGGTCGGCAACGAAGGTGGCACGGATGACAAGTCGCTGCTTCTCAACGTCACGCGGGAGGTGGCTATCCAGGAAGACCTCGACACGCAGCAGGAAGCCTCGCTGACGAACTTCGTCAATCAGATATTGATAGAGGCTGTCAAGGCTCGCGCGTCGGACATCCACATAGAGCCCTCCGAGCATCAGCTTCGCGTGCGATTCCGCATAGACGGCATGTTGCACGACGTGCCTGTGCCGCCGGCGATAAAACAGCTCGAAGGTGCGATAATTTCGCGTATAAAAGTGCTGGCGGACCTGGATATCGCCGAAAAGCGTCTTACGCAGGACGGCCAGATACGCCTGCGAATCCTGGGCCGGCCGGTCGACGTGCGCGTCTCGGTTCTGCCGAGCATTTACGGCGAAAGCCTCGTCCTCCGCATCCTTGACCGGCAAAGCCAGTATCGCGAACTCACGGAAATCGGCATGTCGCACGAAATGCTCGAATCGTACTGCGAAATACTCAAGCAGGCTAACGGTCTGATACTCGTGACCGGCCCGACGGGCAGCGGCAAGAGCACGACGTTATATGCTTCGCTGAATCACATCAACAGCCCGTCTCGCAAAATCGTCACCGTGGAAGATCCGGTGGAATACCGTCTCGACGGCATAACGCAGATACAGGTCAAGGAAAGCATAGGCCTCGGTTTCGCCAACATTCTGCGCAGCATAGTGCGTCATGACCCGGACGTGATAATGGTCGGCGAAATCCGCGACGACGTGACGGCGAACACCGCACTCAGTGCGTCGATAACCGGTCACCTGGTGCTGGCCACCGTCCATACGAACGACGCTATTACAGCCATCAGCCGCCTGGCCAACATGCACCTGCCGTGGTACATGATAGCCTCCGCCCTGAAGGTGGTAATCGCCCAGCGGCTTGTGCGGCTGATATGTCCCAAATGCCGCCAGGCTATTCGCGACATTCCGCCCGAAGCTATTGAGCGATATCCGGAACTTGTCGGCACTACGCTTTACAAGCCGGTCGGCTGCGAGGCATGTCGACACACCGGCTATCAGGGCCGTACGGGCATATATGAATATTTCGTGGTAACTGAGCCGATAGCGCAGGCCATCGCCGACGCTGACCGGACAACGATTCACCGGCTGGCCGTCGAACAGGGCATGATACCGCTTGCTGACGCCGGCCTCAATCTCGTCAGGCAGGGCAAAACCACGCTCGAAGAACTTTATCGCGTAACTCGCGACGTAACCAGGGCATGACGGCAGTACGTTTATTATCATGAAAAGACGCAAAAAAATTTCCGGAATAGCCAAAAAGCACATAGCCCAGCTCATGATACAGTTGGCCGACCTGCTGGAGGCTGGCTGTACGCTCAGCCGTTCGCTTGAAGCTATTGTCCGGCAGTCGCCCGATATGCCGGCTGGCCGGCTGGCGGAATCGTTGCGACGGGACATAGCCAACGGCCAATCGATGGCTGCCGCCATGGAAAACGCCGGTGGAGTTTTTTCGACCGTCGACATCTCCATGATACGTGCCGCCGAAGAAGGCGGTTTTCTCCCCAAAACCCTCACCGGCCTTGCGTCGCACATGGCCAGCCAGGCTGACACGTTCAAACAGATAAAAGCGCGGCTGGCATATCCGGCAATGTTGGCCGTCACCGTTGTGGTGTCCATAATTTTTCTGCTGGGTTATGTCGTGCCGAAATTTACAGCCGTCTATCATCAGACCAGCCAGACGCTTCCCGGCCCAACGCAGGCATTGCTCGCAATAAGCGATTTCTTCGAAGCCGGCTGGATATTCATCCTCATCGCCGTCGTCCTGATATTTGCGGCATTCCGCGCCATGATGCGATTCGGGCGGTTTCGTCTTGCGATGGATTCGTTCGTGCTGCGGCTGCCGGTTTACGGCACGACGCTCAGATGCTGGCAGATGTATCGATTCGCAGGAACGATGTCATTGCTGGTGAACGGCGGAGTGACGGCATTGCAGGCGTTAAAACTCTCAGCCGGCGTAGTCGGCAGTGCAAATGTCAGACGCGACATCGAACTCATCGCACAAAGCGTCGAACGGGGCCAGCGAATCAGCACCGCAATGAGCAATTCGAGATTTTTCGACGACACGACGCTGGAGATGATATTCGTCAGCGAGACCACCGGCAGGCTGGGCAACGTATTTGCCCGTCTAGCCGCCCAGCATCATCGCGATTTTCAGGCCAGGGTTGACCTGATGCTTTCGCTGCTTGAACCTGTTATAATAGTCATAATGAGCGTAATAGTGGGCCTTACCGTGACAGCCATGCTGCTGCCGGTATTTTCCATGGACAGTCTTCTGGAATGACACGGATGGTGAAATCATGAAAAAAGCATTCACACTTGTCGAAATAATACTGGTCGTAGTGATAATAGCGCTGCTTTCCGGGCTGGTGCTCACGAAGATAGCCGGCAAGGGCAAGCAGGCCCGCATAGCTGCCGCCCAGGCACAGATTGCAAACCTCAAATCGGCATTGAACAATTTTGAAATAGACTGCGGCCGTTTTCCGACCACGGCGGAAGGCCTCGACGCGCTCATAACGCGGCCGTCTTCGCTCGGCGACAACGTGCAGTGGCGAGCATATCTTGACGACAACAAATTGCCGCAGGATCCCTGGGGCAAACCATACATATACCTGTGCCCGGGCACTATCAATACGGACGGATTCGATATTTATTCCGCCGGCCCTGACGGCCAGCAGGGAACGCAGGATGATATCGGCAATGCGTCATCCAACTGACAACAGGAAGGCTTTTACGCTGGTGGAGCTTGCACTGGTCATTGTAATCATGGCATTGCTGGCGGCTCTTGCCTATCCGGCCATTCGTAATTCGTGGGCTTCGTTTTCAGGCAGAAGCGGAACGGACGATTTTATACGGCTGTTGCGCCAGACGCGACTGTACGCCACACAGATGCAGCTGCCCTGCGAGATACGCTTCATAAAGACGGATGAAGGCGAGTATAAAACGCAGGTTTTTGTATTCGATACCGGCGGACATTCCAAACAGCTTAATGTAGCCTGGACGCAGACCGCAACCGACGTGCCCATAAAACTCGTCGAAATTGCAGCGACAGCCACTGCTGACCCGCAGCCGGTGAAATTCTATCCCACGGGAGTGAAGCAAACCGTTCTTCTCACGCTGAATCCGGAAAACGACGATGAAAGAGTCGTAAAAATATCGGCGCCGTCAGGAATAATATCGTTCGGCACAGTTGATAGCATGGCCGGCACGACATTCGCCAGCGAAGCCGAAAAAATAAAAAAAATCTGGCAGGAACAATGTCTCAAAACCGTATCGCAATGATTTTTTTCAACGGCAGGCCGCCGTTCCAAAAGAATATGAAAAAACCGCGAAACAACGCATTTACACTGATAGAAATACTTGCAGCAGCCATCATATTGACGGCTGCTCTCGCCGTGATATCCGCCAGCATAGGAAATTCATTTTCACATTTCCGCGCAACGAGGCTTTCGCAGGCTGCCCGCCGGATAGCCATGGAGAAACTCGAACTGGCAGCGGCTGACGTTCAGACGTATCCAGCCGGCGGAACGGAAACGGAACTGGCCACGAATTTTGACTGGCAGTTGCGGCTGATAACGCCAGGTACGTCCACTGCCGGCGTTGTTACGCGGCTGGCGTGCGACGTAAGCTGGTCGTTCCGCAACAAAACGCAAAGCCTCACGCTCCAGCGTGTCATTCTGCCCCCCGATGCGCAAACTACGGAGACAACGCAAAAATGAACCGTCGTGCATTTACGCTTTTGGAAATGCTGTTAGCCGTCATGCTCATGGCGATGGTGCTGGCTGTGATTTACGGTGCGGTCTGGGCCGGCGTAAAAGGCAGAGAATCGCTAGCCGGCGAAACCGACGCCCTTTGTCGCATCAATGCCGCGATAGACGTCATACAGGCTGACCTGCAGAGAATTTCCAACAGCAGGACGGCGTTGAGAATCATGCCGCTGGCAGCCGGCGGCGTGATTATGGAAATATCCGCAATGCCGCAATCCGATGACGACACGCCGCAGAAAATCTACGTCTTCCTTATGCCCCGCTCAGGCGATGTGACAGGCAAACTCATCCGACACGTCGAGGACGACTCTGATTTCGCCGACGCCTGCAGAGCAGCCCAAACCGGCGAAACCATCCTGACCTCGGCGGCAACGTCGACCGCAAACGAGAATTTCGAAATACTGCTTGACGACGTCGAGACATTTCGTTTGCGATGCAACGACGGCAGTTGGATTGAAAATTTATACAACAACCGGCCGACACTGCCGGCGATTGTGGAGATAACGCTATCGACGAAAACATCAAAGGGTAAACTCATCAGCGTGACCCGATGCGTGGCCATACCGGTACAGGCTGGCCCGCTGGCAATCGCAACGGGAGAGCGGCTGTGAAACGCAGGAATAAGGGCATGATACTGGTCATTTCGCTGTGGGCGGTGGCGATTATGGCAGTAATCGCGATAGCCGTCTGCGGCACGGTCTACATGTCGCAGGGACAACTGCGAGCCGTCCGCACCGTGAATTGCAACGAACTTGCAACGCAGTCAGCCATATCCGCCGTCTGCACGCAACTGCTGGCTGATACGTCCGGCGCCACAACTGCGTCAAATTTTCCGCTGACTATTAACGACGTCGAAGTAACTCTGCGCGACAGTACCATCCAGGATGAATCCGCCCGCCTTAACGCCAACACTGTTACCGTGGAAATGTTCGCAAAACTCAACGGCATGAATGAATCGGCAGCCAAAAAATTCGTAGCCGCGCGTGAGAAATTGGCGGAATTGCGGAGCGATTCAAAGGACGAAAAGAAGGCTAACTGGCCCATAGCCGACCTGCCTGAACTGGCGAAAATATTGACCGACGCAACTTCACTCAAGTACGCCGCCAACAGTTACACCACGGCAGATGACGCTGATTGGTACAACGCAGTGGGCGTGTGTTCTGAAGTGGCGGCGATAATGAAAAATCTGACCGTTTATTCCCGCCAGAAGAATACAGACTCATCCGGCCAGGCTCGCGTCAATATCAACCTGGCGGCTGCCGATACGCTGACGCAACGACTCGGCGACGTACTTACCTCGGAACAGATAACCGCTATGGTGCAGAGCCGTGCTCAAAATCCCTTCACAAACATCGTGGAACTGCTTACCCGTCAATATGAACCGGTTATCGATGAAAAAACCGTCACTGTCAGAATTGACGAAGATGCATTCCGGAAAATCGCCGACAGGGTAACAGTCACGGATAAAACCGTGCTGCTGGGCCTTGTTGATGTAAGTTCGGCATCGCAGGACGTATTGCGAACCCTGCCTGGCCTTTCTGAAAACGATGTAACTGCGATAACTTCATGGCAGCAGTTCAAAGCATCCCCAACCGACCTGGCCCAAAACGGCATCGCCAGCCTTCTGGACGTACTTTCGGCAGATACGCTGGCAGCTATAGCCCCCTATATAACTACGCGAAATCATCAGTATCGCTGCGTTTTCATAAAAAATTACGCCGGCAACCTGGAACAGTACACCGCCTGTGTAATTGAGAAGTCGGACAGAAATTTCGGCACGATATTCCGATACGACTGGAGCGTGTTTGCATCCGTTGGCGATAATCGCTAAAATAATGCCGCCGCGGCTAAATTGTGGTTTTAAAAATATGCTAGGTATAGACATCAGCGCCGGAAGTTTGCGAGTCGTCGAGCTTGAGCTTGACGGAGGCAGATTCGTATTGCGCCGATGCGGACAGGCGGCGGTAAAGGAACACGCCGAGCCTCAGGACGTCGCAGCCGTCCTGGAAGGCCTGCTGAATCAGAATAAAATTGACGAACGACAAGGCTGTTTTTCACTGCCGCCGTCTGCAGGCTTCGTACGATACACGTCAGCCGGCGAAAATTCGCCGCAATTCGGACTGGACCACGTGACCGACTCGTGGACGTGCATTTCCGGCGAACAGGTCGCCGGCGTCGCAGCCAGGCGTGAAGTGGAAAAAATTTCCGTAATAGCAGAGAGGGCCGGCGTAAAACTCTCCGGCATAACGCTGCGAACAATGGCTTGCATGAAGGCGCTGGGCTTATGGGACGAAGAGTATCCTCAGCCGATGCTCGGCATAGTCGTGGACGACTCGACGGTAACCATGGCCTTCAGGGACGGCCAGGCTATCAAGGACATCCAGTCACGCCCGCTCGCAAATTGCGAAAAAAACGAAGTGCTTCAGGCCATAGGCCAGCTATTCAGGCTGATGAAAATGGCTCGCGCCGATTTTCATCCGTCGAAAATTCTGCTGCTGTGGGATGCTTGCACTGAAGAAGACCGCCTTTCGCTGGCAGGTGCGATGGAGGCTGAAGTTTTTTTACGTCGCAATAACTGGCGGCCAATGGACGGCCAGGCTGATTTGTTTGACCTGGGCGGCCGATACATAGCAGCCGTCGGGCTGGCCATGCAGGCTATCGAGCATGCCGGCCAGCATGGCAAAGCCGACGCAATGCCGCCGCGGAATTTCAATTTCATCATACGGCCGCAAAAAAACAGGAAACAGTTGAAACTCACATGGAAACAGTGGGGCAAACTCACGGCGGTTTTCATAGCCGTAGTCGCCGGCGTACTGCTGACGGAAGTTTTTGTAAAAAAAATATCGCTGTGGAATCTTCAGCAGCGATACAGTCGCCTCGAACCGCAGATAAACCAGCGGCAGGAAATACGGAAGCTGATAACGCAGGCCCGGCCGTGGATGAATCCGTCTCTAGGCGGCAGCAGGCCGGCGTATCGAAACGTCTATGACACGATTAACAATCTTCTGCCGAATACGGATCAGGCGTATGTAACATGGCTGGAAATCCGCATGGATAACGACCTGGGCAAACAGGTGGTCAGAATAGACGGCAGAAGCACAGGCACGGATTCGCTTTACGAGTTCGTTTCGCGGCTGAACAATTCGCTACTGTTCGAGAAGGCTGAACTGGGTACGGTCACCGATATTCCGGACGCAAACAACCCGTTCGGGAAACAGTGGACCGTCACGTTCGAAGTTGCCAACCCGCTGCTTGCGCCGACTTCTGCTCCGACGTCTGCTCCGTCCGTCGTACCAGCGACCCGGCAGGCACGAAATACGATACAACCATCCGGAATGAAATAGACAATGTTTGAAACGAGACGTGAAAAATTGCTGCTTGTTCTGGCGATGATACTGCTCATCCTGCTGGTGGCGGACTCGCTTGTGTTCACGCCGTTGGGTAAATGGCTGGACAACATCGATTCAGAGGCCCAGCGCCTGCGCACGCAGATATCGCAGGTCGTTTCGCCTAAAGCCGACGATCACAAAATACAGGTCGACCGCAACAACATACGTCTTTCAAGCGAGCAGGGCCAGAATCTTTTCCGGCAGTACCTGGAGTCTCAAGCCGGCATGAATGTGATAAAAAGTTCGACAAAAAAATCCAAAACCGACCTGGCCGGCCAGAATGGCCTTTCGGAAATTACATATGAACTGAAACTGGAAGGCTCAGCCGAAGCACTACGCTCATTTCTGGACAACCTCGACTCAAGCGATGAATTTCTGCGGATTCTTTCTTTGCAGATAGCCACCGTCTCCCAGGAAGACCAGACAATCAATATGAAACTGGTCGTTTCCACGTTATCCCGCGAATCGCAAGGCCTTCAGGACGACCTGGCGGAAACCCAGCGTCAAACCCGCTTTCCGCTGCATCAGCCGCTATTGCCGCTACTGCCGTTGCGGAAAAATATTTTCTTTCCAGGCGGCGGCAAAGTCGGCCGGGCATCCATGCCCAATGAATTCATACTTATCGGCACAACCACGCAAGCCAAAGAACCGTCCGCCTGCATTGAGTTCGTCGGCAACAAGGAATCCGTATGGGTAAAAGCCGGCGACAGCGTGGGTTACGCCACGATAAAACAGATTACATCCAGCGGCATGGAAATGGAACTGCCCGGCGGAGAAATCAAGCATCTGCCCATAAGCAAAAGCAGTGCAACGCTCTGGCAGGACAGCACAGCCTATTTTGATAATTTCGAGCTTGTGGGCATAAGCGAATCGGACGGCAGACTTTTTGCATTGGTACGGCCCAGCGGCGAAGAAAGGGTTTTCCGGCTGGGCGTTTATGACCGGCTGGGCCAGGGCAGAATCGTAAAAATAGAAAAAGACAGCATAACAGTCAGAACCGGCGATAACCGGCAGACAATCACTATCGGCGGATGGTATATTTCCGACCTGCAATAGCAGACAGTGGCTAAAAACGAGATATCCTATGCGTAACATCTTTATAATAATATGTTTATGGTTCTGCATGATTGCCGGCTGCTCCGCCAGCCTGCCGCAAACCTCCAGCCAGGATAATCTTATAGCACCCATCCTGCCAGCCGGCGAAAAAGATTCCGATAAAAATAAAATTGCAACTAAATGGTATATTGACTGGGCTGATGAAGGGGATATTTCCGATAAAGATATAAAGGATTTTCTGTTTATAGCCAGTCCGAAAGGCCGTGACTGGCGTGCGCCGGCTGGCCCTGACGGATATTTGCTGCGAGTCATACTTCTTGACCGCGACGAAAAGCCGTGCCGGAAAGACGGCAGAATCCAGGCGTTTCTGATACGCAATCACGGCAGCAGAGATGCCGAGCCGATATGTGCATGGGACATATCGCCGACAATGCTGTCTGATTATTATGACGAAAGTGCCTGGCCGGGTTACGTCCTGCCGCTGGATTGGGGCAAAGGCCCCAAAAAAACCGACGGATGTTATCTGCTGGTCATCAGATGGATAAGTCCGGACGGAAAAGCACGATTGACGCGTAATACGATTTTCGAGGAAGCTGTTGCAGTCGAAACCAATACATATCGCAGGTCTGTCAATGCTGGCGGCAGTAGTAGTAATCCTGTCGGCGGCGGGAAATCTGCCGGCTCAGGAGCAAAGTAAGCCTGAAACTGTCGCCTCTGCCGCAGCTGCGCCTGTTCCGACGCCTGCACCTGCACCCATCAAGGCGAATTTCAATTTCAAAAACGCCCAGCCGAGTTCCATCCTCGAAGGCCTCGAACAGCTCTACGGCGTGCCGTTTGTGCCGGAAGTACAGCTGACCGAACGAATCACCATCTCCAGCGGCCAGCCCATAACGCTAGCCGAGGCAATCCAGTTGCTCGATTCCACGCTTCGCCGCCAGGGTGCGACCGTCCGCATGGAAGGCGGCGCCGTGCGAATCATGCCGCTTAGCCTGGCTACCACGCGTGTGGAGATGATAACCCTCAAATACGCAGACCCGGCCAACGTAGCCACAATCATAGAAAAACTTTTCCAGTCACGCGACATGCTCAGCGAGTCCGACAGGAAAAGCATGAATACCCTCTCGCAGATGCTTTCCGGCGCCGACAAGGAAAGACTCGCAACCCTCAGCAGCAAGATACAGATAACAGCCGTGCCGTATCCGCGGCTGAAAGCAGTCGTCCTACGTGCGCCGGACGCGATTATCGGCACAATTCGCGAATTCATAATCAACGAGCTCGATAAGCCGGAACAGACCGCCGCCGCGACGGAACAGGCTACGCCGCCTGCGCCGCCCCAGCCGCAGAAAACTAGAATATATAAACTGAATTACGTCCCTGCCAGCCACGTCGTAGAGATGGCTCAAAAAATCCTGGGCATCACGCCAATCATCGAAACACGTACGAATATGCTCATATTGCGTACCAACGATTACGCAAAATTCGACGAGCTGGCTGACCTTGTGAACCTGCTTGACGTGCCGGACTCGATACAGGAACAGACATAACATATCACGCTGAACAATTCGACCGCCCCGGAAGTCAAGAAAATCCTCGACCAACTCTTCCAGCAGACCCTGCAACTGCCGTATACCGAGGAAGGCATCGAAAAAATCTCCGAAGAACAGAAAAAACTCTCGATGCAGCAGGCAACGCAGACGCTTCTTGCCGCCGGCGTGCCAGACGAGTTTGCCGCCAACTATGTCAAGTCCAACTTCGGCGTGCCGTTCGGCTCGATATACATAGTAGCCGACGATTCGAATAACGCACTGCTCATACGCACCAACGCCAAAAACATCCCGATGGTCACATCCATCGTGGAGCAGATAGATCAGCCGCGCAAGCAGGTGTTCATAAAAGTGTTTATCGCCGAAGTACGGCTGGATGATACGTTGGCGATGGGAGTTGATTTCGTTTATACGAACGTCAGTGGCGGAAAAACAACCGAATACGGTTTTAACCTCGGCTCAAGGGCCGATGCCTCGAACCAGACGGTAGGCCTTTCCTACAGCTTCATATCGAACAATATTGATGCGTTTTTCCGTCTGATACAGACGACGTCGCGGCTTGACGTGATATCGACGCCAAACATACTTACCCTGAACAACCAGCAGGCGGTCATCGAATTCGGTTCGAGCGTGCCGCTGCTGCAGACGTCCAACATCACATCGGACGGGGTTACCGTAAGCACAATCAAGTATGAAGACGTCACGACGAAGCTCACAGTAACGCCGCACATCAACGCCGCCGGCTATATACGCATGGACATACAGCAGGATATAAACTCCATCAGTACCGACACCTTCGCCATAACCCAGGACCTTCAGCCGCAAATACTCAATACCAGACATGCCGCGACCAACCTGCGAGTGCATGACGGCCAAACAGTATGCCTCGGCGGATTCATCGACGACAAAATAGACAACGTCGACAAGAAAGTGCCTTATCTTGGTGACATACCGTACATAGGGAAATTTTTCACCAATACGTCACAGCAGCATATCAAATCCGAACTGCTCATATTCATAACGCCTTATGTTCTCGATACGCCGCAGGAACTGTTAGCCATGACGAACGCACAGCGTCAGACTTCCATCATAGCCAACCGCGACGGCCAAACCGTCGAGGAACTCCAGGTACGCGACAAGCCCAGGCCCAATCCTTACAGTCAGGAAGGCACAATAAAGAATTCATATGAAATTCCGGATGAATTACGGCGAAGGCTGGTATCGCCGACTTATGACCCCAAGCCGTCTGAAACCCCTAAAAATAAGCCTGAAACCGCACCCGCTCCGACGCCTGAACGCAAAGAACCGGTAAAAGAACGGCCGACTTTAACATCCACCAACAATAAACTCAGAATCGCCTGTTCAATAGGCATGCCAGACCTCTTCGGCGAGTGACTTTAAACGGGCTATAGCGGTTCGCAAAAAAAATCACTTTGGGAATTATTGCGATATTTTCAGGTCGCGTCCGTCTGCCGCTACAAATAAAGCAGGATTGACTGCTTTGATGTCCTCGTCGGCGAGCTTTTTTCCGATACTTAGAGCAGTTCAATCTTGAGAGTTCCTTTTTTGCTGGTTTGCTTTGTCCGTGGCTGCGTCAGAAAAACTTCAGAATACTGCCAAGTATGCCTCATTTTCCTTCCTTGCCACGAACAAACCCACTGGCGCAAAAATATGAACTCTCAATCTTTCAATGCTCTAAGAAGAATTTTTGAAAGAATTATTGTCGGGCAAAACCCTGAAAATATTGGCGTAAAAACGTTTTTTTGAAAGAGTTAAAAAAAAGTTTTAAAAAAAAGTGCAATGGGGGTTGACGCAGCCGGAAAATTATATATACTTCCCGCTCCTGTCGCAAATAATGTTGCGATGAGAAAGCTGCCGCAAGGGTAGTTGGACGCTTTTTTGAAGACGGCAAGTTGCGTCAGATAAAAAACTTAAAAAAGATAAGAAATTAAACTTGACTCCGCAGTTGAGTTTAGGTAATCTTAAAAATCTGCATCTCGTTTAGCGGCGAGGAGCAGAAAAGGCTGGCCGAGTGATGGCTGGCGAGAGATATTTTACAAGTGAACAGTGAGTTGTCACGAGGAAGTGGCCCATGCATCATCTTTCACGAGATGATGATTTTGGGAATAAAATAAACAGGCAAAACCATCTTGCGACGGATTTGCCGACTCGAATCCTCGTGATGACAATCCAGGATAATTTATATTATCTTGAACCTATGTCAGTGGATTTTGAGTTTTTTCAGCTCAAACTGTATAACCAGATTGAGTGTGATTCGCAGGAAAAATTCTTCGATGTCAATCTCGCAAGAGATAACAACGATATACAATTGAAGAGTTTGATCCTGGCTCAGAACGAACGCTGGCGGCATGGCTAAAACATGCAAGTCGAACGGAAAGGCTTTCTACGATCCGCAAGGTGAGTAGAAAGTACTCGAGTGGCGAAAGGGCGAGGAATACATAGGTAACGTGCCTTTGGCTTTGGGATAGCTGCGGGAAACTGCAGGTAATACCAGATGAGACCACGGCGTCTGCGGACGCAGGGGTCAAAGGTGGGGATCTTCGGACCTACCGGCGATTGAGCGGCCTATATCCTATCAGCTAGTTGGTGAGGTAACGGCCCACCAAGGCGACGACGGGTACCGGGACTGAGAGGTCGGTCCGGCGCATTGGGACTGAGACACTGCCCAG
>CAZIAZ010000021.1:0-45572 GCA_964536835.1 uncultured Planctomycetaceae bacterium | reverse complement strand
CGGCTCGGATGCATTTCTGCGTATTGACGGCACGGGAGTATTCGCGGGTTTCTGTGCCGAGGAAAATCGGCTTGAACTGGTTCATGCCGGCGTTGGCGAAAAGCAGCGTAGGGTCGTCCGCCGGCAACAGCGGGCTGCTGATGATGTTACGATGTCCCTTCTGCTCGAAAAAACGCACAAATTCCGCACGAAGCTCTTTACATGTCCTGGCCATAATGAATTCCTTGAAAAATCTCTAAAAACAGGGCAAAATTTTACCAGAACACCCGTCAACTTCAAGAAAATACTTCAAACTGACCGATTTACGCCAGCCAGGCAGAGAGCATAAAGGCCCAAAATAAAAACAGCAGCCGTAAAAACTTTATCTTAAGGTAGTGGAAAAGCCCGACGGAGTTATATATAATCTCGCCCTTGTTTTTTTGTTGAAAGAAGATGCACAAATGAAAATACGTAACGTTGCAATCATAGCTCACGTCGACCACGGCAAGACTACGCTGGTGGACCAGCTTCTGCGTCAGAGCGGCCTTTTCCGCGATAGCGAACTGGCGGTCGACTGCATAATGGACTCGAACGATATAGAACGCGAGCGTGGGATAACCATTCTCAGCAAGAACTGCGCCATTGACTATACCGCCCGCAACGGCGAACGATACCATATAAATATCGTTGACACGCCCGGCCACGCCGATTTTTCCGGCGAGGTTGAGCGCGTAATGAAAATGGCCGACGGCGCTCTTCTGCTGGTCGATTCCGCAGAAGGCGTCATGCCGCAGACCCGCTACGTGCTGTCCAAGGCACTGGAAGCCGGCCTTATGCCCATCGTCGTCATAAACAAGATGGATCGCCCCGACCAGCGTGCAAAAAAAGTTCACGAGGAAGTATTCGACCTGCTAGTCGACCTCGGTGCGGATGAACATGCCATTGATTTTCCTTTTCTGCTGGCATCGGGCAGAAACGGCTGGGCTATCAGCGAGGAAAAATACAAGGGCATTCCCGAACCTGGCACAGCCGACATTCATGACCTGTTCGACGCAATAATCGAACACATTCCAGAACCCAACGGCAATCCGGACAATCCGTTGCAAATGCTCATCACGTCCATAGATTACAACGACTACGTCGGGCGAATCGGCATCGGCAGGGTCTTCGAGGGCACAATCCGCAAGGGCCAGCAGATAACCACCATAATGCGGGACGGCAAGCAGATAAAACAGAAAGTCGCCATCCTGCAGAGTTTCGACAAGCTATCCCGCAAGGAAGTCGACGAAGTAACAGCCGGCAATCTCTGCGCGGTCATAGGGCTGGAACACGTGGACATCGGCGATACGCTGGCTGACCTGGAAAATCCGGTGGCTCTGCCGCCGGTCGCCATCGACGAACCCACGCTGCACATGAAATTCCGCATAAACGACGGGCCGTTCGCCGGCCGTGACGGCAAATACGTGACAAACCGACAATTACGCGAACGGCTGAAACGCGAATTGCAATCCAACGTCGCACTGCGCGTCGAAGACAGAGGCGACGAATTCAACGTCTCCGGCAGAGGCCTTCTGCACCTGGGAATCCTGCTGGAAAATATGCGGCGGGAAAGTTACGAACTCTGCGTCGGCAAGCCGGAAGTTATTTATCGTCGCAACGAAAACGGTAAACTTCTTGAGCCGATGGAAAAACTCATCGTGGATGTCCCGACCGACGGCGTAGGGCCGACCATGCAATTACTCGGCGACCGCAAAGCCGACATGCTTCACATGGATACGCAGGGCACTCGCAGCGTACTGGAATTCATGATTCCGTCCCGCGGCCTGATAGGCCTGCGAAACCGCCTGTTGACAGCCACCCAGGGCGAAGCCATAATTCACCACAGATTCGAAAAATACGACGAATTCCGCGGGGAAATCGGCGGCCGCCTGAACGGCGTCATGATAGCGACAGAAACCGGCCAGGTCACGGCTTACGCCCTGGACCAGCTCGCCGACCGTGGTATAATGTTTGTTGAGCCAGGCGACCAGGTCTACGAAGGCCAGATTGTCGGCGAACACTGCCGCGACAACGATCTGCCCTCAAACGTGGTTCGCAAGAAAAACCTTACCAACGTACGTTCGGCAACGAAGGATTTCACTGTGGTGCTCAAAGCGCCCAGAAAACTTTCACTCGAACAGGCGCTGGAATATATCGAAGACGACGAACTCGTGGAAATAACGCCAAACAACGTACGCCTTCGAAAACGCTATCTGAAGGAAGCCGACCGCAAACGTTCGTTCCGACAGGCAAAGGGATAAACACGGAATATGAAATATCTGCGTAATGGATATGTCGTTTCCGACCTGCACATGTTCACGGAGAGGACTGACGTCAATACGCACATGGAACGCATATTCAGACACGCCGACGATGCGGATTTCATGGTGCTGAACGGCGATATTTTCGATTTCCGCTGGACTACGCTGGAGGATTTCGACGCCACGACGAAAGAAGCAGCCCTCTGGCTGAGCAACGTCTGCCGCCGTTTTCCGAAGTGCCGTTTTTTTTACGTCATGGGCAATCACGACGGCCTTGAGCATTTCCGCGGCACACTCGACCGACTGAGCGAAGAAATGTCGAATTTCCAGTGGAATCCGTCCCACATCAAAATCGGCGACTGCCTCTTCCTGCACGGCGACGTACCGATGAAAATGGGCTTGTGCGACCCGCTGGAACGCAGGCTGCTTGAGGACGAAACCATGCGAGGCAGCGCAAGACAGTTTGGATACAGGGCTATCGTATCATCGCGACTGCACGTACTCAGCAGCCGCCTGCAAAGTCCGGTTTACGCGGCGTGGCGAATACATAAATCACTCGTGCATCATCACCCCGAACTGGCGGCTGGCCTGAAAAACGTCTATTTCGGCCATATACACAAGGCCTTTCGCAATTTCTATTTCAGGGGTCTGTGGTTTCACAATTCCGGCTCGGCAATCAAACATCTGGAATGCGATCCCATCAACGCAAGGCCGAACCACGAACAATAAAGCCGGCTGTACAAAAAAAATCAAATCACTATTTTTTATGACAAACGGCAAATGCCCGCAAAAATCATATCATTGGTCGTCCTGGTTTCTAAGCAGCCAGGCGCGATAGAAAACATTGTTTTTTATAAAAATTGCACCAAGAGTCTCATTCGGCCACGGATATTTCATCACATCGTCAACGAGTTTGCCCTTTTCGATTCTGCCCCTGAGTTTCAGCAGCGGCAGACGGCCCTGCCGCCAGTCGTGTTTCCAGTCCGCACTGCTGAGCGAGCCTAGCAGCTGAAGGCCAACCGTATACTCGATATTCTTGTCCAGGTCGGTCGTGCCGTTCATGTAAACGTCATAGCTTTTGCCGCTGAATATCGCGTCGTTCACGCAAACGCCGTTGCTCTGAAACTCCTGGTACGCCGTCATTTTCTGATAATAATATTTCGTCAGATTCAGGCCCGGAAAAATTTTGGCAACGAACGCCGGAGCAGCCTTGCCCACGACATAGCCGTTCCTGGCTGTCATCTTGCCCAAGCCCACCATCAACAGCGGATAACGGTCGTCGAGACGGTTCGCCCAAAAATCCCGCAGACGGCTGTAAACTTTCACGACGTTCGTAAATGTGCCATCAACCGTATTGCCTGGAAAATCCTTGTTAATCTGCGGCATAAGTTCCGGCGTAGCCTGCACGTCGATAACGCTGCTCTCCCAGACCATGCGGGGCTCATCCGCAAGGAAATCGCATGCGTAAGAACCGCGGGAGACGCCGCCGGCTAATCCGCCGTTGTAATCGAACGCCAGCTTGCCGCCGCGAATCAGCAGCGACGCGTAAACCTTATCGAACAGATAACTTTTGTCGACCGCCTCGTCGTAACCCATAAAACTGTCGAATGAAAATTTCATTGACAGGTCAGCCTTGGCGAAGCGTTTTGCAAACTGCGATATGGCTGCGTCAGCCTGTTTTTTCAGTTCTTCCTTTTCCGCGAAGGTCAGCCTTGCCGGCCGTGATTGCGGCCGATTCGGGCCAGCCAGCCAGTCGGCAAAATCCTTCAGGTCAAACCTGTCCATCAACAGCGAAAGCTCTCCCGACGGCACGGAATCGACCATGGAAACGTCAGCCAGCAGATAACCGTTTTCGCCATCCACAGAAAAACCCAATCCGTCGGCATTCAGCGTCGCAGCGTCAATCCTGCCGCCCTTCACGAGCACGTCTCGCAATTTAAGCGACCCGTTGAGCCCGACTCGCCGGCCATTATACGCACCGCTTACGCCGTCACTCTTCAGCGTCACGGCACTGATTAACCACACATCGCGTGCGGAGGACGTCAACTGCATATCCAGAAACGCATCGCCTTCGGGCTTGTAAGACGCCAGGCTCGGCAACAGCGTCATCAAAGTCTGCGGGTCGACGAGATTTATCGCCATATGCAAATCGGTGCCGGAAAGGTCGGGGGATTTTTCGAACGGTTTGCCTGCATTTATTACGCCGGCGAGCTGAAAACGATTCTCCCCTATCATGCCCACAAGGCTGCGAAGATGAATCATGCCGCCGTCATTTATAAAATCATCCTGGCCGGCGAGTTCCCATGAAAATTTCACGCCCATGCCGGCCGGCTTTTTGACATCGCCGTTAAAGGTAAAATCGAATCCGCCGGCATCAAGTTCGCCGATAAAAATTTTCTGAATCTTACGGCTTTCTATTTTGCCGTGAAGCGATATCTCGCCATTCATCGTCACGTCATTTCTGCCGAGAAGAAATGAAATTTTTTCCGGCTTGCACGCAATTTCGTATTCAAGGCCACCCGCGTCAACTCCGGATTTTTTCACAACGCCGCTCGCCGTCACACCGCCGTCGATATCCTCGATATTCATTCTGCCCAGAATTTCAGGCGAATATCTCCGTAACATGCCGACGTTATCAGCCGACAGCGTAAACGTCGCGTTGTCGATTCCGTTTCGCTCGTCCGGCGAGGCAAGAATTTTCAGGTTGATGGAGTCCTTATCGTCACTGGCTGTCACGTTCGACCGAAAATTCACTTTTCCGTGGTCATCAATTCCGGCGGCAGCGACGTCAAAAGCAAAATCAGTACCTGCTTTTTTAGTAAAAAATCCGTCGCCGATGCGGATGTCTGTTCTGTTCAGGTTCAGATTTACGGCCAGTTCCGGTTTAAGGACATGCTCGTCGACAAAGCCTTTCAGCGTGCCGGAAATTTCGCCTCTCAGTTCCGCCTCGCCATCCAATTGCGGCAGGAAACCGGCAAACTCTTCCAGCCCTTTTCCGTCAATCTGCCCTTCAATAACATAACCGCTCACGCCGTCGCCTGCCTGCCTGCGTACGGTAATGTCATTCAGTTGCAGCGTCGAATTGCCGCAAGAAAGTTCAAGCTGGCCTTTTTCGACTTCCCCGCTGAGGGCATTGAGCGTAGCGACGAGGTCAACGTGCGAAGCCTTGCCCGCCGGCTTGACAAAAACATCTCCCAATTTCAGCGTTGTTTTCTCGTCAGCCATCAGCGTACTTATAATATGTATCCGTTCGCCGCCGTCTAAGGACCATGTGCCGTTCAACGGCTTCGATGAGCCGTCAACCGCCAGTTGCATCGTGCCGTGCAATCTAAGACGTCGCAATATTTCAAGTACGCTATCATAATTTTCCCGCAAATCCGGCAGGTCGGAGAGATTTTCTATCCTGCCGCCGCCAGTAAGAACGTTTTGGCCAAAAATAACGCCGAGCTTTTCAACAGCCAGCGTGTTTGTGTCGTCATCAAGGCCGATGCCGCCGGCAAATGACATGGCCATCGCATCGCCAAGCGGCTTTAAAACATCGCCGCCGCGACAGAGCCGCGCATTGACGGCATCGACGTTCCAGCCGAATTTGAGGGTGCGTTCTTTAATCTCCGCAAAGGCGGTGATGGCAAGAGGGCCGTCGAGATGTTCCGGAATATCGTCGTGATTGCCGAAAATTTTCCGCAATTCGCGCGGCTCTACGACGCCGGCGAGCTTGAGGAATTCCAGACCGCGCCAGTTGCCCTCGAAAAATTCGCTGTGCAAATCGCCGCTGCCGGATATATTCAGGCCGGGCATTGAAAACTCGTAATGACTTATGTCCAACCCTTCGTCTATCGCGTCAAGAGCAGCCTGCGTTCTGAAAGTCACCCGCGGTATTTTTTCAAAAGGCTCGCCGGCCGCCGGCGAAATCGCAAGCCCGTTGAACGCCAAGTCAAGCGTAAGCGATTCAACCTGCAACGCCTTGTTGACATGAAACTGCAACATGCCGTCACAGCGGCCGCCCAGGCTTTTTAGCGGAAAACCGCTCTCCGCCGACGGCAGAGGAATCTGGGAAATATCCACATTCACAAAGTTCAGCATCCCGCGGGCCACGTCCGGCGAACCGCTACCTTTCGCGGATAGCTGCAGATTCACCGGCGCGGCAGTGCCAGCCTGTTCAACGTCGGCAGTCATGGTCATCTGCTCAAGATTGCTCAGACGGCCACTGATAAATTGCAGATTTCGAACGCCGAAGGTCAGCTTTTGAGGATTGCCGGCTACGTCCAGAGTGAATTTCGACGCCGTCAACGATATCCGTCCGAAATTCATGCCGCCCGAATCGTCATCCTGCAATTTCTTCAGCGACCCAAGATTCACATTGCCGGCGGAATCGACTTCGGCGTTGATTTCCAGCCCCTCCATCTCACACCAGCCGAGTCTCGCACCCAGCAACATGCGGATAGGTGAAAAGTCACAATGGAATCGATGAAATTTGACCATCGGTTCAGACTGGCTGAAACCCTGCGGCGACGAAATGACAAAATCCCTGAGAATAAGGCCTTTGCCCCAGCTCGCCTCGACAGAACCAAAAGTGACACTCAAGCCGGTACGTTCATGAATGTCCCTGCAGATACTCCCTGTAATGCCGCTCACCGGCAGCCAAAGCGGCATGAATGCCCATGCCGCAATAAGAAAGACCAGGGTGATTACGACCCAACGAACTATTATCTGCAAAGGCCGTCGGCCGGGTCTGATTCGATTTGTGTTGCTGTCTGCCATCGGTAGTCAACGGCCCTCTATAATGTAATGTATCCAAAATGAACAATCCGCGTCGTCGGATTCGTTAATAAATCAATAAAAAGAGTCGGCCGCAAATATGGCAACAACAGCCTGCGAAGGAGTCACAAAAATGCTCACTTGCCGCCAGCCGCCGGAGCAACAGGAGAAACCCGCGCGGCAGGAGCAGCCGGCTCGACGGGCGAGGCTGGCTTTTCAAACATTTTTACCCTGGCCTCAAATATCTGTATCATCGTGCCGGCGGATATGGACAGCCCGAATTTGCGTGCCTGCTGTGCGTTGGCGTCGGGGAACATGGACAGCGACGAAAGCTCGCCCGACCAGTCCACAAGTTCCGTATCGTCATAAAAAACGTCGACAGCCGCTTTTTTGCCATCCTCACGAATTCGTACGTGCAGATAATGATTCTGGCCGTTAGTCAATATGAAATTGTTGGACGAGAACATCTGATTCTGCAAAACGCCCATGCCGTTGATATATTCGATGCCTGCCGCATATTTCTGGTATTGCAGGTCTTCCGTCCAGCCGTTAGGCCTGGAGAGAACTATCCTGAGGGACCTCGGCCCGACCGGCAGGTCAAGCTGAATTTCGGCAGAACCGCTTGTGCGGCAGAATTCGAACGTCATATCGTAGTTGCCCGTCGGAATGACCGGCAGAATTATCATGCCCATACCGCCCTGCGGCGAATTTCCCGAAAGGCCGTTGGCGTTCAGATTCCACTGGCCAGCCGTTACGTCACGGGACAGATTTACCATGTCCAACAGATTGACCCAATAGCTCTGCGCCGCAGCGGCTGCCGCCGGAGCGACGGCATTATCAGTCTGTGCGGAAGCGGAGTCATCTGGCGATTTGGTCAGGGTGGCTATCTGTTGATTTAATTGTGCAATCTGTTCCTTGAGCTGCCTTATCTGGGCGTCGTACTGCTTTATTATGGAATGCAGGTCCTGAATCTCCTGCTGATACTGATTCATGAGTTTTTCATTGGCGTCTTGGTTTTTTGCCGCCGGTTTGCTTTCCTGGGAGATAGCCGGCAAAGCCATGCCGGCGATTAATATGCACATAAAAATCGCACGTTTCATTACTGACTCCTTGTCTGAAGGCTGGCCATAATATACAAAATTTTTTTGCCGGTTCATACAACATTTTATCGTCATCTTGCCCCAGGCGGCAGGCTGGGGTATAATCCCCGACATGAACAACAATCACAACCATCAGTCCGGCAAACCGCAGTTCACAGTCGTCATGCCAGCCTATAATCATCAGAATTACGTCGAAGAAGCTGTCCGCTCCGTCATGGGCCAGACTTTCACAGATTGGGAACTATGGGCTGTTGACGACGGCTCAACTGACGAAACGGGCAAAATCCTCGACCGCCTCGCCTGCGAAGATTCACGGATACACGTGATTCACAAAACCAACGGCGGCGTTTCGTCCGCCAGGAACACCGCCATCGCAAATGCACGTAGCGAATGGCTGGCATATCTGGACAGCGACGACGTCTGGCTGCCGGACACGCTTCAGAAATATCACGATTTCATAAATTCAAATCCGCAGGCAGACTTCATTTACGGATATCGACACAGGATGGACTCCGCCGGCAACAAGACGATTCTCGACGGCAGATTTCAGGATGCTCCGACATCCGCTCTTGAACTTTTCACCAGTCAGTATCTTTCCCCATGCCGCGTATGCCATCGCACGGAACTTATCGAAAAAGCCGGAAATTACGACGAAAACCTGCCGGCATGCGAAGATTACGAACTCTTTTTGCGATTCAGCCTTTTTACGAAATTTTATCCGCTGGGCCAGCCTACCGCATGGCGGCGACGACACGATACGAACATCTCCCGCCAGACCGGCCATTCACGAATGCGTGAAGCGGCAATACTGAGAAAATTCGCAGACGGCCATCCGCAATTCATCACGGAAGACGTAAAACGCAGGCGGCTCGGAAGATTGTACTATTCCGCCGGCAGACAATATTTCAAAAGCCGCTGTTTCGCCCAGGCTGTACAGGCATTTCGGTGCGCTGAAGATTTTTCACTGCCACTGAAAGGGAAAATCCTCAAAACGTTGGCCTTCCTCCTGACGCCAGCCGGCAGAACGGACGGCAAAAAAATCCCAACTGTTGATAACCCCGCAGGGAAATAGTAACTTATGAAAAATAAGCTACAAGTAACAAAAAACAAGTTTCAAAATTTGAATAACCGCTATTAGATAGAGTGCTTGAATTTTGGAAATTGAGCTTTGCTTGCAGCTTGTTATCTTGAATTTTAAAAAATTTTTATAGTGTTTTTCAGGAATTTTAATGCGTCCGGTACTTACTGACAAAATGGCTGTCGTAATCGTGCTAGCCGGCCTGGTGGCATGGCTGTGCACAATGGGAATTTTGTGGGGCTGGGCATACGACACTTCTGGCGAAATAACCATGAGATGGCTGTTCATGGTGGCGTTGTGCGTGACGGCGGCACTTTATAAACGTCACAAAATTGCACACCTGACGTTGCGACTCATTCGCGGCATGAGAATTTTTTCCCGTATACCGCTGGAGGATTCCTTCGGCGGCAATCTCGGCTCAAGCCGGCAGGACGTCCAGAAACGCACCTCGCTGATGGCGATTTCAATAGTAACGGCTGTGAGCTGTTTCATATTCTCGACAATATGGATAATTTTGGCCAGACTCGTCGGCACACTGATAAAATCATATTTCCTGTTCTGGGACTGGACGTGGTCCAATATAGAGAACTTTTTTCTGTTCATCGGCGCCATACCCGTGGCAGCCGGCCTTTTTGCATATTTTTATGCGTCAAAGGTGGTTCGTGAGTCGTCAGGCCGTGACGTATACGCAGGCTGTTACCGCGACTGGATATGGTCTGCGGCGCTGGGCTTTTTCATTTTCGCATTGTCGTGGTGGTTCGGCGCAAATCTCATAGTCCTGGTTTTCAGCATAGCCGGCGTTCTGCTGGTCGGCGCATTTACCGAAATAAGCCGCATGGAAATGGCCACCCACCCGCGTAAAGCCATGCTCCCCTTCGGACCTCCAGCCCCGCAAACGCAGTGGATGCTCACCCTTCTCCACGCCGGCCTTACGCTGGTCCTCATCGCACAATGCCGCATGCTTTCGGACATTTTCTCGCTGAGCATGACGAGGCGATGCCTGTGGTTATTCATGTCGCTGGGTCTGCTGGGTTATTTTTTGGGCAGAGTCGACCGCAAGGGCAAGACGCTTTCATCGCTTCAGACGACCGGCGCAGTCATAGGCCTTGGCGCCGGCCTTCTCGGCCAGGCGACGGAACTGATTTTATGCAACTATCTGAAGGTAGGAGTCGGCATAACGGTATTTTTCGCCATCGCCACACAGATAGCGCTAGCCAGCCTGGCTGCTGAACTCATCTCGCACCAGCGACGGACTTTTGCAGTTTCCGGCGGAACAATCGGCGGATTTCTGTTGGCTGTGGCAGGCGGCATTACGGGAGGCATTACGATTTTCGGCCTGCTGACATGGCTGCCGGCTACGGGGAAAATCGCCGGCGCTATCCCGATAGCCATGATTATCGCCGGCAGTTACTTCGGCGTCAAACATCTGCGAAAAGACGACCACAGGAAACCTTATATAATATGGTGCAGCCTGCTGGCTGTCAGTTTCACATGGGGACTTATCGACAGCTGCCGCAAAGCGGCGGCAAATATCGACGGCGAAGTGTCCATCGGTTCATGGCTGACGTCGATAGTAAAAGACACCCCCAAAGCCAAAACCCACGTCCAGAACGGCGTACTGCCGGCAAACGCCGTCAAATGCAACGAAATTATAACCCGCTGTCTTTACGAAGCTCGCGAAGATAAGGACGGCAAAATAATGGAAGATGGCCTGTTTTCGCATCGGCGAGGCAAATGGTGGGTCGTAGCCACCGACGCCGCCGATATGCCGCATGATACGCCCTACCGCTTTTACGCATTCGGCTCAAATCCTCAGCCGCCGCACGTGGCAAAAAAACTGAAACACCGCTACCCGCCGCTGAGCTATTCCTGTCCGGATTACCTGGAATACGCCAGCCTGAATTTCACCGCAGGCCTCGGCTGTGATTTTTACGACGGCATATTCCTTGCCCCCCTGCCGGCAGACCATCCACAAGCCTGGCGGGTATATAACGAGCGGGTCATGCGACTGGTGAACAATCTCACGGAAAGCCTCAATCCCGATAAAACCGTATCGCACGGCCTTGTTCTGCTACGAACTCAAACCACCCAGAATCACACCCGCCGCGCACTTAGCGTCGCAAGAACATATTATGAAGTAATCCGCAGCGGCTGGGCGCTGGTTGCGATAAGCAAAAACGGGCTGGACATGCTTCTCATGGGCCCGAATTCGGCCCTTAACGAAGAAATACTCTCGGACATACGTAATAAAATCAAGTACGACCCGGATATATATCTCGTGCCGATAGAGGAACTGTGGAAAGCGTATCCGGGAGTCGCTCCGATACGGATATTTGACCCCAACGGGGAAAGACTGGACGATTCGCCGCAGTTGGAAGGCTTGCAGAATTACCTGGGAAAAACCAGAACCGTACTGGAAATGAACCAAAAAAAGGAAAATTAGAGCATTGAAAGATTGAGAGTTCATATTTTTGCGCCAGTGGGTTTGTTCGTGGCAAGGAAGGAAAATGAGGCATACTTGGCAGTATTCTGAAGTTTTTCTGACGCAGCCACGGACAAAGCAAACCAGCAAAAAAGGAACTCTCAAGATTGAACTGCTCTAGCATCCTGTACCGACTCTGAACTGTTTTTAACCGCTATAAACTACACAAGTTGCAAGATACAAAATTACAAGCAACTTCCAATTCTCAAGATTCAATAAGAGACCTTCCGGCAAGCCAGTGGTTTTCTGTGAGGATGTAATAAAAAGCTGGATTTTGCGCTATTTTTGACGTAAGATTCCGTTTTGGAGACGGTTGCAATGTTTTTAATATTTTATCGTTTCCGGCGTTAAACGGGAAATATGGAGATTTTGTGGTGTCGAAAGGCAATCTGAACATTTTTGAGGCGACGGTGGAGCATTTCCTTGCTCCGGTCATGGAATACATGCACGACGACACCGTCTCCGAGATAATGATTAATTCCGCCAACGACATATACATAGAGCGAGCCGGCAAACTCATCAAGACCAACGCCGGCTTCGAAGATGAAGAATCCCTGCTTGCCGCCGTCAACAATGTGCTGCAATACACCGGCAAACGCATAGATCCCGAAAGGCCGCTCGTGGATTCCCGTCTGCCCGACGGCAGCCGGGTGCATGTCGTGTTATCGCCGCTCTGCAGGAACGGCACATGCATGTCGATACGCAAATTTTCGAGATTGAATCTCAATGCCGACCACCTTCTGCAATACGGCTCATGGACAAAAGAGGTCATGGACTATTTGCGAGTTTGTGTGCTGGCGGAAAAGAATCTGCTGGTGGCAGGCGGCACATCCAGCGGCAAGACCTGCCTGCTCAACGTGATAAGCAGTTTCATCCCCCACGACCAGAGAATAGTTACCATAGAAGACTCCGCCGAGCTTGAGTTGCAGCAGTCGCACGTGGTTTCGCTTGAATCCCGACCGCCTGACCGCTGGGGCAAGGGCGAAATAACGATTCGCGATCTTTTCCGGTCATCGCTTCGTTTGCGGCCGGACAGGATAGTCATCGGTGAAGTTCGCGGCGGCGAGGCGCTCGACATGATACAGGCGATGACCTCCGGCCACGCCGGCAGCATGAGCACGCTGCACGCCAACACCGCGTTTGACGCGCTGAACCGGCTGGAAACGATGGCCCTCATGAGCAAGGTTGAACTGCCCCTCCACGCCCTGCGCAGTCAGATATCATCGGCGATGGATGTGATAGTGCTCATGACGCGACTGAAAGACGGCCGCCGCTGCATAACGGAGATATCCGAAGTGCTGCCGCTGGAAGAAGACGGCCACTACAGGGTGCAGAAAATGTTCTCGTTTGACGTCAAGGATGAATCCGACGTCGGCCGACTTGCGTGGGCTGGCCAAAGAAGCACCTTTTACGATGAACCGAAAATACGAATCAACCGGCCCGAATGGCGGGACGCGGCAAAGTTTTTCTCGCAGCAGACAGGAGAAAATACATGAAGTTGTATGGAAAAATTCGCAACGAACTTCGCAGCCTGATGAAAGACGAACAGGGTGCAACCATGATAGAGTACATACTCATCGTGGCGGCGATTGCATTGCCGCTCCTTGCGGTCATCCTGTGGTTCAAGGACGACATCAGCAAATGGTTCGGCGAGCAGTACACTGACGTAAAGAGCGGCAACGCATCGGACGACCCGACCGATTGATGCAGGCTACGTGGCATTACTGGGTGCTTGGCGGCATGCTGATTGCGGCGGGCATTGACGACGTCGTCGCAGGCAAGGTTCACAACGTCATAACCTTGCCGTGCCTGGCAGCCGGCCTGCTTGGCCATGCGGCAATATCGGGCGGCATGAGCCTGCAGGATGCCATCATCGGCATGGCGGCTGGATTTCTGCCGGCGTTCGTAGCGTGGAAATTCGGTGCAATCGGCGGTGGAGACGTTAAACTGTTAGCCGCCGTCGGCGCACTCGCCGGCTGGCGATTCACGATAACAGCCATGTTCTTCGGACTGTGCGTCGCAGCCGTAGCGGCGGTGGCCATGCTCGTAGCAAAAAAACAGCTGTCTGCCACATTCCGAAGAATAGGTTTCTTCGCATACATGGCTGCAGCCGGCGCAAATCCGCCCTCGCCGACAGACCAAACCAGCCGCAAACTGCCGCTGGGCCTTGCACTATGCGTCGGATGCGCAATAGTCATGATAATCGAACTTGCAGGACTTCACTGTCGTTTTATATGGATGTAATCAAAAATGACTGACAGCAATACCAATTCGACAACGTTTCAGCCCGGCCACACGATAGGCCGCTATGAAGTCACCGCCGTCCTCGGAATAGGCGGCCAGGGAGTGGTCTATCGCTGCAAAGACCCCATACTTGGCAGGGACGTCGCCATAAAGCACATCGCAACCCATCTGATTGCAGACCCCACGTACCGTCAGCGGGTCATGCAGAACATAAACAACCTTGCGCGGCTGGGCGAGAAGTCCGACGCCATAGTCACCATCCACGACATGTTCGAAACCGAGCAGGGCCTGTTTTACGTCATGGAACTCGTCGACGGTTATTCGCTGGAGTTTCTCATACAGGAAGCGGAAGGCCCCGTCGAACCCCGCGCGATGCTGCTGATACTTTTCCGCCTTGCAAGTGCGCTGCACGACGTGCATTCCGCGGGCATAGTTCATCGCGACATCAAGCCGAGCAACATCGTCATGTCCACCAACGGCCTTCGGCCCACAATAATAGATTTCGGCGTGGCAACCACCACCGACAGCAATGCGTCGATGCCGCTAGCCACCACAAAATACCTGGCGCCGGAGATATACGCCGGCAACGGAGAAGTCGACGGACGTGCCGACTTATACTCGCTGGGCTTCATAGCCTACGAAATGCTCATAGGCCGTGAAAAATTCAACGAAATTTTCGAAGACATCGTTCGCGACAAACACAGCCAGGCGTTGCGATGGATGAAATGGCACGGCAATCCAGCCGTCACCGCACCGCGTCTGCACGACGTTCTGCCGTCCATCCCCGTACCTCTCAGCAACGTGGTAGCCAGGCTGATGGAGAAAGACCCGAACAGGCGTTTCAAATCGGCGGAGGAATTCGCAATCGCGTTGCGGGGCAATTTCGCCGGCAAAACTGCAAAGAAATCCGCCCCCGCCAAAGTCGGCCAACACAAAGGCAAGGGCGGCATGATATCGCAGATGGCGAACATGGAAATAGACTCCATGCAACAGCAGGGCATGGATGTGCCGCAATTCTCGAAATCAGCCGCAGCCGCCGCATCACATGACGGCGGCGTAATACTTGACGAAACGCCCACAGCCCCCCTGCCGGCTGGCCCGATGAGCCGCAGAAAAAAAATCATGCTGATATCGCTCGCTTCCGCGGCGGCGGTGTTCCTGGTGGCACTGCTGAGCGTATTTCTGATGAACGCTCATTACAAATCGGAACACTACAACGAAATGTCGCGACAGGTTTACATCGAAGGCGCAAATCTCTTCACGCAGGGCCGCTTCGGCTCGGCGATGGAGAAATTCGACGAAGTCTGCAAGGAATTTCCGCATTCATCCAGCAGCGACAGAGCCCGGCTGCTCGGTATCATGTGCAAAATCAATATCGACATCGACGGCGCCGACTGGGCCGCAGCACAGTTGCAGGAAAACACAGCAGAGGAATTTTTGAACAAGCTCCAGACGACCTCCAACAACGAAGAATTCACCAACTGGCTGCGCAAGCGCAAGACCGACCTGGATGCCCTCAAACGTTACCGTTACAGTTCGAATATTTTTTACAACGCCACGAATGCCGCTCGCAAGATGATAAAAAATCCCATCAAGGTCGCGGACTTTGACCAGGCTCTCAACAATCTGAGCTCCGACCTGGCCATCGGCGATGTAAATCTGACCGAAGGCCAGGAAAAAGCCCTCGCCGAGCTGAAAAACTCCATCTCGCGGGAAAGGGTCAGGTTCACGTTCAGCCAGTTGCTGCGCGACGGCGATACGGCGGAAAAACTCGGCCAATACGACGTCGCCAGGCAGGCATATCAAAAGGCCCTGGCACTTTTCGACGGCAGTGAGCCTGGCGTAAAACTTCTCGACAGGGGCCAATATGAGAATATGCTCGCAACCGCGTCGCAAAAACTGAAAGAGTTGATGTCCAGCCAGACGCTCGCAAAACTCATCGAAGCCATAAACAGGGCTCATACCAACAATGACGACAAGGCCTTGAAATCAGCCATAACGCAGGCATTGAAGATGCCCGACCTGGACGCAAAAACCAAGGCTCAATACACCAAGGAATTGCGGCTTATCAATGCTCGCGAAAAACTCTCGAAGGCTAAGCGTCTGATAGCCGAGGGAAAAACTTCAGCCGCGCGAGAGACGCTCGTCGAAGCCGATAAACTCTGCCCGAAAAATGCGGAAATATCGGATTTAATCTCAAAACTCGACGCAGCCGCCAAACGCGAAACAATCATCAATGACGCCAGCGCAGAATTCACCGCCGGCAGATATTCAAAGGCTATGAACCTATACGTCGCCGCGCAGAAAATTTCCGAAGATTCCGACACGGCCAGCCGCATAATCGACTGCCGCTTCAATCTGGCCGTCGAAAACGCCAAACAACTCGCGCAAGAGAAAAAATACGACGAAGCCCGCGCCGAATATACCAACGCCAAGCAGATAAAACCTGCCGCCGCGGCCCAGGTCGACGCCATGCTCGTAATGCTGGACGACCAGCAGAAATATCAGAATCTCGTCGAGATGGGCGACAAGGAGATGAAGCAGAACCGTTTCCAGGAGGCGTTGAAGTATTATGACGATGCGTCGAAAATACAGGCTACTCCCGAGATTCAGAAGAGGGTACAGCTTACCCGTTACAAAAAGGACATTTACCTGGGCAAACGTGCCCTTGAAGAAGATGACGAAAAGACGGCACGATACCATTTCAAGCGTGCGTTGCAGTTTCTGGACACTCCCGAAGCCAGAGAACTGCTCAATAAAGTCGGCGGAGCAAACGAGGATTAATAATCATGGCTGAACACGAACAACAGGCCATAGGCGTTCAGAACAAGTGGCTGATACTCATAGCATTGGTTCTGGGCATTCTGGCGGCTGCGGTATATAACCTGCATATCAAGGCTATTCGCGACGAATACGAGGGCAACTCGGTAAAAATAATCGAACTTCGTCGCGATCTTTCCGCTGGCGACAGGCTTCGCAGCGATTGTATCGAGGCATGTGAAATACCAGCCACCGAAGCGGCTCGTAAATCTTTCGGCAACGTCATAAAATGGTCGCAGAAAGACATGCTGCTGGTCGAGGGCGGCAAGCGCGTCAATCAGCCCGTCCGCAAAGGCCAGTTCCTGTTGTGGGACCACATCACCGGCCGCGAAGGCACGAATCCGTCAAACAGGATTTCCGACGGCATGGTGCTCAAGAGCATAGAATTCGACAAAAGCCAGTCGCTCGGCGACGCCCTTTCCGCCGGCGACCGCGTAAATCTCTGCGGCCTGTTTTCACTCAACGGCCAGCCGCTGCAATCGTACCGGATAATCGAGGGCGTACGCGTTCTGAACATCGGCGGCAAAGGCGCTGCCGTCGAAGGCAAATCAGTCGGCCAGAGTTATAATCGCATAACAGTGGAAGTTCCGGAAGAAGTCTCGCTGCGGCTGGACAACGTCCTGACGCACATGACCGGCCAGATACAGCTGGAATTGCGGCCCTATTCGGCGCCAGCCCCGACGGATATAAACATAAATCCGCTGCTCGGCTCTCTGGCGACGCAGGCTGTCAAAGGCAGAACCCGCTAAGTTATATAGCAAAACGGAGACTACAGGTGGAAATCTGGGTTTACAACCAATTCAAGGACGAACGCAGGACGCTGAAAGTTGCCGACCATTCGGTGACGTTCGGCCGCGATGAGTCGTGCGATATCGTTTTGCCCAGCCAGTTTGTCTCGCGAAAGCACGGCAGGATTTTTTTCGAGGGCGGCAGCTATTATATCGAGATAACCGGCCGCGGCGGCGCGGTGGTGGCTAACCAGGAAGTGCACCCTTCGCAAAAAGTCAAAATCGAATTCGGCGACGAAATCCGCATCGGCGAATTCAGCATATACATGATGCAGCCGACTGCCAGGCGAGTCGCCGCAAAATCCGCCGTCGATTCGCCGCGAAAACGGGTCATCGACCTCGAACAGGCCATGCACGCCGAACTGCTCGAACAGCTCAATCTGCGCGTCACCGGCCAATCGGGAGTGTCGGACGCAAACGTAGTGGCGCTGATAAAACGCCAGTTGCAGAATATAATCTCCGCCCACTTCAACGAAACAGACGATGAAATGCGGCAGTACGTCGTACGGGAATATCTCTGGCGAAGCGTGGTCACGGAACTGGCTCGCCGTTCTACGGGCAAACTCATGTACAGCTACGGCTTTGAGGATACCGACCTCACAGACCCCGGCCAGGAAGAAATAATCGCCAGAATCATTTCCGACATAATAAGCTGGTTTCCGCTAAAACTTAAACCGAGCTATTTTAAGGAAAACATCGCCGCCATCGAAGACGGCTGGGAACATCAACTCCAGAAAATTTCTCCGAAATTGACGCCGCAACTGCAGTCATACATCACGCGGCGGATGTTCAGCAAGGAGATAGAGGACGTCGTACTCGGTTACGGCCCGCTGCAGGACCTGTTGGAAATGCCCAACGTAAATGAAATCATGGTCGTCGGCCGTGACCGCATATATATTGAAAAAGACGGCTCATTGCAGAACACGGGCAGAAGTTTCTTCTCGGACGCGATAGTTGAAAGCATCATCGAGCGGATAATCACGCCCGTCGGCCGCCGAATAGACCGCTCGACACCGCTCGTCGACGCCCGCCTGCCCGATGGGTCGCGCGTCAACGCAGTAATCAACCCGCTGAGCCTTTCAGGGCCGACGCTGACGATACGAAAATTCGCGCAGATACCTTTTACTATGGACGACCTCATCGAGCGAAAAACGCTTACGCCACCCGTGGCGAGTTTTTTGAGAGCCTGCGTCCTCGGCCGAAAGAACATACTCATCTCCGGCGGCACAGGCAGCGGCAAAACCACCACGCTGAACGTACTTAGCTCGTTCATCCCGCAAAGCGAGCGTATCATAACGATAGAAGACTCGGCTGAACTGCAACTCAAGCAGGAGCATCTGGTGCGACTCGAAACCAAGCCCGCGAACATAGAGGGCAAAGGCGCATACACCATACGCGATTTAGTTCGCAACGCGCTGCGAATGCGGCCGGACAGGCTGATAGTCGGCGAAGTACGCGGCCCCGAAGCGCTGGACATGTTGCAGGCAATGAACACCGGCCACGACGGCTCACTATCGACAATTCACGCCAACACGCCGGACGACACCCTGCTGCGTCTGGAGACGATGGTACTGATGGCTGTCGATATGCCGATACGCGCAATACGCGAACAGATTGCCGCCGCACTGGACCTCATCGTGCAGATAACCCGACTGGCTGACGGCTCACGCAGAGTAACGCACGTGAGCGAAGTTTTCGGAATAGAAGAAGAGACCGGCAGAATACTCACGGAAGATATTTTCGCAGTCCGCAGCACGGATATAGATGCCGCCAACTTCGGCAGACTCAAACATACGGGCTATATTCCGCACTTCGCCGAAGAACTCCTGAGACGGGAGTTCCTGACACTGGATGTTTTCACCGGATATACAGATGAACGCTGAACTCATTTATACACTGTTGATACTGATATTTTCGGCACTGTGTGTTTTCATGGGCCTGAACCCGATTATCTCGCTCATCAGAACAGTCGAAAAGCAGAATTCGTTCATTCTGCAAAATCAGTTGCTGTTGGACGTTTCAGCCCGCACGGTTACGATTCTGACGGCAGTTTCGTCGCTGGTTTTCGGCATATTGGCGTCATCATTAACCAACTGGAGCCTGATTGCGTTTCTGCTTGCCGCCGGCGGCGGATTGATGTTGCCTGGCGCGATTATACGCAAGCTGCAAAAAAAACGACTCGACAGGCTCGAAACGCAGATAGTCGAGGGCATTCAGACGCTGGCGTCCGGCGTAAGAGCCGGTTTGAACCTGGTACAGGCGATGGAACTCATCGCCCGCGACGCGCCAGCCCCGATAAGCCAGGAATTTTCACATCTTCTAAGCGAATATGAATACGGCACGCCGCTCGACGAAGCCATGCTTTCGACGGCAAAGCGAATCGGCTCGGCAGATTACAGGCTGCTGTTCACCGCGCTCCACACGCACAGGCAACAGGGCGGCGACCTGGGCGATACGCTGGACAGGATTGCAGATTCGATACGTGAAATCCAGCGGCTCAACGCAAGAGTTGACTCGCTGACCGCACAGGGCCGAGCCACCGCAAGATGGTTGGGCGCAATGCCGCTCGTCGTCATGTGCATAATGTATTTCATACCTGGTTCAAACGTGGAAAAACTTTTTACAGACGACATCGGCAAGCTGATTCTGTCGGCTGTTTTCCTGATGAACCTTGTGGGTTTCCTGTGGATACGGAAAATAATGGAAATAGATATTTAGAGCGTCCTGCAAATAAGATGCTCCAAGATTGATTTTCAAATTCCGATTGGTGATTTGATATTTGTAAATTCGGATTTGTTCCGGATTTGAATTTCGGATTTTAAACGATGATATTTGCAGAAATTTCAGAAACATTCTGGTTGGGGTGGAGTTGGGACGTCGCGTTGTCGGCCGGCCTGTTCCTGTCCGTATCCATGTTCGTATTAGCCGTTTTCGGCCAACAGGGCGAAATCAAGCTTTCGCCGCAGCGGGCAGCCGCCATCGCCACCGGCCATACCGACCGCAAAACACTTTTTGAGAACGTCCTGTTCAAGCCGTTTCTGTGGATATTTCTGGCCATAAGTTACAGACTGAGGTCCGAATCGCTCAAGCGGTATATTTCCAAACAGCTCACCGCGTCGGGCAATCCGAATTATTATACGCCGCAGGAATTTCTGGCCCTGTCGTTCATGACGGGCTTCGGATTAGGCATGGTACTGGAATTATTACACATTCTCGTCGCAGGTTCGCCGAGCATTTCTGTAATAATACTCGGCATAGCCGTCGGTTCATCGCTGTGCATCATCCAGCTGGCAGACCAGTCCGCCAAGCGCATGCGTTCAATCACCCGTCAACTGCCCTATGCCCTGGACCTCATATCGCTGGCCATGGGCGCAGGAGCCAATTTTACCGAAGCTGTCCGCACCATAGTTGACGAAGACCCGCAAGATTCCGAGCCGCTTAACGTCGAGCTTCGCGCGATGCTCGCCGAGATAGAACTCGGCACAACCCGGCAGCAGGCACTTGCGAACATGGCACAGCGCGTACCGCTCGATTCGATACAGTCGTTAGCCTCCGCCGTCACGCAGGCCCAACAGCTCGGCACACCGCTGGCGAACGTTTTACACGACCAGGCCTCCGCACTGCGACTGCGACGGTCGGTGCGTGCGGAAAATCTGGCCGCCACGGCCAGCGTCCGCATACTCGTGCCCTGCCTGCTGCTTGTGATGGCTGTAATACTCACAATCTTCGGCCCTGCGATAATACGCATAATGCGTGGAGGTCTTTTCTGATGCCAGACGCCCGTCCTGAACTCATTTTCGTCGCCGGCCCGCAGAAAGGCCAGCGAACCGTCCTCATGGACAACAATATCATTGCCGGCCGTTCATCGCAGGCTGACATAAAAATCACCGAAGAAACCGTCAGCCGTCAGCATCTGCGGTTCGCACTTACAATCGACGGCTGGATTGTGGAAAACCTCTCAGCCAATAAAATCGAAATTTCCGGCCAATCGTACAAGCGGGGCAAACAGGTACTGCTTGAAACGGGCGACACCATATCGCTGGGCTCGGAGACGACGCTGCTGTTCGTAAGCTCCGGTGACGACCCAATCGCAGCGATGGAAAAATATCTGAACACAAATACCAACCAGACTCAAACGCCGCCGCCGGCAGCGCCTGAACAGGCACAACAGACGCCGCCGGCTCAAAAAAAATCAGTCAAACCGGAATCCTCAAGTCTAAAAAAGTCTCCCGCAGACAAGCTCACTACGACAGAAAAGAAACGCAAAACGAAATTATACGTCAGCGCAGCCATCGTCTACCTGATAGCCATGGCTGGTTTGTTCACTTTTCTTGCGCTGGCTAAAAAATCGTCCTCAACTGTAGGGAACAGCGAAAAGCCTGCTATTCTGACCCGCGAAACCATCGCTGCAGCGCTTACGTGCGACCTGAATCACGCACCGAATGCCGAAGCGTCGGCAAAACACCTCCGTCTGGCGAGGGAATATTACCGCACTCGAAATGCGACCGATAAAAATCTCTATTTATGCGTGAAAAATTACCGGCTGTACCTGTCTTTTCGCAGGCCTGACCAGAAAACTTTTCAGATAGAAGACGAATCTCAATACAACACTGCCAAAAAAGAGCTTATCGACAAAATCATGTCGATATATGAAAACGGCTGGGCTCTGGAAAACGCCAGCCATTTCTCGCAGGCGATAGGAGAATTCGAACTGCTGCTTCAGCGATATCTGCCGCCTTCAGAAATGCCGCAATTCAACACCGTAACACCGGAAGCCAACGACGCCATGGTGTCGGAAAATATCCAGGATCACATATCGTACATCAGCAAGTTCATGCGAAAAAAGAAATAATGACGCAGCACAATATCAACAAACCCACGCCGGAACTGCTCGCGCCGGCTGGCGATAAAGAATCTCTTGTTGCCGCCGTGCAAGCCGGCGCAAATGCTGTTTATCTCGGCATCCGCTCATTAAATGCCAGACGCGGCGCAGTGAATTTCAGCCATGAAGAATTAACCCGCGTAGTCAAATATGCCCATGACAACGGCGTAAAAGTCTTTCTCGCCGTCAACACCGATATCGCAGCCCGCGAAGTCGGCCAGGCGGTCCGGGCATTGGAAGTCGCACGTATCGCCAAGGTCGACGCCGTACTTTTCACCGACCCGCTTTTTCTGGCAGTGCGGAAGTTTTATCCTGAAGTGGCGTTTCATTTCAGCACGCAGGGCGCGATTGAAAATTCAGCGGGCGTCGAGGCAGCCGGCGAACTCGGAGCCGACCGCGTGGTACTGGCGCGCGAACTTTCAAAAGAAGAAATCAACGCCGCCTCAGGCAAAGGCGTGGAAACGGAAATCTTCGTACAGGGTGCATTGTGCTTTTGCGTTTCAGGCCGCTGTCTGCTGTCAAGCTGGGGCGGCGGCAGAAGCGGAAATCGCGGAACGTGCACAAGTCCGTGTCGGGCGGCATGGCGGCTCAACGGCGACGGCACGCCGAAACGTATGCTTTCAATGCACGACCTTTCACTGCTTGAGAAGCTTGATGAAATTCGTGACGCCGGCGTAACATGCCTCAAAATAGAAGGCCGACTGAAAAAGGCTGACTGGGTCGCCAAAGCGGTCTCCATCTTTCGCCACGCTCTCGATGAAGGCGCAACGACAAGCCTTAAAACCACCGCACGTGAACTTGGCGATTATACCGGCAGAAGCCTCACAAGCGGATATTTCGACGCGTCTCGTGAAAATCTCTGCGGCGAATCCGGCCGGCCAAAGACGTCAACAACAATCGACGGTAATTCGCCAAAATCGGAAAAATCACAGGATAAATCAACTAACGAATACCGGCTGAGCATATCCACCGCATCCGGCCGCGCAGAATGCACACTTCAGTCAGCGGATAACGTCGAAAATTGGGACTGCCCGCTGTCACACGTGCATAATGAAAAGCGATCTACTACGCTAAAAGCCGTCGGCGAATATCTGGCTGAATTGAAGGTTCAGGATTTTACACTCGCGGATTTCATCGTCGACGCCCCTGCTTTGCCTATCGCCAGAAAAACCGCCAACGCAATAATCGACCGCGTCACGACCACATTGAACCGTTTTGCAAAAAAATCACAGGACACGACGATACGCGTGGATTTGCCGGCAAATGTTCGGCAGGCGGTAGCCTTCAATCCACCGTCAGCCGCCAACAACAGGCCGCTCGGCGCTCCGCCGCAGGCTGCAAGAATATCTTTTGACGTTTACGAAGAATTCAAAACCGCCGCGCGCGACGTACACAAATTGACCATAGAACACGTACCCGCCGACAGACTTAACCGGCTGATGAAATCAGAGATTCCGGCAATGCCGGCGGTATTTTTTGAATCGGCACTGCCAGCCATGCGGAACTGGCTCGCCCGCTGCGCAGAGCTCGATTTGAAAGTGGAAGTCAACTCGTGGGCCGGCTGGCGGCTGGCAAAAGAAACAGGCGTACGATTCGAAGGCGGGCCAGGCATGATGGTACTGAATCCGGTAGCGGCACGCGAACTTGCGACACTCGGTTTTGAAGCCGTCACCTTTTCACTCGAAGCCGACCGCCGGCAACTCGAAGATTTTTCCGCCAATGCCGAAACGCCATATTCACTGTTGGTTTTCGGCCGTCCAGTCCTGGGCTATACCAGGTCAAAACTGCCGCCTGAAATCAAAACCGGCGATATCATCGAAGACGCAAGAGACATCCGCCTCCAGATAACGCAGGACGGTGAACTGACGGTTTTTCGGCCAACATCGCCGTTCAACTTCGCCCATGTAAAAAACCGGCAGATACGCGCGGCGTGGCTGGTAGCGGATATGGTATCATCGCCGAACGCGGCTGAAGAATGGAAAATGCTGCAGGCCGGACAGTCAGCCGACAAAAAAACTTTTGAATTCAATTACAACCGCAGACTGCTATAAAACTTTCGGTACGCCAAGCAGGTACGCAGCAATGTAGACGGCATTAAACATGGCGTGAATGAGTATCGGCAGCATGATTCTGCCGGTTTTTTCATATGTCCAGCCAAGCGAGGCGGCTAATATCATCAGCGACGGCCAATTTTGAATCTCTGGATGAACCACCGCAAAGAATATGCCAGTAATCAATATCGCCGGCCACGGCGACAACGCCCGCCGTAACATCGACTGCAATATGCCGCGAAAAAACAACTCCTCAAAAACCGGCGCACCAACCGTTGCCGAAACGATTATCAGAATTTTTCCGCCCGTACCGACGCTGCCAAGGCTGCGCAGCAGTTCATGTTCATGCAATGAAAAATCCGGAAACTGCCTCAGCCAATACGTCACCGCACCAGCCAGAACATTGCATACCGGCAAAACTACGATTATGCAGGCTGCCGCCAGAATCACGTCGGAAAAAAGATTTTTCCACATCAGTCCGAGCCCGCCGCGACCAAGTCCGCCGGCAAAGCGATACTTGCAAATATAAAGTTCCAGCGGCACGATAGCCAATTGAACGGAAAGTATGACGATAAGTTTGACCGTCACCCTATCGCCTTCGGCAGCCATCGCCGCCAGTCGCCCCAGGATGAAATTCATCGTCAGCCACACCAGCAGGAGCAGGATAAAATCAAACGGCGTAAAGGTATTGGGCCTGTTCCTGAAACGTCGATAATATTCCGGATTCAGCACCCATTTAAAAATTGCAAACGGCAGTAATATGCCGCCGCCAATCATTATGGCATACAGCAGCCGTTCACCTGGCAACAACATGTTTAACCGTTCAATCATTCGATAATTCCTGTAACCGCCCAGCCTTGGGAAAAAATAATCGGCAATGCCCATGTTTGGGGGATGGGGTCACGTCAAATTTCCAGCCAGCCGTTTTTAGTTCACTTTCAACGGCAAATTGAATATATTATTATTTCTGCATATCAGCGGTCAAAGAAAAAACCGCCGGCACTTGCAGGAGTTTTTATATATAAGGATAAAAGGCTTTTGTCTGCCCGCCTGCGACGGCGAGGGCCGGATGTTCCAGAATCGTAAAACCGTAAAGGATATCTGAGATGGAAAACGTCAACGCTCATACGCACGGAAAACGTACCCGCATAATCGTCGCAATCTTCTGCCTGGCAGCAGCAGCCTCGATAATTTATCTATGCTGGCCGTCGGCACAGCAATCGCTACCAATGCCGCCGGCACCTGAACCGATGGATGCAGAAAAAGTCCTGTTGCAGGCTAAGGAGTTGTCCGGCACGGGCAATATAAACCAGGCTATCGCGCTGCTTCAGCAATATACTTTTGAACACGCCGGCGAAATCACCGTCTCCCCAACTCTCGCCAAACTCTACATACTCACCGGCCAACACGCCAAAGCCTCCGAACTCATGGCAACGCTTCTCAAAGCCCAGCCGGATAATCCCAAAATTCTGTGGCTGCGCGGCGAGCTGGAAAAAACATCCGGCAAAGACCCCATGCCGTGGTTCAGACAGGCTGCCGAACTGCCAGCCGCCGATAATGAAATCCACACGCAATATGCTCTCATGCTCTGGGACGCCAAACAATACAAGCCGGCTGAAGCGTATATCAAAAAGGCCCTCGCCGGCGGTTCTCAGGACGCACGCATACATCAGCTTGCCGGCCACATAGCCCTCAAGGAAGGCAGGCTTGAAGACGCGAAAACTCTGCTGGTTTACGCCACCGAAAAGGATAAACAATCGGCTCAGGCCTGGGCTGACCTGGCTGAAACCTGCAAAAAACTGGGACAGGACAAACAGGCGATTGCAGCCCTCAAACACGTACTCCAATACGCCAGGGGCGACATGAGAAAGAATGTGCTTTTCGAGCTTGCCGGGATGTTAGTTGAGCAGAAGGAATACATGCAGGCTGCCGATACCTACGTAAAAGCCGCCGACGCCCAGCCGACGCTCAAACGCAACTGCCTGCTGGAAGCCGCCAAATGTTACTGGCGAATCGGCAAATATGCACTGGCGATGAAATACATCGACATTGTTTACGAACTTCAGCCCGACGACCAGGAAGTTACGGCATGGCGGACTAAAATTGAAAACGCCCGTTTCGGCCCCGTCAGCGGCGAAGCCCCAAAGACTCAACCCGCGAAATGAATTCTTCGCCGCCAACCAGTCGCATCTCGATTGCAAGCTGGAAAAGTTCGATGCCCTTAAAAAACCATTCGGGGCTGAGTTTCACGCCATCCTTGCAGGTCGTGACAATCATTTCGGCATTGCAGGCGTCAGCCTGACGGGACAGTTCGGCGGCAATAGCAGGCGTATAATGAACATGGTCGCCGAATAAACGCATGCCGGCTATCTCGGCACCGCACTGCCGCAACGTTCTTTCGAACGCAGCCGGATTGCCAAGCCCGCAGAACGCAAAAATCCGTTTCCCATCCAGTAATTTCAGCGATTTTCTGTCGCCGTTCAAATCAATCAGGTCCACCGGCGAATGAACCGCCCTCGCCACAGGAACATCGCCGCCATATGCAGCAATTCTGCCCAAAAGGCCGTCCAACGCCAACTCATCAATCGTATCGCTTCGGGTTATTACAACGGCATCGGCAAATCTGAGCGTACGGGGGCACTCCCGCAGACGGCCCAGCGGCAGGCCGGCATCGCCGCCGAACGGATTGCTCGCATCTATGAGAACCACGTTAAAATCCCGCCGAAGACGCAGATGCTGATACCCGTCGTCCATAACTATAATATCAGCCCCGCGACGAACCGCTTCCGCAGCCCCGGCTACCCTGTCGGGATTAACGATTACATCCGCGCCGGTCATGGCGCCAAGCAGTTCGGCTTCGTCGCTTTTACCGTCGACGGCACGGTAACCGCGAGTGATAATCGCAGGCTTGCGGCCAGCCGACTGCAATGCCTTGACGACAAACGCAACCATCGGCGTTTTACCCGTGCCGCCGGTAGTGATATT
Source organism: uncultured Planctomycetaceae bacterium (assembly GCA_964536835.1). Classification (GTDB taxonomy): domain Bacteria; phylum Planctomycetota; class Phycisphaerae; order SM23-33; family SM23-33; genus DAONFI01. The sequence goes on along the minus strand of CAZIAZ010000021.1, from coordinate 18,105 downwards.
GCCCACGCAGATAACCGGCACGGCGGCAGAGTAACTGCGTAAAAAACCCTTGCCGTATGCCCATCTGCGCACAGCCATAACCGCAAGATACGGCCAGCCGACAACACGGTTAATGATTTTGAATAATCGACACATCGTCAATATCAGAACAAAAAACACTCCGCAAAACAACCATAATTCCGACAATACCGAATACGGCCAAAACTGTCATGCTGTTTAAAAAATGAGCGTTGAACAAATGGAGTTTCAGCCCTACACCAATAGGCTGGCGGCGGCAAATAAAACCAATTTTTAAGGTTTTTTGCATTTTTACAGGTTAGATTGTTGCTTTTATCGGAATATTCGCTATCAATATAGCGGTGTATGTGCATTGCGATGGCTTTAGTACGTATTATACCGGCAGCATTTACTGCGACGTAAAGTCAAAAATCCGCCTGCAATGCGCGGTTTTCAGGAGAAAAACAGAGCATGAGTATAGTAGTAATGAAGTTCGGCGGTTCAAGTGTGGCAGATGCGGATAAAATCCGCGCCGCGGCCAGCCGGGCTATCAAAACAAAAAAAGCCGGCCATAACGTCGTCATGGTCGTCTCGGCAATGGGCGACACCACCGATAATCTCGTGGCGCTAGCCGACGAGGTTAATCGCGGCAAACCCGCTCCGAAACGCGAAATGGATCAGTTGCTCGTAACCGGCGAGCAGGTGACGATTTCGCTGATGGCGATGGCTCTTGAAGAGATGGGACAGCCGGCTATCAGCTTCACCGCCGGCCAAATCGGCATGATTACGGACGACAGGCACACCAAGGCGCGCCTTCATACGATAGACGAGAAAATAATAAAACGCGAACTGGCTAAAGGCAGAATAGTAATCGTCGCCGGCTTTCAGGGCGTAACGCCCTCCGGCGACGTGACCACCCTGGGCCGCGGCGGCAGTAACGTCACACTCGTCGCCGTAGCCGCCGCGCTTAAAGCCGACGTCTGCGAAAACTTCACCGACGTCGACGGCATATACACCGCCGACCCGCGAAAAGTGCCAAACGCCCGCAAAATAGACTACATAAGTTATGACGAAATGCTCGAACTGGCCTCGCTCGGCGCAAACGTGCTGCATAACAGAGCCGTCGAATTCGCAAAAAAATACAACGTGCCGATTCACGTTCGCAACTCTCAAAACAATAATAAAGGAACCATGATCGTGGCTGAAACTCCATCAATGGAAAGAATCGTCGTCAGCGGTGCGGCATTGAAAGACAAACTCGCCCGCATCAGTCTGCGTCACGTACCCAATATCCCTGGCCAGGCAGCAGGCATTTTCCATACGCTGGCATCTAATGATATCGTCGTAGACGACATCATCCAGACTATCGGCGAAAACACCGCCACCGTATCTTTCACGGTAGACCTGGGCGATTTCGACGATGCAAAAATCGTCTGCGACAAATTGGCCAAAAAGCTCAACTGCCAGGTCGTATATGAAACAGATATCGCAAAAGTCAGTGTTGTTGGCGTCGGCATGAGAGTGCATACAGGCGTGGCGCAGAAAATGTTTGAGGCTCTCGCAAAGGCTAAAATAAACATTCAGAACATCACTACAAGCGAAATAAAGATTTCATGCCTCATCCGCCGGCAACAGGGAGCAGAGGCACTTCAACTGGTACACGATGCCTTCAACCTCGGCAAGAAACCGCAAAAGAAAGTCAAAAAAACCGCCAGATAAAAATACGTAGATACCCCGCGGGTAAAACCGTGGTATTCTGTAAGAAAGTAAAAAAGCGGAAATGTTTTGAACGGTAAAACGTTTCCGCTTTTTTATGCGCACAATTTCAAAAAAGTCATTCAATACACGCCCGGATTATCTGGAAGAAATTCTGCATCGGGACATACGCCGGCACGCTGTTGCCAGTACCAAGTCCATAACCGCCGTCCGATTCCGAACGTTCAAGCATATCCTTCGCGCGACGATAGATTGCATCGCTATCGGCGCGACAGACGAAATCCAGGTCAAGTCCTCCCAGAATCGCCAGGCGTCCCTTATATTTCTCATATGCCTGCTCAACCGGCTGAATCTTGTCCTCGTAGCTGTGTTTGCCGTCAAATTTCATATCTTCGATAATATCCTCGTACACCTCGGCAAGCTGGCCGCATGAATGCAGAATCGCCGGTTTGCCGGCAGCATGCGCCACAGCCACAATTTCCTTATGCCACGGGAAAACCAGCCGCCTCATATCCGCCGTCGCAAGCATGGTCTGCGTATTGAATCCCCAGTCGTCGTTGCTGATTATCGCGCCGACGCGTTCATGCTGTACAGCCTGCGAATAATAATCCACCAGCGTCTGGCCGACTTTCGTAAAAATCGCATCAACCAGTTGCGGGTCGTCAAACATCAGCAGGCATAAATCTTCATATCCAACAAGTTGAACGACATTTTCCAGAACCCCGCACGGCCCATTTACGATGAATTTCATACTATCAGGTAAAAACGGCGAAAAAAGTTCCAGAAAATCGGCGCCGCAGTCATTAACATCGGGCCAGTGAAATTCTTCAAAAGATTTCCAGTCGGTTACAGCCCCGCCGTGACTCATGGAACACGATGCCTTGGAATCTCTCTGTTTCCCTGCAAAATTTATCTGATTTGCAGGCATGGTGACGTAATCGTAACCCATCGCCACAAATGCAGGCACACGCAAACTTATGAACGGATCTTCGAAAATTTCCAAAAGCCCGTCGGCATCGACTCCCACCTGCCCGCAGCAGAATCCGTACAGGTCGGGGTTGTGGAAAAATTCAAACAGCGTAGGCCTGGCTGGCTGACCTTTCTGCAGAATCTTCAGAATATTTGAAAAATCGCCCTCGCGTTTACCCAGAATGCTTTTCACTGAAACATCGTTTTTCATAATTGATACCTTTCAAAATTCATAATCTTCATATATAATAGCATAATATCGCGATTGCGTCTTTGTCGGAAAAGAAGATTATTTACCCGAAACGATTTTACATGTACGCACACAATCAAATACCAGGCACCGGCAGCGGCGCCGACATTCTCAAACAGCTCAGGCCTTACGTCCGGCACTGCGGCGATGCCCTGCGTAAGCCGTGGCTGCTCGAAACTCGCTGTCTGCTGGATTATCTTATAGTATACATTCCTTCCGGACAGGGCCGATTCAACATCGGCAGCGATTTTTGGCCGGTGTCGCCGCACGACATATTCTGGATACCGCCGGATACGCCGCATCGCATGGAAGGAACATCCGGCAGAATGCACTGCATATATGCGCATTTCGACCTGATATACAGGCCGTCGGTCAGCCACTGGGATTTCAGCATACCAGGCGGCATGACGGATTTGTCGGACTTCAAACCACTCATGCATCCGCCGGTAAACCTGCCGGAAATAAACGAGCTCGCCGGCAGAATACAATCGTTCGTCAATATGCGAATCGGCGAACTGCTGGCTAATGTGGTGCTGGAAGCCACCCGCGCCCAGCCGTACTCGCAACTTATAATGAGCGGTTTGATGCTGGAGGTCATCGGCGAATTATTGCGAGGCCGCAAAGGGCTCTCCTGCGAAGAACACGAACACGTCGTAGCCATCGAAGACGCCGCAGAATACGCCAGGCGGAACTGCCACCTCGACATCACCGTCGACGACATGGCTGATATCGCTGACCTTTCGCCGAGTTATTTCCGCTTACTGTTCAAAAAACATTTTACACGTTCACCGCGGGAATATATCCGACACTGTCGTATAGCGCAGGCACGTGAACTGATGCGGACTACAAACATGACCTTTTCGCAAATCGCCGATAAAACCGGCTTCGCAACCATTCACGCCTTCAGCCGCGCTTTTCGTGCCGTCGAAGGAATCACGCCCAGCCAGTATCGACATTTCGGGCCGATGACCACGCGAACAGAAACCAGGAACCAATATTGACAGGCGATATACATATGAGGCCTCTGAATAACTCCATCACGCGGCTTGCTTGTTATTTTCCCGTCTCGCTGCTTCACAAAAACTTCGGAATATTGCCCAATATGCCTCGTTCTTGTTCATTGCGAGACAGAAAAATTCCGGCGCAATCCATCGTGTCGAATTATTCCGAGACCTCATATAATTTTTTTACAATTTCGTGTAACATTTTCAGTTTTGGCGCATAGTAAGGATGATGGCTGAACCGACCATACTCACAGACGACCGGACGGTATTGCTCGCAAAACATGACCGGCAGGCGATGGCTGAACTTTACGAGCATTATTATCCGCGGATATTCCGCTATTGCCTGCGCAGGCTGTTCCTGCGGGAGGCTGCGGAAGATGTCACGTCGAATGTTTTTTTCAACGTGGCAAACAACATATGTCGTTTCAGCGGCAGAACCTGCGGCGATTTTGAAAAATGGATATTTGCAATAGCATCGAACGAGGCAGCCGGCCATCTTCGCAGTCAGGCTAACCGCAAAAGGCTGATGCAGGCGGCGGCGGAAGCAGGCCGGCTCAGTCAGCCTGCCGCAGAAGCCACAGACCGAAACATGCTGGATTGGCCGAAAGTGTACCAGGAAATTTTAAAACTCAAACCGTCCGACCAGAATCTGCTGGTTCTGCGTTTTTTTGAAAACTGCTCCACGGCAAGGATTGCCGAAATAACCAGCATGGCACATGGCACGGTTCGCACGCGGCTGAGCCGAATAATCACGAAATTGAAAAAGAAATTCCAAGACAGTGAGGTGGCTGAATATGAAACAAAACAGCATTAAAAATCTGCTCAACAGCCTTCCGTTTGACGATACGATAAACCAGACCCATAAGGCAAAACTGAAAGACGCCGTTCTGCACGTACACGCCGTAGCCTGTAAACGCAGGGAAAGTCGGTGGCGAAACGCAGCCGTAATAATTTTCGCCATCGGCATGGGCCTCGCGGTAAGCACTCAAATCTGGCGAGAAACAAAAAAACACGATTACGTGACAATACAAAAAACACTGCCAGCCGTCGCAAGCCGGCCGACACTAAATGAACAGGAAAAACCGCCGCAGGCTGTAAATCCGTCGATATGGTCGAAAAAAGCATGGAAAAAACGTTTTGACGACATACAGCTGTCACAAAATTCACAACAAAGAATAATATGGATAAGTCCTACACGAAAACCAATATTGGGAGAACAACGATGAAAAACCTTAAAAAAATGAAACTTTTTACATTACTCGCGATTGCAACGTTTCTGTTGGCCGGCTGTTATCCGCAGGCAGCCGTCATATGGTCGCACGACGGCCAACATGGCGCGGTACTCACAAAAAATGAAATCTATCTCTGCGACTCACAAGGCAAATTATCGACAGAATCTCTGAAATATTCAGGCGCAGTTGCATGGAGTCCGAATTCCGATGATTTATATTACGTTCAGCCGCTTATGATAAATTCGTGGAAAGAGGCGGCTAAATATGTAGATGCAAAAAAACAGGCGGAACTGATAGCACTGGCCAAAGACGCGCTGGCCAAATTACAGCCTGAGAGTTTAAAAGATGATAAAAACAACCCCTTTGCAAAATTCGAACCGGAAGACACCATACTAATGCTGTTGTACCTGAAAGACAATCAGGCTGACGAACTCAAAACCAAACTCGATGCAAAAACATTGCAGGGCATCGCAAAAGCAAAGGCACAGTTGAATCAATTATTCGTCTGCAAAAACTGCAACACGGCTCAGCCGCAATTAATCCTCAGCACTTTCATGAATATCGAAAACCTGAAAATCTCGCCTAACGGCAAAGCGGTCGAATTTTCAAAATCCGGAAAAACGCTCTACGTATGCGACATGAAAGGCCGCGTTTCACTGATTGCCCAAAATGCCGCCATCCTGCCTGACTGGACATCTGACGGCAATACGCTAATTTACAGTTCCACAAATAACGGCGGCATACAGCCTCCACGCTTGACTTATACGCAGGATAAAAAAAGTTGGAGAATAAATACTTCAGACGAAATATATGATGTTTCAGGCGGCAACATGTCATATGAATATAAAAATGGCAAATTTTCCGCTATCGGCCATAATGTCACTATTATATCGTCGACATCAGGGAATAAACTTCTCGCCGAAACGTTCATTTATGTCTATGACCAGAACAATTCTGCGGCAAGCAGCACACCTTCCGACAAATTACAACTGGGCTCTATCAAAAAGGTAAAAATATTTGACGAACGCGGCGAAATGTTCAAAAAATTTCCCGACGCAACGGAGTTAGCCGGCATAGTGTTCCACGACACATGCAAGATACGCTGCCTGAAAAACGGCTGGATAATTTTCTCATCCGTACCACTTTCAGTGCCAGCCACCACTCAGGAAATGCCGCAATCGCAAAGCCTCTTCGCCATAACCCCCGAATTGCCGTCAACAATAATAAACATCATACCTAAGGAAACACAGAGACAAATGGGTTCAATAAATTGGGACACGTTCCAGATGTCGCCCGACCAGACGCGAATCGCGGTACTCAGTAACGACAAATCCGTAAAAATCCTGAATCTGAAAACTTCAAACATTCAGATAGTTCAACCGCCACTGGCCGGCCTTGACGCACCGGTTCTGCCGACATGGCAGAATAACGAAAATCTCTGCATACTCACATGCAAAGAAAGTGCGGATGAAAAAGTTTATATGGTTGATTTATGGTCAAACGGTTCACGGAAAACAATAAGCACCGGCTGGCCGAAAATCATCATGCAGGGCATCGTAGATAAATATCGTTCCAACAAATCTGCAGCCCCCGTCAAAGCTGCCATTAAATCGGCAGAGACAGAGATTCATATGAATATGAAATCTTGTGCCAAAGCTACCACTCAGCCGACGGCGAAAAAGTGCCCTGCCAAAGTAATTCATATGAAATCTTATATCAAGCCGGCCAATCCAACAACTCAGCCTGCAGAAAAAAACCATACTACTGAAATTCATATGAGCGGCTCTTATATCAGTACAAATCAATTAGCAGTTGACTGAAAAAAATCGTCGGTAATTAACACGTCGACATTGACATAACATGGCCCGTAAGGGGATGGCATTTCGATGTTATCCCCTTACAGGATGCGGATTTGTGGTGTTATCGGACGTTTATCGCAAAAAAATTTAAAAAACCGTCTCCGACTAGCCACCCGTCGCTAGAGTCAAAGTCAGTTTTTGCCGATATAAGTTTTACCATGTTATATGAACCTACAGGAGACAGGACGGAACTTGACCACAGCAGACAGCCTGCGAAGGCTCTCGGCAAGACGGGGTCTGGAAATTCTCAACGCGGCGACAAACGTTATTTCACTCCCGAACATGCCAATCGTGCCCTGGTGCTGGTACGGCGGATAGTTTCGGAAATAGTCACCGGCTACGCCAGGCTGCTGGAAATAGAAGAGATGATAGAGTCCGCCGAGAGGACCGGCAGCAACGACGGGTTGGAACAGGCACGCAAGCGGCTGGTGAAGACAGTCGATGACCTGCAGACATGCCTGGACGAACTTGACCAGATAGGCGTTGAACTGCGGGACTTTTCGCGCGGCATAGTTGATTTCCCGTCGATACACGAGGATAGGGAAATCAAGTTATGTTGGCTGCTTGGCGAGGAAAGCGTATGTCACTGGCATGAGGCGGGAGCGGGCTTCGCCTGCCGCCAACCTCTCTGCCTGCTGGGTAAAAACGAAATACTTCAGCCGACACTTTTTTAAAATGACCAATTTGCGTTATAAAGGTTCGCTAAAATTTTTTAAAATGACCAATTTGCGTTATAAAGGTTCGTTAAAATTTTTTAAAATGACCAATTTGCGTTATAAAGGTTCGCTAAAATTTTTTAAAACGACCAATTCGCGTTATAAAAGTTCGTTAATTTTTTTTAAATGACTGCCATTTTTCTTCCTTGCCAGCCCGCAAAATTGCTCTATTTCGGCGACGCCCATGTTTTTGGGATAGGTTCAATAAAAAAATTTTGAGAAACGCTCCATATGTTTCGTTACGACCAAGAGTGGAAGAGCAGATTCAAAAAAATTTCAAAATTGCATTTCTGCGTCGCAATTTCTAAAATACGGCCATGATAAAGGTTGCTGCAAATTTTATTTTGTTGGCCGTTCTGTTGTTTTCAGTGTCGCCGGCGGCGGCTATTTCCGACGACGAAAACCTTCAGAAAGTTTACGCCGCACTGGAACTTGGGCAGGCTGACCATGACGTGTTGGCCAAGCTTTCCGACGGCACGGAAAACATCCATGAAAACGAGTTTTTCTGGATGATGAAGAAAATCTCCGCCCTGCCTAGCCTTTCACAGGATGAACTCAACCAGCTGGACGCCCCAGCCTGGAAAACTCTAATATCAGCCCCGCAGCGGTTCAGATTTCTGCCGGTTCGCATGAAAGTCTGCGTATATACGCTACAAAAACTTTCAGTTGAAAACCGGCATCTGATTCGTTCGCCATATTGGCCGTCCGACCGGCCCATCTACCGAATTCACGCCGTAAAAATGAAAGGCAACGAGCCCAACCCAAATGAGCCGCTGGTTATTTTCAGCCAGACTCTGCCGCCGAATCTGCCGGAAAAATCCGAACTTCAGGCGGACGGCCAAACTGCATATAAGACAGGGCCGCTATATGAGATAGCCGGCGTTTTCTACAAATATATCGAAACCGGAAATTCGACCGGCACTTTTGTAAACAAGTATCCGGTAATACTGGCGTGGCAGATGAATCCTGCTAAAATTCAGGCACCCCAAGGCGCACTGAGCAGGTTTGCATTCGGCATAGTCATACTAATAATCGCTTTGGCGATTGCGGTTTTCATGTTCCTCAAGCGAAGGATTCGCAGCCAGAAGAAAGGCTTCGGATACGAAACCCTCTTCAGCCATGACAAATCCAGAACCGAAAGCGAAGAAGACATTGATCCGATGTCAGCCATCCCGAATGAACTGGCAGACGCCGCCAGAGAGTATCGTCTGGAACATCCCGACGAACCAGCCGACGCGAAGTGAAAGGAATGCCCTCCCGTGACATGTAAAAACGATTTGTCAGTAGACATCGCCGGCGTAAATCTCCAAAACCCGCTCATGACCGCCAGCGGCACATGCGGCTATGCCGACGAATACGGCGATTTCGTCAATCTGCGGGAACTCGGCGCGTTCGTGACCAAATCCATAAGTCTCGCTCCCCGCAAGGGCAATGATTATCCGCGAATAGTGGAAACCCGCGCCGGCATGCTCAACGCGATAGGCTTGGCTAACGTCGGCCTTGACACGTTCGTCAATGAAAAAGTGCCGCAACTGGAAGCCCTCGGCCTGCCGGTATTTGTGAATATCGCAGGCACGACCCCGGATGATTACGTAAAGGTGGCAGCCGCACTTGAAAACGTCGACATCGTAAAAGGCGTGGAACTGAACATATCCTGTCCGAACGTCAAAGCCGGCGGCATTCAGTTCGGCGTTCAGCCGGAACTCGTGGAGGAAATCACGCGAACCATAAAATCCGTCTGTCGCAAAAATATCCTCATAGTGAAACTATCGCCGAATGTCACGGACATAACCGCCACCGCCCAAGCCGCCGTCGACGGCGGGGCTGACGCATTAAGCATGATAAACACTTTTACGGCAATGGTTGTGGACATTGAAAAACGTCGGCCGGTGTTGGCTAACCGCACAGGCGGCCTTTCAGGGCCGGCTATACGGCCTATCGCAGTCTATATGGTTCACCGCGTCTATACGCAGGTGGCCAAGCCGGCTGGCATTCCAATAATCGGCATGGGCGGCATCCAGTACGCCCGCGACGCAATAGAATTCCTGTTGGCTGGCGCCACGGGGCTGGCTGTCGGCACGGCACTTTTCGTAGACCCGCGATGCATTCTGGAAATAAAACAGGGCATCGACGAATATCTCACGAGGCATAAGAAGGGGTCAATACGCGACATTATCGGCACATTGGAAGGCTGAAATTGTAAGGAGGCTTAACCACATTCTGTCAATTAGGGGAAATCGCGGATAATTTTGAACAATTCAGAAAGTTTTTAAGAATTTATTTCAAAATAATTTATAAAATCCTGCTACATAAATGTAGGCGGCAAAAATCTTTCATTTCGGGACAAAAGAAAAAAATTTCACATAAAATATTTTCCGGATTGAATTTGAATTGAAGACGACGACGCTCCTATATATAATTATGGACACAACTGGAGTTGAAATAGTTAAAAGGGTATTGCCATGAGGGTATTCATGCTGGGCTGGGAGTTCCCGCCCTTTATTAGCGGTGGCTTGGGGACGGCTTGTTACGGCCTGACGAAAGGGCTCAACGAGATAGACGTTGATATATGCTTCGTTCTGCCTACAGCCATCCCAATAGACGCGACGACAACCGGCAAGACTCATGTGCAACTGCGGAGTCCGTCGGATGTTGAGCCTGCGCGCCTTCAGCGGCTGATGAACCCCCTGTCCGAAGAGGAAGAAGAAACAACTCTCGAAGTAACCCATAACAGGCGAACCCTGCATACGCGAAAGCATCATCATCTCAGGGTTGAACATCTGCCGGCATTTCTGATGCCCTATGCAACGCCCGAAACCTATGAAAAAAACATCGTCGAGCTTCGTCGGTACGCCAGAAATTCCGCATATAAGCAGGCGTTACGTTATGCAATCGCCAAGGCTAACGGCAACCATCACTGCCTGGAGAACTGGCATTTCCCGCTCGAGACCTCTGCCGTCGACTCCGACGACGCAAATAAATCCATAATCCAGGGCACAGCCGGCGCACACTACGAAGGCGATCTTTTCGCACAGGTTCACCGTTTTGCATCGCTGGCGGTGGAACTGGCCATGCGTGAAGATTTCGACATAGTTCACGCCCACGACTGGATGACGTATCCCGCCGGCATCGCCGTGGCGCAGGCCACCGGCAAGCCGCTCGTGGTTCACGTGCACAGTACGGAATTCGACCGTTCCGGCCAGAACGTCAACCAGGTGATATACGACATAGAGCGGGCAGGCATGACGCTGGCGAAAAGCGTGGTCTGCGTCAGCCACCTCACCGCCAACATCGCCAAGCACCGATACGGCGTGCCGGAAAACAAAATCACCGTCATTTACAATGCGGTCGAACTGCCCGCCAGGCCCAACGGCCCATTGAAGACCATTGCCAAAAACGAAAAAATTGTCCTGTTTCTCGGCCGCGTAACCATGCAAAAAGGCCCAGAATACTTCCTGCAAGCCGCCAAAAGGGTCGTGGAAAAATATAAAAAAGTACGTTTCATAGTAGCCGGCAGCGGCGACATGATTACGCGCTGCATCAAGATGGCCGCCGATTTGGGCATCGGCAAATATGTGACGTTCACCGGCTTCCTGCGGGGCCAGGACGTAGACAGGGTATTCAGGATGGCTGACCTTTACGTCATGCCCAGCGTATCCGAGCCGTTCGGCATTGCCCCACTGGAAGCACTCTCCCGCGATGTGCCGGTCATAATCTCAAAGCAGTCCGGCGTTTCGGAAATTCTGACCCACGTCCTGAAGGTCGATTTCTGGGACACGGATGAAATGGCCAACAAAATCCTGGCCGTACTCCGCCATGAGCCGCTGGGGAAAACCCTCCAGCAACACGGCAAAATCGAACTGCACGGAATTTCCTGGCACGATAGTGCATTGAAACTCAAAGAACTTTACGCTACACTAGTGTAAAGTTAAGCGAGTTTTAAAAAGACTGTACGGGAATAATCTGTGGCGGCTTCTTGGTGAAGCGGGCAAAGTCAAATCCCGTCGCAGCCGGATAATAAAATGAGGAGACGGAGCAGGGATGGCATCAGTCGTATTTTATTTTCAGGTGCATCAGCCGTACAGGCTGAGGCGTTACAGCATTTTTGATACGAGCGAAAATTACTTCGACGATTACAGCAACGAGCAGATTTTAAGAAAAGTAGCGGAAAAATGTTATCTGCCTACGAACCGGCTGATGCTCGACCTGATTCGCAAACATCAGGGCCGTTTTCGCATATGTTATTCAATCACCGGCACAATACTCGAACAATCCCAGCAATGGATGCCGGAAGTCGTCGATTCCTTCAAAGCGTTAGCCGACACCGGCTGCGTTGAATTCATCGCCGAAACCTATTTCCACAGCCTGGCGTTCCTCTACGACCGCGACGAGTTCCGTCGCCAGGCAAAGATGCACTGTCAGCTGATGCAGGATCTTTTCGGCTATTCGCCCAAAGTTTTCCGCAATACGGAGTTGACGTATAACAATCAGGTCGGCAAGCTGGTTGAGGATATGGGCTTCAATGCCATCCTGACCGAAGGCGCCGACTTCGTGCTCGGTTATCGAAGTCCCAACTTCATTTACCATCCGCCGGCCTGCAAAAAACTCAAGCTGATGATGAAAAACTATCGTCTCAGCGACGACATCGCGTTCCGTTTCGGGAATCGTGCCTGGGCGGAATGGCCGTTGACTACGGAGAAATTCGCCGGCTGGGTAGACCAGATTAACGGCTGCGGGTATACCTGCAACCTGTTCATGGATTACGAGACGTTCGGCGAACACCAGTGGGCCGACACCGGCATTTTCGACTTCATGTATCATCTGCCCGACGCAATATTTGCCGGCGGCAAGAATGATTTTCTGACCGTCAGCCAGGCTATCGCACGCTATCCCGACGTCGGTGAAGTTGACGTGCCTCACATGATATCGTGGGCTGACACGGAACGTGACCTGTCGGCATGGCTGGGCAATTCCATGCAGTCCAACGCGCTGACGGACGTCTACGAACTGGCGTCGCAGGTGTTAGCCACCAAAAACAAACGGCTGATACACGACTGGCAAAAGCTCCAGACGAGTGACCATTTTTATTACATGTGCACCAAATATTTCTCCGACGGCGACGTGCACAAGTATTTTAATCCATATGAATCGCCCTACGACGCATATATAAACTACATGAACATATTGGACAACGTGCGGGCCAGGATTGCCCAATGTCAGCCGGCGACGGTTTGAATGTTTGATACGCGGCTGACGTCGGCGGCAGTTTTATAATTTTTTTACAATTTTTTTACAATTTATAATCGGCCGAAATTAGGATACGTCAAACCAATGAACGTAAATACAATGAAAAATCTCGCGACGTTTTTTTGCGGCATGGCCGCATTAATAGCCGGCTGCGACGGCATCAGTCCCAAAGGCGGCAATGTCGAAACCTGCGAAAAAGTGCCGGACCCGATATCGCTGCTTCTGCCGCAAAAAATCTCCATTCATCCCTTCACGCAGACGGCTACCTTCGAAGACGGCAAACAGGGCCTGCACATGCGGATACAATTTACCGATTTTTTCGGCGACCCTACCAAGGCGTTCGGCGACCTGCGATTTGAACTCTACGAATTCAAGCCCTACCAGCAGCACAAACGCGGCGACCAGCTCGATATCTGGGACGAATATATCTCCGACCCGGACAAGAACATGATTCACTGGGACAGCCATACCCGCAGCTATGAATTCCGCCTCGCATCCAAGAATCCCATCCTGCCGGGCCAGAAGTTCATACTCGTGGTTTATTTCAACAGCCGTTTTACGCCTCGCATGACCGCAGAAACAGTTTTAACGGCTGAATGACGTAGCAGAACTATTTGTCACGCATATCGTAACTGCTTGCAAAATAAGTCGTTACCGAACCCTATAACGCGAATCGGTCACTTTGAGTTTTTAAAAAAATCTTCTGTCGGCTGATTTTGTCGTCCGCATTTTCCAGAGGAGCTGATTTTGTCCGACAATTCGCCCAGACCGTTAGCCTTAATAACCGGCGCGTCGTCCGGTATAGGGGCTGAGTTCGCCCGCAGCCTGGCAAAACGCGGCTGTGACCTGATACTCGTTGCAAGGCGCGAGGACAAACTTCGCAAATTAGCCGACGACATCCACCAAGACTGCGACGCAGCCATTGAGATTTTTCCAGCCGACCTCGCCGACGACAACCAGCGACATGCCGTGGCAGACAGGATAAGGCAGACGGGCGGTTTGGAGTATCTGGTAAACAACGCCGGTTTCGGCACAAAAGAGCGTTTCTGGCAGGCTGACTTCGCCAGCCAGGATATCATGGCTCGGCTGCACGTATTAGCCGTCATGGAACTCTGCCACGCAGCATTGGGCGACATGGTCAAAAAAGGCGGCGGCAACATCATCAATACCGCCAGCGTCGCCGGATTTTTCCAAAGTCCATCCAACGTCGTGTATTGTTCAACCAAGGCATGGATAATCAGTTTCACGGAGGGGTTAGCCTTCGAACTCGTCGGCAGCGGAGTCAATGTCCAGGCACTGTGTCCGGGCTATACGCTGAGCGAATTTCACGACGTGATGCAGATATCCCGTGACGGAATTCCCAAAAGCTGGTGGCTGCCGGCAAACGTGGTGGTGCATGACTCGCTGGCTGCGCTCGCCAGGCGCAAACTTGTCTGCGTACCAGGGTTGTGGCGGTACAAGCTGTTAATCGCTATCAGCCCGTTTCTGCCGCGATGGCTGAAATACAGGGTCGCAGCAGCCAGACATAAACGCGTAATAAAAACCGGCAAACCCATAATGATGTAATTTTCGAGCCACCTTTTTATAAAACAGACTTGAATATGTACCGCTCATTTCCTATATAATATGGTTAAGTTTTGTGGGACTCCCAAGCGTTAGGGAGTATTTAAGTTTAATCAGGCTTTCGAGCCATAGTTTTAAAGGAATGTTCAAATGGCACACGTTATCTCCGACGATTGCACCAAATGCGGCGCTTGCGCAGCCGTATGCCCTGTTGAGGCAATAAGCGAAGGCGAAACCAAATATATCATCGACCCCGACACATGCGTGGATTGCGGTGCCTGCGCAGGCGAATGCCCTGTCAGTGCAATAAGCGCACAGTAAATCGCATGTCGCAAAATTCCCAAAGCCCCGATAATATATCAATTATCGGGGCTTTTTGTTCGTAGCACAAAAATGTCCATATATGCCCTTCTTGGTATAGCAGTAGGCTTGGCGATGGACGCTTTCGCGGTCGCCATCGCAGCCGGTTTGACATTGCCGAAGGTGACCCTTCGTCACTCATTGCGGCTGGCGTGGCACTTCGGCGTATTTCAGGCTATCATGCCGATAATCGGTTATTTCGCCGGCAAAAATTTCGCCGGCAATCTTTTTTATAAATACGACCACTGGATAGCATTTTCCCTGCTAACTCTGCTCGGCGGCAAAATGCTGTACGAAGCGTTCACAAGGAATGCCGACAGTGAAAAATCTGACCCGACGAAAGGCTGGCGGCTGGTGACGCTGTCCGTCGCAACCAGCCTGGATGCCCTGGCAGTGGGCGTCACGATGGCATTGATGAAAACAGAAATTTTTACGCCGGCGTTAATAATCGGGATAGTGGCGTTCATATTCACCATTCTTGGGATTCGCGGCGGCAGTTGGCTGGGTGAGAAGTGGGAGCATATTTCCGAGTTCATCGGCGGGCTGGTTCTGATACTCATCGGCGTAAAAATCCTCGCCGACAGCCTCGGCTGGCTGGGCTGAGCCCTACCGGATTTTAGCCAGCACCTTGAGCGCCCAATTCACGCTGGCCATCGGAACTATCGTCGGTTTGTAATCTGCATTGGCAGCCACCATGTGAAGGCCGTCGTCGGCTGGATGATAAATCTTGCATGTGACGCCGATAGCCCCCGCAAGCTGAATAACAGCCGGCTCGCCGACAACCGCCCTGACGGACGGACTCAGCACGACTATATCGCCATGAAAAATTTCCGGCGACATGGAATCGCCGTCAATCCTTAGAGCGAAGGCATCGGGATATTTGCGGCAGATGGCTTCGCTGGCAATGAATTCCACGGCACCGCCCGGCACATCGGGCCTGTCCAGCGTGATTATCTGAACGCCCTGCTGAACGTCGCCGGAACTGGCCCGGCTGACAGCCGCTATTTTTTCATCCCGCACCTCGCCGACATGTTTTTCAATCAAATCGCCCAGTGTGACGATATCGGCGACCTGTTCGTCGTCTGCCCAGAAATGCGATATGCCCGCCGCACTTCTGCCGAGAATGGGAATCCAGCCCCGCCGTCCGCCGCCGGCTGAAGCGACTTTTCCTACAGCCCCAAAGGCAACATTTTCAGCCGCCAGATTTCCCTGCCCCACATCATCAACCGAATTTTCTTTCGGCGGAAAAGCCTTTATGCCTTCGAGTATTTCAAGAAACGCCGCCAACGGCCGTGCTGACGAGGGCTGCTCCCGCAATAGCCGTGCCGCACGCTGAACTATCGGATTGTTGACATCCAAGCCGTCAGCGGACTTTCTGCCCGTAAGCAGCCAGCCAAGATCCACGCCTGCTACCTCACTTATGCGAATAAGAACGTCAACCGGCGGCACACGGGAAGCCTCATAATAATCGTAAGTGCTCGGCGACAGACCTAACTGTTTTGCAAAACGAGACTTACCACGTGGACCAGCATATTCCAGGCGTATCTGGGACACTCTTTTGCAAACCCCTTTGAGTAATTCTTCTTCCGTTGGCGGCATAAATGACCCATTATTTTTTCGCTTTTGCGAAAATTTTAGTTGTAAATATTCGCTATTGTGGATAAAATTACCCCAAAATCACAGACGGGTAAAACCGGGTGGATTATATCATTTTTTGTTTTTTTTACAAGTATTACGGGGAACGCCATGAAAAAAAGCTCAACAAATATTGGCCGACGTAAGGGAGCAAAAACACATAAGTTCGACGACAAGTCGTCAAGCAACTCCGCTGAACACAACGCTTCAGCCAACAACCTGTCCGCACCACACGCAGCCAGGAAAGGCATAACATCGGCCAAAAAACTGCCGGGCCATCCGGTTCGTAAGGTCGACGCACGTTCGCTACACAGGATATTGACGTGGTCAATAGAACTCAGCCAGCGGCAACAGCAACTTATGGACGCCGCAATTGAAATACTGGCTAACGCAAAAAACGACTGATACCAATTCAAAAAATGAGTGCAATAGAGCATCTCAAATTTGAGATTGTGGCTTAGTGCGTTATCAAGAACAAGGCTGACAAGAAAGGGAAGCAGAAGTCCCTGAGTTATTTTCGCCGTCTGACGGCAAATACTGCACCCATTCCTGCGACAAGCAGTACAAGCGTTGCCGGTTCAGGAACCGTATCGCCACTGACGGCCATGATGATATTGTGCTGCGGCACATCAGGGTCGGATGGAACAGCATTATCCACAATCACTATTGATTGCAGCAGGCGTGTTTCGTCGACATCAAAGATGGTTTCGTAAAGACGCGGGTTACCGGAATTAACATACTCGAAGTCGCCGCTGACAGTGCTGATTCGGCCATTGGCGGTATAGGCAATCGACCCGCCGCCAAACCAGTCATGGTTGATGGAATCCGTGCCCAGACTGGAATATACGTCTGGATCGCCGGTCGTATAGTTAAACGTGATAGTAAGGTTCGCCGTCCCCTGGCCGGTCGCACCGATTAGTGCAATGTGGTCATACGCCGCCACAGTCACCAGCGTCAGAGTGCCTCCGCCATAAACGGCGTTATTATTCGTTCCGGCGGCTGAGCCAAAAGATTGGAGCTGAAAATAAACATCGGAAGAGGTTGCACTTTGTATCAGGCCAGTCGGCAGACCAGTCGTAGGATAGCTTGTGTTCAATCCAACCCCATACCATACCATTGCACCGCCTGTAGTTCCGCTGGCATTGTCTAATTGAGCCGTGCTTCCGGTATTGTATGTTTCACCAACCCCTATAACGACATCCTGATTCCAGCCTGTTACAGAAATTGGATTAAGCGTTCCAGCCTGCACAAAAGAACACTGAAAAACAATAGCGCAAACCAAAAGCCCTGCGGAAAAAGAACGGACACAAGCCCGCATAGCATAATCCCTCGATTAGGCTAATTTGGGAAAGCAAGGATTTTACAATAGGCTCTCTCGACCTCACTTTCCAATAATTTAATTATAAGTACAACCCTTTTTAAAATAACACATTAAAATTAATTTTTCAAAAAATTTTATTATCGGCATCATTACATATTTAAAAATTTTGCGTTTGGTGAAATAGAGCATGTTAAACTTGAGATGTGACACTTTATGCGTTGGCGAAACGAGCTATG